>JAAUZW010000035.1 GCA_014804385.1 Lachnospiraceae bacterium | reverse complement strand
CGCTTGCCAGCACATCGCTTGCCAAGGCGATCCCTACGGCTTCATAGGCCGGAAGCCCTAAGAAGGTGATCAGCATAGGGCTGATGACTGCGGCGGCGCTCATACCTGCAAATCCTGTGCCGAGTCCGGCGCCGATTCCTGCGATAAAACAGATAAAGAATGAAAACATGGCTTCTCCTTCGTATACATGAAACAGACTGACAATGATGACTACTATTTTATTACAAAAGAGGACTCTGTCAAGGGAAAGCTATAAAAGGAATGTCTGCTAAGGCTGTCACGGAACTGTCATATTTTTATGATATAATGTTGTTATAATAGATAAAAAGACTGGAAGGCGGAACCTGTTGTGATGGAAATATATTATGTTGAGGATGACTCCGACATAGCGAATATGGTAAAAAAATATCTGGAAGAAAAAGGCTGCCNGGTGACNGTGTATCACACGATNGCNNGGNCCAGACAGGCCCTGCAGGCGNATGTGCCGACCATTGTTCTGATCGACTTGAATATGCCGGACGGGCAGGGGGAGAATCTGTGCCGATGGATTCGCAGCAAGTGGAAAGCGCTGCCCGTTATTTTTCTCACAGTCCGGGGGGATTCCAGCGATATTGTCTCNGGNTTTCAAAGCGGTGCCGATGATTATGTGGTGAAGCCCTTCGATCTGGATGTATTGTATTCCCGGATGCAGGCTCTGCTTCGGAGAACGGGCAACGTAACCAGAAACTATCTTTCCTGCGGCGGGATCGTGATGGATCTGGACCGCAGGACGGTTTCCGATCATTCCGGGGAGGTTGATTTAAGCGCGGTGGAGTATGAGCTGCTTTACTATCTGATGCAAAACGAAGGAAAGACAGTCACCAGAGAACGCATTTTAGAGCAGGTATGGGATGTACACGGGAATTATGTGAATGACAATACCCTGACGGTCACGATGAAGCGTCTGCGGGATAAGCTGGGNCGGCCAGCCTGTCTGAAAACAGTAAGGAGTATAGGATATCGCATGGAGGATACTGTATGAGCGGATGGGANAATATATTGTTTGCGGCAGCAGGATTTTTGGCTGGCGCTATTTTTTTCGCCCTTNTTTTTCGATGCTGGAAGAAGCGGCAGANTGCGCGCATTCAGGCTTTGGANGCCTATCTGGAGCAGGCTGTCATGGGAAGGGTGCCGCTGTGCAAAAGTCTGGGGGAGGACGCTTTTTCCAGGCTGGAGAATGAAATTTACAAGACATTGACCTCTCTCTATCAGACGAAGGATGCGGCAGTGCAGACAAAAAATGCTTTCGCTGAGAACCTGTCCAATATTGCGCATCAGATCAAAACGCCGATCACTGCGATNTCNCTGTCNGTGCAGATACTGCAAAAAGAATATGAGGAGGAGAGGCTTTCACAGATACAGAGGCAGCTTATGCGGCTTACCCATTTGGAGGAGGCGCTGCTTGTGTTATCCCGGCTCGACGCCGGTACTCTGGCATTGCAGAGGGANGANNTCGATGTTTTNACNGTGCTTATGCTTGCGGCGGACAATCTGCAGGAATTGTTTGNNCAGACAGGTACNTNAGTAGAGATTCCGGAACTGGGGGAGATGGCCATAACCGCCGATNTGGACTGGACGATGGAGGCGGTGATGAATCTNATGAANAANTGNATGGAACACAATGCNGGNGGNACNGTGCATTGNTCCTACGGGCAGAATCCNCTGTATACGGAGATTTTGATNTGGGATGAGGGNGNGGGNTTTGCNAAGGCGGATATCCCCCATCTTTTTGAGCGGTTTTATCGCGGAGAAAATGCCGGCGAGGGTGGGATCGGCATTGGTCTGGCACTGGCGAAGGAGATCGTGGAGCGTCAAAACGGAACGATACGNGCCAAAAATCTGGCGGAGGGNGGNGCCTGTTTTGAAATTCATTTTTATGTCCGTCACTGAGNTGTAACTTTGCGCGGTTATACTGGAAGNAGAGAACAACAAACTATTCATAGACAGAGGAGATGGATGTATGAACATTGTAAGTTGTGAAAAGATCCGCAAGGTATATGGCTCAGGCGAGAATCAGGTAGTGGCCCTCNATGGGATCGATCTGACGGTGGAGCAGGGGGAATTTGTGGCAGTTATGGGAGCCTCCGGGTCCGGCAAGTCCACATTGCTGCACATTCTCGGAAGCGTGGACAAGCCCACGGAGGGCAAGGTCATTGTGGGAGGAACGGAGCTTTCNNNGCTGAACCCTGCCCAGGCAGCTATTTTTCGCAGGAGAAAGGTGGGACTGGTCTATCANTTTTATAATCTGATCCCTACGCTTACGGTGCGGAAAAATATTCTGCTGCCGCTGGCTTTGGACAAAAAGAAACCTAATGAAGAATATTTTGAGAAGGTGGTGGATTCCCTCGGNATTTCCGACAGACTGGAGGCGCTGCCGAGCCAGCTTTCGGGCGGGCAGCAGCAGAGAGCGGCCATCGCCCGTTCGCTGATCTATCGTCCGGCTTTGTTGCTGGCGGATGAGCCGACGGGCAATCTGGATCAGAGAAATGCCCGAGAGATCATTGACATGTTAAAGCTTTCCAACCGCAATCTGGGACAGACAGTTCTGTTCATCACCCATGACGAGAGGGCGGCTCTGGAAGCGGACCGCATCATCACTATAGAGGATGGANGTATCATCCATGACGAGCAGCGGAGGTGATGGCTATGTGGAAGAATTATTTATCGGATTGTCATAAAAATAACCGTTNGTCAGGACTGTCGGTCAGGATAGCGGCGTTTATTTCAGCCCTGCTCTTATCAGTGCTTTGCAGTATGTTTTATAATTTATGGAAGTATGAAAATGAGAGAATTGCGTTGGAGGAGAGTTCGGGGCGGACGGCGGCTTCGGGCGGGGCGNTTCCGGTGCTTNTTCTGGTCATGGGGCTGGCGTCGGTTTCGCTTATTGTGATCATACACAATGCTTTTGCGTTTACCATGAGCGGAAAAATTCGGCAGCTTGGCACTCTATCCAGNATCGGGGCTGCTCCGAAGCAGATACGAGCCTGCCTTTTGCGGGAAGCAATTTCCTGGTGCACCGTACCGATTCTGATCGGAAATTTGTCCGGCATTTTGTGCAGCATGGGATTGCTGCGGTTGATCAATGTGCTGGCGGATGGTGTGCCGGACAGACATGAGTCGGTATTTGGGTATCATCCGCTGGTTTTGGTGCTGACATTGGTTATAACAGGGCTGACGATATGGATTTCCGCCTGGCTGCCGGCTAAAAAACTGAGTAAGGTGACGCCTCTGGAAGCAATCAAAAATACGGCAGAGCTGCAGTTGAAACGCAGAGGCCGCTCCCCGGTGCTTGCCTTTTTATTCGGTGTGGAGGGAGAACTGGCGGGGAACGCGCTGCGCGCACAGCGGAAAGCCCTGCGGACGGCGTCGCTGTCCCTGTCCCTTGCGTTTCTGGCCTTTACGGTCATGCTGTGTATGGTTACCCTTTCCCAACTCAGTACAGGAGCCACCTATTTCGAACGGTATCAGGATGTCTGGGATATCATGGTCACCGTGAAAGGGGAGTCGGTGGAAGCTTTTGGGGAGACAGAGAAAATCCGGGAACTTTCCGGCGTGGAAAATGCCATTGCCTATCAGAAGGCGATGGCGAAGAGAATAGTCGCGGAGGAGGAAATGAGCGAAGAGATGAGAGATCTTGGCGGATTTTCCCATGCCGGGGAGGAGGATGTCATGAGAACGGACGAGGGCTTTCTGGTCAACGCACCGATCGTCATATTGGATGATGCGTCTTTCCTTGCCTACTGTGAGCAGGCCGGGATAACGCCGCAGCTTGACGGGGCGGTGATATTAAACCGGATTCGTGATGTGACCAACCCGGATTTCAGGCATCCTGAATATATGCCATATATAAAAGGGGAAAGTGACACGAGTGTTTTAAGACAGGCGGGTAGGGAAGAGAGCATGGCGGAGATTCCGGTTTTGGCTTACACAGACAAAGTACCCGTTTTGCGGGAAGAGTATGCGACGATTGACTACTATGAGATGGTGCATTTTCTTCCGGCATCTCTGTGGAGAGAGGTCAAAGGGCAGATCGGAGGCCGTGAAGAAGACTTATCTGTCTGTATTCTCAGTGGGGAAGATCCGACAGCAGAGAAGCTGCGCGCATTGCAGGGGGAGATTGACCGGCTGCTCGGTTCACGATATACGACGGTGAGCGAAAACCGTATTCAGGAAAAAGAGATAAACGACAGGCAGATACAGGGGATGATGGCTATATTTAGCGGTTTCTGTGTATTGCTTGCGATCATCGGAATCGGCAATGTATTTTCTAATACGTTAGGATTTGTGCACCAGAGAAAAAGGGAGTTCGCCAGATATCTGTCTGTGGGTATGACACCCGGAGGAATTCGGAAGCTGTTCTGTATCGAGGCATTGGTTTTAGCGGGTCGTCCGATTTTGATTTCCCTGCCGATTGCAATTCTTGCCGCATGGGCAATGCTTCGGGCAAGCTATCTCCCAATGGGAGACTTTTTAGCCCGGGCGCCGTTTATTCCGGTCATAGTTTTCGGAATAGCTGTTCTGGGCGCTGTGGCGTTTGCCTATTATCTTGGCTGGCTGCAGGTGAAAAGAATCAATCTGCCGGAGGTTCTGCGGGACGACTCGATGCTGTGAGGCATCACGCAAAGTGGGTACGGGGCCGTCTGAGGATATCTACTTGTAGCTGCATCCCTCCAGGAAATCGGTGAGCATTTCTTTCAGGTCTTCGCCGTATGATTCCTGACATGTCAACTCTGCGCATATGGCACAGTTTTCAAAGACCCCGAAAGCCGATACACCGTGCGAGTAGGGGTTTTCTTCGCTGGTAAAATGGTAGGTGAGCAGAGTATAGGATTGCCCGTTACAGGAGATCGTCTCTTCGGCAGTCACCTCATAGTTCGCCCGTCCGGCCTCAAGCCAGCTTTTCGAGTTATCCTCTGCGGCATCTACAGTCTTGCATTCAGCCAAAAGCAGATAGAGCTGGGCGTCGTACAAATCCACGGTGTCGCCCTCGCTGTTTTCGTATTCTTCAGGACTTCCCGCTGCCCAGGCGGCGTAATACAGGCCGTCCGAGGCCAAGGCATCCTTGTGATCCACCAGAGTCAGGCGGCTGTCTGTTTTGTGTACGGTCAGATGACTGCCGACGGTGACATATTCGGAATCCTCGACGGTCACGGCGCTTTCTTCAAGGCCGGAAGGGGATGCGGCGCATCCGGTCAGCGCCAATGTCAATGAGAGTCCCGGAATTAGAAAAAAACTTTTCGCTTTCATAATGTATCCTTCTCCGATCTATTGGTTGTTAATTTTCCAAACTGCTGTAAAGAAGCTGCCACAAGGAATCGCAGGCTTCTCTGTTGTCTGTCGTCTTGTCATTGTAAAAACAGCGATGCCCAAGGCAGAGGCCGGACAGAAGCTCCTGGCTATTGCCGGTTATTTTCTGTCCTGCCGCCAATATGGTATAGGAACCCAGATTGACGGAGGAAAGGAGAGGGCAGTCCGCCCAGCGTATGACCTTGCCGTCCACACTGTAGTCCGCGTCGCCGGGACAGCTTCCGTCCGGCTCTGCCAGAATCTGATATTCCCGCTGAAAACCCTGTGGATCTTCCAGCAGAAAAAGATAGCTTTCGCAGGAGGAGATATCACCCATCAGAGTGATCTCCGAGGCGTACTGGTAATAGGCTGTCTCGGCGTCCGAGGCGTTCGGGTCGCCTGTGTATTGATTTACCTGCACGATCACTTCACCGTCCCGATTAAAATCCTCGATGAGACCGGCAAAGAGCTGTTCCAATGCGGTCACGGTATCCTCGGGAAGCGGGTTCTCACCCACATAGGCAATCTGCAGATCGGGTGATTTGGTAAAGAGGCCCATTGCGTTTCCGGCGATATGGATGAGGGCGGCGAAGAGAATGACGCCAATGATGACATACCATTTATAATAGTGCCACCAGTTCTTTCGCCTCTGTGATTTTGTCATTTGGTCGGGGCTGCCTGCCTCAATCAGTTCTGCCAGCCCGTCGGCATGATTCTGTTCGTCAAGATTTCCGATGCGCATATCCTATTCCTCCCGCTATCCGGATCATTGTGTTTCCAGGGTGGTTCCGCCGTAGGCGTAGGTGACGGGCAGACAGACCAGAGGCGGTTTTACAAGCATATTTTCCCGCAAAAGCAGCTCCACACACATTTCTGCGATCTCCGGAACCGGCTGCACGATGGTGGAGCAGTGATAGTCTAGTGTGCCAAAGGCGCGTATGCCGTCAAAACCGATGAGCTGCACATCCTCCGGGACACGCTGGCCCAACTTATGAAGCATCTTTAACACAAGGCAGGCAAGCCGGTCTGTCACACAGAAAATACCGTCAAAGGCTAATTTGCCGTTTTCCATGTGTTCAGATAGAAACATCTCAAATTCTTCGTAGGAATCCACATCATCCAGTATTTTCATTTCATAGGAAAGACCGCGGGAAAGGCAGCCGGTCTCAAAACCGGCTTTGCGCTTATTCGGCTCGTTGATAAGGGCGGAGCCGGTTCGCAGAAAGGCCACGTTTTTACAGCCCAGATCAGCCAGCTTTTCTGCTGCGAGCTGTCCGCCGGCAAAGTTGTCGCAGGCGACACAGGGGATACCCGGTCCCATAGAGCGGTCGATGGCGACAAAAGGTGTATTTTCCGCCACCATAAGGGCGGGATTATAGGTCAGGCCGATAATGCCGTCCACCTTATTTTGCTGTGCCATAGAGATATATTCCTGCTCCTGTTTCGGATCAAAATCGGTAGCGCACAGCAGCATGCGGTATTTTCTCTTTAAAAGCGCCATATTGATATGATGGGTGAGAGACGCATAAAACGGATCGACGGTGTTGGGAATCAGGAGGGCTATCGTGTAGGTTTTATTTGCTTTCAATCCCTGAGCGTAGCTGTTGACCTGATAGTTTAGCTTCTGAATGGCTTCCTCCACCCGGATTCGGTAGGAATCGCCCACAGGCAGGCCGTTTACTACTTTGGACACTGTGCCGAGAGCAACGCCGGCTTCTTTTGCCACATCTTTCATAGTCGGAGCAGAGTTTTCCTTTTGCATATAACAGGTTCCTTTCAACGATTTTCGCTATGCAACGGCGTGGATGAGTTGTGAAATAGTGTGAAAGCCCGTGAAACACTATGAAACGCAACCATAAATGCCGGTAATAAGCAATATGAAAATTACGTAAGAGCAAAAAATGAAGGGGCTTAAAGCCTGAATATATTGTTATTATAATAAGAATTTTGGAATTTGTAAAGCATAGAAACTGTGATAACATGAAACGTTACATGAAACAAATAAGCAAAAAATACACAAAAATAACCAAAAGGATTCGTGTAAAATAACAGAAAATATAATATTTAACGAAAAATACGAACAAAAATATTGACAGAAGGCAGGGGGGGGGGTAAAGTGAAACCATAAATAAAAATAACGTTTCACGTTGTGAGACGTAAAAGTGTGACAGAAGGAAAGGAGACAGGATATGAGTAGAAGCAAGGCGGTGGCCGCGGGGCCGGTGGGCCGGCCGGATGGCGGATCACTAAAGAAACGAATACTGGATAACTGGCAGTTGTATGCGATGCTATTGGTTCCGGTGGTATTGACGATTATCTATAAGTACATACCCATGTACGGCATACAGATTGCCTTCAGGGATTACAAGGTAAGCCGTGGATTTATGGGGAGCGAATGGGTCGGGCTCGAATGGTTCAGACGGTTTTTCAGTGCGCCGACCTTCGGACGTATGATCAGGAACACGGTTTTGCTCAGCTTTTACAGTTTGTTGTGGAGTTTCCCGGTTCCGATCATCCTCGCATTGATGATGAATCAGATGCGGTTTGCGCGTTTTAAGAGGGTGACCCAGACAGTGCTCTATGCACCGCACTTTATTTCCACCATGGTCATTTGCGGTATGATTCGTATTTTCTTAAGTCCCTCAGGCGGTCTGATCAACCTGATCGCGGGAACTTCCATCGATTTTCTGACGGAGTCTTCCGCATTCCGAACGATATATATCGCTTCCGGAATCTGGCAGGATGCAGGCTGGGGCATCATCATTTATATGGCGACTTTGGCCAACGTGGATACATCACTTTACGAGGCGGCAAAAGTAGATGGCGCATCCTTGTTCCAGCGGATTCTCCACATTGATATTCCGGCGCTCACTTCGATCATGGTTCTGAATCTGATCATGAGTGCGGGCGGTTTGATGAATGTAGGTTTTGAAAAGGTATGGCTTTTGCAGACGGATCTGAACAAGGCGACCAGTGATGTCATCTCGGTCTATGTGTATCAGCAAGGTATCGAAAACGCCAAGTACAGTTATTCCACGGCGGTTGGACTATTTAATACGGTAATCAATATTATCCTGTTGATCGTGGTGAATAAAATAGCCGGCAAGATATCGGAAGACACGAGTTTCGTATAGGAGGTGCGGCATGAAAACGAATAAAAATGCAGGAAAGCTGACGGGACTTTCTGAAAAAAGCAGCGATATCATTCTGGTGGTGATCTGCGCTGTCATCCTGTTTATAGTGGCTTATCCGTTATATTATGTATTGATTGCTTCTGTATCAAATCCTTATGATGTATATGCGGGCAAGACCTTCCTTCTGCCCAGCCAGTTTACCTGGGATGGCTACAAGTCGGTATTTGCTGATCCCAGCATTCTGACGGGTCTTATAAACAGTTTTAAGTACACCATTATAGGTACGGTATTTTCGGTTGTAATGCTGTATCTGACGGCTTATCCTTTAAGCGTGAAGGAACTGCCGGGCAGAAAGTGGCTAAGTATTTTCTTTATTATCACAATGTACTTCGGCGGCGGCATGGTGCCCACCTATCTGGTAGTTAAGGAGACGGGACTGATCAACAATATGTGGGCTCTCTTCCTTCCCGGCGGCGTGGCGGTCGGCAATATGATCATTGTGAGAAATTTCTTTGAGAACAGTATTCCGAAGGAGATGATCGAGGCGGCAGGCATAGACGGCGCTTCCAAGTGGACGACTTTTATCAGGATCGTTGTGCCTTTAAGCCGCTCTATTATGGCAGTTATGGTCGTGTTCAGCATGGTAGCTTACTGGAACGACTGGTTTACGGCGATGATCTATCTGCCCTCCCCGAATAAGGCGCCCCTGCCTCTTGTGCTGAGAAATGTGCTGATCAAAAGTTCGGCCAGCGCGAGNCAGGCGAGTACCATATCCGGCGGCTTCGCAGAGTTGAACAAGATGACGGAGATGATCAAGTTTTCTTCCATCATCATAGCGGCGCTGCCGATGCTGATCATCTACCCGTTCGTGCAGAAGTATTTTGAAAAAGGCTTTATGGCAGGCGCGGTAAAAGGCTGACCGCAGAAAGGAAATCATATTATGAGAGACTGGAAAGTATGCAATAATAGAAAAAAGCTGATGTCCTGTGTGCTTATGGCTGCTCTTGCCCTGTCTGTGACAGCCTGTGGAAAGAAAGACTACGGACATCATGAAAAAGGCGTTGCGAATCCGGATACGTCCCAGACAGAGTTTGCGATCATGGGAGGTCAAAGTGCGCTCAGTCCGGGTTACGATAATAATGAAGTTTTGAACCNGCTGCAGGCGGATACGGGAATCAGTATTGAATGGACGACCATGAGTGAATCTTTAGCGGAGCAGGTAAATATCCGCATCGCGGGTGATGAACTGCCGGATGCCTTTATGGGAGTGGGTTTCAGCAATTACGATATCTCGCGTTACGGGGACGACGGTACTTTTATCGATCTGACCCCGTATCTGACAGAAGAATATATGCCCAACTTAAGCAAAATTCTGGAGGANAACCCGGATATACGCAGTGCCATCACCATGGACGACGGTTATATTTACGGTTTACCCGCAGGTGAGCGCATGGGAACGGCGGGTATCGGCGCACCGGAGGACTACAGCATTTACTCGGTTCCCCAGTTTTCCATGATCAATAAGGCATGGCTGGATGACCTTGGACTTGAGGTGCCTACCACGCTGGATGAGCTTCACACTGCGCTGAAGGCTTTCAAAGACAATGATATGAGCGCGAAGTATTACGGCAATGCGCCGGGCAGCACCATTCCCATGAGCACGGGCTTCGACCAGTGGTGTTGGGGACAGAACATCTTCTATGCGGGTTTCGGCTTTACGAACTGGCCCAACGACGTCTGCAATGATCTGGTTTTGCGCGGAGACGGCACGGTAGAATTTATGTGTGTGACAGATCAGTACCGGGATGCGGTCACCTATTTTCATGACTGGTACGCGGAAGGGCTGATGGATCTGGAAATGTTCAGCCAGACNGACAGCCAGTTGATTGCCAAGTGCTCCCAGGGCTATGTGGGCGTCTCCACTTGGTGGTACATTGAAGAATTGATGGGCGATTACGCGAAGGATTATGTGTTCCTGCCCATNCTGGATGGCCCGGACGGCACCCACAATGTGACGATCCGTACCGGCGGCGGNACCAACAGCGGNCAGCTCAATATTACAAAAGCCTGCAAGAGCCCGGCGAACCTGTTGAAGTTCTACGATATGTGGTATGACCCGGAAATCGTGATGCAGCTTCATTACGGCCCTATCGGCACATATTTTACGGGGCAGGATGAGGACGGCGTGTGGCTGAGTATTTCCGATGAGGAGAGCCGCGAGAAATATGGAAAGGGTTCCGGTGAGTTGAAAGGCGAGTGTGAGGTGGCGGGACCGAAGCTGATCCTCAGCGACTACTACCTGACCACTTTTAAGATGGAGGATCGCGCCATTGAGCGTCTGACTGATTTGTATGAGTTCTGGATGCCTTATGTGGACGACACGGCGACTTATCCGGTGGACTGTGTGTTTACGAGTAGAGAACTGGACGACATCGACTGGTACAAAGCGAACTTTGAGAGCGCTGTTGCAGAGCAGGAGGGTCTATGGTTGAAAAACGGCGGGCCTACCGATGAGGAGTGGAATGCCTACATCAAGCATTTGACAGATAAGTGCGGCATGGAGAAGCTCTTGACGGTATACCAGGAAGCATATAACCGTTACGCGAGTGTGGAAACGACGGAATAACCGTGCGAGAAGTACTTCTAATCACTCGCAGCAAGGGCTGCTTCGTGAAGAAGTACTAAGTCTCGCACAGGAGAATGCCTGGAATGCGGCATTCTCCGTATAAATTTACGTATATATGATATCGGAGCAGAAAACTATGGAATCTGCTCCGATATTAGGTTATATTAAGTTTAGATAATAGCAGGAGGAATAGATATGATAAGCCAGACTTTGCGTGATGCGAGAAGATATGAAGAGACCGTGGAGCGGAAGATCAGTCGGGAGGAGAAACCGGATTTTCACCTTTCCACCCGCGTGGGGTGGATGAACGATCCCAACGGGTTTTCTTATTATAAAGGGGAATACCATATGTTCTACCAGTATCATCCTTATGATTCCCACTGGGGGCCGATGCATTGGGGACATGCGGTTTCCAAAGACCTGCTGCACTGGGAATATCTTCCGGCAGCCCTGGCGCCGGATATGGATTATGACAGGGACGGCTGTTTTTCCGGCAGCGCTGTGGTACTGCCGGACGGCAGACATATGCTGATGTATACAGGCGTGGCCAAGGAGACGCAGCCGGACGGCAGCAGCCGGGATATCCAGACACAATGCATCGCCGTTGGGGATGGAATCGATTATGAGAAATACACGGGCAATCCGGTNCTTACCAGGGAAGACCTGCCCGAGGGCNGCAGNANGTTTGATTTCCGNGACCCGAAGCTGTGGCAGANGNCNGANGGTTCCTACCGCTGNGTCGTGGGAAACTGCACGGAGGANGGAGACGGGCGNATNCTTNTCTNCAGCAGNCCNGACGGCCTTCNCTGGAAGTATGANAAGATANTGGCGGCCAATGAGAAACGCTTTGGAAAAATGTGGGAGTGCCCNGATTTCTTTATGCTGGACGGCAAGNCNGTNCTGATCACCAGTCCACAGGATATGCTGCCNTACGGCTTTGANTATCATAANGGAAACGGNACCCTNTGNCTGATCGGTTCCTANGACGAGGAGACGGAAAGCTTCNCCGAGGAACACGACCAGTCCATCGACTACGGCATTGATTTTTACGCACCCCAGACCATTCTTGCNCCGGACGGCAGGAGGATCATGATCGGCTGGATGCAGAANTGGGATACCTGTAATTTACATACGCCCGATCAGCCCTGGCTGGGACAGATGACTCTGCCCAGGGAACTTTCCGTGAAAAACGGCCGTCTCTATCAGAATCCCATCAGAGAGCTGGAAGCGATGCGGGGAGNAGAGGTGCGGCATGAGAACGTGACTTTTTCGGATGTGATCAGTCTGGCGGGCATAGAAGGGCGTAAGGTGGATATGGAGCTGACAGTCCGTCCTGTGGACGCGGAAAAGCTCTATCAGAGGTTTGCAGTCAGATTTGCCCAGAACGACGTTTATCGCACTTCCATCAGCTTTCGTCCGCATGAATCCATCGTGAAAGTGGACAGGAAGTTTTCGGGCTCCAGGAGGGCGATTATCCACCAGCGCCGCTGTCTGGTGCCGAATAAGGACGGAAATATCAAGATGCGGATCATTTTGGACAGATTCAGTGTGGAAGTTTTTGTGAATGACGGGGAATATGTGCTTACAGCGACGATGTATACGGATCTGTCGGCGGACAGGATATCTTTTTTTGCCGATGGCGAAGTGACCATGGACGTGGTAAAATATGAATTGATCTGAGACGGGAGGTGGATGACATGAAAAAATATGATGTAGTGGCATTGGGCGAATTATTGATNGATTTTACGGAGAATGGCACCAGCGGACAGGGGAACCCGATCTATGAGGCGAATCCCGGCGGTGCGCCCTGCAATGTGCTTGCCATGCTGACGAAGCTTGGCAGAAAGACTGCGTTTATCGGCAAGGTGGGTAGGGACATCTTCGGAAACCGTCTGAAGGCGACGCTTGATGAGGTGGGGATTGATACCTCCAATCTGGTGATGGACGAGGAGGTGCGCACAACACTGGCCTTTGTGGAGACCTTTGCGGATGGGGACAGAGATTTTTCCTTCTACCGGAATCCGGGGGCGGATATGATGCTGCGGGAGGAAGAAGTGGATCTGGCGATGGTAAAGGATGCGCAGATCTTCCACTTCGGAACCTTGTCCATGACCCATGAGGGCGTGAGAAACGCCACAAAGAAAGCNATNGCGGCGGCAAAGGAAGCGGGNGCGGTGATCTCCTTTGACCCGAACCTGAGAGAGCCCCTGTGGAAATCTCTGGATGATGCGAAGGAGCAAGTGGCNTACGGTCTGTCCCGGTGTGATGTGCTGAAGATTTCCGACAATGAGATCCNGTGGTTTACGGGCGAGGAGGACTTTGATGCAGGAATCGCCAAACTGCGGGCACAGTATGATATCCCGCTGATNATGCTCTCTATGGGAAAGGANGGCAGCCGCGCTTATTATAAGGATCTGCGTGTGGAGGTGAAGCCNTTCCTGCAGGAGAAGACCATCGAGACCACCGGAGCGGGGGATACCTTCGGCGGGTGCTGCCTGCACCATGTCCTTCATTNTGGTTTACATAATTTGGACAAANATAAGCTGACTGAGATGCTGACTTTTGCCAATGCGGCGGCTTCCATCATCACTACCCGCAAGGGGGCGCTTCGTGTGATGCCGGAGGAGAGGGAAGTGAGGGATTTTATCCTCTCACAGGAATAAACCGCCATTGACAAGCGGTAGGAATAATTGTATAATCAATAAGAAATTATCGTTTTCATTTTTACTACATAAAATGGGAAAAAGGAGGGAAGGTCCGATTCCTTTCGTGCTGACGGATGAAGGAGCGGATCAATCGGGGATATGAGTGCGAATGCAACCAGGCAGCAGTTACTGATTGTGGATGATGAAGAAGTAAACAGAACAATACTCAGCTTGATGTTTGATGCCGATTATGACATTGTGGAAGCGGCTAACGGAATGGCGGCAATCGAGGCGATCGAGCAAAATAATGATATCGCGCTGATCCTGCTTGACGTTATCATGCCGGTTATGGATGGCTTTGGCGTGCTGGATTATATGAAGGAGAAAGAACTTTTAGAGAAGATCCCGGTTATCCTGATTACCAGTATGACGCCTCAGGAGAGTGAGGAGAAGGCATATGAGTACGGCATTGCGGATGTGATGCACAAGCCTTTTGAGTCCAATATCATCAAGAGACGTGCCAGCAATATCATTGAACTTTACCAGAGTAAGAAAAATCTGGAGATCCGCTTAAAGGAGCAGGAGGAAACGATNCGCGAACAGGAAAAGGCGATCCGCATCAACAATGAGTTTATGATTGATGCCCTCGGTTCCGTGGTAGAGTTCCGTAGCGTAGAGACAGGGGATCATGTCAAGAGGATCAAGTATCTGACCAGAATCCTCTTAAAGTACCTTGCAAAATATTTCCCGAAGTACGGCTTGACGCCGGTACAGATCGATCAGATNGCCAGAGCGTCCGCGCTTCACGATGTGGGTAAGATCGGCATACCGGATTCTATTCTGTTAAAGCCGGGCAAGCTGACACCGGAAGAGTTCGAGGTGATGAAGACGCATACGACGATCGGCTGTGAGATTCTGGAGTCTTTCAAGCCGCCGTATCCTGACGATTTCTACCAGTATTGCTATGANATATGCCGTCATCATCACGAGAGAAGCGATGGCAGGGGATATCCGGATCATCTGGTTGGGGATGAGATCCCGATCAGTGCGCAGATCGTATCTATTGCGGATGTATACGAGGCTCTGGTGAGCGAGAGAGTATATAAGAGTGCATACAGCAATTCTGAGGCATACGAAATGATTTTAAATGGGGAATGCGGACAGTTTTCAGATGACGTCATTGAGTGCTTTAAACTTGCTAAGGAAGACTTCTTTAATATTGTAGAAGTCATCAATATGTTTAATTTTACATTATAAGTGAAGCGTCGAAGACTGTAAAACCAAATNTTGTGTTTTGCAGTCTTCTTGNNTATGCGCAGACCCGTGCAAAGGAAGTATGCCGCTAAAGTGGCGCACGGGTCGCGCTGCGAGTAGGGAGAAAATTGTCCCTACTCGGTTTGTGTAGGAATATTATGGCAGGGGAAAGAGAGGACAAAGAAGTATGGATGACAAGTTTAGNCAGCANNTGGAGGAAAACGGTGCGGATGTGGAGACTACNCTGAAGAGGTTNATGGGNAANGNNGNGATNTANCAGAAATTNNTNGGNAANTTTCCNNNNGANCCGAANTACGCGAATCTGGGAAGCAACATAGAGGCCGGCGCCTTTGAGGAGGCATACAAGTGCGCGCATGCTTTAAAGGGCGTTGTGGGCAATCTGGGCCTTACCCCCATTTTTAACAAGGTCTCTGCACTGGTGGAGGAACTGCGCAACAAGACTGCCGATGAAGTGGATGCGGCGCGCGCGAACGAGTTGTGGCAGGAAATCAAGACCGTGTATGAGAAGTTTATTGTCATCATCAACGAAAATATGTAATAACAGTTCAGCCATGCAAAATTGAATACACAAAATGACGGTGGGAGCTTGCTCACATAAAGCGATTTGTGTATTCGATTTTATAGGGCGGACGCCCGACATGAAATAAGTTGTCGGATATGGCTTCAATAAAGTGTTAATTGTATAAACCGACAACTTATGAATGAGCATGGCTGAACTATTGCTGTGTAAGGTGGGTTACTATGGAATTTGAATGGTTAAATTCCCGAATTGCAGATGAAACAATAGAACTGGTACTGCTCTTTAACGAGGAGGGCAGCATTCTTTACGGTAATCAGACGGCGGCGGCCAGGCTGGAGTATGACAAGGATAAGCTGACAAAGTGCAGCATGTCTCAGATTTTCAGACAGGATTTCCCCAATTCTCCTGATGGATTTATCACTTTTGTAAAAAAAAGCATGAAGGGCGTTAGCGAGATGGCTATGTATCGAAGCAATAATTCTTGCTTCTCTGTTAACGTCCGTATTTTCCCGGAAGATGAGATAGATGCTTATCTGCTTCTTGCGGAAGATATTTCTGCGCAGAAAAATATGAACATGCGTATCCGTGAACTGAAGGAGAAGGAGAAGGAGAATAATCGTGCCAGAAATGAGTTTACGGCGAATGTCACCCATGAGCTGCGGACGCCGGTAAACGGTATCAAGGGTCATGTGCTGGAACTTCTGGAGGAGATTGAGGAACCGGATCAAAAAAAGACTCTGGATATCATCCTGAGCTGCTGTGACAATATGTATTCGATCATCAATGACGTGCTGGATTTCGCCAAACTGGAATCCGGCAAATTTGTGATAGACGAAAAGCCTTTTGACTTTCAGGAGATGATGGATAAGGTGATCGCCACGCACAGCGCGGTGGTCAATAAAAAAGAACTGCGCATGAGCGTGGACATTGATGAGAAGATACCGCGGGCGCTGATCGGTGATGAACTCAGGCTGACACAGATTCTGAACAATCTGTTGTCGAATGCAATCAAGTTCACTACGGTAGGTTTTGTCAATGTGGTAGTGGGCATGACCAGACGGGTAAATGACGAGGTGGAATTGTTCTTTATGGTGAGAGACAGCGGCATCGGTATTTCCGAGAAGGAGCAGGACAGACTGTTCCAGAGTTTTAGCCAGGTAGATGCTTCTATTACCAGGCGTTTTGGCGGAACCGGACTCGGACTTGCCATCACGAAGCAGCTGGTGGAGATGATGCATGGGGATATCCATGTGGAGAGTGAGAAGGGGAAGGGGAGTACCTTTTCTTTTTCTGTGAAACTCAAGAGTGAGCAGGTGCTTGACGATAAACAGAGTCAGGTCCTTGTAAACTGGTCCGAGTATGTAAAAGAAGAGAGCGGGCAGAATGTGGACCGTCTCATGCACTTCGGTGAGGCGGAGAACAGAGAAGAATTAAAGAAGCGTATGGATAAGCTGGTGCTCTCCATCGAGATGGGCGCTTGGGATAAGGCGGAACTTCTCGCTTCCACGATCAAGACGCTCATAGAGTCGGGGGACGATGATCTGAAGCGGCAAGTGCTGCGGATGGAGATGGCGATCAGAAAGTCCAATTATGATAAGAGTATGGATATGTATGGCAGGTTAAAGGATGCGATCACGGAGCGGATCGGTGACCTTTGGAACGCAGAGTAGGAAGTCTGCAATAGAAGGAGAGAAGCGATGGAGACTGAAAAGAGTAAGAAAAACGCGCCTATCATTCTGATCGTGGACGACATCAGTGTAAATGTGACGATTTTGGAAAATATGCTGGAACATGAAGGATACGGGACGATGTCGGCTCTGAGCGTGCAGGAGGCGCTGGAGCTTATGAAGGAGACCAAGCCGTCTCTTATCCTCTCGGATCTCTCCATGCCGGAGATCGACGGACTGGAATTTTGCAGGATGTTAAAGAGCGATCAGTCCACCCGGGATATTCCCTTCATCTTTATCACGGTGTTAAATACCAGCAAGGAGAAGGAGGAAGCCTTTACGGCGGGGGCGGTGGATTTTATTCCCAAGCCCTTCGATAATGTGGAGGTTCTCATGCGGGTGAACAATCATCTCGGCAGCTATCGTCTGCGGCAGGAGATGACGGATTATAACCGGATGATGCACAAGCTTGTGAAGGATCAGAAAAAGCAGATTGAGAGAGAGCATGCAAATGTGCTGCAGGCGCTTTCCAAGATTGTAAGAAAGAAGAACCCGGAGAGGGGCGTCCATCAGGACAATGTGGGGTATAACTGCAGGCTGCTGGCACAGGGACTGCAGTTCTTGCCGGAATATGAGAATGTGGTCACGGATGAGTTTGTGGAGGCCATCGACATCGCAGCCAGACTGCGTGATATAGGCTGCTTCATGGTGTCTCTGGACCCGAAAGAGCAGGAAGCCGAGATTGACAGCACAGATCAGGATTATATCAGGAAATGCGCCGAGGAAGGAAGTCAGGTGCTCAAGGAGTTCGGTGAGGATCAGGAGGGCGGCGCGCTTTATATGGCGAGAAAGATCGTCGAGTACTACCGTGCCCGCTGGGATGGTTCTGGTTATCCTGAGGTCAGCGGAAAGCAGATCCCTTTGGAGGCGCGGATCGTGTCCGTGGCGAACGATTTTGACGAGCTGCTCACGGCGGGTGCGGGGAGAGAGGCCTGTTCTATGGAGAGGGCGGTGGAGATCATTCAGGAAAGAAGTGGAAAATTCTATGATCCCGCCGTAATTCAGGTGTTTGACAAGCTTTCCGGACGCATGAGAACAAATTGACTTTTCGGCAAATTTATGCTTTAATATAAGATGGTAATTTAGGGAGGCGAAAGAAGTGATTACCGACAGTGAATTTCAACGAATTGTCACCTATGTCAAAAGGAATTATGGGATCGACCTGAGCCAGAAAAGAGTGCTCGTTGGCGGCCGTCTGGAGAATTATCTCGTTCGTAACGGGTATGCCAACTATGATGAATATATGTCGAAGGTCGAGAAGAACCCAAAGGGTGCAGAGGCCACCGATCTGGTCAACATACTGACCACAAACCATACATACTTCATGCGCGAGAGTGAGCATTTTGATTTTATGAGAAATGTGGCACTTCCCTGGGCAAAGGCCAAGGCTATGAACACGAAGGATCTGCGGATCTGGTGCGGCGCATCTTCCACAGGGGAGGAGCCTTATACGCTGGCCATGGTGACGCAGGATTTTCTGGGAGTTGAGCATACCGCATGGGATGCCAGACTCCTGGCGACAGATATTTCCAGGCGGGTGTTGGAGCACGCCGCCAAGGGAGTTTACCTGAAGGAACAGATCGATCCGCTTCCGCAGAACTGGAAACGCCATTATTTTAANCAGATCAGNCAGGAAGANTTCCGGGTAAAGGATGANNTGAAAAANGAAGTGATCTTCCGNCAGTTTAATCTGATGGATCCGCTTCCGTTTAAAAAGAAATTTCATATTGTATTCTTGAGAAACGTTATGATCTATTTTCAGGATGAGACAAAATATCCGCTCATCCAGCGAATATACGATCACATGGAGCCGGGCGGGTATCTGTTTATCGGTCTGACGGAGAGGCTGGACCGCCACAAGATGAAATTTAATTATGTGCAGCCTTCCATTTACAGAAAGTAATAGAGACAGAAAGTAGGAGACAATGGAATGAGACCGATTAGAGTATTGGTTGTAGACGATTCCCTTATGTTCCGCAATATGCTCGTAAAGGGGCTCAATGCAGACCCGAATATCGAGGTGGTGGCNGAGGCGGAGGACGCCTATGCGGCGAGGGATGCGATCATAAAGTATAAGCCTGATGTCATGACTCTGGATGTGGAACTGCCCCGGATGAGCGGGATAGAGTTTCTNCGAAGGCTGATGCCGCAGTATCCTCTGCCGGTGGTCATGATCAGTTCTTTGAGCAATAAGGTGTTCGATGCACTGGAAGCGGGCGCCGTTGATTTTGTCAATAAGCCGAATAATCTGAACCAGGCNCAGATCAATGATTTTCTGAGTCAGGAGCTGGCGGCGAAGGTCAAGATCGCCTCCACGGCGAAGGTCGGCAAGCTGAAACGGGTGGATAANACAGCCGTTATGAGTCATATCAGTCCGGCGGGCGGTAAAGACCGCATCGTTGCGATCGGCGCTTCCACGGGAGGTACGGAGGCCATCTTTGAGGTGGTCAAGAGATTTAAGAGAGATATTCCGGGCGTTGTCATTGTACAGCATATGCCGCCCGGATTTACNAAGATGTATGCGGAGCGTCTGAACAATCAGTGCGAGGTGGCGGTCAAGGAAGCCCAGACCGGCGACCGGGTGCTGCAGGGACAGGTGCTCATTGCGCCCGGTGACAGACAGATGCGTCTTGTCAGGGTGGGCGATCAGTATCAGGTGGAGTGCCGGGGAACGGAGAGAGTGAGCGGACATTGCCCTTCCGTGGATGTGCTGTTCAGNTCGGTGGCGAAGGNGGCCGGCAATAAAGCNGTCGGCGCGATTCTGACAGGCATGGGAGGCGACGGCGCGAAGGGCCTTCTGGAGATGCGTAATGCCGGTGCGCTGACGGTGGGACAGGATGAGGCTACCTGNGTTGTGTATGGNATGCCGAAGGTTGCTTACGATATCGGTGCGGTACAGTCGCAGGCGCCGATCACGGCAATAGCAGGAAAGATATATGGCCTGTTGAGCAAATAGATATCATGAGAGGAAAGGAGTTGGGCGCAGATGAAGATTTTATTGGCCGAGGATGATTTCGCCAGCCGTAAGTTTATGGATAAGCAGCTTTCCCGTTACGGCGAGTGTGATGTGATGGTGGACGGCGAAGANGCNGTAGATGCCTTTATGATGGCACTGGAGGATGAGGAACCCTATGATCTGGCCTGTCTGGATGTGATGATGCCGGTTATGGATGGCTATCAGGTTCTGAANGCGATCCGCGATATCGAGGCGCAGAAGGGCATTCCTAAGAGNAAGCGGGTCAAGGTCATCATGACTACGGCGCTTAATGACGAACGCAATGTAAAGATGGCATTTGAACTGGGATGCGAAGCCTATGCCGGTAAACCGATAGATGTGGAAAAATTTGAAAAGGTATTAAAGAAGCTGGGGCTGATTTAGAAAATCCTTAAGAGTAGGAGGAAGTATGGCAGAAGAATTCAACACAGAAAGTATGCTAGACATGTTTTTGTACGAGAGCGACCAGCTTTTGGAAAAACTGGAAGGCATCATATTGGAAAAACAGGATGCAGACTGCTTCGATGATTCTGATATTAATGAGATTTTCCGTGTCATGCACACCATCAAAGGTTCCTCAGGCGTACTGATGTATGAAAACATCACGAAGGTGACCCATAAACTGGAAGATGTATTTTATTACCTGAGAGAATCCCATCCGGATGATGTACCTCATATGGAACTGGTGGAAAAGGTACTTGCCGTTTCGGACTTCGTGAACGGAGAGCTTGATAAGCTCAGGGCCGGTGAGACGCCGGATGGCGACGAGAAGGCATTGGTGGAGGATCTGAATGAGTTTCTGGGACGCTTAAAGGGCGAGATCCAGAAGCAGGGTATTCAGATGCCGCAGGCCAATAAGCATGTGGAGCCGACGCAGTTTTATATTTCGCCGGTGGCAGGCGATGACAGTCATTTTTATCGAATTTCGATTCATTATCGCAATGATACGCAGATGAGTAACCTGAGAGCTTACTCGGCTACCTACGCATTGAAGGAGGTGGCGGAGGATCTGCTCTACACACCGGACGATATCCTCTCCAATGAGGCAAGCGCCGATGTGATCATAGCAGAAGGCTTTCATATGCTGCTGCAGACGAAGAGCTCCAAGGATGAGGTCATCGCATTGATCGACAGCTCCGAGGCGGAGGAGATCAACTTTGATGAGCTCACCAAGGAAGAGTACGGCAAGGCGCTTGCGGAGTTTGGCCGTGAGGANGCGCCGGTGATCGTTCTGGGTGATGAAAAGAAGCCGGAGGAGGCAGCCAAGAAGGATAAACCTGCACCGGGTGACTATGTGGTCAAGACCAAGGAAGCCGGCAAGGGTAAGACCCTGGCGAAGAACCAGCCGAAGCAGCAGAGCATCATCAGCGTGAACGTGGAGAAGATGGATTCCCTGATGGATCTGATCGGAGAGCTGGTCATCGCGGAAGCGGTGGTACTGCAGAATCCGGATCTGAAGGTGCCGGGCCTGGAGCTTTCTAATTTCCAGAAGGCGTCCGGACAGTTATCCAAGATCACNACGGAGCTGCAGGAGGTCATCATGTCGATGCGCATGATGCCGCTGACCAACGTATTCCAGAAGATGAGAAGAATCGTCTTTGATGTGTCCAGAAAGCTTGGCAAGGACATTGAGCTGGAAGTGATCGGTGAGAACACTGAGGTGGATAAGAATATCATCGAACACATTACCGACCCGCTGATGCATCTGGTGAGGAACTCGGTGGATCACGGTATCGAGGAGAATCCGGAAGATCGTACTGCAGTGGGTAAATCGACCAAGGGTAAGATCACNCTGGAGGCCAAGAACGAGGGCGGTAAGGTTTACATCAGTGTGAAGGACGATGGTAAAGGTTTAAATAAAGAAAAATTGTACCAGAAGGCTTTGGATAAGGGCCTGATNGAGAATAAGGCCATGAGCGAGTTNACGGACAAAGAAATATTCCGTTTCATCACGCTGCCGGGCTTCTCCACCAAGGAGGAAGTGACCGAGTATTCCGGCCGAGGCGTCGGTATGGACGTGGTGGTGAAGAATATTCAGGACGTTGGCGGCAGACTCGACATTTCGAGTGTGGAGTTTGAAGGATCGGAGATGACACTGGTCATACCGCTCACGCTGGCGATCATCAACGGCATTGTGGTACAGGTTGGAAATTCCCCGTTTGTGATTGAGACGGCTTCGATCAAGGAGTTTGTGAGAGTGGGTGAGGATGCCCTCATACACGAGCCGGGCGGCGAGGAATACATTGTTTTGCGNGGCGAGTGTTATCCGTTCATTCGTNTGAATGATAAATATAGTCTGCCTGGTTCTGTGGATAAGGTGGAGGAAGGCATCGTCGTTGTATTAGAGCATGAAGGAAGTCAGGTGTGCGTCCTGATCGACAAGCTGTTACAGGAACAGGAGATCGTGGTCAAACCGATCCCGCCTTATGTCAAGAAGGTCAAGGGACTTTCCAGCTGTACACAGCTTGGAGACGGAAGCATTGCACTGATCCTGGATATCGCCGGATTGCTGATGCATGACGGAGAAAGGAGATAGTACATGGCGGAAGAGTTATTGGAAAAAGAAGGGACAGGAGAATCGGAAGAGCTGTTGGAAGAAGGGGATTCTGAGAAGGATAAATTCATGACCTTTCAGACNGGAAAAGAATTCTTCGGCATAAGCATCAGCTATGTGAATGAGATCATAGCCATGCAGCCGATCGCAGCGATNCCTGATGTGGAAGATTACATCAAAGGGCTCATNAATCTTCGCGGAAAGATCATTCCGGTAATTGATGTCCGAGCCAGATTCAAGATGGAACCCTGTGAGTATACGGACAGGACGTGTATTATCGTCATTAGTGTGAAGTCAACGATGATCGGACTGATCGTGGAAGGGATAGCGGAAGTAGACACGATCTCAAACGACAGTATCGTACCGCCGCCTACCCTGGGACGAAAAGAGGAGCATAACAAATATGTTTACGGTCTGGCCAGAACAGGAGATACGGTGAAACTGCTGATCGATCCAGANAAATTGATCAGGCAGGAGGACACAGACGCAGTAGAAGAAGATAGTCGCAATTAAGAACAATCATGAGAAGGAGAATTTAACATGAAGAATCATTAATTAAAGACATGAAAGTCAAAACAAAAATTACAATGTTCAGTGTTTTGATGCTGGTTATGATCATTATCATTTCAGCAGTGGGGCTCTGGTCCTCCAATATGGTCAACAAGGCGCGTTCAGGCCAGCTTGAGAATTACGCGATGAGCCAGTATTATATGGCGGATGCATATGCTGATTTCTGTAACATCAAAACGTGCGTGCGCAATATTTTATTAGTGTATTATAATGATCCGCAGAAGCTGCAGGAACAGCAGCAGATGATCGCTAATTATAGGGCGGAAGCACGCGAGTATATGGATCTCTTTGAGGAGAGAATGCCGAACCTCTCTTCTGACATTGCAGCCACCTATCAGCCGATCGAGGATGAGATGAACAAATGGTATGATTCTACTGATGAAGTTATCAGTATGGCAGCANCCGGTGATGTAGAGGGNGCGATGGCAAATATGCTGGANGTTGGCGTNCCGATNGCCAATGANGTAGAGACTTCCCTGAAGAGTNTGATTNNAAAGCTGGATGCGGCNTCNGANGCNCAGGANGTGAANCTGANNCAGCAGCTGACAGGATTGATGGCTGTACAGGTNGCAGTAGTGGNTGTCGCTGTTATCATTACCATNGCATACTGNGCNCTGNTGATNAANGCGATCACNATCCCGATGGCNAANCTGTCNGTGGCNGCTAAGANAATGGCNCTTGGTGATGTGNATGTAGACTGCNCTAAGATTTACAANGANGATCTGGGNGAATTGATGGATGACTTCGCACAGATGGTTGAGGCGACGAGNACNCAGGCAGGACTTGCNGATTCNATTTCCAANGGCGATCTGACAATGGAAGTAAATCCCCGCAGCGACAAGGATATGCTTGGCAGAGCNATCCGNAAGCTGGTGGTTGAGAATAACATGACNCTGAGCAATGTCAAAGAGGCAAGCTCACAGATTACAGTCGGTTCNGAGCAGGTGGCAAATGCCAGCCAGGCTCTGGCACAGGGCTCCACGGAGCAGGCAAGCGCTATTCAGCAGGTAACTGCTTCTATGGATGAAGTGACGCAGCGTACGAAGGAAAATGCAACACAGGCAGGCGAGGCTAACGTATTAGTAGGCAACATCAAAGAGATGGCTACATCCGGTAATGATCAGATGAAGTCCATGATTCAGGCGATGGATGAGATCAATGCATCCTCCGAGACGATCTCCAAGATCATTAAGACGATCGACGATATTGCTTTCCAGACCAATATCCTGGCACTGAATGCAGCGGTAGAGGCAGCGAGAGCCGGTGTACATGGTAAGGGCTTTGCAGTGGTAGCAGAGGAAGTAAGAAATCTGGCAGCAAAGAGTGCTGCTGCGGCAAGTGAGACGGCAGAGATGATCGACGATACGATCCATAAGGTAGGCAATGGTACGAGAATCGCACAGGATACCGCGAAGTCTCTCGATGAGATCGTAACCTCCATCGATGAGATCGTTGGTCTGATCAGCAACATTACCTCTTCTTCCAACGACCAGGCTACGGCGATCTCCCAGATCGATCAGGCAATCTCCCAGGTTTCTA
This sequence comes from Lachnospiraceae bacterium, assembly GCA_014804385.1. Classification (GTDB taxonomy): domain Bacteria; phylum Bacillota; class Clostridia; order Lachnospirales; family Lachnospiraceae; genus UBA3282. Next base: position 10,680 of record JAAUZW010000035.1, on the reverse strand, counting down.
CCGTGGTACAGACCAATGCGGCAACCAGCCAGCAGTGTGCGGCAGCCAGCGAGGAGCTTTCCAATCAGGCTGTTACCCTCAGAAACCTTATGGCAAGATACCAGTTGGTTTCCGGCGCACCTACGTCCAGCTTTGTGGATGACACGCCGATCTCTTCCTACGAAGATAACGAATCTGTCATTTCCCTGGATGGAGATTTCAGTAAATATTAAGAGGAATAGCATAGCGAAAGGCGGTTCGTGCAGAACCGCTTTTCTTTTTGCCGGTGGCTCTTGACAATACACTAAAAAACCGCTATAATACCATTGTTGTAAAGATGTGCGCTTAGCTCAGCTGGATAGAGCGTTTGGCTACGGACCAAAAGGTCGGGGGTTCGAATCCTCTAGCGCACGGTTATAGAAGGAAGTCTGAGGAATCAGGCTTTCTTTTTTTGCGCGAATGAGAAACGCGAAGCATTTCGAATCTGCTTATGAGCTTATATATTGAAAAAATTACATATTGACAAACTGCGCATACTGTATATAATGATATATATACAGTATGTACTGATGAAGCACCGTCTGTGACGACAGAGAGTGCAGGGAGGTTAACCATTGAAGATCATCATATCAAATCAATCGGAGCTGCCGATTTATGCGCAGATCAGAGAGCAGCTCAAAGAACAAATATTGGGCGGACAGATTGCGGAAGGGAGTACCCTTCCTTCTATCAGACAGTTGGCGAAAGAGGTAGGGGTCAGCGTTATCACCACCACACGCGCCTACAGCGATCTGGAGGCGGAGGGTTTTATCGCCACCATGCAGGGCAAGGGAAGCGTGGTACTGCCCAAGGACAATAATCTGTTACGGGAACAGTATCTTTTGCGAATCGAGGAGAGCCTTTCAGCGGCCGTAGAGACGGCAAGGGCGATGGGAATGCCCGATGAGGAGCTGGTTGCTGTTCTTCGGAATCTGCTGAAAGCGTAACGGCTTCAGAATGGAGGAGACATGGGAGAATTGCTGGAAGTGAAGAATGTGTCGAAGTCCTATAAGACTTTTGCTTTAAAGGATATTAGTTTTACACTGCCGAAGGGCTATATCATGGGCTATGTAGGCCCAAACGGATCGGGGAAGACCACCACGCTCAATTTGATCACGGGCATTCAGAAATGTTCCGACGGTGAGATCACCATTGACGGAATAACCTGTGGGGAAGATATGGCAGCATACAGAGACTGTATCGGTTATGTGGGAGATGAATCCTATTTTCCGGATAACTTTACGATCCGGCATATCCGCAGAATTTTGAAGCGTTTTTATGCTACCTTTTCCACAGAAAAATTCGATGGTTTTGTGCGGGAGTGGAATCTGCCGGAAAAGAAGCAGATCAAAGATTTTTCCAGAGGCATGAAGGTTATGCTGATGTTTGCATCGGTGTTTTCCAGGGAAACCAGGCTTCTGGTGCTGGACGAGGCGACGAACGGACTGGATCCGATGATGCGGGTCAATATCCTGAAGCTTTTACAGGAGTATGTGATGGACGGAGAGCACAGCGTGATCTTTTCCACGCATATTTTAAGTGACCTGGAACAGATCGCAGACTACATCTATTTTATACACGAAGGCAGGACAGTTCTCTACGACACAAAGGATGAGCTGATTGAGAGCTTTTTGCTGGTGAAGGGGGACCGTGCCGATATCACGCCTGCTCTCAGGGATGAGCTGATCGGTCTGGAGGAGAATGCCTATGGATTTGAGGCGCTCCTGCCGGCAGATAAGGCGGAGTTGTTAGGCAGTGCATACAGTTTTGAGAAACCGAATATTGACCAGATCGTAGTACACTATATCCTGAATAGAGGAAGACAGGGGGAAAAGGTATGAGAGCGGTACATTTTATGAAAATAGATTACGCTATAGTGAGACAACAAGTGTATTTTTTGCCAATATTTTATGGCATAGCAATGATCATGGGGATCATGCAGAAGTCCGTGTTGATCACCTGTTCTTATATGTTGTTCATCGCGGTGGTGTTTGCAACTTCTCCTTTCGGCCCCTGTGCAAAGAAGGAGGTTGGCTTTCTGGTACTGCTTCCTTCCACGGTGAAGGACAGGGTGGCGGGAAGATTCTTGTATGGGCTTTCCTATATAGCTATGACATTCGTGGTCAGCGGTTTTTTTATGGTGGTTTATGATCTGCTGGGGTATCCGATCGCATCCTGGATGGTGGCGTTTTGTCTGTTGAATCTGGCAATCGGTATTTTTCTGATGACTTTGGAATTTCTGTTTCTGTATCTGTTTGGAGCGGGCAAATTTAACGGACAGTATTTGGCGGGCATTGTAAGAACGCTGCCGGGAATGGTGATGTTCTTTCTGGCCACCTATTGTCTTGGGAAGATAGAGGAGGTGACGGCAGTCGATGGGAACGAACTTGCTAAGATCGGCGGAAAATTGCTGGGAGCAGGTGTGGGCGCAGTGGCGGCAACTTTGGTGATACTGTGTGCGGCGATGGTTCTGTGTGTGAAAGTGATAGAGAAAAGAGACTACGTCTAGAAAATATAGGAAAAAACTCCTGTTCCACTTGCAAAACCCTGTAGAATACTGTAAAATAGTGACGTTATCGACAGAGAGTCATAACGATATAAGGTTTTCAGGGAAAAGAGGAGGAGAACGAATCATGACCAAAAATTGGAGTGTAACAGACAGCATGGGTAACGTGCATCAGATCGTTTTTTCAAAGGGATTCGGCGGAGCAAAGTGTATCGTTGACGGAGATGCCTATAAGATGAAGTCTAAGAACTGGGTCATTTGGATGGCGGATCATCAGATCAGTATTCCGGGTGCAGAGTGTAATCTGGTAGTGATAGGCAATAAGGTACGTCTTGCTGTCAACGGAACCTATTTAGAGGATGGCACGCCTTATGAGCCGATTAGAAATATCCCGGTAGGTATCAATGTGCTGGTAGGTTTGAGTGCTGTCGTTTCTATCTTTATGTTTGGTCTGATTGGATTCGCTATCAATATACTGGTGGATCTGGCGGCTTATAAGATGACTCTGAGCAAGAAGACCGGAGCAGCTTATGGTATTTTGATTGCCTTTATTGTGGTGGTATTGGTGCTGGGCTTCCTGGTGATCGGCGCACAGCTTTCGTAGATGTAACGGAAAGGGAGTTAAGAGATGGACGAGAATCAAAATTATGGATATAACGGACCCGTGAATGATCAGCAGGGCACATACGGTGCACAGCAGCCTTACGGGGAGCAGCAGGGTTATGAGAATCAGCAGCCATACGGGAATCAGCAGGGTTATGAGAATCAGCAGCCCTATGGCAATCAGCAGTATGCGCAGAACCCTTACGGTGCGCAGCAACAGCCTGGAGCGCCGGTGTACAGCCAGACGCCTTACGGTGCACAGCAACAGTATAATCAGCAAAACTTTGGGCAGCCTGTGAAGGCGGTGGTTTACGATGCAGTGCCGGGCGAAACGCGGGGCACTTCTGTGGCGGCGCTGGTATGCGGTATTTTAGGTCTGCTCTTTTTCTGGATTCCGGGTTTAGATTTAATCTTATGCCTGGCGGGTCTGATCTGCGGTATCATTGCGGTAGCTAAAGGACATGGAGGAAGAGGGATGGCGATCACGGGTCTGGTTCTTTCCATTATCGACTGTATCCTGACGCTTATCTTTTTCTATTTCTTTGCGCTGGGGCTGATGCTGGTATAGGCGTCGCAGACTCGGCTATATATTTATTTGTATGAAAAGAGGAGAATCCTGGAGACGGGGTTCTCCTTTTAACATTTCCCTAAATGTAACCAGAATGTAATATTCTCCGTTTATAATCAGAAAAGTAATAAAACAGTCAGGAGAGGAGAATTGCTATTTCTATGGAAATTTTAAAAGCGATAAATTTGAAGAAATATTACGGAAGTGGAGAAAACATTGTGAAAGCGGTGGATGATGTCAGTTTTTCGATTGAAAAAGGAAGCTTCACCGCAGTTGTGGGAACATCGGGGAGCGGAAAAACGACGCTGCTAAATCTGATAGGCGGTCTGGACTATGCGGACAGCGGGGAAGTTATGATTGACGGTCATTCGATTTTGAAAATGAAGGATGAAGAACTGACCGTATTCCGCCGTAGAAATATTGGATTTGTTTTTCAGAATTACAATCTGGTCTCGGTACAGAATGTTTATAAGAACATTGTGCTTCCAATCAGGCTTGACGGAAACAGACCGGATAAGGAATATATCGGGCACATCTGTGAGGTACTTGGGATTGAAGGGAAGATGGACAGATATCCGAATCAGCTTTCCGGCGGACAGCAGCAGAGGGTGGCGATTGCAAGAGCGCTCGCAGCGAAACCGGCGGTCTTACTGGCGGATGAACCGACCGGAAATCTGGATTCCAAAATGAGTGCGGAAGTAACAGGGCTTTTGAAGATGACGGGAAAAGAATTTCACCAGACGATTGTCATGATTACACACAACGAAGCGATAGCCCAACTGGCGGATCGTATCATCCACTTAGAGGACGGCAGGATCGTGGACGATAAGACCGGAGAAAGGGGGCGGCTGTAAAATGCGAGGTATGTTTCAAAATTCCAATGCGGGACTGGAAAGGGAACTGGCTGCGGAAGATTATAAGGCTCATTCGGTCAGGAACAGGATGGCTATTCTCGCGGTGGCGCTGACAACCATTTTGATTTGTGTCGTTTTTACTGTCGGCATCGGTTTTATAAAGGCGGTAACACTTTCTTTCGGCGCATCGCCCGGACCGGGGGCGGATAGCTGCAGTATATATGGGGATGAGGAGGTTCTGGCGAAGGTGAGGGAGCTTCCTCAGGTTGACTGGGCTGCGTATGTGAAAAGGTGCAGTACTACCTATCTGCATAACAGGGAATTTTCAGGTCTGGAAGTCCGTTTGTTTGCCGCGGATAAAGTGCATTATGATAAAAATATGGTAGAGCTCATTGCAGGAGATTATCCTCAAAAGGCGGATGAAATACTTTTGTCAGATACGATGTCTAAGCGGCTGGGGCTTGGTGAAGAAATCGGAGCGGAGTATTCTCTGACGGTGGTGATACAGGGAGAAGAGGAAGAAATCGAGCAGGTTATCCCTATGACGGTATGCGGTTATTATAAAAATCCGTTGAAAAATATCAGTAACTTTTATGAGGAAATCTATACGGGGAATGATTTCATTCAGAACTACAATCCGCTGTTGGCGGAAGGCTATGACCAGATTTATGTCAAGTTGAATAATCTGGCTTTTTATAAGCTTGGACGTGACAGAGATGAAAAACTGGACGAAGTGAATACGCTTGTCGGCGGAAACGGAAGCGGTTACAAGATGAGTGATATGAATGGAGGGGTCATGGCGCTTATCTTTTTAATCGTTCTAATCATTATGTTTTGCGGTTATATTTTTATCTATAATGTTTTTGACATTTCCATTGTCAACGATATCAGGTTCTATGGGGAATTAAAGACCATTGGCATGACGGCGGGGCAGCTTCGTAGAATGCTTTTTTACCAGATGAACCGAATCGCCGTGTGGGGCATTGTAATTGGAACTCTGATTGGATACGGTGTGGGACGGTTCGCCGGAAGGAGTATTGTTTCGCGTTTTGCCGATGGGATTGCCATGTACTATCAGCCGGCAGGCATTGTGGAAGCTTTTGTATTGAGCGCAGCTTTTGCATGGATTACGGTATATATCAGTACGAAGAGACCTTTTCGGACAGTTTGTACGATTTCTCCGGTGGAAGCTTCCAAATATCGTGGAAAACAGAAGAAAGGTGTTTTTTCGGTACTCTCTTTCGGAATCAGCGGTATTTTATTCCTGTTGGTTTATACCTTGTCGGCGGGCTATAATGTAGATGTGATGATGGAGCGGTATAATGAGACGGATTTCCGGATTTCTCATAAGGCAGCTATATGGATGCAGGAGGAGGCTTACCGTCCCGTCAGTCAGGAATTGATTGTGGCGTTGGAGGAACAGGCGCTTACGGAAAATTTCAGTTTGATTTATCAGGCGAGAACCAAGCCGGACTTTTTTGTGTGGAACGGCATCCATTGGTATGAGGCATCGCTCGGAGAAATCGGAAAAGAGGGAGAGCTTGCGGCAGATATACGTTCCGTTAATGATAACCTGATGAAAAAAGGGAATGATAAGGTGGTATTTCCGGAAAATGAGAGGGGAAACTACCGTGTCAGCATAATCGGAGTATCGCCGGAATATCTTGCACGGGATGAAAAATACATGGAGATATTGGAGGGCGCCATAGAGCCGGAGAAATTCGCCGGAGGAGACTATATGATATACAGACGTCTTACATTAGGAGGGAAAGAACAGTCGCTTGCCCTGACAGAAGAGATGGACGATCAGGTACATGCAGGAGATAAAGTCACTGTGCCTTTTTATGATGATGTGGCGCAGCGTTACGTGGAAAGGACATATACCGTCATGGCGATTGTTGCAGATGATTGGATGTTTGGCACACCGAATACAAAATTGGGAAATATCATCATAAGTGACAGGGAGTTTTGCAGTATTTATTCCGACTATGAAAATCTCGTAAGCCGTATATGTTTTGATGCGTCGGAAAAATTTAGCAGCGCTGATCTGGAAGAGGGAAAAGAGCAATATGAAACGGTGGCGGAGCTTCTGGAGGCGGACGGTAATTTACAGCTTAAGCTCGACGCAAAATATCAGGATGGTGTAGAATTTATGGAGGAGAAAAAAACGATTACGATATTCGGCATGTTCTTAGCTGTCATCGTAGGACTGATTGGTATTGCCAATCTGATCAATACAGTGACGACGGATGTGATGGCAAGAAAACTCGAATATGCTGCCATGCAGTCTATCGGAATGACCGGAAAGCAGATGGAGAGGGATATTTCCACGAAATATGCGCGGTATATTTTTATATCAGTGGGACTGGCTGCGATATTTGGTACGTTACTTACGTATCTTGTAGCTGCCAGTCCGGTTTTTACAGGGTTTTCATTACTGGCATTTATGCAGGCGTTTCTTATCTTCCTGTTGTTTTCCATTGTGCTTTGTATGGTGATGGCGCGGATTCTGACAAAGGCCATGAACAGAAAATCAATAGTGGAAAGGCTGCGGGAAGTGGTGTGATCTGTAATCAATAGAGGGGGAATGAGGTTGGAGCAGCATATTCTGATCATAGAAGACGATAAGACATTAAATGACGGAATCGTCTTTGCGCTGAAAAAGGAAGGTTATATCACGCATAGTGCGCACAGTCTCTCGGAGGCAGAGAAAAGTCTGAGCCGGAAGATGAATCTGATTCTGCTCGACAGAAATCTGCCGGACGGAGACGGCAGGGATTTTCTGAAAAGTGTTCTCTCCGGACAGCCTGTTCCGGTAATCTGTCTGACGGCGCGGGACACGGAAGAGGAGATGTTAGAAGGGTTCCGCGCGGGCTGTGATGATTATATGACGAAGCCCTTTTCCATGCCTGTTCTTATTATGAAAATTAGAGCGCTTTTAAAACGCAGCGAAGGGACGTCGAGGCAGCTCTATCTTTCCGAGGGACTGACTTATGATTTTGAAAGCAAATCATTGCAAAAGCATGGAAGTCCGGTGGAGCTTACTGCGCTGGAAATACGGCTGTTAGAGTTTTTTATCAAAAACAGGGGAATCGTATTGACGAGGGAAAATCTGTTGGATAAGATCTGGGATGCGGAGGAGCGGTATGTGGAGGAAAAGACACTGAATGTCAGCATCCGCAGACTGCGCAAGAAGATAGAGGATGATCCGGAAGTGCCCAAATATATCAAAACNGTTTTTGGGATCGGCTACAAATGGGAAGGATAAAAAGAAAGGACATTGCTGTAAGGGATGGAGAGTAAGTTGTTACAATGGTTTCAAAAAAAGGAAAAAGCAGACAATATATGGCTGGGCGGTATGAGTGCGATGCTCATACTGCTTTTGCTGTTTCTGGCAGCAGCGCTCTTTTGGCAAAATTATATTATGGTATGGGCGATTTTGTATGGCGCGCTGAATCTGTCCGTATTAACTGCGGTGTATTTTCTTCTCTCACGCCGTGTAAATACCGCTTTAGATACACTGAACGATATGATAGAAGATTTGATTTGCGGAAAAGAGCGGATCGAATTTCCAATCATGGAGGATACCATTTTGTCTAAATTACAGGGACAGCTTTTGAAATTGTATGATATTCTGTGTTCCCATAAAGAGCAGGAACAGAAGATGAGAAAGCAGCTTGATGAAAATATCGGTAATCTGGTACATCAGATCAATACGCCGATTACCAACCTCCGCCTATATGTTGATTTTTTGAGAAGAGATGATCTGACGGCGCAGGATACGGAAAAATTTCTATCATGTATGGAAGAACAGGCGCAGAAGCTTTTCTGGCTGGGAGAGAGCTTTTCCAAAATCTCTCGTCTGGAAACGGGCATCATCCGCTTAAGACCGGAAAGGCAGAAAGTTGAGCCGATTCTTTTACATGCTATTAATCAGGTTATGGNCAAAGCGGAGAGTAAAGGAATGGAAATCTCCTTGTCCGGTGAAACACAAGCCNTTGCCCTGATAGATNCAAAATGGACAACGGAAGCTTTGTTCAACATTCTGGACAACGCCGTAAAATACGGGAAATCTGAAACAANAATAGAAATCATNGTAGCAGACCTAACGAATTTCATCAGTATTGCGGTGCGTAACGAAAGCGAAATAAACATTGCCCCNGATGAATNCCACAAGCTTTTTAGGCGCTTTTACCGCGGAAAGGCAAATGCCGGGATTGAAGGCGTAGGTCTTGGNTTATACATCGCAAGAAAAATACTTGAAGATGAAAAAGCCTACATCAAAGCTGAAACAAAACCGGATGGTATGGCGGAGTTTGCTGTCTTTTTGTATAAGAANGTGCTGTCGCACTAAAGATTATAAAATCTGATGTGCGACAGCACCTTTTCGATTTNAAAATTTATTTNAGAAAAAATGAACCATATCTGCATTTGCGGNCTCTTATAAGTAGGTGCACCGNATACGGCGGNTAAAAAGACNCGCCGTGGATCATAACAGGGAGGACNGTAATTTGACCGAGGAAGTATTGGTGAGGCAGATGAAGGAAGGAGATAAGGCNTCCTTNGATCTGCTCTATGAAAAATACAGGAATACTGCGCTTCGCACGGCTTATCTGATCACAGGAGATCGTTCCTTGAGTGAAGATATTGTACAGGACACCTTTGTGAAGATTTATCTGCACTGTGGGGAACTGAAAAATGACAGCGGATTTAAGGCGTGGATGATGCAGATTCTGGTCAGGACGGCTTATCGGAGCGGCAAAAAGGCAAGCAGGGAGATGCCGGANGAGGAGGTCGTTCAAAAAGCCGATACGGGAAAAATTCCCTCCTCCTTAGAGCAGGTACTTGCGAGGGAAGAGGCGGGAGCAATCGCCGAGGCAGTCAGNGCGCTNCCNATNAAGCAGCGGAGTGTGGTGGTCTTATATTACTATCAGGAGTACCGGATCTCAGAGATCGCCNNGATCNTNGGATGTCTTGAGGGGACGGTGAAGTCCAGGCTCCACACGGCGAAAAAACAGCTTCGGCGTATGNTTACAGACGAATCCGGGATAGGATTTGTAAGAGATTCTGATGAGAGGAACGGTGGCTATGAGGCAGGAATATGATCTGGAGAAAAAACTGAAAGANGCTTTGGCGCAGGAATGTGNAGACATGANCGCGTCCCGGGACTTGAAGGACAGGATCGATGCAGAAATCCTNGAACGACAGAAGGAGGCAGATATGAAACATTTTTCGGTTAAGAAATTGATCATCGGCGTAGTGGCGGGATGCTTTTTGGTGTCGGGAGGCGCTTTTGCAGCGGGGCATGCGGTTTCCCTGTCAACACACAGCTATNTGGGAGACNGNTANAAGANCTTTAGCGACCTGAATAAAGCGGAGGCGAAGCTGGGGTATCAGGTGGATGCNGTGGAAACNTTTGNAAACGGNTATCGGTTTAANTCNATGTCGGTGACAGATGTGCAGGGATCGGATGAGAGCGGCAATGCGGTCTATACTTTCAAGAGCATGGANATTCANTATGGCAGGGGCGGNGATCCNTCNATANGCGTNTATATTGANAANCCNGTGGAGACGCAGNNGCGNANNNAGGAGCCNCAGGCTGNCAGNCAGGTGGGGGANATCACNGTTTACTACGATACCCAAATCTANAAGTTTGTACCGCCGAGCTATGAGCTGACAGAGGAGGATAAGGCGAAACAGGAGAGCGGCGAGCTCGCAATCTCCTACGGCAGCGACAAGGTACAGGTGCAGACCTCCCATGATGTGACATGGCAGAAGGATGGTGTAGACTATCATATGCTTGGCTTTGATGTGAATCTGAGTGCAGAGGAAATGCTGGATATGGCGGAGGAAATCATCGGCACAAAATAAGTAAGTCAGGAAAAGAGCCTCGGACTTTTATAAAGTCCGGGGACNTTTTTCTGTTTGGTGAAACTTTTTGGGTTTCTCATTCGTATTACATATAGAAGGCTGATTGAGGCATAGTAATGAGGAAGGTAGTGAACAGCTACGAAGTATGTTAAGATGTAGATATCTATAGAATAACAGAGGGAATTACGAGGGGATGGAGCAGAAGTGGAGTTATCTGGTGGATGAGTACCGGACCATGCTGTATCGAATTGCGTTTTCTA
>JAAUZW010000034.1 GCA_014804385.1 Lachnospiraceae bacterium | reverse complement strand
AGCTCCTCCGGATCGTGGTCGCGGACTCTCATCTCCTCCTCTTTCATGCCCAGGCTCTTTAAGAAATCAATACAATACTTCTTCCAGTATGCAAACCACTCCAGATCTGTATCCGGCTCACAGAAAAATTCCATCTCCATCTGCTCGAACTCTCTCACACGGAAAATAAAGTTGCCGGGCGTGATCTCGTTCCGGAAGGACTTACCCACCTGACAGATGCCGAAGGGAATCTTCTTGCGGGATGTCCGTTGCACGTTCTTAAAATTGACAAAGATACCCTGTGCCGTCTCCGGGCGCAGATAAACGGTATTCTTTGCATCCTCGGTGACACCCTGAAAAGTCTTGAACATCAAGTTAAACTGTCTGATATCGGTAAAATTATGCTTGCCGCAGGTAGGACAGGGAATATTGTGTTCCTCGATGAAATCCTTCATCTGCTGCTGGCTCCAGCCATCCACAGAAGATTCCAGCGTCATGCCGTTCTCCGCCACATAATCCTCGATGATCTTATCCGCGCGGAATCTCTCGTGACACTCTCTGCAGTCCATAAGCGGATCGGAGAAACTTCCCAGATGCCCGCTGGCCACCCAAGTCTGAGGATTCATCAGTATCGCGCAATCTACGCCTACATTGTAGGGGCTCTCCATAACAAACTTCTGCCACCACGCCTTCTTGATGTTATTTTTTAACTCCACACCCAGATTACCGAAATCCCAGGTGTTCGCAAGACCGCCATAAATCTCCGAACCGGGATAAACAAACCCTCTCGCCTTTGACAACGCCACAATCTTTTCCATCGTTTTTTCCATAGTATCTCCTCATTTCTTTTATATTTCATTTCAAAATTGCCACATCATAAAACATCGAAGGAGTCGACTGCGCAGGCACTCGACCGCCTATTCGTATATGATATAAGAGAGTGCAGACGCTTCCGTCTCCTCCTGATTACTTACCTTCACACTCTTCTTTCCGACAAGCGTTACCTCCTGGCTGCTGGCAGCACTCTGGTTGATATAAAGTGTTTTTCCCGGCAGATTTACCAGAAGATCCTCCCCGCCCTTGGTCTCCAGAACGATCATCTTCTTGGCATCCCAGCCATCCATGTAGCCGATCTCTGATGCCTGCCCCTCCACAGAGACAAAGGGTACCGACTCCAGATAATACTCCTCAACAGCATCCTCCAAAGGGCCGATATACAACACTCTGTGGTTAAATCCGCTGTAATCCTCCGGCGAAGCATAGCGGAACTGCAACAGGATATTGCCGCTTTTCTCCTCCACTGCCTCCAATGTGACCCGGCCTTCTCCTTTTTCCGAACAGTATTCTTCCACACGCTCTGTCGCAAAACTCTCCAGATCCGACATCTGGATCTGATAATAGTTTTGATCTGCTTTTCCCACGATCTGATGCAGAACCTCACCCTCTTTGTCAAAAGACAAAGAACTGATCTCCGGCATCTTTTCCTGACCGCAGCCGGTAAGACTTAAGACCAACAAGGACAAAACCAGCACATTTACTGCCTTACGCATATATGATCCCCTCTACTGATGATGCTGTGATAGAGCCGTGCTTATCCGCAAACCGCTGCCGCGCAGCGGCTTGCGGATAACGGGCTATCGCCCTATAGATGGATAACATCACATTCTTCGGAAAGCAAGCTTTCCTCCGACTGTGCTGTTATCCATCTGCACGGCTCATGGTTTTCATTATATTAAAGATTATCCACAATTTCAAGACTTTTAAACTGCCTGTCCACATATCGGACGCGATAGTCGTCCGCAATCTGCTTCAGCTGGATTAAAACCTTCGGTGTTACAGTAAAAGTGTAGAGCTTTTCAATGCTGGAATCCACTATGTAAGAAACCGCGTAGCGTGTGGATTCCTCCCAATCGCCCTCCCTGGGCATTCCCGGAAACTCCCCGTTTATCACCATGGCCTTCATCTCAAAAACATAGCGCACCAGAACATTGGAAAGTCCCTCGTGCATGAGTGCGCGAAGGGACTGGTAGAGGAGCTTTAACAACTCCTTCTCATCATTATTTTCTCTGGTGTAATAGTCCATGACCTCTAAAAAATACATGCCATAATAGGCGCTTTCAAAATCTTCCCGCAGACTCTCAAAATAATTTGTAATCTCCGCCTCCATGATATTGTAGGAGGTCCTGCCCTCATAGAGCTTAAACGTTCCGAAACAAAACGGATTCGTTGCCGCTAACAATTTACTGTTCGGTTTCCTTGCTCCTCTGGCAAAAGCAGAAATCTTTCCCCGCTCCTTTGTCAGAAGAACCACTCTTCTGTCATACTCATTTATGGGTTCAGCCTTTAAAACCATCCCCGTGATTTCCGCGATCCCCTGCATGAGAATACTCCTTTGCCTCTCTNGTCTCCTGCTGCCCGTCTTGTCTCGTCGCATTTTTATAGGCCAGAAAATCTTCTATCTTCCCCGTGGCCATAAACTGCTCCCAGTAGTTTATTTCCTTCATCTTACGCCCCCTAAATTCTTAATGTATCACCAAAAATAGGGTTCGCAGATTTGCCTGATTCTATTCTGTCTCCTGCGGATTATAGCCAAAATTTTTAAGNAGNAAATCGCTGTCNCGCCANTCCTTTTTNACCTTGACCCATAGCTTTAAATTCACCTGATTTTCCACCAGCTCCTCGATATCCCGCCTTGCCAGGGAACCGATCTTTTTTAACATACTTCCCTGCTTGCCGATGATGATCCCCTTATGAGAATCCCGCTCGCAGACAATGGTTGCCTCGATATCCACGATGCGTTTTTTAAATTTCATCTGCTCAATGGTGACGGCGATCCCATGGGGAATCTCCTCCTCCAGACACCGCAGCGCCTTCTCCCGAATCAGCTCCGCCACGATCTGCCGCATGGGCTGATCCGTCACTGTATCCTCATCGTAAAACGGCTCTCCGTAGGGCAGGTATTTCATAATACAATCCACCAGCACCTTCAGTCCGTCCTTCTTAAGCGCCGACACCGGAACGATCTCCGCAAAATCGAGTTCCTTCCGGTAGGCGTCAATATAAGTTAAAAGCAATTCCTTTTTTACGGTGTCTATTTTATTGATCACTAAAATAACAGGTGTTTTTGTTTTCTGCAGCTGCTCGATAATATGCCGCTCCCCCGCGCCGATATAATCCGTNGGCTCCACCAGCCACAGGATCACATCCACCTCGGACAGTGTACGCTCCGCCACATCCACCATATAATCTCCCAGCTTATTCTTGGCCTTATGGATACCGGGCGTATCCAGAAATACGATCTGCCCCTCCTCACTGGTATATACGGTCCTGATCCGGTTTCTGGTAGTCTGTGGTTTCTTAGACGTGATAGCGATCTTCTGCCCGATCAGCGCNTTCATCANTGTTGATTTCCCNACATTCGGTCTGCCGATCAGNGTGACAAANCCGGATTTANACTGTCTGTCTTCCATGTATTCTTACTCCTGTTCTTCTTTTGTCTCTGAATCAGCCNCGGTCTCCTCCTCATCGTCGCTNNCCTCATCGGNATCCTTTTTCCGCAGCGATGAGANNANANTTCTACCCTTTTGCAGCGTCTTTTTCAAAAACTTGCTCCTCAGGAANCGCTTAAGNANCGCCCGCAGTACAAAAAATGCNNCCACGATTCCCAAAAGTCCCAAAATGATATAGGGCAGATCGATCACAAAATANATGGCNAAATCCCGNATNCCNAAACCGATATCCTCCAGGCTCTTCATAAAGCCGGTCCCGATNCTCTGCCAGACAGTCGCTGTCTGCGGNGCCGAATACTTNCGCACTTCCTCGATGGTAAGATACACCGTGCTGTAGTCNATCTTATTGTCGTAGGTGCGAAGCTGGGANTCCATGCTCTCNATCTGNTANCGCACCTCNGACAGCCGTCCCTCGATCGTGATAATGTCCTCCACGCTCTCCGCCTGCTCCATCAGCGCAAGCANTCTCTCCTGCTCCGTGAGAAGCACCTTCTTGTGGCTGTCCAGATCCACATACTGCANNGTCACATCNTCCACGTTCTCCGACCGGCTCGTCACATTGGTCTGCTCNCCCACCTGGGCAAGGAATCCGTCTAACGCCTCCTTGGGGACNCGGGCCGTTATCTGGGCGCAGCGCTGCTTCTGCATCGTGTCATCCACATAATAGCTGCCCACATCATAGACAGAAATACTNTCTATGTAACCGCCNAGNTCTTCCACNCGNTTCTGGAGCTGNGGCACCAGNTCGTCAAAGGCCTCCGTCTCCGCAGAGATGTTCACGGTCTTGATCANCTTCCGNTCCACTGCCCCTTCCGGAANCGACACCGATCCCTCCTCAGNNATNGNTTCCTCNGCAGCTGNCGCCTCNGCATATTCATAATCATAATCGGCAGCTGCCGCCACTTCATCATAACCATATTCTGCTGCCGGCACATCATAATAGGCGGCACTGTTACTGTAAACGCCACCGGCATCGGCGGTGTCTGAAGCCACTGCCATTTCATTTGTTATGCCCTTACCGGCACTGCCACAGGCGGTGCAAAGNGCCGCTGCTGTAANCACCGCCAGCATGGTCCTCATACCAATTGTCTTTTTCATCCTTTTTCCTCCCTTTCCCAAACGGTTTTCTTCCTCTATCCAAAATACCGTTCNGGAATAAAAAAGGTTGCATTCTCNTNANAAAATTATCGGATCAGATAATCTATCGCTCCAAAGCGTTCTTTCTGCTCCTTAATCTTGTCTTCATTCCCCACGACACAAAGGCAGTCGTCCTCCATAAAAGCCCGGATATGCGCCGCAAGCTCTCTGATCGCTGCCGCATCTGCCGAAAGGAGCTCATCCCTTTCCTGCTGCACCTGTTCATAGCCGTAACCGGTCAGATACCCTGCCATAGAGTAAGTTCCCTGCGCCGCCGGTGTGAGCGGCATATCCAGCGCGCTGATGGCGCCGATGATATACTGGGTCATGGTGCGCTCATCGGCTTCAAAGTGCTCCACAAAATCNGCCGCCTGCTCGTACACCTCTATGGTCTTTTCCAGATTCGGATCCCGGTAGGAGACAAAATAGCTCTCCCCGGTCTTGCCAAACTGGCACATACACCCGTATGCACCGCCCTTGACGCGAACCTGCATCCACAGATACTCATAGCTCATCACCACCTTGAGCACCCGCAGCGCTCCCGTGTAGGACAGCCCTTTTTTCGCATAATTTCCCGCCCGGCACACATACTGGATCTGAGCGGAGGACATCAGGCCCTCGTTCTTCTTCACCGGCTTGGGCTGATAGGGAT
This sequence comes from Lachnospiraceae bacterium, assembly GCA_014804385.1. GTDB lineage: Bacteria > Bacillota > Clostridia > Lachnospirales > Lachnospiraceae > UBA3282. The sequence goes on along the minus strand of JAAUZW010000034.1, from coordinate 30,362 downwards.
GGCTGTCAATAGGATCCTGGTACAACTTCTCCTTTAACGTCTCGATCTGCTGCTCCAGACCGTAGAGTCCTTCCCGCTGAGCCGTGTAATCCACCATCAGATTCTCCGGCCGGAAGATACAGCGCACCAGCCGTTTCATATTCTCGCACAGCATCTCTTTCCTGTTGTCAAAATTCTTCTCCAGATCCTCCAAAAAGCGATAAAAGGCAAACCCGTTTACCTGATCCATGAGATACGCCTGCGGGGACAGATAGGAGAGCGCCTGCCCTGCTGCCAGGGAATGACCCGCAGACATCATCTGTGCCTGCTTGTCGGAGCGATTCTCCGCCACCAGCTCCAGAAGCCGTTTTTCGTCTGTATAGACTGATTCAGTCAATATCTCCTCCGCCAGTGCAAAAGCATGGGGAAGATTTTCATACAATGTCTTCACCTTCAGATCAAAGGTCATTTTATATTTTGACAGGTCTTTCGCATCTGTATAGACATTTACCGCCGGTGCAATGCCGCCGGTCTGCAGGTTGATCTCATTGTACAGTTCACTGTAGGAACGTTTCCCGGTATCCACCAGTCCGATCACACTCTGCAAAAGCCCTACATAGGGAAACAGTTCCTCCGGCACCTGTCTTAAATCGAACAGGAATCGCAGATAACCGATCCCGTTGGTATAGATATCGTGATACAAAAGCAGCGTATCCCCCGCCCTGCGCTCCTCATTGCAGTAAGGCCGTGCCTTTTTCCCGATATCCTCCCTGGCAAGGAGCGGGATCTTAGCAAGATCCTCCGCGCTGTCGGGAGCCTCCTGATAGGCAGTGAGCGCCGCTGTCTCCTCCACGATCCGGTCGATCTCCTGTTTCGTCATAGAGGCCTTTTTCGCGGCAAGACTGTCTGCCAGCGCCTGCTCCCTCTTGCCCGTCAAGCCCTTTACAGGACGCACAACCACAATGCTCTTGTGGTTGTTTTCCAGCAGGAGTTTCTTTAACAGTTCTTCATAATAAGGGCTGTCTACCTTCTTTTTCAATTCTTTATAGGTCTCGTCTAACTGCAGATAATCAAAAGGTTTACTCTCATCATAGAGCCAGGTCTCAAACATCTGCAGTCCGTACATCAGCCCTTTGGGATAAGAGCCGTAATCTGCCTCCCGATATTTAAATTCATCGTGATTTAGAGCCGCGGCAAGAGCCTTTTTCTCCACCCCCTCTCCGGCTAGTCCTTTAAGCGTCTCCTCAATGATACGGACAAAGGCATCCCTCTGCTCACTCTCCGCATTCTTTGCCACAATGGAAAAGTAAGGCTGTTTTACGTCCGCCTCATAAAAGCTGCTGATATCCGTACCGATTCCTGCGTCTAAAAGCGCCTTTCTCACAGGTGCGCCGGGAGCTCCCACCACTGCGTCCATNAGCGCCTGAAAGCCNACGCTCACNTNGCNGTCCANGGCNTCTCCCAGCGATACNTTATANGAAAGATAGGTNTTNCCCGCCTCCGACTCNCTCTCCATGATNGGATANTCNTTCTCNACCGTCACNGTCTNNGCAAAAGGCGGCTCCGANGCCAGNGAAGANTCCACAGACAACNCCTCGTATTTNGANAGATATTCCTGATCGATATAGCGCAGTTTCTCGGCCATATCCATATCGCCGTAGAGATAGATATAACTGTTCGACGGATGATAATATCTCTGATGGAAGGCCAGAAAATCTTCATAGGTAAGCTCCGGAATCACGTTCGGATCTCCCCCGGATTCCACCGCATAAGAAGTGTGCGGGTACAGAGAGTTCATGATCTCCCGATAGAGCACATCGTCCGGGGAAGAAAACGCCCCTTTCATCTCATTGTACACCACCCCNTTGATNGTCAGCNCATCCTCCGCATCGGCAAGCTCATAGTGCCAGCCCTCCTGCCGGAAGATCTTCTCCTCCCGATAAATATTGGGATGAAACACCGCATCCAGATATACGTCCATCAGATTCTGAAAATCCTGATCGTTACAACTTGCCACCGGATANATCGTCTTGTCCGGATAGGTCATAGCATTTAAGAATGTATTCAAAGANCCCTTNGCCAGCTCGATAAATGGATCCTTGATAGGGTATTTTTCGGAACCGCAGAGCACCGTGTGCTCAATGATATGGGCCACGCCGGTACTGTCCTTTGGAGGCGTGCGGAAGCCGATACAAAACACCTTGTTATCATCGTCATTCTTAAGCAGCGCCACATGGGCGCCTGTCCGGTTATGCTTTAAAAGATATCCCTCCGACTTAAGCTCTCCTATCTCCTGTTTTTTCAGTACCGTGTATGCCTCTAATTTTTCTAAATTCATGTGAAAACCTCTCATTTCTGACTTTTATTATGTTGCGGAGAATGCCGTTCTTTTGCATTCTTCACGCACTAGTATATCACCGTCACACAAATTTATCTATAGCCGCCCGAATATTCCTATCTCCATGCGGTCCTTTCCCTTTTTGCTCACACCGCTCTGTCCGTAAAAAAGGAATTTCCCGAAACCGCGCACCGTCACGGCATCTCCCTCCTTGAGCTGATGACTCACATTTTCCGTTGCGATTCCGTTGATAAAGATCCGTCCCATGCGGAACAGTTCCTGACTTTCCTGTCTGGAAAGATGGTACACCTTAGCAATCAGGCCGTCCGCCCTGGGTGATGCGACAGTCACTGAAACCCGCTCGGGTTCGACAGTTTCCAGCACGGTTTCACCCTGCGCTCTGGCACATTTAACATTTGTGTGTTTTACCTGATCCAGATTTTCGATGATATAATCGGCGATATTTTCATGGCAAAAGAGCATGGCCCCCTGTCCTTTGATAAAGATATCCCCCACCACATCCCGCTCGATTCCCAGATTCATGACCGCTCCGAGAAAATCCCTGTGGGTGAGGGTCTGTGCGAATTTAGGGGTTTTGGGCAGTATCTCCAACCGCGCTATGGGATAGGCTTCCTCATATCCCGGATTCCCGAAGCGTATGATCTTGCGCTCACACTGGGGCGCGCCGCCCTCCATGGCACACCCTGCATAGGAGACCTCCCGCTCCACGGCATAAAAGGCCTGCTGTTCGGCAAGCCCTAAAAACGGTGTATAAGTATAGATATTACGACTGTAAGCCTTGTCCGCCAGCTCGATCAGCCTGTTTTTTAACTGCTGTAGATCCTTTTCCTCTGCGACAGCCATGTCTTTTCCTCCGAATGTGATGAATATCCTGCTTATGCGCGAAACGTACTCCGCTCATAAGCAGATTCGAAATGCTTCGCATTTCTTATTCGCGTTGCTCGTCATAAGCCGTCATAGTCAGTTCTGCATGCAAGCATGCAAACTGCCTTTGCCGTCTTCTGACTCTGCTTATGCGCGGAAATAAAAGAACAGGTGAATCACAATAAATGTTCTTCACCTGCTCAGTGTAAAAGGGGAATTTTACGATGTAAATTTTATCAGATATTTTTGTCTAAATCAAGAAGTATATGACATTTTTTGCGAAAAATTACATGTAAGTTATCGCGTAGCTTTCCGGATATACTCCTAGACACTAAAAGACATCAGGGCAAGCTTCGATAAAATCAGCTCCTGCACCATCACGCCCTTCGCCTTCTTCTGGGCCAGATTCATATCCGCAAACTCCGAAAGAGGCAGGATCTTTGTCTGGTATGCTGTCTTTTTCCTGCCAAAAAGCCCTTTTTTCTCCTCCAGGATGCTGATCTTCACGCGAGCCTTCAGCTGCTGGTAGGTTCTGTAGGAAAACTGCTCCTTCGTCATATAATAAAGCTGGCTCTCCAGCGTAGTCTCCGGATCGGTATCCTTGAAAATATAGTGCTCTACAATGCTCTTATATTTAAAATTGATCATCTCATCCTGCAGGATCTCTGTATAGCTCAGTCTGGCGCCCAGATAAATGGAGCCCGTATCCTGCATAAAATACTTATAATCTCTATTTTCCGCTTCCAAAAACTTCCTCCTTCATTATGGACTCTATCTTACCGCCGCTGATGCGGACCGCATCCTCGATTGCTTTTTTCGAAAGCCCTGACTCCTGCGCCAGCTCCTCCACCGTCACCTTTCTGCGCAGCTCCTCACTCAATGCGTTGGCCGCATCCGCCACCCGATTTACCTTGTCGGCAATTTTCTGGTCTGCCTTCGCTTCCTCGGCATCTGCCGCAATACACGCCTCCATGGCATCCATGATCATTTTCCCGAGCATTCCCTCCGCCTCAGAGGCATGCTCCAGAGCCCCCAGCATAGTAACTCCCAAAGAAAGCGCCACGTTCCCCTCACCGATCAGGTCCTCCAGACTTACGCCCTGCCCCGTATAGAGCTTCGCAATCTGAGGCACTTCCGGCAGCATAAGCTCCGTCAGTCTTTTGACAGCGTCCTGATCCCCCGCCATGGCGGACAAGGTAATAGCCTCCCGCTCTCCTGCCGTCACCTCGGGCAGTTCCTGCAAAGTCTCCAGATAAGAGGCCAGATAATCCCGCTCCTCCTCCTGCAGAGTTTCCTCCACATCCACCGGCTCGTCTACGCCGATCTTATTCTGCGCAAGATACTGATACACCATTTGCAGCTGTTCCGCAGATAGGGAAAGCGCTGCAAACGCCTCCTCCACCTCTATGCCGCTTATCAAGTTATGCTGTGCTCTCGCTTTTTTCTTTATTTCTTCCAAAGTTCTGGCAAACTGCACTTCTCTGTCCATTTCGTTCCCTGCTCCCGCCGCTGTTACCTTCCCTTTCAGTTCATATAATAACCATTGTTATTATTACAACAGATGATGTTTTAATAACACCAAGTACTTAATTAGATCGTTTAACATGCATATGCGTATATAGATGCTCCTCGCAATACTCATAATTTCCATCGCATTTCGAGCAGAAACGGAACTGCATCTGCGGACTGTCCACCTCAGTTCTGCCGCAGATCGCACATTTATGCTTGGTAATCCCCGTACTTCTGCGCACATCCCGCTTAAACTCCTGCCGTCTGTGTATCTGTTTCGGATTCAGATGCATCATGCTGCGCGAAGTGAAAAAGAACACCACGAAATTGAGAAGGGATGCGCCAATAGCAAACTTCCCGTACACACTGGTAGATAAAAACTGTAATGCCAGCATCACTGCGTAAATGATCCCCAGCCATTTCACCCGGACCGGAATGATAAACATGAGCAGCACCTGGGCATCCGGAAAAGTCGCCGCATACGCCAGAAAAATCGACATATTGATATAGTAGGTGCTGAACAACATCGATATGACAGCGAAGTATTCCGTAGGTGTATTGACCGTCAGCACGGTACCCGTCAGGCTTGACAGAAAAATCGTCGGCCTAAACAGGTAACAGTACCCCATCAGCAGAAAACTCCCCGCAATGGTGAAAAGCATTCCCTGAAACAGATAGACATTATACCGGTAAGTGCCCCATGTACGCTCCAGAGAAGTGCCGATGGAACAGTAAAAAAGCAACATGATCAAAGTAACGAAAAGGTTCCCGCCGCTTGGCGGAATCAGGATCCACGTCACAAGCCGCCACACCTGCCCGTGCAGAATCGCATATGGATCCAGGGTCAGATAGGACAGAATCAGTCCGCTTCTGTCGATAAGCTCCAGCACATACCCTATTGCATAGCAGACGACCAGTACAAAGGAAAGATTTCTGATCGCATATTTTCCGAATTTCCGTTCAAAAGGACTCATGTCACACTCTCCTTCAAAAATATATAATAGAATCCAAAACAGGATTCTATTATCGAAATGCTATTATATAATATAGCATCCCTCATTTTAAATGTAAACGAGACAACTCAAAAAAACACTGTGTTACAAAAATTTTATAATTACTTACCGAAAACTTCATTTCTTTCTAAGAATTGGACGATTGCTTTTTGGAAAACAGTGTCGTATAATGACAAGGTATGCCGAAAACTGCATTATAATAAGTAAAAAGGTAATTTTTTCATAAAGGAGTGAAGGAAAATGTGTGATATGCAATATACACTTGGCATTGACATCGGTTCCACCACTGTCAAGATTGCCATCTTAGACAGCAGGCATCAGATACTCTTTTCCGACTACCAAAGACATTTTGCCAATATCCAGGAAACCCTTTCCGGGCTTCTGGAAAAGGCACATGAAACCCTCGGAGACCTCACGGTACATCCTATGATCACCGGCTCCGGCGGGCTTACACTGGCCAACCATCTGCAGATTCCTTTCGTTCAGGAGGTGATCGCCGTATCTACCTCTCTGCAGACCTTTGCGCCCGTTACGGACGTGGCCATAGAGCTGGGCGGCGAGGACGCCAAGATCATCTACTTTGAGGGCGGCAACGTGGAGCAGCGCATGAACGGTATCTGCGCCGGCGGCACAGGCTCCTTCATCGACCAGATGGCCTCTCTTTTGCAGACCGATGCGGCAGGACTGAATGAGTATGCCAAAAACTATCACTCCCTCTACACCATAGCGGCCCGCTGCGGCGTGTTCGCCAAGACCGATATCCAGCCTCTTATCAACGAAGGCGCTACGAAGGAGGACCTTTCCGCCTCTATTTTTCAGGCAGTGGTCAACCAGACCATCAGCGGTCTTGCCTGTGGAAAGCCGATCCGGGGACATGTGGCCTTTTTGGGAGGCCCGCTGCACTTTTTATCAGAGTTAAAGCAGTCCTTTATCCGCACCCTAAAGCTGGATGATGCCCATATCATTGACGCAGACAATTCCCACCTCTTCGCCGCCATCGGCTCTGCCCTAAACGCGAAGGAAGAGGTATCCTATACCATGGAGGAACTGACAGAGAAGCTTGCCTCCGACATCAAAATGGAATTTGAAGTAGAACGCATGGANCCCCTCTTCGCCTCTCAGGCGGACTATGACGGCTTCCTTGCCCGCCATAACGCACACCATGTAGCAACAGGCGATCTGGCTTCCTACCGGGGCAACTGCTTCCTGGGGATCGACGCCGGCTCCACCACCACCAAGGTGGCTCTGGTTGGCGATGACGGCTCCCTCCTCTACTCCTTCTACAGCAGCAACGACGGCAGTCCCTTAAAGACCGCCATCCGCTCTCTGAAAGAGATCTACAATCTGCTTCCCGAGGGTGTAAGAATTGCCCGTTCCTGCTCCACCGGCTACGGTGAAGCTCTGATGAAAGCCGCCTTTTTACTGGACGACGGCGAAGTGGAGACTGTGGCGCATTACAACGCCGCCGCCTTCTTCAACCCCGACGTGGACTGCATCCTGGACATCGGCGGACAGGATATGAAATGTATCAAGATCAAAAATCAGACAGTGGACAGTGTACAGCTGAATGAAGCCTGCTCTTCGGGCTGCGGTTCCTTCATCGAGACCTTCGCCAAATCCTTAAACTACAGCGTAGAGTCCTTTGCAAGGACGGCCCTCTTTGCAGAGCATCCCATCGATCTGGGCACCCGCTGTACGGTCTTTATGAATTCCAAAGTCAAGCAGGCCCAGAAGGAGGGAGCTTCCGTCTCCGATATCTCCGCGGGACTGGCCTACTCGGTCATTAAAAATGCGCTGTTTAAGGTCATCAAGGTCTCCGATGCCTCGGAGCTTGGCAAAAATATTGTGGTACAGGGCGGCACCTTCTACAACGATGCGGTCCTCAGAAGCTTTGAAAAGATTGCGGACTGTGAAGCCATCCGTCCTGACATCGCCGGTATCATGGGCGCTTTCGGTGCGGCGCTGATCGCCAGAGAACGCTATGAGAAGGACTATCAGACATCCATGTTAAATCTGGAACAGATCACCAATCTGCAGTTTGAGACCAGCATGGCGAAATGTAAGGGCTGCACCAACAACTGCCGTCTCACCATCAACAAATTTACGGGCGGCCGCCAATACATCTCCGGCAACCGCTGTGAGCGTGGGTTGGGCGGTGCAAAGAAGGAAAACGGCGTGCCCAATCTTTTCGACTATAAGCTGAAACGCTACTTTGCCTACGAGCCCCTGCCGGCGGATGAGGCAAAGCGGGGCACCGTGGGCATTCCGAGAGTGTTAAATATGTACGAAAACTACCCTTTCTGGTTCACCTTCTTTACAAAACTGGGATTCCGGGTCATTCTCTCCCCGGTCTCCAACCGTAAAATTTACGAGCTCGGCATCGAGTCCATCCCCAGCGAGTCGGAGTGTTACCCCGCCAAGNTGGCGCACGGCCATGTATCATGGCTCATCAAACAGAATGTGAATTTTATCTTCTATCCTGCCCTCTTTTACGAGCGGGACGAGTTCCACGAGGCAAATAACCATTACAACTGCCCGATCGTGACCTCCTACTCCGAAAACATCAAAAATAATGTGGAGGAGATCGGCCGGGGTGAGGTGATCTTCCGCAACCCCTTTATGTCCTTCAAAAGCCTGCAGACTGTCACGGAGGCGCTGACCAGAGAGTTTCAGGAGCTTCCTGTAACAGATGTTATGAATGCAGCAGAGGCCGCCTGGGAGGAACTGGCTGCCGCCAGACAGGATATGAGGAAAAAGGGCGAGGAAGTGCTTCGCTATCTGGAAGAAAATCATAAACGCGGTATCGTGCTGGCAGGACGCCCCTACCATATCGACCCGGAGATCAACCACGGTATTCCCGAGCTGATCACTTCCTATGATATCGCCGTGCTGACTGAGGATTCCGTTTCCCATCTGGCAGCTCCGGAGCGGCCCCTGATCGTCTCTGACCAGTGGATGTACCACTCNCGCCTCTATGCGGCGGCAAGCTATGTAAAGACACGGGACGATCTGGATCTGATCCAGTTAAACTCCTTTGGCTGTGGTCTGGACGCCGTCACCACGGATCAGGTGAACGACATCCTCACAGGCTCTGACAAGATCTATACCTGCTTAAAGATCGACGAAGTCAACAATCTGGGGGCGGCCAGAATCCGCATCCGCTCCCTGCTCTCTGCCATCAAAGTCAGAGAACAGAAAGCGAAGCAGCGTACCATCCGCTCCAGCGCCATCACTAAGGTGTCCTTCACGGAGCAGATGCGAAAAGATTATACGATCCTCTGTCCTCANATGTCGCCCATTCACTTTGAGATCATGGAGGCCGCTTTCAACGCCTGCGGCTACCANTTTGAGGTGCTGAACAACGACAACCGACAGGCTGTGGATGTGGGATTGAAATATGTAAATAATGACGCNTGTTATCCTTCACTCATCGTAGTGGGACAGATCATGGATGCTCTTTTGTCAGGCAAATANGACCTGAACAAGGTGGCAATCGTCATGAGCCAGACCGGCGGCGGCTGCCGTGCCACNAACTACGTTGGCTTTATCAGGCGGGCGCTGGAAAAAGCTGATATGGCGCAGATTCCCGTGATNTCTCTGAATCTGGCCGGCATAGAGAGCAACCCTGGCTTCCACCTGAACGCCGACTTATTGATACGCGCTGCCTACAGTGCNCTGTTTGGCGACATCTTTATGCGCTGTGTCTACCGCATGCGGCCCTATGAAAAAGAACCCGGCTCCGTGGATGCCCTGCATGCCCGGTGGGTGGAACGCTGCCAAAGNTTCGTCTCCAAAAAGCATATGAATTATCTGACCTTCCAAAAGATGTGCCGTCAGATCATAAAAGACTTTGACGCCATCCCCATTGACGAGGAGCTTAAGAAACCTAAGGTCGGCATCGTGGGCGAAATCNTGGTAAAATTTGCCCCCACCGCCAACAATCATCTGGTAGAGCTTTTGGAATCTGAAGGCGCAGAGGCTGTAGTCCCGGATCTTCTGGACTTTATGTTCTACTGCTTTTACAACCAGATTTACAAGGCGGATTACCTCGGCACTTCAAAAAAAGCAGCCGTTATTTCCAGATTTGCCATNCGGGCGTTAGAAGCGCTTCGCTCTCCCGCCGCAAAAGCCTTTGCAAAGAGCCGGCATTTCACCCCNCCCGTGAGCATCTACACACTGGTAGACTACGCAAAGCCCATCGTCGATATCGGCAATCAGACAGGGGAAGGATGGTTCCTTACCGGGGAAATGGTGGAGTTGATCCACAGCGGCGTCAACAATATCGTCTGCACACAGCCCTTTGGCTGTCTGCCAAACCATGTGGTCGGCAAGGGCGTTATTAAAGAACTTCGCAAGCGTTTCCCACGCTCCAATGTGGTGGCCATCGACTATGATCCCGGTGCCAGCGAAGTCAATCAGTTAAACCGGATCAAGCTGATGCTTTCCACTGCCCAGAAAAATCTGAAAACAGAAGCGAAAGCCTCCGCCTCTTAAAAAATGAGTACCGTAAAAAACCGGGTGCATATTCTGCATCCGGTTTTATAATGCGCCATATAACACNTATCTCTTGCTTAATAAAAAGTTCTATCCACCTTGCGGTTGACAAAACGAATCTTTTCTCTGACCTCCTCGTCCAGATCCTGCAGCGCATCATCCGCAATCTCCTTTTGCAGCTGATTGACACAGAATACACAGGCTCCAAAGGTATCATTCGAGAAAAACTTCGGTTTCTCCCACTTTACAAAATAAGAAACCCTGTGTTTCAGGAGAACCTTTTCAATCTTCTCTTTGGTGTCCATATCCTTTACCTGACACCACTCCAGTTCATTATGCACCTTTACTTTCTGATATGCTGTCTCCATAATCTGATTATTCCCCTCCAAGAAAATCAAGATACGTAATACTCATTAAATTATAATGCAAAATATGGGATTATGCAAACCCTTTTATAAAATCGTCGTTCAGCGTCGTTCAGCAATCGTCGTTCAGCATCCGGATAACCTCCCGCACCTTGCACGCCTCTCCTGTTTGTGGTATGATTCTGCTTGTAATATTCTAAACATACGATAAGAAAGCGAGGGGACTCTTATGCCCATCAAAGTAGCGGATCTACTGCCGGCCACCGGCATTTTAGAGAAAGAAAATATATTTGTAATGACAGAATACCGGGCGATGCATCAGGATATTCGTCCTTTGGATGTGCTGATCTTAAATCTGATGCCTACGAAGGAAGTCACGGAAACACAGCTCCTTCGCAAGCTCTCTAATACCCCNCTGCAGGTAAATGTAGAATTCTTACAAACTGCAAGCTACACGCCGCAGCACACTGACTCCAATCACATGACGGCTTTCTACACCACCTTTGATCAGATCAAAGACCGAAAGTTTGACGGCATGATCATCACCGGCGCGCCGCTCGACCATGTGCGTTTTGAAAAAGTGGCCTACTGGGATGAAATCTGCACCATCATGGAATGGGGACGTACCCATGTGCACTGTACGCTCCATCTCTGTTGGGGCGCTTACGCTGCCCTGTACTATTTTTACGGGCTGGACAGGGAGGATCTGGACGAAAAGCTGTCCGGTGTGTATCCTCATCAGATTTTGAAGAAAAAATCGCCCCTCTTCCGGGGGTTTGACGATATCTTCCATGCGCCCCAGTCACGATCCATGACCATCGCCCCATCGCAGATCGCCTCTGTGCCGGGTCTGGAGCTGATGGCCGTCTCCGACGAGGCCGGCGTAGCCATCGCCAAGACAGAGGACAGCCGGCATTTCTTTATCACCTGCCATCTGGAATACGATGCAGACACGCTGGCTCTGGAATATGCCCGCGACATGGAAAAGGGCATGAATCCTAAGATCCCGGTAAACTACTTCCCGGAGGATGATCCCACGAAAGAGCCCATCGTCAACTGGCGCTCCGCGGGTCAGCTCCTGTTCTCCAACTGGCTCAACTATTACGTGTACCAGACGACGCCTTATGATGTGCGGGAAATCTAAATAAATAATACTCGTTATTTATTTAGATACTCCTGCAAAAACTCTTCTTCCGACACGATCTCCACACCCAGCTCCTTCGCCTTCTTATTCTTGGAGGACTGGGATGTGGTATCATTATTGATCAGGCAGGTGGTTTTGCCTGTCACACTGCCTGTCACCTTACCGCCCTTTTTCTCAATCTCTTCCTTTAACAGATTCCGATTCTCATAATGCACAAGGCTGCCCGTGATCACAAAGCTCATGCCGGACAGAGTCTGCTCTCCCTCCTCTATCTTTTCCACAGCGATGTTTACTTCCGAGAGAAGATGGTCTAACTGCTCCTCGTTCTTCTCGTCGGCAAAAAAGGCATGAACGCTCTGGGCGATCACATCCCCGATACCGTCGATCTCCGCCAGTTCCTCCTGAGATGCGCTGCGAAGACGGTTAAGATCAAACTGAAAATGGCGGCACAGCATTTTCGCATTCGCCACGCCGATATTTTCAATNCCGAGTCCATAAACCAGCCGCGGCAGAGTCGTGTTCCTCGCCTGTTCCAGACTCTCCTGTAAATTCCGGTAAGACTTCTCTCCGAAGCCCTCCATCTGCGTGATCTCCTCCTCATAACGGGAAAGCCGGAACAGATCCGCATACTCATGCAAAAAGCCTTTCGACAGAAACTTCTCCAGCGTAGACTCAGATAGACCGTCCACATTCAACGCATCCCGGCTCACAAAAAGGGTGAAAGCCTTGATTTTCTTGGCGTCACAGTCCGGATTCGTGCAATACAGTGACTGCACTTCGTTGATCTTTTTAATCTGGGTAGGCTGACCGCAGACAGGACAGCTTTCGGGAATCTCCAGCGTATCGCTGCCGGTCAGATTCTCCGCGATCTGGGGAATGATCATATTCGCCTTATAGACGGTGATCCGATCCCCGATTCCCAGTTTTAAGCCCCGTAAAATACTGATATTGTGGACGGAGGCCCGACTCACTGTGGTGCCCTCCAGCTCCACCGGCTCAAAGATCGCCACAGGGTTGATCAGTCCCGTGCGGCTGGCGCTCCACTCNATTTCCCGCAAGGTAGTCTCCCGCAGCTCATCCGCCCACTTAAAGGCGATGGCATCCCTGGGAAATTTCGCAGTCCTGCCTAAAGACGCGCCGTAAGCCATATCTTCATAAGTCAGAACCAATCCGTCTGAGGGCACATCGTAGGTTTGTATCTTCTCCTCAAAATAACTAATGCTATTTAATATATTGTCAGGATTCACAATCCTGTATTCCACCACTTCAAATCCCTGCTCTGCAAGAAACGCAAACTGCTCTGAGCGGGCATTGTGGAAATCGACTTCCGCCCGCACCAGAGAAAAGGCGTAGAACCGCACATTCCGCCCCGCCGTAATCTGATTATCCAGCTGTCTGACACTGCCGCTGCACAGATTTCTGGGGTTTTTATACTTCGCCTGCGCGTCTATGATCTCACTGTTGATCTTCTCAAAATCACTGTAGGTAATCACCGCCTCGCCCCGCAGGATCAATTCTCCCCGGTATGGTATGGTCAGGGGAAGATTTCGGAAGACTCTCGCGTTGTTGGTGATGACCTCTCCCACTTCACCATTTCCTCTTGTGACTGCCTTCTGCAAAGCGCCGTCCCGATAGGTCAAGACAATGGTAAGCCCATCCAGCTTCCAGGACAAAAGCGCCTCCCTGCCATTCAGCCAGTCCCGAAGCTCCTCCCTGCTCTTGGTCTTTGCCAGAGAGAGCATAGGCGTTTCATGACGCTCCTTGGGAAGCTCCTCCACCGCCTCGTAGCCCACCTGTACCGTAGGGCTGTCCGCCAAGGTGATGCCGCTCTCCTCTTCAAGCGCAGCCAGCTCGTCATAAAGCCTGTCATACTCGAAATTGGACATGATCTCCTCATCCTTCGCATAATAAGCTTCGGAAGCTTTATGCAGCAAAGAGACCAGTTCCCGCATCCGTTCCATATTTTGATCCGCCATCTGTTCTACCTGCCATTCCTATCTTAATCGCCGCGTACCGCTCATCTCACAGACAGTCCACAGCGGTTGTAAAGCTCTGCTTTCTCCCCTATGGACAGTTCCCGGTATTCTCCCGGTTTAAGCGTTCCCAGACCAATATTGACAACCCGGGTTCTCTTCAGGCTCTTCACCTGATATCCCTGCGTCTTGCACATACGCCGGATCTGCCGGTTCAATCCCTGCGTAAGAATGATCTTAAGGGTTTTCTCCCCGATCTGCTCGATCTCACAGGGTCTGGTGGTCTTTTCCAGTTCCTCCAGATATACACCCCGCCGCATGTTTTCGATCGCCTGCGCCTCCCAGGGCTTTTCGCTCTTTATAATATATTCCTTCTCATGCCCGTTTCTACCCCGCATCATTGCCTCGATGAGCTCGCCGTCATTGGTCAGCAAAAGCAGGCCCTCAGAGTCCTTGTCCAGNCGNCCNGCNTAGGTCACCCGNTTNCCGTANCNCAANTCNTTCGNNACCAGCCGNGCTGCNTGNGCATCCCGCTCCGAACACACCACACCCAAAGGTTTATAGTAAGCTAGTACTACCTTCTCGTCCGGTCCCTGTAACAGCTTCCCCCGAACCGTGATCCGCTCGGCCCCCGTCACTCGTCTGCCCGTGCCCGCCGTCTCCCCGTCTACACAGACCACCCCTGCTTCTATCAGCTTATCCGCATCCCGCCTGGAACATACCCCGCAGGAAGCCAGATATTTATTCAGTCGAATTTCTTCTCCCATGGGAAATGCCTCCCGTCTGTTCCTGTTTTAAATGAATATCACGCGTTATTCTTCCGTTCTNTCCAGCTCCACACCATGCTCCAGCAGAAATTCACGCCATTTCTCATAATGCTGGGCGTAGAGGTGTACCCCGTCAAAGGTAAGTTCCGCCTGCAGATACCCCTCATCATCCGTAAAGATCGGATTACAGTCCAGATAAAAGATATCCCGACCGTTGGCGAGACGGGCCGAAGCCACATTCTTATCGTTGATATTGACATTGTTAAACTCCGACTCCATATTATTCTTTTCCTGGCTCACATGAAGATTCGCCATGACAAAGATGACTGCATCAGGCTGCCACTCCCTGATCTGTTTCAGTACTTTCAAATACTGTTTCAGATACATATTGGTGTCTCCGTACCCCAGTTCATTCATCCCCAGCATGATATAAATTTTCCCGTAATGCTTCTCCTGCAACACTTCTTTCAAATCCACCTTCTCACCGGTCCTCTGATAGGTCACCCCGGTATCCTCTAACAGCTTATAGATGGTCATGCCATTTTCACAGAAGAAATCCGCTTCGTCAAATCCGGCATAGTCCGATATCCCCAAAGTCCTGGAATCTCCCATAAAAACGGCGTCATTTAAATAACTATCGTTCTCCAACACATAGTCATAGGTGGTGGTCAATGCAACTTTTCCTGCATCTGAGTAATATATGGAATTTGTGGCGATCGGAGTATATTCCACAAATTTTGTGGCTCTTTCCGGCTTTTCCCGCTTAATTATGATACCTTCCGTTTTCTCAATATCGCTTTTGCGTTCTGTTTTATTCTTTATATTCNCGTTTTCTTCCTTGCGTATTCCTGCATTTTCCATCTCATTTTCACTTTCCAGAGACTTTTCCATTTGCTCCGCAGAAACATTTCGTTCAATATTTTGTTCTATTTCNTGTGTATTCTCGTCTTTTTTCTCATCTGTACCGCCGTATTCCTCNGGTATTTTTCCCGTAGTATCCATTTGGATCACCGCTATATTTTTATCGTTATTGTGTTCAATAGAAACACCGGAATAGATAAAAAAAAGGAATGAGGTAGAGAAAATCAGTAAAAGAAACGGACAATTATATGCGATTTCCAGACAAGTTCTTATCTTATTATTATTCATATCATGCCTCTTTATACAAACAGGTGCGTGTTAAAATCTAAAATACAGGAACGGATTATTGTCTCCTCTAATGATCCCCCGCACAGAGAGCCAGAACACTACCAGAAGAATCAATACCATAAACCAACGATCCTTCCATTTATAGTACAGCTTTCCGGGCAAGGGCGTTGCAAAAATAACACACGCTATCAATAATACGCCATATTCCCTGAGATACCTCATAAGCTGTGCGGTTCCCACCAGGACTGCTTCCCGATGATAGCCGATCATATTGCCCAGATACGCCGCGAGCTGCCCCATATCTGTGATCGCAAAAACCACCCAGGTGACGGGAATCAGGAGGATTATGTATAGATGTCCCAGCACTCTGCTGCTCTCAAGCCATTTACCATAGGTTTGCTTTTCCAGTGAAATGAGCAGAAAAAANGCAATGCCCCAGAGCAAAAAATTCCATGCCGCACCATGCCAGAGTCCCGTGAGCGCCCAGACAACAAGCAGATTGAAGATCGTTCTGGCATTTCCCCGACGGTTTCCCCCAAGCGGAATATAGACGTATTCCCGAAACCAGCTTCCCAGCGTAATATGCCATCTTCTCCAGAACTCTGAAACAGAACGCGAGATATAAGGCTCATTGAAATTGCGGGGAATCCGAAAACCAAGCATCTTGCCGAGTCCCATGGCCATCACGGAGTATCCCCAGAAATCAAAATAGATCTGAAAGGAAAAGGCGAAAGCCCCCAGCCATGCCACCAACACATGAAGCCGTCCCGCGCCCGCCGTCATGACCAGATTCCAGAGCGTGCCGATCTGATTCGCCAAAAGCACCTTGAGTCCCAGTCCCAGCGTGAAAAGCTTGAGGCCGTTCTCCAAATCCCGGATGCGCACCCGCCTTGCTGCCAATCGCTCAGACACTTCCTCGAAACGTACGATAGGACCGGCAATCAGCTGCGGGAACATACAGATATAGGTTGCAAAAGTCAGCAGATCCGCCCGTTTCTGCACCGTTCCCCTATAACAGTCTATCTGGTAGGATATCATCTGGAAAGTATAAAAGCTGATCCCCAGCGGCANAGCCAGCGAAAGCAAGGGCAAAGCCTCCTGTCCCGCAACGGTGTTGATACTGTCCGCTGCAAAATCCCAATACTTAAAGACAAACAGCACACTCAGATCAAGCGTCACCGCCACTGCCAGCGCGCGCTTTTTCCGCCTCTTTGCTTTTTGTTTTCGGTTTGACTGAGGGGAGCGCGGCTCCCAGAACATATAGCGGTTCAGCCCATAGTTTGTCAACACAGACAAAAGAAGCAGCAGAACAAAATACGGTTCTCCTACTCCATAAAAAATCAGGCTTCCCAGTAAAAGTATGATATTGCGCCATTTTGGCAACGCTAAATAAATGATTATAAAAATCGGCAGAAACCGAAATAAAAACTCCACACTGGAAAATAACATCGTAAGAGCTCCCTACGCGAGTAAACACAAGCTGAAGTGGTTTATCTTATGCAAAAATCTAAATCTAGTATATTCCAGGCGGAATCATTTGACAACCCCATAAATCAAATTTTATCTTATATGAAATTGCCACAGTTTAGAACCTCGAAGGAGAATGCGAAGCATTCTCTTAATCGAGTGCGCGGGCACTCGATTTTTTATAAGGATTTTCTGAGTCCTTTCGGATAATGATTTTTGATCTGTCCCCCGGTCGCTTTTCCAAAACCCAGAGGATACCCCTCATAGACAAGCAATATCCATCCTCTCTCCTCCTGACAGGCTACACTCTCCCCACGCAGATAAGCTCTCGCTTCCTGTTCCGTGAGACTCTTTGCCCGGCTCACTTTTTGCGGATNCAGCGAAAGCGCCAGGGCATGAGCCGGCTCAAACCGGTTCTTTTTTTCTGTCAAAAGATGCAGTCCCGGCCGCAGAACCTTCACCCCCGAAAGAGAGAGCATCCCCTCCGGCACCAGATAGATCTGATCCCCAAACCGCAGAAGCTCCCCGGAANGGCTCNNCAGCCATTCTGTCTCCAGCCCCAGTTCTTCTGTCAGAAAAACGTTCACAAGTTTACACAANTTTGTTCCCAATGCACATTCGCGCGCCGTGCCCTTTTTGACACNCTTTTCGTGTCTCTCCGTATTGACGTTTTCCCACGACGCCCCCGCCACGTTTGTCGGTTGCTTCCGCAGTCTGGCCACATAATGCCCTTCGCCCCGCAGAAGATGCGGCCACAACCGCAGGGTATGCTCTATCCCCGGCGCAGGCTGTTCGACCCACTCTGCCCGCCCCGTTGAAAACAGATCCTTACAAGTGATCTCTTCTATATTATACTCTTCATGCCTTTGCAAAAATACACTGATCGTCCCCTCATTCTCCTCCGGGGAAAAGGTACAGGTGGAATACACCAGCACACCGCCCGGTTTCAGCATCTTCGCCGCCTCTTCCAGGATCATAGCCTGCCTGTCCGCGCACATCTGCACNGCCTCCGGGCTCCATTCTGCTCTTGCCGCCTCCTCTTTCCGAAACATTCCCTCACCGGAACAGGGAGCGTCAACCAAAATCCGGTCAAAAAAGCCGGGAAACAACGCTGCCATGCGTTCCGGCTTCTCAGAGCATACCACGCAGTGAGAGATTCCCATGCGCTCCACATTCTGAGACAGGATCCTTGCCCGATCCCCGATCACCTCATTGGCCACAAGCAGTCCCTGCCCCTCCATCCTGCCGGCAATCTGGGTGGTCTTGCCTCCCGGTGCGGCACACAGATCCAATATCCGCTCTCCCGGCGCGGGATCCAACGCCTCCACCGCCGCCATCGCAGACGGCTCCTGAATATAATAAGCGCCCGCCTCGTGCAGCACATGCCGGCCGGGCTGATTTGCAGCATCATAATAATACCCTTCCCGCGCCCAGGAAATCTTTTCCAGCGGGAAGGGCATCACCCTGATAAAATCCTGCTCTGTGCCTTTTTGCAGATTACGCCGCAGTCCATACTGACGTCCCCGGCTATAACATGCCGCAAAGGCATCATACTCGCTGCCCAGAAGCCGTCTCATCTTTTCCATGAAGACTTCCGGCAGCATTTCTCTCTCATCCATCATATTTTACACCAGAAGCGCCCCTCCAAAGAACGCCTTCTGTTCCTCCGTCACCAGGATCCGCAGGGGTTTATCCTGTTCCTTGCGATGTCCCAGCTTTGCCATAAATCTTCCGTAGGCCTTAAANCCTCCCTGAGGGATCATCTGAATCTTTACCTTATCGAGTTCCGCCAGCTCCCTGTCTCTCTTATAGCCGGCACAGCTCTCCATCAGACATTCATCCAATAGCTGCTCCGCATCCTCAGGCAATTCTCCCTCCGCCAATTCCAGATAGAGCAAATACCGGGGCCGACGCTTGGTGTAATCCCCATCCACACAGTACCCTTCCGCAGTGCACTCCGCCCGTCTCTGGAATTTCCGCATGGCGCTCTCCAGCTCACGTACATTCATCTTCTCATCAGCAATATTGATCACCTGACTCTTCCTGTAGCAGACCCGCACAACAGGCGCCTGTCCCTTGAAGCCCACGATCTCCACCACATCTCCGATGGCATACCGATATGCGCCCGAAAAAGTCGTGATCAACAGCTCATACTTGGTTCCAACCTCCACATCGCGGATGGTGTACATTCTATACCCGTCCCCGGTCTCCGAAAAGAATTCATAAAAGCAGG
Source organism: Lachnospiraceae bacterium (assembly GCA_014804385.1). Taxonomy (GTDB): domain Bacteria; phylum Bacillota; class Clostridia; order Lachnospirales; family Lachnospiraceae; genus UBA3282. Next base: position 11,046 of record JAAUZW010000034.1, on the reverse strand, counting down.
TATCCGGCAGGAGCACATAATAAGCATCCCCCGCATTTAATTCACTGGCAATGCCAAAACACCCTTCCGAGGCCGCATAGGTAAAATAATGAATGGGCAGATCCCCGATATACCGTTTCAACATATCCATATAGGGTGCGAACATACTGCCGCCGATCACCCGGCAATACCTGACCTTAGGCCANATCTTCTGCACCAGCCCATCCTCCAGATTTTCCTCGGCAATCTTCCGCAGCTGCGCCGCTCTCTCAGGATTGGCAGACAGATGCTCCCGCAGATACTGTTCCCAATTATCGCTCACCGCAAAGCATTCACTGACTTCTCCTGTCTCAATATCAGAAAGAAACGCCTCCCAGTTTTTTACCAGATATCGAAACATCCCGACCAGACGGTTTACAAATACGCCATGAATCGCCGTCACATCAGCGCAGTCCAATGCAAAACGCAGCTTGACATACAGCATATCTTCCATCTCTTCCGGAAACAACACCTCTTTGGGCGCTGTATAACACCCGATATCTAATTCATCTTTCTCCTCCAGATATCGATGCAGAGCACTCGCCCGCACACCGCTCATGGTGCCATCCGGCATAAAATCCCGACGAAATTCCCCTGTCTCAAAAATCTTGCCAAACAGCTCCTCGTCCGCAGCATCCGGAAGCTGCTTACGAATCGTCTCCCGGATCAGATCATTCCAATAAAACTGTTGTCGCTGAATATCCCGCTCCAAGATCGGCACATACTTTGGCGAGTCCGTACTGCCGGAACTGATACAGTAATACATGGGCTTCTCTGCTGTGAGCAGCCCCTCTTCCCCTTCCACCTGCCGCTCTATGATGGCTTCATAATCATAATGAAACGTAATGGGCAGTTCCTTCTGATACTCCTCCACAGAGTGAATATCCTCAAATCCAAACAGTCTACCATACTCCGTATCCTTATTCTCCGCAAGCCTGTCCATCAGGAANTTTTCCTGCTCTGCGAACGCATTGNTGCATAANTCCTCAAAACGGGCTGTCGCNCTCATTTCACCCTTTTCTCCCCCCATTGCCTCCTCCTTCNTCTTTCCCCAAAAATACAGTACAGATAATGACATTATATGCGATTTTTGACATAAAAGCAATAGGATGTACCGCTCCTGCCGTCGTTTTTCTAACGGTTTTTATTGCGCATTCNCTNCAAANCCGCTATAATAGCAAATGATTGTATACANAAGAGGATAANGAGGAGGANNAAATTTATGACATCNACTGTTTGTATCATCNTTGCGATCATNGCCTATCTGGGCATCATGATCTATATNGGCATAGCNTATTCCAAANAAAGTACGCANGCTTCGGAATTTTTNCTGGGCGGCCGCAAGCTGGGNCCTNTGGTNACTGCCATGAGNGCGGANGCCTCCGACATGAGCAGCTACCTGTTAATGGGTCTNCCNGGNCTNGCNTATCTNNCCGGNCTNTCCGAGGTGGGCTGGACNGCCATCGGTCTCGCCGTCGGCACNTACTTAAACTGGCTCTTTGTCTCCAAGCGGATCCGCCGCTACTCCAGCCGGATCGGTTCCTTTACCATCCCGGAGTTTTTTGCAAAAAGATACGGCGANGACAANCANATNCTGACCTGTATCGCCGCTNTNGTCATCGTGATCTTCTTTGTGCCCTATACNGCNTCCGGCTTNGCGGCCTGCGGCAAGCTGTTCAGCACNCTCTTCGGCATGAATTATATNGTGGCNATGCTCNTNAGCGCCGCTGTCATCGTGCTCTACTGTACGCTGGGCGGNTTCCTNGCNGTGAGNACCACNGANTTTATCCAGAGCATTACCATGACGATCGCNCTNNTGATCGTAGTCGGNTTCGGCGCNGTTGTNACCGGNGGNTTTGATCAGGTCATNAACACGGCAAGCAGCCTTCCNGGNTACTTNAGNCTGGTGCAGAGCTACTCNCCGCAGACCGGCTCCGCCACCCCCTACACACCGCTTATGATCGCTTCCACGATGGCATGGGGTCTCGGCTACTTCGGTATGCCTCATATCCTGCTTCGCTTTATGGCGATCGAGGATGAGNAAAAGNTGACCCTTTCNAGAAGAATNGCTTCNGTNTGGGTNGTNATCTCCATGGGNATTGCCATCCTCATCGGTGTGGTGGGCTACGCCCTCTCCCAAGCCGGGTTCCTTCCCATGCTGGAAGGCAGTAACTCCGAGACGGTCATCATTCAGATTGCTTCGGTTTTAAGTTCTTACGGTATTATCCCGGCATTGATAGCTGGTGTTATTTTATCTGGAATCCTGGCGGCTACCATGTCTACCGCCGATTCCCAGCTGCTGGCGGCGGCATCCAGTATCTCCCAGAATCTGGTGCAGGATTTCGGCAAAAAGAAGCTGGATACCAAGACTTCCCTGCGCATTGCCCGNATCACAGTCATCGTTATCTCTCTGATTGCGGTCTTCATCGCCCAGGATCCCGACAGCTCTATTTTTACTATCGTATCCTTTGCCTGGGCCGGTTTCGGCGCCGCTTTCGGCCCNGTAGTGCTTCTGGCGCTGTTCTGGAAACGCTCCAATAAACAGGGNGCCATCGCCGGTATGATAGCNGGCGGTGTTATGGTCTTTGTNTGGAAGTACGGTATCGCTGCNCTGGGCGGGGTTTTCGCCATCTACGAACTGCTTCCCGCATTTGTTATAGCGCTCCTTGTCAATGTGATCGTTTCTCTTCTGACAAAGGCGCCCGACGAGAAGATCACGCAGATTTTCGATGAGGTGATGGGGAAATAATCTGTCACCCGCATATACAAAAAAGCCAAAAGGCGGTCTCCGGTGGGAGATCGCCTTTTCTTGCATTTTTCTTGTGCATATTTATATAAAATTATTTAGCCATAATTGACGAACAGGTATCTTCTGTATATAATTTTACTATTATCATTATTGATATAGTATTTTATATAATGATAAATCATCTTACTATCGGGAGGAAATTACCTTGCTGCACATCACTTCATTGATCGATGGTTTAGACATCTTTAAAGCTCTGGCTTCCGATGTCAGAATTGAACTTTTAAATATTCTGCTGGAAAATAACAGCATGAGCATGAATGAGCTGGCTTCCCGCCTGAATATCACTAACGGTGCGCTGACAAGCCATATCAAAAAACTGGAAAGCTGTGGGCTCATCTCCATTTCCACGGAGTCAGCAAGGCATGGCAACCAGAAAATCTGCTCTGTACATCTGGATAAGATTCTGGTCGACCTGGAGCGGCAGGAGGACATCCTAAACGTATATAGCACCGATGTAAAGGTTGGTCATTACTCTGTTTACCGGATCTGCCCTACCTGCGGTCTGGCCTCCGATAAGGCATTGATCGGTGAGGTGGACGATTCCCGCTATTTTGATCATCCGGACCGCTACAGCGCCGATATTCTCTGGTTTACAAAAGGGTTTGTGGAGTACAACATCCCGAATTTTATTCCCAGCTTCCAGAAGATCACCCAGCTTACCATCTCCGCAGAGTTAAGCTCTGAAGCTCCCGGCGTTAACAACGTATGGCCCTCCGATATCTCCTTCTATTTAAATGATGTGTGTATCGGAAACTGGCTCTCCCCAGGGGATTTCGGTGATTCCAGAGGACTCTTCACCCCCGACTGGTGGTTCCCGAGCTGGAATCAGTACGGCCTTTTGAAGCTTCTCGTAGTCAACCATAAGGGCACATTTATTGACGGCCTTAAGATTTCCGATGTGACCATCGACAGACTTCATCTGGATTACCGCAGCAGCCTCCGCTTCCGTCTGGCAGTGAATGACGATGCAGAGCATGTAGGCGGGCTGACCATCTTCGGAAAAACTTTCGGTAACTACGGTCAGGATATCAAGGTAAACATCCACTATGCGCCTATGGAAGAGACAGAATAGATTACGTCCGCCTTTACGATAGAGGGGTCGTTTACACTGACACCCGCATCAATCTTTGCAGTCTCTATCCCGTCATAATTCCCCGGAAAACGCTCACACTCCAAATCCCTATATCATTTATTATAAATTTGCTGCTTTATACCAAAAGATAAAGTTGCCTCGTGATTGACTTCTTAAAAAAACCTACTTATAATAAATAGAATGACAGGAGGTATATTATGCAATACAGAAAAATGAAAGACGGCACTGAAGTATCCATCCTCGGCTACGGTTGTATGCGCTTTTCCGGCTCCGGCGGCAGAATCAACCTGGAAAAGGCCGAAAAGGAAATAATGCTTGCCATCGAAAACGGTGTCAACTATTTTGATACCGCCTATATTTACGGCGGCAGCGAGGAGGCCCTCGGCACGATCCTGGAGCGCAACCACTGCCGGGATCAGGTCTATATTGCAACCAAGCTCCCCTACTATATGTTAAAAAATGAAGCGTCCATAGAAAAGCTGTTCAACGAACAGCTCAAACGTCTGCGGACAGATCATATAGATTATTATCTGATGCATATGCTCTTTGATGTGAATGTCTGGAACCGGCTAAAGAACATCGGAATAGAGTCCTGGATTGCGGAGAAAAAGAAAACAGGCGCTATTCGTAACATCGGCTTCTCCTTCCACGGCGATACCGCTACCTTCAAATCTCTGATCGACGCCTACGACTGGGATTTCTGCCAGATACAGTATAATTATTTTGACGAACATACACAGGCCGGCAGAGAAGGTCTTCATTATGCCCACGGCAAAAACATTCCTGTGGTCATCATGGAGCCTCTGCGCGGCGGCAGACTGGTAAATCTGCCCGATGCCGCCAAGGAGGTGCTCGCGGCTCATCCTGTAAAACGTACGCCCGCCGAGTGGGCTTTTCACTGGCTGTGGGATCAGCCAGCGGTAACCTGTGTACTCTCCGGCATGAACTCTCTGGAGATGGTGCAGCAAAACATAGAAAGCGCGTGCGCCGCGAAAGCAGGCTCCTTCACAGAACGCGATCACAGCATGATCCAGACGCTGCGTGCCAAGATCAACGCCAACCTGAAGGTGGGCTGTACCGGCTGCGGCTACTGTATGCCCTGCCCCCAGGGAGTGGATATCCCTACCGCTTTTCGCTGCTATAACCAGACTGCCAATGCCAAAAAACTGTCTACCCGGTTAGAGTATGCGCAAGTCACTTCCCTGAAAAAGAATCCTGCCTCGGCGGACAAATGTATCCAGTGCGGCGCCTGTGAAAAGCATTGTCCCCAGCATATCGAGATTCGAAAAGAACTGCAAAATGCAAAAAAGGCCTTACAGCCTTTTTATATACGCATCGTATTGAAACTTGGCCGCAAGCTGGTAAAGTGGAACTGATCTATTTCCCCAGCATGCTGTAGTTTCCGTTATGATCATAAGAATCTAACAGATAATGATTCTCGGCCTGCATGGAGAGCATCGTCTCCTTGTCAGCCACCCGTGTGCCCTTCGCTTTTTCCTTGGGCTTATCCTCTTTGATCTGTTTAAGCGGCAATAGCTTTGCCGCTTTTTCTTTTTGTCTCTGGTACGCTTCCTGCAAACGTTTTGCGCTCTCCTGAAGACGATTGCGGATATTCCCTTTACCAGTTTCCGCCACCGTGGTATTCTCCCGATTGGCCCGCTCCTCTTCTGTCTCTGTAGACGAGGGTTCATTCGCCGACGACACCACCACGGTCTCCGCAGCCTGAATCTGAGCAGCATGCCCGGCAGTCTGACTTACACTCTGCACCGCGGTCTGCGCCTGCTCTGCGGCGCCCTGTTGTCTGGTGCCCTGTGCAGATATACTCACCCCGTCGCGCCCTCTGTCTTCTCCGGACAACCCCTGTGCCAAGTGTTCTCCCATACCGAAGCCGGGACGAGTTCCGCTCTTACGCTTATCAGCAAGCCCTAATCCCAGCCCTTCCGCCTCCGTCTTCATCTCCTCAGCGGCCGCAGCAGCGGCAGCGCTTGGCTGCTTCGGCATGCTGCCCGCATTCCGCCTCGCATAGGGCTCATGGAAATGGGAGGTCTTCCACTTCAAAACACGGTATTCCGTTTTAAAACCTTCGCTCTGCTGTACCCAGTTTAGACGATTCATACGCTCTACCTGCGATAGTTAAAATACTTCCCGGCAGAGTTGGAACTGCTATAGAGATTCGCTCTGTCAAAAGGACTGTAGACGCTGCTCTTCTCCGCTTCAATATTCTTCTCCGCAGTCGCCGCCACAGTGCCTGCCTTAGCGCTCGCTTTCGAAACAAATCCGCTGCCGCCCCAGACCTTTTCCAGCGTATCCACATCTGCCGCTGCCAGCTTCTTCTCATCGATCTCCAGCGTTCCGTCCGACTTCCGGGAAATGCCCGTAGCCGCCAGATCTTTCTCCGCCAATCTCGCCATGCTGTTGATCTGGGTCAGAATACTGGTATCGGCTCTCGTTCCGGATTCCTTCAGGTCACTTAACATATTGTTATACTGTGCCACAAAGCCTTTGATATCCGACACGATCTGCTCTGTACTGCCGCTCTCTCTCGCCTTGTCGTAGACAGAGTCCTTATTGGAACTCTTCAGCGCATCTGCATACTCTTCCACCTGGTTTGCATGATACTGCATATCATAATAAAATTTCTGTGACTTGGCAGTGGAAGTGACAAAATCCCTTGCAGTCAGTGCACTGGTCTGAGAGGTATTCTTATTTCCCAGAAGACTCGCCAGCCTGGTCGCACGGCTGTTGGCACTGCTGCGGTTTAAGGCGCTCTTTATCAGCGACGCCTGATCGCCTTTACTGTTCTTTCTGGGATTTACCATACTATTTCTATAATTTCTTGTGATTCTCATAACACTACCTCTTTTCTGTCTGCCTTTTCAGTCTTATATCTCTTCGTCCACTTCAATGCCCTTGATATCCGCCTCGATCAGCTTCATCTTCTGCAGCATATCCTTAATCTCCGCCTTCACCGCAGAACTTGTGCCTGCCACATCCATTCCGCCTTCCGCCATATCCTTCATGAGCTGTGCCTCTTCTCTGGCGTCTCTTTCCTGCTCCCTGTGTGCCTCCTCTGCCTCATGGGGCTGTTCCTGTGCAATCTCCACCCGTGCCTCAAGCAGTTCTTTTCGCTCCTCTATCTTTTCCAGCTTCTCTTCCTGTTCTTCCTTCTCCTCAGCCTTCTTCTCTGCCTCTTCTCTCTGCTCCTCGTAGGTCTCATCCACATGATCCTTGGCTTCATCCACCAAAAGACCTATGATCTCCTCACTGGCCTGCTCCATGACCTGTTCTGCCTTCTCCTGGGCATCCGCCATCTTGTGGAATTTTAACCGTTCAATCTTCATATCCGTGAGAGAGGTCTGGAGATCCTGCGCATAATTCTGCGCATTTTGTTCTCTTTTTTGATAAATATTCCGCTCTTCATTGATTTCCAAAGAATTGCGCTGATACTCTGTCAGCGATTTCCCCAGCTCATCCAGCCTTGCCTGATCAGCCTCTGTAAAAGGCTCTGTAGATTTCATCTTAATGGAAAGCAATGCCATATACTCTCTCTGGGGCCCCATCTCTTCCAGCCTTGCCTTCTCGTCCTCCGTGAAAGAATCAAAGGAATCCGGGTTGGACGCTTTCATAAGCAACTCCAGATCCTTCTGCTCCTGAGAATCTGCCTCCACACCGTACTGCCGGCGTAGATTTTCTATTCTCTCCGTATTGCCCTGCGCAAGCTCCTGATTAGCGGTTGCCTCATCCATCAACTCTTTGAGCTTCGCACGAATTTCATCCTGACTCTGATCCAGCTTGCGGTCACCCGACCAGGCATCCTTCACAAACTTCATGGCCCTCTTCTGCGCCTGCTGCTTGCGCAGCTCAATCGGGTCTTTGTTTATCGGCAGATCCCCCGCAAAAATGGTGTTCTTTCTCTTTACCGCTTCCTTGCTCGCGCCTTTCGCCGCTTTCTCCTGCGCCTGCAGACTTGTATTTATCGTCTGATTCTCGTTATTTCCTATCTTAACCTGCATCCTATGTCCCTCCTGTCACATGACAGTATCATGCCGTTGCAATTTCTATTATAAATATCGGACTCTTCTCCCCTTTTCTTAAGGCAGGCGCCGCTTTATTCACGACATGATTTCGTCCGTTCATGACAGCCGGTCCCTGTATGACATATCACACTGCATACGGATACTGTCTGCAACCCATGCCTTCTGAAAACAGACAGCATCAGCAGACACGCACCATATCCCTAGTAATCTCACGCAGAGACCCTGCCCCGCACATTTCCATGGTATCCCGAAGCTCTCCCGCCAGCTTTTCTATGTAAAGGCCAACGCCCTCAGCGCCGCCCCCATAGAGCGCTGTCACAAAGGGTCTGCATATCAGCACACCGTCTGCTCCCATAGCAAGGGCCTTGAAAATATCCGTACCGCTACGGATGCCGCCGTCCACCAGAATCTTCACACCGCTTCCCTGCAGAGCGTCCGCAATTTCCGTAAGCACCTCCGCTGTCGCCGGACACTGATCCAGCACACGACCGCCGTGATTGCTGACAACGATCGCCGCCGCACCTGCTTCCTTGGCTTTCAATGCGCCTCTTACTGTCATAATCCCCTTTACGATAAAGGGAACGCCTGCCATCTGCACGATCTCCTTCAGCTGTTCTACACTCTTACTGCCCGCGGGCGGCGTCATATTTTTCAGGAAAGGCAGCCCCGCCGCATCCACATCCATCGCCAGTGCAAAGCAGCCCGCCTCCTTACAGAGCGTCATCTTCTCCCGGATCGTTTCCATATTCCAGGGTTTGATCGTCGGGATGCCCTGTCCTTCTACCTGCGCCAACGCTTTAGCCGCCTGTCTGATCACCTCCGGGTTAGTGCCGTCCCCGGTAAAGGCCGCAATTCCGTTGTCCCTGCAAGCTTTCAGCATGATATCATTGTAGGACGGATCATCATACTTTTCCCCGTAATGCAGATTGAGCGCGCCTACCGGCCCCGCAAAAAAGGGATAGTGGAAAGTTCTGCCAAATAATTCCAGGGAAGTATCCGGCGTTTTCTGCTCGCACAACGTATCCATATTGACCCGGATCTCCTGCCATTTAGCATAGTTTCTTGCTGCGGTATCTCCTATGCCCTTGGCTCCCGGTCCGGGGATCTGATTTTTGCAGGCAATCCCATTGCAGACCGGACAGGCTTTACAGTATGTACCGATATTTTCTTTTGCTTTTTCTAACAATTCCTGATAAGTCATTCTAAGTTTTCCTTTCCGTCCATGAATCTTCAATGGCTGCACTCAACAATCTTTTTATTTTCAACCTCATCTCCCGTTTCCATTTTGCAAATACGCAAGCAGCGCTTCGCATCCCTCCACGATATCCTCATAGGTAAGGTCAAAATTCCCTGTGTACCAGGGATCCGCTATATCACGGGAATGAGCACCAAAATCCAGAAGCTTGTACACCTTATGCTCCGGATCACTCCCCAATATCCTTAACATATTTCGGATATTCATGCCGTCCATGCCAATGATATAATCATAGTTTTTATAATCCGCCTTTGTCATCTGCACGGCGCGGTGAGGAACGAGGGGAACTCCCATGGAGCGCAATTTATTCACTGTACCGTAGTGCGGCGGGTTGCCGATTTCTTCGCGGCTGGTGGCCGCGGAGGCGATGCGGAATTGCTGGGAGAGCCCCTGTTGGGTGACCATGTGGGTGAAGACGCTCTCGGCCATGGTGCTGCGGCAGATGTTGCCGTGGCAAATAAATAGGATTTTTATCATTTTTCTATAACTCCTTATATGTCCTGTATTTCTTCTCAAATGCTTGGTTTTACAGGGTTTTCGGACTACTCCAAAGTTCTGTGCCTCTAAAGTATTTTCTCAAATCGTCTCATACTTTCTCATATTTGTCCCTGCAAAATTGGTAAATACGTTGGTAAAGTAAGCAGTTTTACCAACGGGCTTTTTACGAGTTCGCCACTCGCTGCAGTTCCTCTTTCGCATCATCAAAATTCACATGGGTGTAGGTATTCAATGTTACACTGATATCCGCATGGCCCATGATGTACTGCAAGGTCTTCGGATTCATTCCCGACTTCGCCATATTGGAGCAAAAGGTATGTCTGCATACATGAGGGGTTACTTTCGGCATCTGGACGCGGTAAATCTTATTGTACTTTTCAATGATATGCGCCAGATACTTTTCCCAGTGAAGGGCAACCATCGGCATATCATTCTTATCCAGACACAAGAAACGGATATAGCCATCTACCATAGGCTCAACTTTCGGCGCTTCCCGATTAGCAATGATTCTGTGGAAACACATTGCCACTTCTTCTGTCATAGGAACATAGCGGACTCCGCTTTCTGTTTTCGGCTCCTGGATCACATATTCCATCTGTGATGTGCGCTGTAACTGATGATCTACCTTGATACGCATTTCCTCAAACTCAATATCAGGTATTGTCAGTCCGCAAAACTCCGAAATGCGAAGCCCCGTATGAAAGAGAATGTAGATTGCGTCATAATATCTGCTAAAATGATTATCTTCTCTGATAAACTTGAGCAGATCACGCTCCTGTTTCCGGGTGATCGCCTCTCTGGTAACAGAATCATTGACAATAACCGAAGCCAGTTCAAATCCAAATGGATTTTTGCGGATCAGGTCATCATCTACTGCCATCTGAAACGCCGGTCTGAGAACGCCTCGGATCGAGTGAATGGAACTATATCCTCTGCCATCAACCTGCTGAAGCTTTATAAGCCACGCCTTTGCATCTGACAAACGTACTTTATCAATGCGCTGTCTGCCAAATGTTTCCTTTTTCAAGACGTTAATGACTGTCTTATATCCGGCAACCGTGTTGTGGCGGACTCCCGTTTTCAGAGACACATACTTCTCCACCAACTCCTGCACCGTATAATTTCCGCCATTGGTTACGATGTGATCAAATAGATCCGCTTCGATCTGCTTTTCTTTCTCTCTCAATGAAAGCTCCCGCTTCTTGCCTTTCGGCATCGGATCATTTCTATCCAAACGCCAACTGTAAACATTTTTCTCTTTTCCGTCCTCGTCAATATAACGGAACCGATACCTCCCATCTGAGCGCTGATACTCGCCCTCACGCAAAATACGATT
>JAAUZW010000033.1 GCA_014804385.1 Lachnospiraceae bacterium | reverse complement strand
TTATATCCATGATTGGAATGGTATTCACAAATGCAGCGGAACTGGCAGCATTTTATGTTATGTTTTTAAATTTCCCCAGTGTATGCGGCTGGTCTTATTAAGAAATGCCGCGTATGTATGGATTTTCACTGGTAGCACTGACCCCGATGCAGTGTCTGTTTGAAAATAACTGGAATTTGAGCCGTAATGTCCATCGGGGGGATTTTATAAAATACTGTTTCCGTCCGATCAATATTTTCTTTTACTATATATCGGAGATATTTGACATCAAGGGTCTGGGACAGCTTGCCATAGGAATAGGAACCCTTGTCTATGCATGGAACAGGTTAAGCCTGCCGGTATCCCCGCTGATTTTACTGGAGCTTTTGGTTGCGCTTATGTCAGCATCCTTATTTTTCATTGCGATTATGAATTTTTCGGCAGCCGCCAGCTTTTTCCTGGTAAATACCGGGTTCCTGATTGGTACAATGAATAAATTCAGGGATTATGCGAAATATCCGATTACGATATTCCATGGGGCATTCCGGTTCATTTTTACCTTTATCATACCAATCGCGTTTATTGCATATTATCCAAGTCTTGTGATTATGCGGCCGGACGAGATTCCGGTGCTTACCTGGATCGCACCGGCATTTGGGATTTTCTTTTTCTACCTGTCGTATAAGTTCTGGATGTTTGGTGCGGGGAAGTATTCGGGGACGGGAACGTAAAAACGAATGCTTACCGTATATTGTTTATGGATGACAAAAATGGTGTTTGACAGATTCCAAAGACTGTGATATGCTATCTGAAAATTTCAAGAGGAGACAGAAATATGCGTAACGTTAATCGAGTCCTGTTTATGGTCATTATTGGTATGCAGCAGATTTTTCAGAGTACGGTCACAGCCTGAGGCGGCGAAAGCCCGCAAGCGCATGGCCGTAAGACGGAAAGTCTTATTTGGCTATGCGGGAATCAGGATTCAAATAGGAATGAGAACCGCATGGGAAATACACGGAAGTGTATGGAACAGGCGGTTCTCATTTTTTTGCGCATATAAGCAGAGTCAGAAGACGGCAGAGACAGGATGCATGCTGGCATGTAAGACTGGCTATGACGGCTTATGACGAGCAACGCGAATGAGAGATGCGAAGCATCTCGAATCTGCTTATGCGAGAAAAAGAAAGGGAGGCAATCATGCAGGCAATCAGAGTGGAGAATTTATCGAAGACATTTCGGGTGAAGAAAAAGGAAAAGGGCATGGCGGGCAGCATCAAGGCGATCCTGCATCCGCAGACGGAGGAGATTCGGGCCGTGAACGGGGTTTCTTTCCAGGTGGAGGAGGGAGAGATGCTGGCCTTTATTGGGCCAAACGGCGCGGGGAAGAGTACCACCATCAAGATGCTGACGGGGATCCTCTATCCCGATGGCGGCAGGATGGAAGTGCTGGGGATCGATCCGACGAAAAAGAGAAAGCAGCTTGCCTATCAGATCGGCACGGTGTTCGGGCAGAAAGAGCAGCTCTGGACACATCTGACGCCCTACGATAATTTTCGGTTTTTCGGGGCCATCTATGACCTTTCAGAGAGGGAGACGGAGAGTCGGATAGAAGAACTGTCGCAGCGGTTTGAGCTGGGAACTTTTATTGACACACCTGTCAGAAATTTATCGCTGGGGCAGCGGATCCGTTGTGAGATCGTGGCGTCTCTGATCCATAAACCGAGGGTGCTGTTTCTGGATGAGCCGACGATCGGCTTAGACCCGGTGGTGAAGGAGAATATCCGCTCTCTGATCACGCAGATGAACCGGGAGGAGCATACCACCATTTTCCTGACCAGTCATGATGTGGGCGACATTGAGAAGCTTTGCAGGCGGATTATCATCGTGAACGCCGGACGGATCGTGCTGGATGACTCTATGGAGAAGCTGAAGGAGCACTATCTGCATGAGAGGGGTGTAGAGAACGCGGATACCTCCGGGATATCCCTGGAGGAGATTATTATGGAGGTTTACAAGTCGGAGGGGAGGGACGTGTCGTCGTGAGAAAATATGCAGTGATTTACCGCTCCGTACTGATGGAGAATTTGCAGTATGCTGCCAATATCGCCGTTGGATTTTTCGGTTATTTTGTCTTTATCTTTATCTATATTAGGCTTTGGGATTATATCTACAGCAGTCCCGGAGAGCTGATTGCCGGTTATACAAAGGAGCAGATGATCTGGTATGTGATGATGACGGAGATGCTCTGGTTCGGCTCAAACGCGGCGGGGGCATCCAGACAGGTGACAACGGATATCCGCGGCGGCAATATCGCTTATCTGATGAACAAGCCTTACCATTATGCGCTGTATACGCTGGCAAGATATACGGGAGAGTGGAGTATCAGACTGCCTATGTATGCGTTTCTGGCGGTGGTAATCGGTGTTACTATGGTAGGACCGCTACCGGCATTTCCGCCGGTCATGCTTCCGGTGATGATACTCTGTGTGGTCTGTGGAATCACAATTCATGCCATGTTTAAGCTGTGTATTGGTATGATCTCTTTCTGGATTGAGGACGCCAACCCGTTTCAATGGCTGTATGATAAGATGATTTTGATAATCGGCACTCTGTTTCCGATGGAAATATTCCCAGAGAAGTTACAAGTGTTATTTAAATTCACACCGGTCTATACGGTGTGCTACGGGCCGGCAAAGCTGATCGTGGATTTCAGCCCGGGAAAATGCGGGGAAATTCTGGCGGCGCAGGCGGTATATCTTGTCGGTTGCTGTGCTTTGTTGCTTTGGATATATGGAAAGGGGGTAAAAAAGCTGTATGTTAACGGCGGCTAAAAATCAACTGCGGGTGAGCCTGCTCTGTGTCAAATATAATATAATGAGGGAGATGGTTAACAGGGTTACCTTTCTGACAAATATCTGCTTTATGATATTGAATAATGCGACTTTTTTGGTGCAGTGGATGATTTTGTTTCGGCTGCGGGGGGATGTGGGAGGCTACTCCATGCGGGAAATTATGCTGTTGTGGGCATTGACGGCAGCGTCCTTTGGGCTTTCCCATATTCTGTTTGCCAGGGTTTTTTCGCTGCCGGAGTTGATTATCAACGGCAAGCTGGACGCTTATCTGGTACAGCCGAAGAATGTGCTGGTCAGTGTGATCACTTCCGCCACGGATGTGTCGGCAATCGGTGATCTTTTGTACGGGCTGGGGGTCATGGCGGTGCTCGGCCTTGGGGTAAAAGGCGTTTTGCTGTTTTTCCTGTTTATGGTGACAGGGGCGGTTATTTTTGTATCTTTTTCCCTGCTTCTGGGAAGTCTGTCTTTCTGGTTTGTGCGGATGGATATGTTAGAGGGTCAGGCGGTCATGGTCATGATCAGCTTTGCCACTTATCCGGATGGGATTTTTACAGGCATTTCCCGGTTTTTGCTGTACTTTGTCATTCCGGTGGGGATAGCGGTCTGGCATCCGGTGCATATGATAAGCAAATTCGATGCCGGGATGCTTGTTACCGTGCTGGGGTATGCCGTCCTGCTTTTGGCGGCGGCGGTGGCGGTGTTTTACAGAGGACTGCGGCGTTATGCCTCCGGCGGTCTGATGGAGGCGAGGATGTGAGGCAAGCGGTAAGCGGAAAATTTTCCTTTTCTTTCTGCTCTATCCATGGTAAAATGCTTTTGCGTGCTAAAGTGTTACAGTTATGTAAAATGTGCGAAAAAGGAGAAATGGTTATGAGACGAATGAAAAAGAGGTGGGCCATGTTTTTGCCGACAGTGTTTCTGTTGGTGCCGGCATTTTCCACCACAGTATTTGCGGCGGAGGAAGAGATTGAATATGTTCCGGCCCTCCATGCNACCTTCTGGGCGNTGGTTCCCGCTATTGTGGCGATCGGNCTTGCGCTGATCACGAAGGAGGTNTANAGTTCNCTNTTNGTGGGAATCCTGATGGGNGNNCTTCTGTATTCGGGNTTTCAGTTTGANNTGACGATCACNCACATTTTNGAGGACGGGATCATCGGCGTNTTNTCCGACAGCTACAATGTNGGTATTCTGGTATTNTTGGTGATTCTGGGAGCCATGGTCAGNCTGATGAACAAGGCGGGCGGNTCGGCGGCCTTCGGACAGTTNGCANCCCGCAGGATNAAGAACCGGGTGGGNGCNCAGCTTGCCACNATCTGNCTNGGNGTGCTGATNTTTNTNGANGANTACTTTAACTGNCTGACGGTNGGNAGNGTGATGCGTCCNGTGACGGACAAGTTTAAGGTGTCCNGGNCNAAGCTGGCTTANCTGATCGANGCNACGGCGGCGCCGGTGTGTATCATTGCACCGATCTCCTCCTGGGCNGCGGCNGTGACCGGATTNGTGGANGGNGAGGATGGCTTTTCNATCTTTATCCGTGCGATTCCCTACAATTANTATGCGATNCTGACGGTNGTTATGATGGTGGGCATGGTGCTGATGAAAACGGAGTTTGGTAAGATGAANACNCATGAGCAGAACGCCGNGAAGGGCGANNTGTTCACCACNCCGGGAAGNCCNTATGAGAANGCAAAAGAGGANCAGATCAGNACCAAGGGCGGTGTGATNGATCTTTTGATCCCCATTATTGCGCTGATCATCTGCTGTGTGATCGGGATGATCTACACGGGCGGCTTCTTTGCGGGAGAGGATTTTGTGACTGCNTTTTCCAATTCCGATGCCTCNCTGGGNCTGACGCTGGGCAGCTTCTTNGGTNTGNTCATCACCATNGTGCTNTANCAGATCCGCAGNGTGCTNTCNTTTAAGGATTGNATGGATTCGATTCCGGANGGNTTCCGGGCGATGGTGCCGGCNATTTTGATCCTGACCTTTGCATGGACNCTGAAGGCGATGACGGACAGTCTGGGCGCGGACGTGTATGTGGCAGGACTTGTGGAGTCCAGCGCNGGCGCTCTGTTGAACTTCCTGCCGGCNATNATCTTNTTNGTGGGNTGTTTCCTGGCTTTTGCCACCGGTACTTCCTGGGGTACCTTCGGTATCCTGATCCCTATTGTGGTGGCGGTGTTCCAGAACAGTAACCCNCAGCTCATGATCATCTCGATTTCGGCNTGNATGGCGGGNGCGGTCTGCGGNGATCACTGTTCTCCGATCTCGGANACCACGATCATGGCGTCTGCGGGAGCCCAGTGTGAGCATGTNAACCATGTNTCCACCCAGCTTCCTTANGCNATCACGGCGGCGGCGGTATCCTTTGTCACCTATATCGTGGCGGGCTTTGTGCAGAATGCCTGGATTGCATTGCCGGTGGGCATCGTGCTGATGATCGCGGTGTTGTTTGCGATCCGGAACATCAGCGGCAGTCTGGAAGAGGTTAAGAAATGACGTGAATGTCATAAAAGAGCGTTGCTTATATGTGGNGATAGAAAAGGGGCTGTCAGTAGACAGCCTCTACTTCGTGTATCCCGTCTTGCGTGATCTGGAATTTCCAGACGGCGTGACCGGGAATGCGGTGTTCAGTTAAATAGTAGGTGTTATCAATTAAAGTGATGTAATAAGGTGTGCCGCCGCCGATAAAGTTTGCGTACACATCCTCGTAATCACCCTCTGCAAGCTTTGACAGATCATCCGTGCGGATCATGGTGGCAAAATCCTGATTCCCGGAGATGTCGGTGGAAACGGTGATATAGAAGCTTCCTTCTGCGATGGTGAGTTGTACCATCCCGGCGATGTTGTCAGGCACGGGATAGGTCTCCTGGATGGCAAAGGTATGCAGGTCCGCCCGCAGGATGGCGGGTGAGCCGGGGATGCCGGCGACGAAATAGATGTGGTCGCCGTCGATGGTAAAGGAGCGCACATAAGCGTCCTTCTCAGAGAGAGGGTGGACACTCCTGTGTTCGGTGAGGTACATATGGGGATCTCCCGGATCGTGACGGCACAGGAACATTTCGCCGCTCATGGAGCTCCATACATAGAAGGTGTCCGTGGGGGCATCATAGAGAATGTAGTGAGGGCGGTTTCCGACATCATCCAGTGTCTGTGTATGGTAGAAAACGCCCTCCTTTTTTTCAAAGACCAGAATGCGGTTTCCCTCCGTGTCATCCGCAAGATAGACCAGACCATCGCTGGCGATGGTGTGTCCCTTGTCGATTTCATTTGTCATGACCTGCCAGTCTGTCAGGGGATCCGTCAGGTTATCGTGGTAGAGAATCTGATTGTGATAGCAGTCCACGATAAAGTAGGTGTCCTCTACCTTAGTGACGTAGGTGGGGACGCTCAGCTCCGGGAATGCGTTGTATGGAACATCCTCTGCCGGGATAGGAGAAAAGGTCTCTTCGTGGATATCCTGCACGGTCTCAAAATCGCGCAGGAATTGCTCACTTGGAAGTGGTTCGGGCTTCTCTGTGGTGACAGTAGACGGAGCTTCTGCAGGGAGCGCGGTATCCTGTCCGCAGGCGGTAAGAGCGATGCCTGTGACGGGCAGAAGAAGGGCGGCTGTCATTAGATGTCTGCCTATAGCGGTGATTGCTCTTTCAGCGTTTCGTTTCATGGAGAGTTCTCTTTCTTTCCTGTTTTTGTGCAGGAACGTTTCATTTGTGGTAAGATGAATTATAGCCTGTTTACAGTGTAGCACATTTTCAGGTGTGAGCCAATTATTGTATCGGCGGGTAGTATGGAAGGAAAATACAACATGACACATATGTCATATATACCACATGCAGAAGAAAAAGTCTATAATATCACTTTCGGCATTCTCTCAGCCCTGGCCATCATCATGATCGTGGCGGGGCATTTAGGGTATGACATTATGACGGTGGGCGGCTTGTTTCCCTATTATTCCTTTCATGTGCCGCTTTTTCTGTTTATTTCCGGCTATTTTTATCGTGAGGAGGAGGAAGACCGGCCTCTTTTTTATGTCAAAAAGAAAGCGAAGCGGCTTCTTCTTCCCTATTTTATCTGGAATCTGGTCTATGGGCTTGTCGCTTGGGCTCTTCGGGTCTTCGGCGGGTTTACCATGGGGGAGGCAGTCTCCTTAAAGAGCCTGTTTCTGGATCCTTTTCTCCATGGCTATCAGTTCATTTACAATTATGCGGCCTGGTTTGTGCCGGTGCTGTTTTTGATTGAAATGATGAATTTGTGTATGCGGCTCATTCTGCGAAAGCTTCATATGAAGTGTGAATGGTTGATTCTGGCGGGATCTTTGGCGGTGGGCATGGCGGTGGTGCAGCTTGCCATCGGCGGTCATGTGTGGGGGCTCTATAAGACGCCGGGGCGGCTTCTCTTTCTCTATCCCTGTTTCCAGATGGGGCAGTTTTATAAAAAGAAGCTGGAAGCTCACGATACGTTGGGCAATCTCCCCTATTTTGCCATTGTGATCGGGGTGCAGTTGGTCCTGTCTCTGTGCTGTAACGGCCTGGCCTACAGCAGTGTGTGGTGCACGGGCTTTGCCAATGGGCCGGTCATTCCATATGTGACAGTAGTGTCAGGAACGGCTTTCTGGCTGCGGGTGGCCCGCATCCTTACACCGGCGCTTGGTGAAAGCCGTGCGATAAGCTATCTGGGGCGCAACACCTATGCGGTGATGATGCACCATGTGATGGCCTTTATGCTGGTGAAAGGGATTCTGGCGGGGATCGCTGCGCACACGGGATTTCTGGCGGACTTTGATTTTGTGAGGTTTCACACGGATATCGATTACTATTATCTGGTGCGGGGTGCGGAAACCTTTCAGATGGTCTATCTGGCGGCGGGCGTGTTGCTGCCTCTGGGATTACAGAGAGCACTCGATTCTTGCATTAGAAAGGGGAGTGTGTTACTCTAATGAGTATACGGAGAGATGTGCCAAATTGGAGGCACAATGATAAAAGAACTGATGTTATCTGTAAATGACAGCCGAATCTGGGTTGTCGCGGCGCTGTTTCTGCTTATGTTTCTTTTGGCGGTGATACGGCATGATCTGATCTGGCATACGGTGCGGATCTATAACTGGGACGGCAGGAAATACCGATTTCTCGGCAGAGAACGCCTGCGAAAAATAAATGACACATATGTCGTTAATATGTGCGAGGCGGTGGGGGATGCCTCCTGCACGACCATCTATCTGCTGTTAGCCTCTGCGAAATTTGTACGGCGGCATCGGTACGAGAATCTTTTGCTGCGGGCAGGCAGGAGCGAGGCATGGCTGCCCGTGGAGGAGCGGATGCGGCAGGAAGTGCTCTATACGCACGGGTTTTCCGGAGTATATGGGAGAAGGATAAAAGAACATGATCACAGTCAGCTTGTGTATGATCGTGAAAAATGAAGAGCGGATCCTGGCCAGATGTCTGGACAGTCTGGCGGGGCTCATGGATGAGATCATCATCGTGGACACCGGCTCTACGGATGCTACGAAAGAGATTGCTGCAAGGTATACGGAGCAGATCTATGACTTTGTCTGGACGGGAGATTTCTCGGAGGCGCGGAATTTTGCCTTCTCCAAGGCACAGATGGAGTATATCTATTCGGCGGATGCAGACGAAGTGCTGGACGAGGAGAACCGGGCGGCTTTTTTGCAGTTAAAGGAGACCCTGCTTCCCGAGATCGAGATCGTACAGATGTACTATGCCAACCAGCTTAGCCACGGAACGATTTACAATTACGACAAGGAACTTCGCCCTAAGCTTTTTAAGAGGAACAGAACCTTTCGATGGCAGGGAGCGATTCACGAACAGATAGGAATTACGCCTGTTATTTATGATAGTGAGATCCAGATCCGGCATCTTCCGGAGGAAAACCATAAGGACCGGGATCTTCGGGCCTTTGCCGGATTGACGGCGGCGGGGGAGCCTATAGATAAAAGACTTCACAATATCTATGCGAAGGAACTTTTTATTTCCGGGGAGGCGCAGGATTTTCTGGATGCCCGGGCTTTTTTTAAAGCCTCCTGCCAGGACGGGAACCGGGGGGAGGATGAGCTCATGGAGGCTGCCTGTGTGGCGGCGAGAGCGGCAAGACTTGCCGGGGACGTGGCGGATTTCTTTAAGTATGCCATGAAGGCGGTGGCGTCTGAGGGCTGTTCGGAAATTTGCTGTGANCTGGGCGCTTTTTATATGGAACGGCAGGATTATGACGAGGCTGTCATATGGCTGTACAATGCNGNTTANGAGACGGAGAGTNTCTTGAACATACACTGCGGCGGCGATCTGCCTCTGCGNGGGCTNGCCAAGTGNTATCAGGAGCTTGGCAACGAGGAGCAGGCGGCGGAGTACGCCAGACTGGCGGCGAGTTGGACAACGTGAGAAGCACTTCTAAAGCTCACACCAGAGGGTGTTTCGCCAGGAAGTACTAAGTCTCACGTGGGAGAAGCCCTATAAAGCAGGTCTTCTTCGCATATAGACAAAATGGGAGAAGTATAGAGATGAAATGGGAAGAAAATGTGCGAAGGGTAGTCCCTTATACGCCGGGAGAGCAGCCCCAAAAAGAGGGGATTATTAAGCTGAATACCAATGAAAACCCTTATCCGCCCGCACCGGGGGTAGAAGCGGCGAAGGCGGCTTTGGAAATGGACAGCTTACGTCTGTATCCGGCGTTTCCGGAAAAAACGGAGCTGGCGAAGGCGCTTTCGGAGCATTACCACATCGGAACGGACCAGATTTTTATCGGGGTAGGTTCCGACGATGTGCTGTCCATGGCCTTTTTGACCTTTTTCAATTCGGCCCGGCCGATCTTTTTTCCGGACATTACCTATTCTTTTTATGATGTGTGGGCAGATGTGTACAGGATTCCCTATGAGACGAAGGCGCTGGACGCGGACTTTCAGATCCGCCCGGAGGATTACACACAACCCAACGGCGGGGTGGTTTTTCCGAATCCCAACGCGCCCACAGGGATGCGGCTGCCCCTTGATACGGTAGAGGAGATCGTGAAAAACAACCGCGATGTGGTGGTGATCGTGGACGAAGCCTACATTGATTTCGGTGGGACGAGTGCATTGCCGCTGATCGAGAAATACGATAATCTACTGGTGGTACAGACCTTTTCCAAATCCAGATCCATGGCCGGGATGCGTATCGGCTATGCCATGGGACAACCCCGGCTGATCCGCTATTTGAACGATGTGAAGTATTCCGTCAATTCTTATACAATGAACACGGCGGCGCTTGTGCTGGGTGTGGAAGCGGTGCGGGATGAGGTATATTTTGAACAGTGCTGCCATAAAATCATACAGACCAGAATGCGAGCGGAGCAGGAGCTTACGCGGCTGGGATTTCGGTTTCCGAAATCCTGTGCCAATTTTATTTTCGCCTCCCACAAAAGGGTGCCTGCCCGTGAGATCTTTGAGCGGCTGAAAGAAAATGACATATATGTCAGATGGTGGGATAANGAGCGGATCAANAATTATCTGCGGATCACTATCGGTACGGAGGAACAGATGGAAGCGTTGTATCGGGCGCTTGAAAACATTCTTTTATANGATGGATTAAGAAAGAGACAGAAAGGAAAGAAAACGGTATGGAAAGTTTAGCGGTGGCATTTGCCAATACATTAGGGCAGTATGTAAGTAAGGAGGTGGTGGTCTTTATCATCTCCATGATTCCGATTTTGGAGCTCAGAGGCGGATTGATCGTCGCCAGTCTGCTNCAGGTGCCGATCACCACGGCGATNCCGNTCTGTATCATCGGCAATATCATTCCGATTCCTTTTATTCTGTTGTTCATCAAACAGGTATTTAAGTGGCTCAAAAAAATAAAGCTCTTTCGCGGAATTATAGAGAAGTTGGAAAACCGTGCTATGAGTAAGAGTGACAATATCAAACGTTATGAATTTTGGGGACTGGTGCTGTTTGTGGGGATTCCGCTTCCGGGCACGGGCGCGTGGACAGGATCTCTGATCGCGGCNCTTCTGGATGTGGACTTTAAGAAGGCGATCCTGGCGGAGCTTTTGGGCATCGCCATTGCTACNGTTATCATGTCTATATTCTCCTACGGACTGCTNGGCGCGCTTTTGGCCTAGAAGAAAAGGACTTTACGGAATGAAGNATAAGAANAACTATATTTTGGCGGGCGGCGCGCTTNTGGTCGTCATGGCGGCTGCGGCGCTTGTGGGCGTACTGCTTCGGGGTCANNATTTCGGAGACGCGAATCCGAATCTGGCTTTGAAAAGGGGCGTGAAAGCCACCTGTGACAGCGTGGAGCAGGAGGCTTTATCCGCGGCGATGGCCATTGACGGAAACGATACGGACCGCGACTCCCGCTGGTCAAGCGAGAATAACAGAGAGGACGCCTCCCATTATATGCAACTGGAATTTCCCGAAGAAATTTCAGTTTCTTTTGTTGTGCTGAAATGGGAGCGTGCCAATGCGGTTTCCTATGCCCTGGAGAGCTCTGCGGACGGGGAAGCCTGGCGGACGCTGCAAAGCTTTGAGACAGCGCCGGAGACACTGAAGCAGGAAATCGTTTTGGAAGAGCCTGTACAGCTGCGGTATCTGCGTCTCTCTACTTACGCGGTGTCCAAGGAGGAGGCGGACTTTTCTGACCTTTACCAGAATGTATCTCTCTATGAGTTTGAGGTTTACGGGGACAAGCCTACGGCCTACAAATTAAAAACGCCCGTTATTGAAACGGCGGCAGACGGCGCAAGGCAGCTTGTCATGCCCGAGACGCCGGAGGGATTTCAAGTCAGTCTGATCGGTGCGGATCTGGAGCAGGTGATCGGCGCGGATGGCAGAGTCTATGACACCATTCAGGACAAGGAAGTGACGGTTGGATACCGGGTGGAGGATCTGCGGGGGCAGGAGGAGACGAGAGAGGTTNCCTTCACGGTGGAGGTTCCTGCGGCGGATGCGGACTCGTCGGTGGGCGGGGAGCAGGAGGAAAATCTCTGTCCCGACTGGGTGATTCCGTCCATTGCGGAGTGGAAGGGCGGCGAGGGCGTTTTTGAACTGAAAGAGACATCACGGATCATTGTGGGAAGCGATAGTTATCCGTCGGGCACGGGAGCAGAAGACAGAAGGGCAGATGCGCAGGCTTTGTGGGACGTGGCGGAGCTTTTGAATGAGTGGTGTGAGAAAAACTGGTATATTCGAAGCAAAATGACAGTCTGCAAGGGTACTGTGGAAGATGCCAAACCGGGAGACATCTATCTGGGATATGCGGAAACGGCAAACGGTCTGGGAAAAGAAGGATATACTTGTGATATATCTGACACATGTGTCATAAAAGCGGAAACGGCGACGGGAGTTCGTTGGGGGACTGTCACACTGCTGCAACTCCTATTTGGAGATAACTTGAAAACTGCGCCTCAGGGACAGATCCGGGACTATCCGCTCTATGAGGTGCGGGGTTTCGGTATTGATGTGGCCAGAAAGGCGGTATCCCTGGATACGCTCTATGAGATGACGGAAACCATGTCCTGGTATAAGATGAACGATCTGACAATCCATTTAAACGATAATGAAATCCTTGCTACCAGCGGCCTTACGGGCTCGGTGGAGCAGGCTATGACTGCGGAAAGCGCGTTTCGGCTGGAATCTTCTCTGACAAATGAGGAAGGGGAGACACTGACCTCCGGCGAGTACGCATATACGAAGGAGGAGTTTGATCAGTTTATCAGGACGGCAAAGACCTACGGTGTGACGGTAGTACCTGAAATAGATACCCCGGCTCACTCCCTTTCTATCACGAAGCTGTATCCGGAGTACGCCCTGCGTACTGCTAACGAGTCGGTGGATCAGATCGATCTGGGAAATGAGAAGGCTGTGGCGCTGGTGGAACGGCTCTGGCAAGAAGCTCTGGATGAAGAAAACGGCGCTTTTCGGCAGGCTCAGATCGTCAATATCGGCATGGATGAGTATTACGGCGATGGGGAGCAGTACCGGCAGTACCTTACGCGGATCAATGATCTGGTACGGGAATCGGGAAAGACAGTGCGGCTGTGGGGAAGTCTCAGTAATATGGGTGGGACAACACAGCCTTCGCCCGAAAATCTGCAGATGAACATCTGGAGTACCCTGTGGGCGGATCCCCGGGAGATGTATGAGGCGGGGTATTTCCTAATCAATATGCAGAACAATCACCTTTACATCATACCGGGCGGCGGGTATGACTGGCTGGACGGCAGGGAGCTGTATGAAAACTGGGCACCCAACAAGTTCTACGATTACAATCAGGTGGAGACCATACCCGCCTATTCGCCCCAAATGCTGGGCGCCGCCTATATGATCTGGAATGATATGTGCGGCAGTCTGGATCTGGGTATCAGTGAATATGATCTGTTTGAGCGTTTTCGGAAACCCTTGCCGGTGTTATCTGCAAGGCTATGGGGAGAAGAGAGGGTGGAAGAGGCAGCAGCACGGCAGACGGAGATCCGGCTCACGGCTTACGAAATGCTAATGTACTATGCGTACCGGGCGGAGCAGGAAAGACAGTTTACCGTGGATGAAAACCCCGATGCACTTTATAGAAGTGAGGGGGCTGTTTTTTGCGAATATCTCTATGATGAGACGGTGGCGGCGGAGCCGGCGTATGAGATTTCCATGGAGGTATGGCTGGAGCCGGATACTGCCGGGGAGAGCGGACAGGCACAGATTCTGGCGGAGGGAGACAGCGCCTATGGNGANTGGGCCTTTTANGCNGTGGANCCGNAGACGGGAAAAGTGGGNTTTGCCAGAGAAGGAAGGACCTATACCTTTGATTATGTTCTGCCGAAAGGCGAGTGGGTAAATCTGAAACTTGAGGGTAAATCAGGACAGACAACTCTTTATGTGGATAAGAGAGAAGTGGATTGTCTGGGAAGCAGCGAACCCTTTGAAGAGTATGCTACCTTCGTGTTTCCTCTGCAGAGAGTGGGCCGCCGGACGTCTCATTTTGACGGGAAGCTGGAGCTTAGAGTGTTGTATAGCGCTGGTGGGCATATGGAATCGTTTTATGACTGGAACTCGTTTTATGATTTATAAAAAGCGGCAAAGTAGATGATTACATTTGTTTGTGTGTGATGGTGTTGCGAAAGCTCGTTTATTGTTATACAGTAAAGAAAAGCGTTTTGTGTAAAACGGCAGGGATCAGGAGAGAGTAGGTTTTTTACCATGGAAGCATATACGGATTTTGCACAGGTTTACGATGAATTGATGGATGAGACGCCCTATGAGGAGTGGTGCGACTTTTTGGAGATGCTCTTAGAGAAGCATGGTTTTTCCAAAAATGACATAGCTGTCACAAATGGAAAGGAAGAAACTGCTGAAGTGAGCGCAGTGGATACAACCTCAGAGTGCGTGGCAAAAAACCTTGCTCAGGAGCGCAATACCATTCTGGATCTGGGCTGCGGCACAGGCACACTGACGGAGCTCTTTGCCAGAAGGGGATACGATATGATCGGCATAGACAATGCCCAGGAGATGCTGCAGATCGCTTTAGAGAAGCGGGAGCGGTCAGGACTTCCCATCCTGTATCTTTTGCAGGATATGCGGGAATTTGAACTTTACGGCACGGTGGGGGCGGTGATCAGTGTCTGCGACAGTCTGAATTACCTGTTGGAAGAGTCGGATATCATAAAAACCTTCCGGCTGGTCAACAACTATCTGTATCCTCAGAGCCTTTTTATTTTTGATTTTAATACGGTGTACAAGTATGCCCAGGTGATCGGGGATGCCACCATCGCGGAGAACAGGGAAGATTGCAGCTTTATCTGGGAAAACTATTATCACGAGGCGGAGGAGATCAACGAGTATGATCTGACCGTTTTTGTGGCCGAGGGGAGAAATGAGTCTGAGGCAGGAGGTACGGCGGCGGATGCAGCGGGAAAGACGGCCTGCGGGCAGATGGATGAGCGTTTTCGGCGCTTTCAGGAGGTACACTACCAGCGGGGCTATTGTCTGGAGCAGATGATGGATTTTTTGGTGCAGGCGGGCCTTTCTTTTGTGGAGGCCATCGATGCGGATACCCACGGGAAAGTGACTGGGGAGAGCGAGCGGATCTATGTGGTGGCCCGGAAGGGGACAGAGACAACGGCGAATCAGAAAGCAGAAAGATGAATACACCATACTTAACTCGAACAAAAAGTGCGGATACCCGCAGAAATTATTCAAGAAGAAAGGAATCGACAGCATGACAGACTATATGGTGCGGGCAACCGCAGCGGACGCGCAGATACGCGCCTTTGCGGTGACCTCAAGAGAACTGGTGGAGTACGCGAGGGCTGCCCATGATACCAGCCCGGTGGTGACAGCAGCGCTGGGACGGCTTATGACGGGCGCACTGATGATGGGGAGTATGCTGAAGGGGGAGCAGGATATCCTGACGCTCCAGATAAGCGGAGATGGGCCGGTGCACGGGCTTACGGTGACGGCGGACGCGGCGGGGCATGTGAAGGGCTATGCGGACAATCCGCAGGCTATGATGCCGCCAAACAGTGCAGGGAAGCTGGATGTGGGAGGTGTGATCGGCGCGGGTGTCCTGCGTGTTATGAAGGATATGGGCCTGAAGGAGCCTTACGCTTCTACCATTGCCCTGCAGACCGGCGAGATCGGGGATGATCTGACCTATTATTTTGCCGTTTCAGAGCAGGTGCCCTCTGTGGTGGCGCTGGGCGTGCTGATGAATCGGGACAATACCGTGAGACAGGCGGGCGGCTTTATCCTGCAGTTGATGCCCTTTACATCGGATGAGGTGATCGACCGGCTGGAGCAGAAGCTTTCCCAGATCCAGTCTGTGACGGCGCTGCTGGAGGCAGGACATACCCCGGAGAAACTTTTGGAGGTCGTGCTGGGAGAGTTTGGGCTTACGGTCACGGACAGGCTGCCGGTGTCTTTTCACTGCGACTGCAGCAGGGCACGGGTGGAAAAGGTGCTTTTAAGTCTTGGGGAAAAGGATCTGCTGGAGCTGATCGATGAGGGCAGAGAGGTGGAACTGCACTGTCATTTTTGCAATAAGAACTATATTTTTCCGGTGGAGGAGATTGAGAGGCTTGTGAAAACGGCCGGGATGAGGAGTAGGACAAAATATCATGATTAAAACAGGACTTAATGATTGGAAATTAGGGCAAAAAAGGATGAAATAAAAAATGCAAAACAAAAGAGCGGACAAGAAGAAAGATCATTAAAAATCGGGCGTAATTTTAAAACATACACGGATAAAACACTGATAAACAGGGAAAAGTAACTGGTATAGAAAAACGATAAGCGGGCAGGAAATGAAATTAAGGAAAAACGAAAATAACGGGAGATATGAAAAGAAAAGAGGAACCGTTTTGAGTGAATGCTTTTGAGCCGCTTTTGATGAAAAAAAGATGGGAGTAACGGAAACGTTCGTTATGGAAAGAAAATGGAAGGTGCCTTTGACTTTTTGCTCCCAACCGGAAAATGAGAAAACTAAAACAAGATTTAACATAAAAAATCAGTCGATATTTTGAATTTTGAGAAATTAACACAACGAGTGGAACTAAATGCAAAAGTGCTGTATTTACAAGGAAAACGGATATAAAATAACTGGTGTTCACATTAAAATAACAGATAATATATAACAGAAAATATGATTTTTTAGAGTGAAGGAAAGAGAAATGAGCGGCTTTGGCTGTTTAAAGACAGATATAAGAAAGGACTCATAAGATATGAAACAGGGATTTATAAAAGTGGCGGCGGTGACGCCCAGGATCAAGGTGGCTGATCCTGCCCACAATGCGAGGGAGATAAGTAAGGAAATCGTGCAGGCCACAGAGCGGGGAGCGAAGATCATCGTCTTTCCGGAGTTGTGTCTTACGGGATATACTTGCGGCGATCTTTTTTTACAGGAATTTTTGCTAACCAGAGCGTTGGAAGCGCTCTCAGAGGTGGCGGGGGCCACGGAGGGGAGCGATGCGCTGGTTTTCGTGGGAATGCCCCTTGTCAAAAACAATAAGCTTTATAATGTAGCGGCTGTTTTGCAGGACGGAGAGGTGCTGGCTTTTATCCCGAAGCGGTACGTTCCCTCTTATGCGGAATTTTACGAGACCAGACATTTCACACCCGGAAATATTGTGCCGGAGCCCTTCTATTATGAAGACAAAGAGGTGCCTTTCGGAACGGATATCCTGTTTCAGGTGGATGCGGTGCAGGGGCTGACGGTGGGCTGTGAGATCTGTGAGGATATCTGGGCGCCACAGTCACCGGGGGCGATCCATGCGCTGGCGGGCGCCACTGTGATCGTGAATCTTTCCGCTTCCAACGAGACGGTGGGAAAGGATGTCTATCGGGAGCTGTTAGTGAAGTCTGCCAGCGCCAAACAGATCACTGCCTATGTTTATTGCTCTGCGGGTGAGGGTGAGTCCACCCAGGATCTGGTGTTTGGCGGCCACAATATCATTGCGGAGAACGGCATAGTGCTGGCCCAGGCAAAGCGTTTTGCGTCGGAAGCGGTCTATGCCGATGTGGATATTCACAGACTCTGCCATGAACGGCGCAGAATGAGTACCTATCAGGGGGAAGAACTGCGGGAACACGGGATTTTACTTGTCCATATGGAAGAGGAGGAAACTTTGCTCACAAGGCAGTTTTCGTCCCGGCCCTTTGTGCCGGAGCAGACGGCAGAGCGGGAAAAACGCTGTGACGAGATCTTGTCGATTCAGTCCTATGGGCTTAAAAAACGTTATGAACATACGGGCTGTCAGTCGGCGGTTCTGGGAATATCAGGAGGACTGGACTCCACGTTGGCGCTTCTGGTGACGGTGCGGGCTTTTGATATGCTGGGCCTTAGTCGAGATAAAATAACATCTGTTACGATGCCGTGTTTCGGCACGACAGACAGAACTTATGACAATGCCTGCAAGCTGGCACGGCTGTTAAGGACCACTCTGCGGGAGGTGGACATTAAGGAGTCGGTGAAGCTGCATTTCCGGGATATCGGTCAGCCGGAAGACTGCCATGATGTGACCTACGAAAACGGACAGGCCAGAGAGCGGACCCAGGTGCTTATGGATATTGCCAACCAGACAGGTGGTCTGGTCATCGGGACCGGAGATATGTCGGAGCTGGCATTAGGATGGGCCACCTACAACGGGGACCATATGTCTATGTACGGTGTGAATGCGGGAGTGCCTAAGACGCTGGTGCGTCATTTGGTGCGTTACCATGCGGACACCTGCGGTGATGAGTCGCTCAGAGCTTTATTGCTGGATATTCTGGACACACCTGTAAGCCCGGAGCTTCTGCCGCCGGTGGACGGTGTGATCTCCCAGAAAACAGAAGATCTGGTGGGACCCTATGAGCTGCATGATTTCTTCCTATATTATATGCTGCGGTGTGGTTTTGCACCCGCGAAGGTCTACAGGGTTGCCTGCATGGCCTTTGCGGGAATTTATGACAACGATGTCATATTAAAGTGGCTCAAGGTTTTTTATCAGAGATTTTTTGCACAGCAGTTTAAACGGTCCTGCATTCCGGACGGGCCTAAGGTGGGGAGTGTGGCGCTCTCTCCCAGAGGAGATCTGCGCATGCCATCCGATGCCTGCGCCGAAATCTGGCTGCAGGAGCTTAGTGAGCTGTAGACTCCTCATCCCCATTCTCATAGGCCTTTTCCAACGATGTGGTAATGGCGTCTAAGAGGATCATAGAGGTGTATTTGCTGTCGTCAGGGTATGTAATTCCCTCCAGACTCTGATTTTTGATGATCTGATCGGCGAGATCCTCGAAGGAGGGCTGGATGAGAGGATACATGGTTGTGACAGCCTCATCCAGGTTGACGAGCCGGATGGCGTTAATGTTCTTTTCGTCCACGGTCACTTCGATCTCCACCACGTTGTCATTCAGGATCAGCGAGGTCGTGTATACGCCGGGCACGTAGGAGTCCGTGGTAGACTGCGTCACGGTGGATATGGTTTCCTGTTTTTCCTCCTTGGGCAGAAACATGATGATGAGCAGGATGATAAAAAGAATACCGAGAGCAGCAAAGATGCCGGTATATATCAACTCTTTTACATGAAGCACGATAATTTTGGTCTTAGAACTCATACAAATATCCCCACAGTGATTCTTTTTTTATAGTTTATGTGGGACGTCTCAGGTTTATGCGTTTGTTTTTGTGACAGGGGCAAGGCTTGGGAGTTGACAAAAGAATTGAATACTTGATATGATAGTACGGAACAAGGGCGTTCTTATAGGGATAGAACGCCCTTGTCGTGTGTATATAAAGTCAAATAACTATTCAGTACAGGTCGAAGCATTTACTGCTGAGACCGTAAGAATATGATTCAGGCATGCAAAATCCCATTGTCGAAGACAATTTTTAATGGATTTTGCATCGTAACTGTGAAGGTACTGAACAGTTACAAAATCAGAAGATAGAGGAGCATGGATCGGATGAGAAAAGATTATCGGAAGCAGGATATCATAAAGCTGGTCGAGGAGGAGGACGTGGAGTTTATCAGGCTGCAGTTCACAGATATTTTCGGCAATCTGAAGAATGTGGCGGTGACGGCGAGCCAGCTGGAAAAAGCGCTCGACAACGAGTGTAAGTTTGACGGCTCCTCGATCGAGGGCTTTACAGACGTGGAGGAATCGGATATGTATCTGCATCCCGATTACAGCACGCTGGAGATTTTTCCCTGGAGACCTCAGCAGGGCAAGGTGGCGCGGCTGATCTGCGATGTATATCGTTCCGACCAGACTCCCTTTGAAGGAGATCCGCGCTATGTCCTGAAAAGAGCGGTCAGAGAGGCAGAGGATATGGGGCTGACCTTCCGGGCGGGTGCGGAATGTGAATTTTTCCTCTTTCATTTGGATGAAAACGGGATGCCCACCACGGTAACTCATGAAAATGCGGGATATTTTGATGTGGGCCCCATAGATTTTGGTGAAAATGCGAGGCGCGATATGGTATTGACTCTGGAGGATATGGGGTTTGTGGTGGAGGCATCCCATCACGATGTGGCGCCGGCGCAGCATGAGATCAGCTTTCGATTCGACGAGGCCATGGCCACGGCGGACGACATCATGACCTTTAAGCTGGCGATCAAGACCATTGCCAGAAGACACGGCCTGCATGCCACTTTTATGCCTAAGCCGAAGTCCGGAATGAACGGATCCGGTATGCATATCAATATGTCTCTGCACAGAGAGGGAAAAAATATCTTCGCGGACGGGACGGATCCGCTGGGATTGAGCGGCGAGGCATACTATTTCCTGGGCGGCATCATGCAGCATATACGGAGCATGACGGCGGTCACCAATCCAATTATAAATTCTTATAAAAGACTTGTGCCCGGATATGGGGCGCCGGTGTATATCGCCTGGAGCGCCGCTAACAGAAGCCCTCTGATCCGCATTCCGGCGTTCGGAAACGATGGAGCGCGGATGGAGCTGCGCAGTCCCGATCCGACGGCCAATCCTTACCTGGCGTTGGCGGCGATCCTGCGGGCAGGATTGGATGGCATCAAAAACAAGATCGCTCCGCCGGAGAGAGTAGACGGCAATATCTTCCGGATGGACGCGGAGAAACGGCGCGCCCTGAAAATTGAGGAGCTTCCCGGCACGCTGATGGAGGCTGTCTCCTGTATGGAAAAAGATGCTTTTATGCGGGAGACGCTGGGAGATCATATTTTTGAAAAATATATTACCTTGAAAAAGGAGGAATGGAACCGCTATCGCAGACAGGTCACAGACTGGGAAATCAACGAATACCTGAATAAATTTTAATAACGCATGATATTAAATGTGAGCGAAGGGAGGTGAGCGTGTGATCCATATTATTGTAGTTCTGCCAAAGCCCGAGGACGCTCGCAGTATCCGCAATCTGCTTATGAAAAACGGATTTCGGGTAAGCGGTGTGTGCACTACCGCAGCCCAGGCACTGAGTACGATGGATGATCTTGGCGACGGCATTGTGATCTGCAGCTACCGGATGCAGGATATGCTGTATCATGAATTGCACGCCTGCCTCCCGAAGGGGTTCGAGATGCTGCTCCTGGCTTCTCCGAACATTCTGCAGGAGTGCGAGGGGAACGATATCATGTGTCTTGCCATGCCGTTTAAGGTGTACGATCTGATCAATACGCTGGATATGATGAGTCAGGCCATTGAGCGGCGCAGACGCCGGGCAAGACAATGTCCCAGGGAGCGCAGACCGGAGGAGGAGGCGTTGCTTGGGGAGGCGAAGGAGCTTTTGATGAGCCGCAATCACATGTCTGAGGAGGAAGCGCACCGCTATCTGCAGAAATGCAGTATGGACAGTGGTACGAATATGGTGGAAACGGCGCAGATGGTGCTTGCTATGATGCGGTCATGAAGGTATAATGTGCGCAAAGGGCAGAGTCAAGCGAACGAAGATATAAATGCTGAGCTTGCACATATAGGGAGAGGTGAGAAATATGAAATTTACAAAGATGCATGGCTGCGGCAACGACTATGTTTATATTGACGGAGGAGCAGAGCAGATCACTTCGGAGGAAAAACCGGACTTCGTGCGCAGGACAAGCGACAGACATTTTGGCGTCGGCGGGGACGGCGTGATTTTCATCAATCCCTCGGAGGAAGCGGATTTTGAGATGGAGATGTACAATGCGGACGGGACCCGGGCGGAAATGTGCGGAAACGGCATCCGCTGTGTGGGGAAATTTGTATATGACAAGGGCCTTACGGATAAAACCGACATAAGTGTCATAAGTGCCGGAAAGATCAAGTACCTGACCCTCTTTTTAAAGGACGACAAGGTGGAGCGAGTGAAGGTGGATATGGGAGCGCCGGAGCTTACGGCACGGCTGGTGCCGGTGGTTTCCGAGAACGAACAGGCCATTGACGAACCCATTCAGGTGCAGGGCGTTACCTATCAGATGACCTGTGTTTCCATGGGAAATCCTCATGCGGTGGTATTTATGGACGATGTGGAGTCGTTAGCCATCGAAAAGATCGGGCCTCATTTTGAGAACCACGAGCGGTTTCCCAAACGGACAAACACGGAGTTTGTGGAAGTGATCGACAGGAGTACGGTGCGGATGCGGGTATGGGAGCGCGGCACCGGAGAGACTTTTGCCTGTGGAACGGGAGCCTGTGCTACGGTGGTGGCCTGTGTGTTAAACGGATTGACGGAGGAGACCGTCACGGTGGAGCTTCTGGGCGGTTCTCTCACGGTTACCTGGGATCGGGAAGCGGATACCATCTATATGACAGGGCCGGCGGAAACTGTATTTGAGGGCGAACTTGATTAAGGAATGGAGAGTAGATTGAAAAAACATGCTGATGCATTGATATAGGAGGATACGATGTTAAAAGTAAACGACAATTATCTGAAACTGCCGGGGAGCTATCTTTTTTCCACCATCGGCAAAAAGGTAAACGCCTACGCGGCGGCAAACCCGGACAAAAAGATCATCCGGCTGGGAATCGGTGATGTGACAAGACCGCTTACGCCTGCCATCATCAGTGCGCTTCACGGCGCGGTGGATGAGATGGCTGACGAGAAGACCTTCCGGGGGTATGCGCCGGATCTGGGATATGAGTTTCTTCGGAACGCCATTGCAGAGAATGATTATCAGGCGAGAGGCGCACAGATCGAGGCGGACGAGATCTTTGTCTCGGATGGAGCAAAGTGCGATTCCGGCAACATTCAGGAGATTTTCGCGCTGGATAATAAGATTGCGGTCTGTGATCCCGTCTATCCGGTGTATGTGGACACCAATGCGATGGCGGGCAGGACAGGCGTCTACGATGAAAAGACAGAAAAATGGAGCGATGTGATCTACATGCCCTGTACGGCGGAGAACGGCTTTGCCCCGGAGCTGCCGAAGGAGGTGCCGGATCTGATCTATCTGTGCTTCCCGAATAATCCCACGGGCTCCACGATCACTAAGGCACAATTGCAGGAATGGGTCGATTATGCCAATAAAAACGGTTCCGTCATCATCTATGACGCGGCCTATGAGGCGTATATTTCCGAGCCGGACGTGCCCCACACCATCTACGAGTGCGAGGGGGCGAGAACCTGCGCCATCGAGCTGCGCTCTTTCTCCAAGAACGCGGGATTTACCGGCGTGCGTCTGGGCTATACCGTGATTCCTAAGGAGCTTAAGGCAGGGGATGTATCGCTGCACGGGCTCTGGGCAAGACGCCACGGCACCAAGTATAACGGCGCGCCCTACATCATTCAGAGAGCGGGCGAGGCGGTTTACAGTGAAGACGGAAAACGGGAGACGAAAGAACTTGTGGCATATTATATGAAGAATGCGGCCTACATTCTGGACGGCCTTAAGAGTGCCGGGTATACTGTTTCCGGCGGCGTCAACGCGCCTTATATCTGGCTGAAAGCGCCGAAGGGAATGACCAGCTGGGAATTTTTTGACTATCTGCTGGAGAATGCCAATGTGGTCGGTACACCCGGTTCGGGCTTTGGCCCCAGCGGAGAGACCTATTTCCGGCTGACGGCGTTCGGAAGCTACGAGAGTACCGTGGAGGCTGTGGACCGGATCAAGAAGCTGCCGGTATAAGGTAAGGCGGGATGTCTTTTGTATTTTTTCCGATACAATGCTTGTGCTTTCATAATGTTTATGGTATAAAAAGTATAAATGTATATTTGTATACATTTTGAACATGTTATATCTAATAAGAAAAATGCAGTGAAGGAGACTCACCCTGAGGGAAGCGACAGGAATACGGCGTCACCGACTGAGAGCGCNGTTTGTGAAAGACAGGGACGGGAACACTCCGGAGCAGATCGTCTAAACCCCGTAATAAAGACGGATAAATCNGGAAATGACATAGATGTCATAAATGGGCCAGGGCGATACGTTGCACGCGTTAAGTGTTTTGAGTGGGTAAGACGAGGTGCGTTCAATAGAAGATGCCGNCTTACCAATGCGGGTGGTACCGCGGATAATCATAACTATCCGTCCCGGAATACAGAAATGTGTTCCGGGACATTCTGCGTCTATGCCGCAGAACGNCTGATGGATGTGCACGCTGAAACAGCAGAAGATGTCGCTAAAGCGACGTTTCAGCGGCGCAAGAGTTCACAGGCGAACTCTTATGATGTTCTGGGACATCATAGAAAGGTGGTAGNNGACTATGACNATCAAAAACATTTACAGAGACGTAACTTTACAGGAGATNAGCGAGAGCGACATCGGCAGGGAACTTCGCGTGGCCGGCTGGATCGAGAATATCAGAGACCANGGCGGCGTATCCTTNGTGGATCTGCGTGATATGTACGGGGTACTGCAGGTGGTCATGCGGGACACTTCTCTTTTGGAGGGACTGTCAAAGGAGATGAGCGTCTCCATCGAAGGCGTGATGGAAAAGCGGGACGAGGAGACCTATAACCCCAGGATTCCGACAGGCACCATNGAGTTGGAGGCCCACAAGGTTGATGTGCTGGGCAAGGTCTANAAGCAGCTCCCCTTTGAGATCATGACCTCGAAAGAGACGAGAGAGGATGTGCGGCTCAAATACCGCTATCTGGATCTGCGNAACCAGAAGGTGAAGGACAAT
Organism: Lachnospiraceae bacterium; assembly: GCA_014804385.1. Lineage (GTDB taxonomy): Bacteria > Bacillota > Clostridia > Lachnospirales > Lachnospiraceae > UBA3282. Next base: position 96,235 of record JAAUZW010000033.1, on the reverse strand, counting down.
ATCATTTTCCGTTCTCAGGTNATCGCTTATCTGCGGGAAAAGATGACAGAGATGGGATTTTTGGAGATACAGACGCCNATCCTGTGCGCTTCTTCCCCGGAGGGAGCCAGAGATTATATTGTGCCTTCCAGAAAATATAAGGGTAAGTTTTATGCGNTGCCCCAGGCGCCGCAGCAGTTTAAACAGCTTTTGATGGTGTCGGGCTTTGATAAATATTTCCAGATCGCGCCCTGTTTCCGGGACGAGGATGCCAGGGCGGACCGCTCTCCCGGCGAGTTTTACCAGCTGGATTTCGAGATGAGCTTTGCCACGCAGGAGGATGTGTTCCGGGTCGGCGAGGAGATACTCTCCGCCACCTTTGAGAAATTTGCGCCGGAAGGGTTTGCGGTGACCAAGGCGCCCTATCCGATTCTCAGCTACAAACAGGCCATGNTGGAGTTTGGCACTGACAAGCCGGATCTGCGCAATCCCCTGCGGATTATCGATCTGACNGCATTTTTCCAGGAATGTACCTTTAAACCTTTCCTGNGCAGGACGGTCCGGGCCATCAAGGTACATGCGGAGATGTCCAAGGGCTTCCACGAAAAGCTTCTGAAATTTGCTANCGACATGGGCATGGGCGGTCTGGGTTATCTGGAAGTGGCGGAGGATTTAAGCTACAAGGGCCCCATCGATAAATTTATTCCGGAGGAAAAGAAAGGAGAGCTTCTTAAGCTGGCGGAACTTGCCGTGGGTGACACGATTTTCTTCATTGCGGATAAGGAGGAGNGGGCGGCCTACTATGCGGGGCAGATCCGTACCGAATTGGGACAGAAGCTGGATCTGATCGAGAAAAACGCCTATCGTTTCTGCTATATCAATGATTTCCCCATGTTTGAGCGGGATCCGGAGACGAAGGAGATCGGCTTTACCCATAATCCTTTCTCTATGCCTCAGGGTGGTCTGGAAGCGCTTGATACGAAAGATCCTCTGGAAGTGCTGGCTTATCAGTATGATATCGTCTGCAACGGCGTGGAACTGTCCTCCGGNGCGGTGCGTAATCACGATATGGAGATCATGGAGAAGGCATTCGCTATTGCAGGCTACGATGAGGAAACGCTCAAGACTAAGTTTGGCGCCCTGTACAATGCTTTTCAGTTCGGNGCACCGCCTCATGCAGGCATGGCGCCCGGTGTGGACCGCATGATCATGCTTCTGCGGGGCGAGGAGAATATCCGTGAGGTGATCGCCTTCCCCATGAGCGGTTCGGCTCAGGATCTGATGTGCGGTGCGCCGGGGGATGTGACGGAACAGCAGCTTCGGGAAGTGCATATTAAAGTGCGTGCATAGGATGTGCAGCGGATGCAAGTTTNTTTCTGCGTCGCCGCGCTTGCGCTCCGTTCCAAGCGTAGCAGTGCTAAACTCGTAGGAAACCTCGTTAAGCACTGACGCTTTCCAAGGGGCTCCTTGAGAAATAAACTTGCATCCCCAAAATGATTGCAGTGAGAAAGGAACGANCATGGCAAATATTATTACGGACGAGACAATAGAATATGTAGGCATTCTTGCGAAGCTGGAATTNTCTGACGAGGAGAAAGAGCAGGCGAAGACGGATATGGGCAGNATGCTTGACTATATNGATAAGCTGGGTGAANTGGATACTTCNNANGTGGAGCCNATGTCCCATGTNTTTCCCGTGCAGAATGTGTTTCGNGAGGATGTGGTGACGAANGNNGATGAAAGAGAACNACTGTTATCNAATGCGCCGCAGGAGAAGGATGGGATGTTTGTGGTGCCGCGGACGTTCGAATAANCATGGAGTAGGTTGTGGGCATGAACAGACAATAATTTCTACGTCGCCGCGCTTTCGCTCCGCAAAAAGCATAGTGGTACTAAGCTCGACAGAANCTCGCTAAGTACCAATGCTTTTTAAGGGGCTCCTTAAGAAATTACTGTCTGCTCATGCAAAAAATAAAGCATGGTTAATCAATATTTCAGCGAAATATGGCGGCACACACAGTATNGACTGGAAAGGAAAGAGTGNTACATGAATATTATNGACATGACCGCGACGGAGTTGTCCGCGGCAATCAGGGAGGGAAAGACGACTGCAGTGGAAGCCACAGAGGCTGTACTTGCGCGGATCGAGGAGGAAGATAAAAANTACAACTGTTATGTAACGATAGACAGGGAGGGNGCNCTNNCNNAGGCAAAGNNNGTGCAGACACGGATAGAAGCGGGAGAGCTGACAGGGCCTCTGGCAGGCGTTCCCATGGCGGTGAAGGATAATATCTGTACGGAGGGGCTTCTCACCACCTGTTCCTCNAAGATNNTGCANAACTTTGTGCCNACNTACACGGCGGAGGCNTTAANAAATCTGCAAAANGCCGGGGCNGTNATTCTGGGAAAGACCAATATGGACGAGTTTGCCATGGGATCTACCACGGAGACTTCCGCTTATGGCCCNACCAAAAACCCCAGAAATACAGAGCACGTGCCGGGAGGTTCCTCCGGCGGNTCCGCGGCNGCGGTGGCAGCAGGGGAGTGCTTCTATGCCATTGGCTCCGATACTGGCGGTTCTATCAGACAGCCCGCTTCCTACTGCGGCGTGGTGGGGATGAAGCCCACCTATGGCACGGTGTCCCGCTACGGATTGATCGCTTANGGCTCTTCTCTGGATCAGATTGGTCCGCTGACGAAAGATGTGGCAGACTGTGCGGCAGTGCTGGAAGCGCTGGCTTCCCATGATACCAAAGATTCTACCTCGGTCGCCAGAGAGGATACGGATTTTAGCTCGGCTCTGACAGAGGATGTGGCGGGGCTGCGCGTCGGAATCCCCAATGATTATCTGGNAGAAGGACTGGATGANGAGGTGCGGACGGCCGTGCTGGCGGCTGCTGAGGTTTTGGAGAGAAAGGGCGCTCTGGTGGAGCGGTTTGATTTGAGTTTGGTGGAGTATGCCATTCCGGCCTATTATACCATCGCAGCGGCGGAAGCCAGTTCCAATCTGGAGCGATTCGACGGCATCAAGTACGGTTACCGCACAGAGACTTACGCGGGACTCCACAATATGTATAAAAAATCCCGCTCCGAGGGCTTTGGCGAAGAGGTGAAGCGCCGGATCATGCTGGGCTCTTTTGTGCTGAGTTCCGGATACTATGACGCTTACTATCTGAAGGCTCTGAAGGTGAAAGCACTGATCAAGAAAGCCTTTGATGCTGCTTTTGCAAAATACGATGTGATCCTGGGNCCGGTGGCGCCCACCACGGCGCCCCGGCTGGGGGAGAGTCTGGCGGATCCGATTCAGATGTACCTGGGCGACATCTACACGATTGCCGTGAATCTGGCCGGCCTGCCGGGGATCAGCGTTCCCTGCGGGGAGGACAGTCAGGGTCTGCCCATCGGGTTACAGTTGATCGGGGACTGCTTCCAGGAGAAAAAGCTGCTTCGGGCGGCGTATACCTATGAACTGTGTGAAAAGTGCTTCTAAAGCTCAGCAGCAATGGCNGCTTCGCTAAGAAGTACTATGTTTCACACTGGAGAATGACTGAAATGCGTCATTCTCCGGGAAATGGAGGATAACATGTATAGAGAATATGAAACTGTCATNGGCCTGGAGGTACATGTAGAGCTGGCTACGAAGACTAAGATATTCTGCGGCTGTTCCACCGCCTTCGGCGCAGCGCCCAACACCCAGACCTGTCCGGTTTGTACGGGAATGCCGGGGTCTTTGCCGGTTTTGAATAAACAGGTTCTGGAATATGCCATAGCTGTGGGGCTTGCCACGAATTGCGATATTACCAGATATGCGAAATTTGATAGAAAGAACTACTTTTATCCTGACAATCCGCAGAATTATCAGATATCTCAGCTCTATCTGCCGATCTGCAGAAACGGCGGCGTGGAGATCGAGACGGCGGAGGGCGGCAAGAAGACNGTGGGCATCCACGANATCCANATGGAGGANGATGCGGGGAAGCTGATCCATGATGAGTGGGAGGACTGCTCGTTGGTGGATTACAATCGTTCCGGTGTGCCGCTCATTGAGATCGTTTCCGAGCCGGATATGCGGAGCGCTGAGGAGGTGATCGCTTATCTGGAGAAACTGCGCCTTGTGATACAGTATCTGGGCGCTTCGGACTGTAAGCTGCAGGAAGGCTCCATGCGTGCGGACGTGAATCTTTCTGTCAGGGAGGTGGGCGCCGAAGGCTTCGGAACAAGGACGGAGATGAAGAATCTGAACAGCTTTAAGGCGATCACCAGAGCCATTGCAGGGGAGACGGAGCGGCAGATCGACCTTTTGGAAGCAGGGGAAAGCGTGGTGCAGGAGACCAGAAGNTGGGATGATACCAAGGGAGAGTCCTACGCCATGCGCAGTAAGGAGGATGCNCAGGATTACNGNTATTTCCCGGATCCTGATCTTGTGCCCATTGCTGTCAGCGAGGANATGCTTGCGGCCATCCGGGAAAGNCAGCCGGAGTTTCGGACAGAAAAGATGAAACGCTATCAGGAAGAGTTTGCNATTCCTGACTACGATATTGAGATCATCACAGGGGAGAAGTCTCTGGCGGATCTCTTTGAGGCAACGGTGGCGCTTGGAAGTCAGCCGAAAAAGGTTTCTAACTGGCTGATGGGGGAGACTCTGCGGCTGATGAAGGAGCGGGAAGTAGATGCTGCGGAACTGTGTTTTTCCCCGGAAAATCTGGCGAAACTGATTGCTTTGACTGATAAAAAGGTGATCAACAGCTCGGTGGCAAAGGAAGTCTTCGAGGTGATGTTTGAAAANGATANCGATCCGGAACAGTANGTGGAGGANAAAGGCTTAAAGACAGTNANNGATGAGGGNGCCTTGAAAAAGACCATAGAGGAAGTGATCGCGGCGAACCCCCAGTCTGTGGAGGATTATCGAAACGGGAAAGAGAAAGCCATCGGCTTTTTAGTGGGACANACCATGAAGCTCATGAAGGGCAAGGCGGATCCGGCCACCGTGAATCAAATATTAAAGGAGCTGCTGTAGCAGCTCCTTACTATTCGGTATTCTACTTCATTAAATATTCCANAAACTTCAGTGTAAGCTGAGGGTTTTCTACAGAGACGGGAATACCGATAACGGTTTCTTCAGGGTAACCCTGAAAGGTGCGTGATTCCTCCTGCAGATAGGCGTAGTAGCCTGACTCGGCCAGTTTGTTTCCATTATCAGGGATGCGGATGCCCACAGCCACCGGTTTTTCCATGGTCGAGGGATCTCCATGATCGATGGTCAGTTCATAGATCTNCTGGGCAGCGGCCTCCATCTCCTCCAGNGTATCGCCGGTATCCTCGTCGAAGGCGGTGGCATCGGTGTAGTAGAGAAAGTCCGCGTAAGGGGCCAATTCCTCGTCCGTGAAAATCGAAGTGAGATCATAGAAAAAATCCAGACGGGCATAGCTTTCAAAATTTTCTGTATCTGCCAGAATGGCGTGAATATCGCCTACATGCATCATGGCAGTCATTTTCTGGCGGTTAGCTACATCATACTGGGAACCGCCGTCAGAGGATAAAGTGACAGAAGTGTCAATGTTTACCTGATAGGAGTCAGTATCGATTTCGGCATAAGTTTGAAATTCATCTTCCCATAGAAAAGAAGTGTCAATATTTTCGGGGGTATTCTCTGCGTTCAGCAAAACCGCATAAAAAGCATAGGGCTTGTTCGTCACAATTTGCCGGATACAGCTTATGATAAATATGACCACAAGGATAGCCACGATCGTGTGGACCTTGTAATAGTACCAGAAATAAGAGAGTTTTCCCTTGAGAGTCATGTCTTTGGTTTTTTCATGCTGTTCTTTGATCTCTTCGTGGACGGACATTTTTGATGACATAGCATTTTCTCCATTTGTTTTCTTAATTCCATCTTCCATCATAAATAGAACGAAATAAGAAGTCAATGAAGAAAGTATGATGTTTTTATGAAATTATTTGACTCGATTGATGGAATTGCGAAGCGTCAGAAGTTCATAATAATCCAAAAGCGCGATCGTATTGCGCTGATCTAACTCCAGGGTTGTGTTTATGAGGTCGCTTAAAGTATAATCCATGGACAACTGGTGGTTGAGCATATCCATACTTGCATTGTACTTGGTTCTTTGCAGGAGATAGTCCGTGGATACTCCATAGAAGTCTGCGAGCTTTACGAGCGTGTTCAAGTCGGGACTGTGAACACCCTTTTCATAATTAGATATGGTTGCTACAGTCACATTCAGATAGTTGGCAAGCTCCTTTTGCAGAATGCCCCTTTCTTTACGCAGTTTAGCCAGAAATTCACCAAATTCCATTTTTTTCTCCGAAAGTAAATGTATACAGTATTGTTGACAGTAACGATACTATTACTGTACAGCATTTAAAGAGAAAAAGGACAGAAATCAATAATCTGCATAAAAATTGTAAAATTTTGGCAGTAAAATCAATTGTTTGTTGAAATATNNAAAATGATTCATAAACCGTGAAAACGAATACGGATTATAGTCACTTTTTTGAGTTGNTCCAACTTGCTCCGGAGATATGGTAGAAACAGNGGAATATTCCTGAATTGTGAAAAATACGGAAAAACGTCAACAAAGAAATCAAAATTGATATTGACATNTTTCCGGAGACCCGTTAGAATAAAGTTATCAAAGGGATTCTAGCAGGTGTGCGTTCTGCACGTTCAAGACAGTTTCTGTCGGATTTTCGCTTTGAAACATAACAGAAAACGGCAGGAGGGATTGAGCGGGTATAATAAGCAGCTGATGGAGAAATGCAGAATTCTGGAAGAGTATTCGAAGCTGGTGGCTATGATAAGGGATTGCATGGNCGTTGAGAAGGATATGCAGACAGCCCTGAGTCGGGCGGTGGATTCCTGCATAGAAAAGGGGATCCTAAAGGAGTTCCTGTTAAAGAATCGTGCGGAGGTGCTGGGAATGTTATTGGAAGAGTTTGACGCAGAGAAATACGAGAGGACGATACGGAGTGAAGGACGGGAGGAAGGAAGAGAAGAAGGAAGAGAAGAAGGAGAAGTAAAGGTTAACAGGCTTGGCCTTCTTCTGACGGAGGCAGGGCGGAGCAACGAATTCTTAAAATCCCTGTCGGACCGGGAACTCCAGAAGAAGCTGTTCGTTGAGTTNGGTTTGGAGGAGGGTAAGTAAAAAAGTAGCATAATTTCAAAGAAGCCTGATTGGTGAAAAAGGCGGCTATGCAGATCATAGTCGCTTTTTAAGTTGTTCAATCTCGTCGGCGCACATCCGAAATATGTTCTTTGAGACATGTTGTGGTATTGTGCAGGTTGCCTACGGGGAAGGATTTCAAAGATTGACGCGTATTTTTCCAATAGATATAATGGAAACAACATTTGGTTTCACAGAAGCCGAAGTCACTTTCAGAAAAGGGGGATTTTGCAATGAACACAACTTTATGGAGCATTATCAACAAGACAGAACACGATTTTAAGCGCCCGCTGGAATTGAATCTTGCGAACCGCGAACATGCGGATTATATTGAGAGATGTTTCGGGGGAAAGGAGCATTTCAGTACACGGTATCCCGATCTGTATGACCTGTTTCAAAACGGAACGGCCCGCGCGGCGGATCTGNTGAGCGACGGTANTGTAAAAAAAGGCAAGGAGGGCTTCCANGATGCCGCCTATGTGGTGGACGTGCTTTATCATCAGGAGAGAAAATGCGCTTATGCCGTGGGCGATATGAATCTAATACAGCCGGCCAAACGTCTTTATTTGTCGTTAGATATCTATAAAGGTGAGGAACGGATCGGGCACAACGCAGAGTTCTATAACGGCGTGAACTACGGCAGACTGGAGTGCTATTCCCAGCAGTTTGATATTCCGCAGGGGGAGGTGCAGAAGTATAAGGCGGTGATAACCGCCACATGGCAGCCGCNGGATGCGAATTATCTGAGAGCTATGCTTGCGACAGAAGCAAGCGATATCGGGTACGGTTCCAATGTAGATGTTGTGAGTTCTATGATGATTAAAGATCCGGTTCATAAGGTGTCGCAGCAATCAGATCCGATCAAGGTAGCTTATGCCAGATACACGCCGGATATGGATTATGTCTATCCGGAGACGAGAGATCCTGCAACAAGGGAGGAAGAAGTCTATCTGGATATGAGCGGAGAGGTGCAGCTTAAAGANGGACATATCTATGATCGGCTGGTGAGCTTTAATGCGTTGCTGCAGTGTGACGGCTACGGAACGATCTTTTATAATAAGGAGGCTGACGAGAAGCAGATNAAACCGTCGGAAGACGGGAAGACATTTTACTGGAATTTGGACCGCGACTGGGACAGCGCTATTCCGGACAGCGTAAAATTCGGTAACAGGCTGCATTCTTTTGATATGCAGTTAAAGTTTTACTGCAGNGGGGATGAGGCGATCCATAAAATCGTTGTTTCCAGTGACGATTATCCCGAACTCAAGGGATCTAATTCTTATCAAAAGATATCCNAGATCCGTTTATACTGGGGTTGTATAGCAGAAGATACGCAGATTCTGATGGCGGATGGTTCTGTAAAAAGGGCAGACAGTATTGCGATAGGGGATAAGATACTGGATAGAGACGGCAATACAGATACGATCAGCAAGGTTATCGACGGAACGAGTCAGACCATGTACTGTTTNAAATTGGAATCGGGCAAAGAACTGTTGGCGACGGATGACCACCCTGTATATACAGATCAAGGCTTTATGGCGGTGATCGATCTGAACACGGATTCCAGAGTACTGACGNCNGGCGGTAAGGGTGAATATGAGGATGTTATTTACTGCTATCCGCTGGAATATAAAGGTAAGATCTACAGTTTTGAGTTGGAAAACGGCAATACTTTATGCACAAACGGGATGGTGACCGGCTCATACACAGAACAGGGTAAGATCGCGGANCNGTTAAACGCCGTGCGGGACCGGCGGGATGAGATCGATGCGGNTGCGGCAGCAGAAGTAAAGCGGTTAAGGGAGGATGACACAGCAGGCAGAATTTTTGCATAAGAAGGGGGCATACATGAAAAATGTAAATAAAAATGCAATGCATATGCTTGCATCTTACGATGACAGTTATCTTGTCCATCATGATTTCAAAAATTTTACCCTGGACGGAAGCGTGCCTTTTACAATTGAGGTAAGCATGGTATATCAGGATAGCAATCACGGTTCTCTCTATTGTCGTGAAGACGGTATGGATTTTGGAATCAGGGACGCCTGCCCTTATTTCAAGCATCCGGCACTGGGGGAGTTGAATGTGCCGAAATCGTTCGCNCTGGATCGTTCTTACTATCACTGCCTTGCCGTCGTATTTGACGGCAGTACAGTGAAGCTTTATATACACGGCTTTGAAATTGCCAGTCGGNCAGTTTCNAACATAACGCCTGCCGGCAGTGGAGATTTTTGTATTGGGAAAGGGTTTCGGGGGTATATCGGGTGTGTACGGGTATTGTCCAAAGCGTTGACTGCGGCTGAGATCATGCGGGATCAGGGGGAAGGTTTTCCGGAAAANCCTGCATGCGAGCTGTGGACAGACTTTTCAGGCGTCGGATATAAGGATATCAGCAGAAACGCCATGGAACTGTGGCGCACAGGGCANGATGCCCACTGTGCCAATGTNGTCAACTGTACGGTGCTTGACAGCAACGGNTTATATACCAGGACCAACNCAATCGATTATCAGACCGGNTTTTCGATGACGGGCAAGATATATCCNGATTTTGCCCGCANAGGTAATTTCTATTTATATTGCCTGCACGGAGACAGCGGTCCGTATTTACAGNTNTATCTGACGGAAAAGGAGGACGGATATTATCTTGCACTTGATATGAACGGAACAAACCTGATATCAGAGACCCGGGTAACGGGGCTTCGCTGGACTGACTATGCCGTTACGGTCGATATCAGTAAGGGAACCGCATGCCTGTATCTGGACGGGGTAAAGTGCGGGGAGCAGACATACAGTGAGNTTAAAGCCTTTTGANAANGCNAAAGCGATTATCGGAGGAAAATATTANGCCGTGCGCGCAAGTTATGAGGAGGCATTTGCNGGNCTTNTGGATTACTGTGCAGAGTTTGACAGCNTCCTTACNGATCAGGCGATAGATTCTTATGCAGAAGACCAGCCTTATCTGTTTGCAGCGGGACTGAAAGCGCTTCTGCTGTTCGGTTGGGGCGAACCGGAGGATCTTTATGAAAATGCGCCGCTTGGAGAATACGGCGGCGGATACTTCGCCGTGGTGGCGGATACCAATCGTGTCAATGCACCGGTCGGGCTGAACTGGTANGTACCGGATGAAGATGATGCGTATTGGGATTCTTTGAGTNCATATGAACGGTGGGAAGACATATTATTATGTGATGTGTTCAGTGAAACAATAGAAACGCTCACGGGTATTCCCATGAAGGCTGANCATCAACAGAGCCGGCAAAAGAGTGTGCGGATACAGGTGGGAGAAGAGAAAGCTTATTGGCGTGGCAGGCTTACACCTGTAGAGATGGAGGAATTCTCCCGGGCACCGTCACCGGGGAGAATGCATAGTGTGCCGGAAAGAATGACTCTGCATGTGAATGGAGCCGGATACAGGGCATTATCANAGAATCCGCAGTTGCCGTGNGTAACCGGCATTTGGTCGGGGATACAGCTATTTTTTGCTAATCATTGGAAAGAAATTCTTGCAGGTGCGACCCTTTTCACCTGTCTTGTGTCAAGCATTGTAGAATGTGTCAAGCAGGCGCAAAAGAAACGTCCCAAGGATAAGAATGCCCGGCTTGAGGTGAAAAACATAACATGGAACCATAATGGAGATCCGGCAAGAGGAAGCATACATTTTCATGACAGTGTGAAAAATATCAACAGTCCGGATTCTATGGTGTATGCGCCAAATAATACGTGCATCAATATAAAAGGCGTGTTTGTNCCATCCAAACTTCAGGGAATCAAAGTGAATGTCGAGGTTACCAATAAAGGAACNGCAGATTATGCCGGNTGTCTCAAATTGACAGATCCGGANGGCNNTGTGGCAGCANAGAGCGGNNNGTTCAGNGTGGCAAAAGNNTGTTCGGNTACTGTGGAATTGACGATAGAACGAGGGAAAATCTTAGGAACCGGATATGCTAAGNAGATGGATTATTATAATATTGAGTATACCGAGGACGGTAAAGATATCTTTATGATAAGATGNGATTATGCCTNTTATACTTTATTGGGTGAGCCGATCTCGCCGTGGAATAACGGGCGNAATGAGTATGATCCATCCAATATAGGATATGTCAGTATTCCTTTGTTAGAGATATGCATAGACCAATTCCCGATGAAGAAGAGNGGAAATGTTTCGGCAGATGAAGACCTTCTTATAAAAACCATNATTTCCGGAATGAACGAATGNANGAAATTGACTTATGCCCTGCAGGGTGAGCCGCATTTNTCTACACCNCNGCTGGGATTNAAATTCAAAAAATTTGTCGCGGCAATGCAAGGTACAGCCGCTTCCTATCTAAACTGCGCGGACTGTGCTACGATNGTAAGTTCCCTGACNGCNATGCATGGAATGGATTANCCTATGACGATTTTAGGNGTGCCNTTTGGAAGAACCGCACAGTCATTTTTCTACTGCAATCAGATTCAGGCAATTACCGCGGAAACGCCAAGCTGGGGATATCCGTTTGACTGGAATGGAGCTAAAGGGTGGGGCGGATTCAGTTTCCATATGGTCAACAGGAGCAATGAATCCGGCATATCCGGCNATACAAAAATCTATGATGCCTGCCTGAAAGTGGATGGCGGATCNTATCCCGGACNGCCCTATCCGGGAAATCAGAATAAGAGCGCGAAACAGCCGTTTGGAATGAGGGCGTATGGAAGCGAGTCGCCTTTCGTAAATGTGNCGCCGNAGGAGGCATATACGGAGGATGTCTACCGAGAGCGGCTGGTGTATAATGGAAGTGAAGCATGTTTNTGCTCTGCAGCATACAGAGTGCTTCAGATTGATACAAGTGTAACGGACGCGNTGAAGAGGGCGAATATGGCAGCNGGAGAGAACGGATTTGACATCGATNANGNTTTCANTNGCAATTCNCATGTCACGGAATGGNAATTGCTGGATGATATGTATGACGAGNCGGAATGGTCNTTTCAGTATGATGGCCAGAGGATGGAGATCTGCCGTTATAAGANGGATGGGCAGGAGGCAGAGGNGGCNGTGGGAGCAGTGATGAGNCAGTTNGCNNATCCNNATAGCAGNAATNTCAGCNAATCCTATCCGGNAAGNTGCTGCTTTGCGATNGGGGAGAGCTGCTATGTGATCTGGAAAGAGGGATGCGTGTACAGANTTCTCGGAGCACAGGCTAAAGAGGNGGCNGACTGTATTTATAAGGCNTGACGGAAGAGANGCGGGAAGNNGCTGCTTATTCCTTTCCGGCTCATGGAAAGACTGAATCAGCCATAATANGTGATTCTATTTTCAAATGNTCTATGTTAAGATATATATTAAATAATCAAATATAANGTCTTGGATANATTGTGGAGGAGATTTTATGGCAAGGACAGTNGGGATCGGAATACAGGATTTCGGCAAAATGATTGAGAATAATTGTTTTTATGTAGATAAGACGGCCTTTTTAAAAGAGTGGTGGGAGAATCAGGATGAAGTGACTCTGATCACCAGGCCGAGACGGTTCGGCAAGACATTGACCATGAGTATGACGGAGCAGTTTTTCTCGATAAAGTATGCCGGACGGGGAGATNTGTTTGAGGGGCTNTCCATCTGGCAGGAAGAAAAATACCGNGCTCTGCAGGGAACCTATCCGGTGATCAGCTTTTCCTTTGCCAATATAAAAGAAACGACTTACCAAAATACGCGCAGNAAAATCTGTCAGTTGATAGCNGANCTTTATACANACCATTCNTTTCTNNTGGANAGCGATGCTCTGGCGGANGGTGATCGGAGCTTTTTTAANAGTGTGTGTGTTGACATGGATGATGTGACTGCCACGCTGGCAATTCATTATCTATCCAAATATTTAAATGCCTATTATGGGAAAAAAGTCATTATTCTTTTGGACGAATATGATACGCCCATGCAGGAAGCTTATGTCCATGGATATTGGGAAGAATTAGTGGCATTTACAAGGAGTATGTTTAATTCTGCTTTTAAAACGAATCCATGGCTTGAGCGGGCCATCATGACGGGAATCACCAGAGTCAGTAAAGAATCCATATTTTCGGATTTAAATAATTTGAAAGTGGTTACTACCACATCTGATGAATATGACAGTTCCTTTGGTTTCACAGAGGAAGAGGTTTTTAAAGCAATGGATGAAAATGGATTGACGGAAAAGAGGAAGGTAAAGAAATGGTATGATGGTTTTAGCTTTGGAAAATGGAAGGATATCTATAATCCTTGGTCTATTTTGAATTTTTTGGATACAGGGAAGATAACAACCTACTGGGCCAATACCAGTTCCAACAGTCTGGTGGGGAAGCTGATCCGCGAGAGCGGCAGGGATGTGAAGGTGTCTTTTGAAAAGCTGATGAATGGNGAGCATCTGTTTGTNCCTGTGGATGANCAGATTGTTTATGANCAGTTAGACAATAACGAGAANGCGATCTGGAGNTTTCTTGTGGCAAGCGGTTATCTGAAAGTATTGGATTACGAGAAATACGAAGATGATGATATGATAACAGAGCCCAAGTATGAGTTGACATTGACAAATTATGAAGTCAGGTTGATGTTTCAAAATATGATACGGAGCTGGTTTTCCAGGAATGCTTCTGACTACAATGATTTTGTGAAAGCGCTTCTTCTGGGTGATCTGGATGCCATGAATGAGTATATGAACCGGGTCGCCTGCGAAATGTTCAGTTTTTTTGATACCGGAAAGCATATTTCCGGTAAGGCGGAGCCGGAGCGTTTTTACCATGGCTTTGTGCTCGGGCTGATGGTGGAGCTGGCGGATCGGTATGTACTTACTTCCAACAAAGAGAGNGGGTTTGGCAGATATGACGTGATGCTGGAACCGAAGCAGCCGGNTCNGGATGCTTACGTGATAGAATTTAANGTGTNTAATCCAAGAAGAGATAAGAANCTTGAGGATACGGTNGAGGCTGCGCTTAGGCAGATTGAAGAGAAACGGTATGCGGCGGCGNTGGAGGCGAAAGGGATACCGGCAGAGCGGATCAGGAAGTATGGATTTGCGTTTGAGGGGAAGAATGTGTTGATTGGATAAAAATGAAGCTGTTAAATTATTTAACTCGATTGATGGAATTGCGAAGCGTCAGAAGTTCATAATAATCCAGCAGTGCAACCGTATTGCGCTGATCCAATTCCAGAGTTGTGTTAATGAGGTCGCTTAAAGTGTAATCCATGGACAACTGGTGATTGAGCATATCCATGCTTGCGTTGTATTTGGTTCTTTGCAGGAGATAATCCGTGGATACACCATAGAAGTCTGCGAGTTTTACGAGCGTGTTCAAGTCGGGACTGTGGATACCCTTTTCATAATTGGATATGGTTGCTACGGTCACATTCAGATAGTTGGCAAGCTCCTTTTGCAGAATGCCCCTTTCTTTACGCAGCTTAGCCAGAAATTCACCAAATTCCATTGTTTTCTCCGAAAGTAAGTGTATGTGGTAATGTTGACAGTAACGATACTATTACTGTACAGCATTTAAAGAGAAAAAGGATAAAAATCAATAATTTACATAAAAATTGTAAAATTATGACGATAAAATCAATGGATTGTTGAAAATAGAAAAATGATTCGTAAATCACAGAAACGAATATGACATATAGTCGGTTGTGTGTGGGGGGGGGTGGTCCAGATTGGATTGCCTCCACCCGATATTTGGAATATAGCTAACTATATTGAGAATTTATTAGACAAATATATTGATATGTGGTAAATTTTCTATGGATAACTTAGAAGATTCTTTGACGATGAGGTGTTGGGCATAAACACGCCGGATGATCCAGGAGGGATTACCTAAATTTTGAAAGGGGCAAGGAAAATGATTATTTATGGTGCTGGAAACAGAGGACAAATTCTCTATGAGAAAATGCAAAAAACAGGAACTAAGATAGAGGGATTCATTGATAAAAGGGCAAAGGAGATTGACAATTCTATATTTTGCGAAAATGTTAAAATATTAACACCGGATGAAGCAATTTCACATGGGTGGCAGGAAAAAACAGTGCTAATAAGTCCTGTTGCATGTGATGACATAGTATGTGAACTACAGAATTTAGGTTTCCAAGACATTATATGCTTAAATGATATGATAGAGTGTGCTTCACCTTATTATACACCCGTTATAGACAAAGCGGGGGACTTTTGCCATGCTCGTCCATTTAATCATTACGAATCACCATATGCGGATCTGGCATTCGTTAGAAAAAATAAAGAGCAAATATATAATATCAACAAGCAGATGAATATTAATTTTGATATAGAAAGTCAGATAAAACTGTTAAATCGGATGTCTGAAGTTCCGTTGCTCAATTGGCATGGAACAAATGAAGGTAATGATTTCAGATATTATTTTGATAACATTTGGTTTGGCTTTTCTGAGGCTGCTGCTCTGTATGGTATGATAATGCTGAATAAGCCAAAGCATATCATAGAAATCGGTTCCGGCTTTTCTACTTCTGTGATGCTTGATACAAATGAATATTGTTTTAACAATAAAATTAATATCGAATGCATTGAACCACGCCCGGATCGACTGAAAAGCTTATTAAAAGAAAGTGACAATATTTTAATCCACGAAAATGATTTG
Organism: Lachnospiraceae bacterium; assembly: GCA_014804385.1. GTDB lineage: Bacteria > Bacillota > Clostridia > Lachnospirales > Lachnospiraceae > UBA3282. The sequence continues at coordinate 80,471 of JAAUZW010000033.1, read as the reverse complement.
CAGGAAATGCCATTAGATGTATTCGATAAATTACAGAAAAATGATATTTTATTTATTGATTCATCGCATGTGATAAAAACCGGCTCTGATGTTTCATATGAATTGTTTGAAATACTGCCTAGACTCCCCAAAGGTGTACATATACATTTTCATGATATATTTTGGCCATTTGAATATCCTATGAAATGGTTGGCTGAAGGCCGCGCTTACAATGAGCAGTGGGTATTGCGTGCACTTTTAACGGACAGTACCGCGTATAAAGTAACGCTATTTGGTCATCAACTAGAATGCCTTTCAGAAGCAGGTATTATACCACATATTAATCCAATATATGGTTCGGGTTCAATATGGATAGAAAAACTTTAAAGCATTTTCTTTGAACAGTAAAAAATATCCTTGATCAGATTTATTTAAAGGTTGCATATTGATTTGGAGGAGGATAAGTAGAAAAGTAACTTTCTGATGGTGTTTGCTATCTTGCGGTAAAGATTTTCGTATAATCTGCCGATAAAAACAGTGTGGTAGATGAAGGCATATATCACATCTTATAATTGAAAATGACACGGAAGGTCGAATTAGCTATCATGGAGGATGGATATGAGGGATAAAAACTGATGATTATTNAGGTNNTGCGCCAGTTTTTACCCTTGTTTTTTGTGAAATGGACAAGTGTATGAGAAAATCACAACAAAAGCAAATACAGGATATGCTTGCAATGCTTGACAAGGCGCATGAGGCNATTAAGAANGCNGTAGAAACAGGAAANCGGGAAATTGCCTTTACTTTATTAGAACAGTGCCAGGANAGNGCGATTCAGATNGGNGAACTGATTGAAGAANCTNTGGGCGAGGATTTTGTNACAGTNGGNATGCTGGANTCGTATTGNGAACAGATTTTTCAGACCTATGAGANGATACGNCAGCANCAGNCNTTNAATATNAATAANGCNTGTAAAAATCTNACANAAAGANNTGATTCGNNTNGNAAACAGCGTNAAAAANGATATTCNGGTGAGNACGACAGNNGTNTTTTTGCCGTATAAGGCTTCTATGTGGGANAGNCTGGAGAGCGTATGGAANGCGGCGGATGNNGATCCNGACTGNGATGTNTATGTGATNCCNATTCCTTATTTTNACAAAAATCCGGATGGCAGCTTTAAGGAAGAACANTACGAGGGNGANCAGTATCCGGCATATGTGCCGATTACCCGTTANGACGAGTTTGANCTGGANGCNTGCAGNCCGGATGTGATCTATATTCATAATCCNTATGATGAATGTAACCATGTGACCAGCGTACATCCCTATTTTTATTCCAAAAATTTAATAAATTTTACGGATNAGTTAGTATATATACCATATTTTGTCTTGAAAGAGATAGANCCNGANNANCAGNAAGCCATTGACNGNATGAAACATTTCTGTTTTACGCCCGGAACGATCTATGCNNACAAGGTGATNGTCCAGTCGGAAAAGATGCGNCGGATCTATATCAANGAATATAGGAAAGCNGCAAAGGAAATGGGACTGTTCGGNGAGCATGTGGACAGGGCGTTTTTGGAAAAGAAATTTCTGGGAATCGGTTCCCCNAAATTTGANAAGGTTTCGANTACTAAGAGGGAAGATTTNGAGATNCCGGANGAGTGGCTGAAGATTATTGAGAANCCGGATGGNAGCTGGAAGAAGATTGTTTTATATAANAACAGTGTGAGNGCGCTCCTGCANNACGAGGAGAAAATGATCCGGAAGATGGAGTCGGTGCTTGAGCTTTTTAAAGAAAATAAGGATGAAGTAGCGCTTTTGTGGAGACCACATCCGCTAATCAAGTCCACCATTGAATCCATGCGGCCGCAACTGTGGCAAGAATATGAAAAGATTGTCAGAAGATATCGGGAAGAGGGCTGGGGGATTTATGATGATACGGTGGATTTGGACAGGGCGATTGTGATAAGTGATGCATATTATGGTGATCCGAGTTCTGTCGTGCAGCTGTGTCAGGAGGCTGGGATGCCGGTGATGCTGCAGAAAGTGGATGTTATATAGCAGAAATGGAAAATGACGAGGGCGAAAATCTTAATAGAAAGAATGGTGGGTTTGGATATAAATATGAAAGCAGGGAAGAAGATACTGGTAACAGGTGCAGATGGTTTTATCGGCAGTCATCTGGTGGAGGAACTAGTAAAAAAGGGATATCAGGTAAAAGCTTTTGTGTATTACAACTCCTTTAACACTTGGGGGTGGCTTGACACATTGCCACAGGATATCATGCAAAATGTTGAAATTTTTCAAGGTGATATACGAGATTCTAACGGTGTTTGGGAGTCTATGAAAGATGTTGACGTAGTATTCCATCTTGCCGCTTTAATTGCTATACCATTTAGTTATCATTCACCGGATGCTTATGTTGATACCAATATAAAGGGAACCTTAAATGTATTACAGGCAGCAAGGAAGTTGGGGACTGAAAGAGTATTAATTACATCAACATCTGAGGTATACGGAACGGCACAGTATGTTCCTATAGATGAAAAACATCCATTTCAAGGGCAATCTCCATATTCAGCAACTAAAATAGGAGCAGACAGGCTTGCGGAGAGTTTTTACCGTTCTTTCCAGTTGCCAGTAACAATAGTGCGTCCGTTTAATACATATGGTCCAAGGCAGTCGGCAAGGGCGGTTATTCCGACAATTATCACACAACTGCTTGCGGGAAAGACAGAAATCAAGCTTGGGGCATTGACTCCCACAAGGGATTTTAATTATGTAAAGGATACTGCACAAGGTTTCATATCCATTTATGAGTCTGGTAAGACAATTGGTGAAGAAATCAATATTGCGACCCAGAAGGAAATATCCATAGGACAGCTTGCAGAGGAACTGATACGGCAGATTAATCCGAATGCCAGAATTGTCTGTGATGAGGAGAGACTCCGACCGGAAAAAAGCGAAGTGAATAGGTTACTTGGGCAAAATGAGAAAATACTGCGATTGACAGATTGGAAGCCGCAGTATTCCTTGGAAGAGGGATTAAAACACACAATTGCTTTTTTGAAGGATAATTTGGAAAAATATAAAATTGATATTTATAATATTTAACAGAGAAAGGAAGCATTGCTTGGTATGGATAAGAATGAAGTTTATATTGAAGAGCAAAATACAATACTTGAAGCAATGCAGATGATAAATAAGAGCGCACGGCGAACATTGTTTGTACAAAATAGTGGAGTTTTGCTTGCAACGCTTACAGATGGGGATATCCGTAGATGGATATTAAAAGGTGGGGAGTTACAAGCACAAATCAAGCTTGCTGCTAATTATGAGCCCAAATATCTAAAAGAGGGACAAGCTCATTTGGCCGTATCTACTATGAAGGAATATAGAATAGATGCGATACCGATTGTGGATGAGAATCATATAATTAAAGAAATAATATTTCAAAATAGTTTTAGTAAGAAGAAGTCTAGGTTTGAAAAGGATATTGCTGTAGTCATGATGGCAGGCGGACTTGGGACAAGACTTTCACCATATACAAATATTTTGCCAAAGCCGTTGATTCCTATTGGTGAGTATCCGATAGCTGAACATATTATAAATAGCTTTCGGACGTATGGATGTAATCGGTTTTTTATGATCGTGAATTACAAAAGAAATATGATAAAGGCGTACTTTGATGATTTATACAAAGATTATCAGCTGGAGTTTATAGTAGAGGAAAAGGCACTTGGAACAGGTGGAGGAATCAGTCTACTAAAAGGAAAGATTAATGATACATTCGTTTTGACAAATTGTGACATTGTAATAGACGATGATTTGACAAAAGCCTACAGTCAACATGTGGAATCTGAAAATTTAATCACCATGGTGTGTTCACTTAAAAATTTTACGATACCCTACGGCGTGGTGAATATAGGAAAAGACGGTATGATTGAGTCTATGCAGGAAAAGCCCAATATGTCCTTTTTCACAAATACAGGTTGTTATTTTGTGGAGCCTGAAGTAATAGAAAATCTAGCATATAATGAGCCCATTGATTTTCCTGCGATTATTGAAAAATATATGAGTAAAGGGAAAAGAGTGGGAATTTATCCGATCGGTGAGGATGCATGGCTGGATATGGGGCAGTTTGATGAACTGAAAAATATGAAAGAAAGACTTGGATGCTGATAGATCATGGAAGATATCATTTTGCTTGGAATTGGAGGACATGCTCATAGCGTGGTGGACAGCATTGAGCAGATAGGGAAATATCGTATTTTGGGTTTTTTGGATACGAAGGAAATGGTGGGGAAGTTCTATAGGGGCTATTCTGTTTTGAATACAGATGATGCCATGAAAAGGTATTATGACAATGGAGTGAAGAATGCTTTTGTAACAGTTGGCTTTATGGGACATGGGAATGTCCGGGAGCGATTGTATCAGCAATTAAAGAGTACTGGATATACGCTGCCTAATATTATAGATAACACGGCAGTCGTGTCTGAGAATGTGAAGCTTGGAGAGGGAATATTTGTTGGTAAGAAAGCAGTTATTAATGCAGAAGCAGAAATAGGAGATATGTGTATTGTAAACACTGGTGCGATTATTGAGCATGATTGCATTGTAGAGGAATTTTCCCATATATCTGTTGGAAGTGTTTTGTGTGGAAGTGTTCATATTGGAAAAGCTTCCTTTGTGGGTGCAAATGCAGTTGTAATTCAGGAAAAGAGTCTTGGCAGACAATGTATTGTAGCAGCGGGAACAACTGTAAGAAAAAATACGGAGGATTATTGTATGGTTTGGGATGGGACATGTCGAAAAATGCTGAAAAAATGGAGAGAGGGGGGGGGGTAAATAACCCTAACCCATATGAACAATTTTCTATGTATATTTTGCGGAGGTGGGCAAAATGTGCATGAAGGATCTTGTAATCGTAGGGAGAGGAGGCTTTGCCAGAGAAGTAAAATGGATAATTGATTGCATTGACCGAAGCACAGAAAATTGGAATTTTTTAGGTTACATTGATAAGGATTCAAATAAACTTGATGTGATAGGGGATGACACATATGTTTTGAATCGGAAGGAAAAACTATCGGTACTTTTGGCTATTGGAAATCCACAAATACGAAACAAAATTTATTCAGTATATAAAGAGAATAGTTTTCTTGAATTTCCTAATCTGATTGATCCATCAGTAAAGATGTCTGAGAGTGTAAATTTGGGAGAAGGAAATATTATCTGTGCAAATAATATCCTGACAGTAGATGTTTCGTTAGGCAATTTCAATATTATTAATTTGGGTTGTACATTTGGACATGATGTAAGAATCGGAGACTTTAATACGGTGAATCCAGGCTCTAATATTTCAGGGAATGTTGTGTTGAAAGATTATACAGAAATAGGAACAGGCACAAAAATAATACAGGGAATAACGATTGAACAAGGAGTTATTACTGGTGCTGGTTCTGTGATAACTTCTGATATTCCTGCTCAAACGACTGTAGTAGGGGTGCCTGCAAAAATAATCAAGTATCATGAAAAGGAATAAGCGAGACGAGCAAAAAATTATAATGAAATAGTTATTTAATGTGGCGATAAGGATAGGTGATAGGTATGTTCCAATATAAAAATATAACGAATAAGTCAACATATGTCATTGCAGAAATTGGTGCTAATCATAATGGCGATATGGAATTGGCGTATAAATTAATTGATGAGGCGGCAAAATGTGGTGCAGATTGTGTAAAATTTCAGTCATGGAGTAAAAACACTGTGTTTTCAAAGAAAACATATGATGATAACTACTTTTTGGCAGATGACTACAGAAACAGAACAGACTATACATTGGAAGAAATTGTTGAAGAATATAGTATTGATTTTAAACAACACTATCTTTTGAAAGAATATTGCAAGAAATCAGGGATTGAATTTAATTCGACTCCTTTTTCGTGTGCGGAAGTAGATTTGTTAGTGGATGAGCTAGATGTGCCGTTTGTTAAAATTGCTTCAATGGATTTAAACAATTTGCCCTTTTTAAAATATATTGCGGGAAAAAAGAAACCGGTCGTATTAAGTACAGGGTTAGGATCGTTAGCGGATATAGATGATGCGGTAAATTGTCTGGAAACAAATGGATGTGATGAAATAGTGCTATTGCACTGCACGTCTATTTATCCTCCACAAGATGAACAGGTTAATTTGAATAATATTGATATGTTAAGAGATACTTTTGGTTATCCAACAGGTTATTCGGATCATACATTAGGAACATTAGCGCCGATTATGGCAATTGCAAAGGGAGCTTGTATAATTGAAAAACATTTTACCTTAGATAAAAATATGGTTGGGTGGGATCATAAAGTATCCGCAGACACCAATGATTTGGAAATCATTGTGGAAGCTGCCAGACGGGGGAATGAAATGTTGGGGAGCAAAAGAAAACTTGTGGTAGAATCTCAGGAGCGCAGAGAAGCTTTTCAGAGGAGTATTGTTGCGGCCAGAGATATACCTAAGGATAAAATTATTGAGATAGAGGATCTTGATTATAAACGGCCGGGCATAGGCATTCCGCCAAAATGTTTTGAGTTTGTTGTCGGAAAGAAAGCGCAAAGAGATATTAAATATGATGAAATTATTAATATGGAAGATTTTTAATAAGAGTGCAGAGTATGAAGACGGCAGTAGGAAGTGTAGTATATAGTGAAGCAATAGAGTTTATAGATGATTTTCTGGAATCCTTAAGAATTCAGTCAACGCAGGATTTTGATATTATCTTGATAAGTGATAACATTGCAGAATCGTATTTTCGGCAGAAATTTGAAAAGTATATCCTTTTTTTTGATGAGAGGATTATTTTTATACCTACAAGGGAAATGACTCCAGAGCCATATAAGCTCCGGATAGAATTATTAAAAATTTCCAGAACGTTGGGAATTGATTTGCTCGTTTTATGCGATTGCGATGATATTTGCTCGGCTAATAGAGTCGAGGCAACCCGAAAAGCATATCAAACTGATATTGTTTTTTTATATAATGAATTGAAAGATTTCAATGAAAATAATGTGATGCCCGAACTTCCACTGATAACAAATGATTTTATGCAGATTTCAGAATATAATTATTTGGGATTATCGAATACTGCGGTCATATTAAAAAATTTAAATGAGTCATTTCTCCAAAGCTTGTATAAAGGTAAAACGCCGATTTTTGACTGGTATTTTTTCTCTAGAATTTTGTTGGATGGAGGAATGGGGAAAAGAATAGACAGGTGTTGTACATATTACAGAATACACCAGAATAATATTGCAGGCATTCCCGATAAAAAAGCAGAGTCTTTGGAGAGGGAGAAAAAGGTGAAGCTGGAGCATTATTTATTGTTGAGCGAATACATGCCGATTTGCTTAGAGCTTGAAGAAAAATACAAAAATATAGAATTAAAAGCAAAAGGGGACGGATTGATGTTCTGGTGGGGACAATTATCCTAGAAAATAGGTTTCTTTAATTTTGGAATGGGAGAGATAAATTAGTTGGATAAATACAAGAGTGATATCTATAACATATAAAATTGGAGGAAAGAACATGAAAAATATCGTATGTATTATCGCAAGAACGAATTCCAAAAGACTTCCCCATAAGACCGTTTTGGATATAGGAGGGAAAAAGACCATAGAGCATATTATTGACTCTATGAAGGAATTAAAATATGCAGATAAAGTATATTTGTGCACTTCAATAGATGAAGAGGATAAAATTCTTTTGGAAATTGCAAGAGAAAACGGAATTGAAGCATATGCAGGCAGCCGGGATTCCGTTATTGACAGAATGTTAGATGTAGCGGAAATGGAAAATGCGGATAATCTTCTCAGGGTTACCGGAGATAACATTTTTACGGATTCGATTATGTTGGACTTTGCATTAAAGGAGCATATGGAAAAGGGCGCAGATTATACCAGGGTTGAAATGCTTCCTATCGGTGTTACCGGAGAAGTCATGAAAGTTTCGGCGGTTAAAGATTGTTATAGCAAGATAGATCCGGATAAGAGTGAGTATCTTGCAGTGTATATGTTTAATCCGGATGACTATAAATGTTTGACGGTTCTTCCGCCTGAAAAGTTTATTCTTCCATATCAGACATTGACCGTGGATACGCCCCAGGACTGGGAAAGAACACAATTTATTTTTGATCATATTTCCGAGAAAAAGATATATTTCGGGGATATTGTCACATTAAGTGAAAAAACGGATATTCCCCATTATGATATGGAGAAAGACGGTCTTGTTAAACTTCCTAATGATGAAAGTATTACTTATGGTGAATTCAGGGAAATGTATGAGTCGCGAATCAAAAAATCTATACAGTTAACTATGGAAGAAGGTTACTATGACAGTGAAAGAAACAAACGGCGTTAGAAAACTGTGTGTCGATGAAATATATATTTATGCTGAAACTGCTTTTTCACATGAAGGAGACATTGCCTATTTGTATCAGTTGGCTGAACGGGCTAAAAAGGCAGGGAGTAATGCGATTAAGTTCCAGCTTATGCTGAATCCGGAAGAGTCTTATGTTCCTGAAGTTATAGCACAGTCTGAGTGTTTTAACTGGTATTTTGAAAAGGAGCAGTGGATAAAGCTGCTTAAATATATTAAGTTTGAAAAAAAGCTGGATGTGGTGCTTCTTCCTGTGGATATGTGCGCCATGGAGTTCTGTATGACGCATCAGGAATTGTATGACATGATAGAAGTGCACTCCATTAACTTTAATCACTATATGATGCTTAGACAGATGGATAAGCTGGATAAGGTGATTATTTTGGGAATCGGAGGAAGGACGCTTGCAGATATAGAATATGCGTTGCAGAAGCTTCCTCGTGCGTATTCCGAAAAGCGAATTTTATTGATGCACGGTTTTCAGTCGTTCCCAACGAAGAAAGAGAATGCAAAACTGGGCAGGATAGCAAAGTACAGAGCTCTTTTTGGGCTGGAAGTGGGATACGCGGATCACACTTCTTATAAGGAGGACGATATCCCGCTGTTTCAGTTTGCATATCTGAACGGCAGCCGCTTTTTTGAAAAGCATATTGTTTTGGAAGAAGGAAAAGAGAGAACAGATTATCAGGCCGCTAAAGAAGCGGGACATTTATTGGAAATCAAAAGGGCACTAAAGACTGTGGCGGATATTCAGGGAAATGATTCTGTTTGGGAGCTGGCATCAGCGGAGACGGAGTATCGGAAAAGAGAAAAGAAAGTTGTGGCAATAAAGGATATTGTTCCAAATGAAATCCTGACAGAAAAAAATCTGGGGTATAAAGTAACAAATCAGATGAGTGCCTATGAGCAAAAGGATTTAGAAAAGTTATTGGGAAAATGCAGCGTAGGTATTACAGAAAAGGACTCCACTGATATTTTGCCGAGGTAAAATATGAATATTGTAAGGGATTAATATACTAGAACGTTATAAGGAAAGATAAGCGAGGCGAAAATGAAAATTTACGAAAATTATCCAGATGGGAAAATGCTTTGGTTTAATGATTTTTATAATGATGGGGACAGTATATTTTTTTCGGCCGGCAATTTTAACGGTTTATATAAATACTCTCTAAAAGGCAATGGATTACAACGTTTGGGTGAATTTAAAGATGAATTTTTTTTAGAGAAACAGCTGTATGGGAGTGCTTTTAGATTTGAGAACCAACTTATATTTGTTCCATTATCAGCTTATTCCATTGGTATTTTTAATTTGGAAAATGAATCATTTGAATCCGTACCATTACCAGTACCGAAAGCTGAGGGCGGTATAGAATGCAAATTTTTGAATTCGGTCTTGTATAATAACAGTATTTTTGCATTCCCCGGTTATGCTACATATATTATTGAATATGATATCAATAACAAAAAAATAATAGTCCATGATGAGTGGTACGGAGAATTTATAAATAGGTGGGAGAAGCGATCAAACTTATTATTTCATTTTGATATGGTTCAAATAAATGATATGGTTTATATTCCGTCCGCACAATATAATGGTTGGTTTCAGTATTGCTTAAGTAAAAATACGTATATGTTTATGGAAGTATTAAGCATTAATGAAAGGATTAATACGTTATGTTATGATGGAAAATATCTATGGAGTACTACGGAGAAAAAAGTAATAATATTAAATTTGGATGGAACAATAGTGGATCAGATTGATATTTGTGCAGTGTATGGAGTTAAGGGGAGCTTTTATCACAGTGTTTTTGATAATGGGTATCTATGGTTGTTTTTTAGCCAATCTAGCGAAGCTTTGAAAATTGCCTGTAGTCATTATAAGGAAAAATTTGAAATAGTACAATATTGTGCGTTAGAAAAGAGATATACGAATTATGAATACCATGCAATTGATTTTATTAAGAAGAAAAAGGACGGATATTGTTTCTTGTGTCGTGGTAATCGGATTTTGTATAAGATAGTTGGAGGTGATGCGGTAAAATGGCTGGATGCAATTGAGGACACAACAGATTATTCAGAACAAGCTATTGCTGATGTAAATATATTAATGGAGGCAATGCGATATCAGGACAGAACTGATGCGTTTTTACATAGAAGAAATAATAAGAATTCTTTAGGAATCGCGGGTGATAATTTTCTTGTAGAAAGGGAAAATAACAATGCAGAGGATATTGGAACAAAAATTTTTAAGGAAATGCTATAATTTGGAAAGAAAAATAAGAATAACTGTGTAACACAGCGAAACTTTGAATGGACAAAATAAGGTGATTTTATTTTACAAGGTTTATTATAGGAGGGAAGAAATGAATCTGATCGTTTGGGGAACTGGGGATGATTACATAAAGAATCGGAAACATCTTAAGATATTTGACTACAGACTAGTTGATTCAGATCCACAAAAACAGGGTAAAGTATTTGATGGGATTAAAGTTGAAAATCCGGATATTCTAAATCATTGTCAATATGATTTTATTATTGTGGCAACAATTCGGTATTATGATGATGTGTATGCGCAATTAACGGAGAAATATAGTATTTCAAAGAAAAAGATACTAAGTATACGAGATGTGAGATCTATAAATAAAGAAATTCTTATGCGTGAAATAGGAGGATATAAATTAGAGAAGTGTAAAGAACCTAAAATATTATTTGGTTATTGCTTCTTAATATATGAGAATTGTAGATTACATGACTATTTATTGGCGGAATCGTTAAGGCTTCGAGGCGCTGAGGTTGTTCCGGTGGCTTGTGGAGGTGCACAGGAGTTAGAATGTTCTGTTTATGGTGGCATGTGGGGAAATAATGCCGATGACAGAGATGAGAAAAAAATCATTCATAAAGGTAATTGTAAAAAGTGTAGAGCGTATGATGAGAGAGTTTGGGAAGATTGGGGAAATTACACCGTTACATATGCTAATGATTATATTACTGTAAAAGAAAGAAATTTTGCAAAAGACTTTGTAAAAGGACTGGATATTAATTCAATACAAGACTGGACATATAATGGCTTTCCAATAGGGAAATGGTGTTTGAGAACACATTATAATAATTACTTGATTTCATATAAAACTGTTTGGACACAAGTTGAGGAAAAGCAAATACGGGACTTGGCATTTAATGTAGTAATTATGTGCATTGCCTCTATGGCAGTAGTGGAGGATATAAAACCTGATATCATTTATTCGAATGATAGTTTTTATTATCCCTATTCTATTTTAGAAGAGATAGCTAAAAGAGAAGATATCCCGTTTTATAATGCATATGGTTTTAGAAAAGGTACTTATACCTATGCAATGAATGCATCGACCCTTAGTATGGAAAACCTGGGTTCTGCATGGCGGGGATTTTCAAAGTTTGAACTAAATGATGAAGAAAGTAAATTTATTGCAGATTATATATCGAATCGAAGAAAGGGGGGGGATATGTTAATAAATACAGCGGATCCTTTCCAATCTGTAAAGCAAATACGTGATGACTCCATACACGGCATATTTGATAAAGAGAAAAAGACAGCTCTAATGGCAACAAACATCACATGGGATGCGTCAGCATTGGATAGGGATATTGTATTTGATAATATTGTTGATTGGGTATTGTTTACCATAGATTGGTTTGCAAACAATAGTGAGTGGCAACTGATAATAAGGACACATCCGGCAGAGATTAATAAAAACCTTCCTGAGGCGCGGGAAAGAATATGTTCAATAGTATTAAGGGAATATAATGATAAGTTACCATCCAATATTATATTAATTGATGGGGATGCGCCGTTAAGCATATATGATTTATTTGACAATACGGATTTGGGACTTGTTTATACAAGTACGGTGGGTTTGGAGATGTGTTGCAACAGTATACCGACTATTGTAGTTGCAGACGCACCTTATAGAGGAAAAGGGTTTTCATACGATGTGTCTAATGTGAAAGAATACAAGGAGACACTGAACATGTTGACGAAAATAACATTAAATAGCGAACAAAAGAAAAAGATGAAAAATGAAGCTGAGAAATTTTTTCTGTTATATTATTTTGTATATATGCTTCCAAATCCTTTCTATAAATTTACTTATGAAGCAGGGGCTAAAATGATAATGAGAGGACCAGAAGATCTATTAGCGGGTAACAATCAGGTGTGGGATTACATATGTGAATCTATTTTAGAGAAAAAGGCTGTTATTTCTGAAGAGAGGATACCACCGTATAAGTTAAAAGTGTAAATTTCAGTAGACGATGATGAAAAAATGCACTATAAAATTGGATATTATAGAGGATTAATCAATGGAGGAAAAAGAGTGGCAGCAATTCTGAATAATAAGTATTATTTGTATTCTCATAATGAGTTGATAGGTGGGTTTATGGATTGGAAAGGAAAGTTTCAAAGGCCAGATATCCACTTGACATCTAAAGGGGAGTGGTGGAACTTTACCATAGATATTTGTGGCAAAGAAGGGGAATTTTATGTAAAAAAGGGCGCGCTAAAAAAATATGAGTTACAGGCAATATACTGTGAAACTTTTTATAATTATATATTCAATGGGCACAGTTATATAAGACCAGAGATGGCTGTAAATGCTGAAGATATAGTTGTTGATGCGGGGGGATGTGAGGGATTCTATTCAAGATATGCGTTAAACATGGGGGCTTCAAAAGTTATTATATTTGAGCCATGTAAGGAGTTAGCAGAGGGATTAAAAAAGACTTTTGAGGACGAAATTAGTACCGGACGCGTTTTGATTATAGAAAAAGCATTGGGAAGAAGAGCGCATAAGAATAAGCTTTATATTGATCCCAATATGTTTTGCGCATCAAGTATGGATGAGAATGAAGTGAATGCGAACGCATTGGAACAGGAAATAATGGTTACTTCTTTGGATGAAATTTTACAAAGTATGGGTATTGGACATGTAGATATTATAAAGATGGATATAGAAGGAGCGGAGATAGATGCCGTGATAGGGATGAGGAGAACTATAAAAAAGTGCCATCCGAAGATGATGATAGCAACTTATCATTCATACTATAATGCAATAAAAATTCGAAAGATATGTAGAGATTTACATAAGGATTATCAATGTAAAGTATTCGGTTGCTATTTCTTTGAGAGGCCTTTTAGACCATATATGACTTTTTGCAATAAGGAGTTTGATGACTGAATAGAAATCAATTATGATAATGGAGGAAACAATGTCGGCTTTTGATAAATACAATCTATATGAGAGAAATTTGTATAAATTTTTAAGTAATTGCATTTTTGGAAATTATAGAAAATCGTATGTTCTAAATGGTATAATCGATTTATATATTAAAGCCAATAGGCACATTTTTCACAATGTCTATTTAAATTATATAGAAGTACCTATAACGACGAAATGTTCTTTGCGTTGTAAAGAGTGTGCTAATTTGATTCAATACTATGATAAGGGTAAATTTTTTGATTATAGGGAAATAGTTAATGATGTGCATAAATTATGCCAGTGTGTAAAAGGAATAAATCAATTGAGGATACTGGGAGGGGAACCTCTTATGCATCCCAATTTAAAGGAAATTCTATTAGGGATTCTGAAGAATGAAAATATAGAAAACATCCAGATTGTTACAAATGGCACTATGTTGTTTGAGGAGGATGTTCTTAACATTTTAAGAAAAGAAAGAAAATGTTCTGTGGATATCAGTAATTATGGTAAGGTTTCAAGAAATTATGATAAGCTGAGAAAGCAGTTGCGGAATTATGGAATTAAGTATTGTTCTGATAAGGATTTACAGTGGACACCACAGGGAGACATTTCTTATAGGAACAGATCGGAGAAAGAACTAGAAGAAATATTAAGAGTTTGCAGGTCAGACTGCGTTAACATGTTAGATGGAGATATTCATTTATGTCCGCGGTCATCTAGTGGACATGATTTAGAAATACTTAAAGCCGATAAAACAGATCATATTAATTTAAGATCTTACAAAAGCAAAAGACAATTTAAAGAGGATTTATTTTATTTGTTAAATAAGAAAAGTATTGTCGCATGTAATTATTGTGACTATTATATGCGGGATGTTTTGAAAACATGTATTCCGGGTGAGCAGATTGCTAGAGAAGAGGCTTTAGAAAAATATATAGCAATAGTAGGAACAAGAGATTAGTTTTACGAGGAGGGGTGGAAAGTGTTTGTTTCAATTATTATTCCAACATATAATCGCGCACACAGTATTGTATATACGTTGGATAGCTTTTTAAAACAGGATTATCCTGTGGACCAATATGAGATTATTGTATGTGATAACAATTCAACAGATAATGTAAAAGAAATAATATTGGATTATATGGCAAGATATGGTGAGGACAGAATAAAATATTTATTTGAGGGCCGACAGGGTGTGCATTATGCAAGAAACACGGCCGCAAAAACTGCAAAAGGGGATATTCTCTATTTTACAGATGATGATATGTTAGCAGAGCCTGATTTGCTAAAGCAACTGATACCTGTGTTTACAATCAATAGCAGGGTTGGGTGTGCTACCGGAAAGGTGCTTCCAAAATGGGAGACAGAACCGCCTAGATGGATAAAAAAGTATTTTACTAATTCTACTCTTAGCTTAAATGATAAGGGGAAAAGAACGTTTATAAGAGATTACGATGTGGGTGTGTATAGCTGTCATGAGGCAATACGGCGGGAGACGTTTTTTGAGACAGGAGGATTTCATCCGGAATATACGAAAGATATTTATTTAGGAGATGGAGAAACCGGATTGAATCGGGATATAGTCAGAAACGGCTGGATGACGGCGTATGTGGGAAAGTCTATTATATATCATATGATCCCGCAAAAAAGGATGACACAAAGACATATAAACAAATTTTATCGGAATTATGGATTTGCAACAAGTTATAGCGCATACAGGGAAAAGGCATTTGTTAAAAGTGATTTGCCATCGCGATATAAAGAGTATTTTAAGTCATTTTTGCGTGAGTGCAAGTATGATATAAAAGGAGCATTATATGGAAAAACAACCTTGAGGTCTATACCTGCGAAAATGTGTTTCTATAGGGCAAGGGTAATTTACGATTATCAAATTGTCAGCAATGAACGATTTAGAAGGCTGGTAATGAAGAATGATTGGCTGAGGTAGATGTAAGTCGGTTGAAAGGAGAAATATGAGGCGAAAAAGAATACTGATAACTGGCGGGGCTGGGTTTATTGGATCGCATTTATGTGAAAAGTTGTTACAGCAAGGGAATGATGTTGTATGTTTGGACAACCTGTTTACAGGTCAAAAGGATAATATTCGGCATCTAATGGATAATCCGTTTTTTGAATTTATGCGTCATGATGTTCTTCAGGATATTTATGTGGAATGTGACCAGATTTACAATCTTGCCTGTCCGGCAAGTCCGATTCATTACCAGTATGATCCAATTAAAACGGGGAAGACCAGTGTAATGGGAGCGTTGCATACACTCGGATTAGCGAAACGATGCCATGCACGTGTTTTACAGGCGAGTACAAGTGAAGTGTATGGAGATCCTGAAGTGCATCCCCAACCGGAAAGCTATAGAGGATGTGTAAATCCTATAGGGATTCGTTCATGCTATGACGAGGGGAAAAGAATGGCAGAAACATTGTTTTTTGATTATCATCGTCAGCATGGTGTTGATATTAAGGTGGTTCGAATATTCAATACTTATGGACCACGTATGAGGCTTGATGACGGAAGGGTAGTTTCTAACTTTATTGTTCAGGCATTAAAGGGAGAGGATATCACGATTTATGGAGACGGTATGCAAACAAGGAGTTTTTGTTATGTAGATGATTTGGTTGAAGGAATGATACGGATGATGGATAGCGATGACAGCCTGACAGGACCGGTGAATCTTGGTAATCCGAATGAGATTACAATGTTGCAGCTTGCGGAGCTTGTAATCAAAATGACCAATTCATCATCAAAGTTAGTACATACGCCGTTGCCGCAGGACGACCCAATCCAAAGAAAACCAGTTATAGAGATGGCCCAAAAAGAGCTAAACTGGCAGCCGACAGTATCGTTAGAGGAGGGGCTGACTGATACGATTCATTATTTCAAAAAAATATTAGAATTTAATTAATTTCCAAAATGGAGAAAATTTTTTGAAGTGAGGAAATGTATATATGGATTTTGTGCCTGTAAACGAGCCATTGTTAAACGGCAATGAAAAAAAATATCTCTGTGAATGTATTGACACAGGCTGGATTTCATCAGAAGGTCCATTTGTAAAAGCGTTTGAGCAGAAGATGAGCGTCACAGTGGACAGGAAATATGGCATTGCGGTGTCAAATGGTACGGCAGCGCTGGAGGTCGCGATGCAGGCTCTCGGGATCGGTGAGGGCGACGAGGTCATCATGCCCGCGTTCACGATTATATCCTGTGCCATGGCGGTGACAAAGCTGGGGGCGATTCCGGTATTGGTGGACAGTGATTTGCATACTTGGAATATGAACGTAGATGAAGTCGAGGCAAAGATTACACCTAAAACCAAAGCCATCATGATTGTTCATATCTATGGGCTTCCGGTTGAGGTGGATGGTGTTCTTGCTTTGGCGAAAAAGTACGGTCTAAAAGTTATAGAGGATGCGGCCGAGATGCACGGCCAGACCTATAGGGGGAAACCCTGCGGGAGTTTTGGAGATATCAGCACGTTCAGCTTTTATCCGAATAAGCACATTACTACAGGTGAGGGCGGCATGGTGGTGACAGACGATGAGGAACTGGCGGAGCGATGCCGGATGCTTAGAAACCTCTGTTTCAGAAAAGACGTCCGTTATGTGCACGACGAGATCAGTGATAATTATCGTTTTACGAACCTGCAAGCGGCGGTCGGACTGGCGCAGCTTGAGCGGCTGGATGAATTTGTGGAACGCA
Organism: Lachnospiraceae bacterium; assembly: GCA_014804385.1. Taxonomy (GTDB): domain Bacteria; phylum Bacillota; class Clostridia; order Lachnospirales; family Lachnospiraceae; genus UBA3282. Next base: position 63,120 of record JAAUZW010000033.1, on the reverse strand, counting down.
AGCGTGCAATGGGGAAATATTACACGGAGCAGCTGAAAGATATAGTTGGAATGATCCTCCCGATTGAAAAGACAGATTACGCGGATAACATATATTGGGTTTATGGAATCGTGCTGGACAGGCAGATTCAGGCGGACAATAGGATGATACAGAAACTGTTGGCGGAAGAGGGGATCGGTTCTCGAACCTTCTTCTGGTGTATGCATGAACAGCCGGTGTATCAGAAACAGGGACTTTTTAATCGTGAGTCATATCCGAATGCAGAGTATCTGGCGAGGAAAGGGTTTTATATTCCAAGCGGACTGGCGCTGACCGAGGAGCAGATGGAACGGGTGGTAACAGGTGTGCGGGGTGTTATGACTCGAATATAAGGAGGTGTTAAATGGGACAAGTTGAAGAAGTAAAGAAAAAATAAACTGCTTACAATGATCATTCGAAACGATTATGAATGTGAAGAAGTGGAGATGATTGAGGTGAAGCAGGGGTTCTATGCTGAAAATGAAGATAAAAAAGTGATTTACAGGGATAGAAGCGGACAAAGTTATTTACTATAATTAAAAATTAACAGTATGAAGGGAGATATTATGAATTCACATTGCGTTATACGAACAAAAAAGGATGATATCGGAGCTTTTATTGAAAAGAATAAAGGTATTGTAGCTGTCTATGGTGCGGCTTGCTGGGGTGGTATGCTGGTGGAAAATTGTGATTTTAAAGTGGATTATCTTTGCGACAGAAATGCGACCTGGATGCATTTTCTCAATGGTGTTCCCGTTATTGGTCTTGATGCCTTGGGGGAAAAAATAGAAGAAAGCGGAAAACGGGCAACTATTATTATCTGCGTGGAAACGAAGGTGACGGTTAACCGTATATTTGTTGATTTGTTGCATGCAGATTTGAATGCAGATGTGTTTGATTATTTTGAGAATGAAAATGTATTTTGCGATACGGATTTTTCCCTTGAGGGTAAAAAGTATAAGTTGTTTGAACATCCGTATAATTGTGGATATGCGTCAACACGGATGACAGAGAGAAGTGTGGAATTGGCATTGGCAAAAGCATATATAGAGCAGTGTAGTGGTAAAATTGTAGAAATAGGCGCCGTTACACCATATTATTTTTATGATGATAAAATTGTAGAAGTAATTGATCCGACAGATAGACATAAGAGAGCTATTCATAAATCTATATTTGATTGTGATTTAACAGATAAAAATGTATTGTCAATTTCGACTGTGGAACATATTGGTACAACGGATTTTGGTATGCACGAAGTAGAAAATGCAGTTGATGCTATAGAGAAAATACTGAGAGAGGCGAGCTCCTGTCTGATTACAGCGCCGTTTGGATACAACAGTATCTTGGACGAGTGGGTGGTAAAAAATCAGAACAGTGATGGACTCAAATTTTTAAAAAGATATCTAAATAATCATTGGGAAGACATAACAGGACAGTATGAGCCGATACCATACACACATCTCTGGGCCAATGGTTTGGTAATCATACAAAAGAATTAAGGGTAAGAACGGAGCAGTGGATTTTAGTGCCTAACAAGAGCTAAAAATGGAAGCGGTTCAAGATTATGCATACTATTATAATGCATTTTATTAGGACAAGGACTATGCGGCTGAGAGCAGTCGGGTGGACACGTTGCTTAAGCGGTATGGAAGTAACATCGGAAAAATTATTAATTACGGATGTAGGATTGAGCGGCATGACATAGAATTGTCAAAGCTCGGATATGACTTACAGGGATAGACATGAACACGCTTATGATCGATATTGAAAGGGAAAATAGCAGGAGTATGGGTATGGATATTGACTTTTCAGTGTCGGATATCCGAATCTATGAACCCAGAGAAAAGTATGATGCCGTGATTTTTTTTTCATGTCATGAGTTACCAGAATAGCAATGGCGATATTCTGAGTGTTTTTCAAAGTGCAAGAAAAGTGCTGCATAACTCTGTTTCAGAAAAGACGTTTGCTATATGCAGACGAGATCAGCGATAATTATCGTTTTACCAATTTGCAGGCGGCGGTTGGCCTGGCACAGCTTGATCGGTTGGATGATTTTGTGGGGCGTAAGCGTGCGATGGGGAAATATTACACGGAGCAGCTGAAAGATATAGAAGGCTTGATTCTCCAAATTGAAAAAACAGACTACGCGGATAACATTTATTGGGTTTATGGGATTGTGCTGGACAGGCAGATTTAGGCGGACAATAGAACGATGTAAAAGCTGTTGTCGGAAGAAGGAATCGGATCGAGAACGTTTTTCTGGTGTATGCATGAGCAGCCAGTATATCAGAAGCAAGGACTCTTTGCTGGGGAGGCGTATCCGAATGCGGAGTATCTGGCGAGGAAAGGTTTTAATATTCCAAGCGGACTGGCGTTGATTGAAGAGCAGATGGAGCGGGTAGTGGAAGGAGTGTATAAAGTAATGGAAAGAATTTAGAAAACACATATTTTGCACATTGAATGCACATAATTATATTGTGCTTCGGAGGAACTGCGTATATAATATAAACAGGAGGTGATAGACATGAAAGGTGTGAATATTACTGTTCGTGTAGATGAAGATTTAAAAAAGCAGGCCGACTCTTTTTTCAATGAGTTGGGAATGAGCCTCTCAACGGCATTTAATGTTTTCTTAAGACAATCAGTAAGGGAACAACAAATGCCGTTTGTTATAAGCAAAAATGTACCGAATGTAGTGACACGGGCAGCGATGGAGGCGGCTGAAAATGATGTGGATATGTATGGACCGTTTGATAGTATTGAAGCGTTGAAGGAGGCGCTAAATGCTTAGTCTAAAATTTACAGAACAGTTTAAAAAGGATTATAAGCAGGCGCTTAAACGCGGATGTGATCTGGATAAATTATGGAAGATCATTACACTACTCGAGAATGGTGAGCCTTTGCCTGTGAGTAATAGAGACCATGCGCTGATGGACTCGCGGATTTATAGGATTGAATCCGATATGTTATTACTTAAATTAGTTCGGACAGGCAGTCACAGTGATTTGTTCTAAGGTAATAGATAAAGCTACTATAAGAAGATTATAATAGGATTCTATATATAAAATTGAGGAGACGTCAAATGGGACAGGTAGAAGAAGTAAAGAAAAAGAATAAATTACTGGCAATGATCATCCGCAATGACTATGAATGCGATGGCGTGGACTTTATCACACCGGGTGATTATTCACAGCAGATGGCATATATGCATCATCCAACAGGGAAAACGATAGATGCTCATGTACATAATCTAGTGCACAGAAATGTGGTGATGACCCAGGAGGTACTGTTCATTAAAAAGGGCGTACTGAGGGTGGACTTTTATGATGAGTATGAGGACTATCTGGAGAGTAGGGATCTACATGCGGGGGATATTATACTTTTAGTCTCTGGCGGTCACGGCTTTGAAGTGTTGGAAGAGGTGGAGATGATCGAGGTGAAGCAAGGGCCTTATGCTGGAGAGAATGACAAACGAAGATTTGAAGGAGTAAAGTCGGAATTGATAAAATATAGGTGATGAACAAGGAGTAAAGTGTAATGACAACTGTATTGATGTGTCAGCAGGGAATTCCATTTCGGCTTTCACCAGCAAGGATCCAGATGGTTGATGAACTGATAAAACGCGGTAGCAAGGTTGTCCTTTTCTTTCCGGGACGTGTACGCGAGACGGAGCTGAAGAAAAAAGTAAAGGCTGTTGTTGATACCAGCAAAATGGAGGCGGCTGCTATCAGAAGACAAGTCAGAGAATATAAGCCGGATATAGTTATATGTTTTACACAAGAGGATACGCAAATTTGTTTTTCGCTGCCGTATATCATGAAGAATACGACTTTCTATTATTATAATTTGGAAATATATGTAAAATCAATCAAGTTGAAGAGTGCTAATATTTGTAGCAGATTCATAAACAGGATAGATTATTTACAGAACAAGCTGAAGGAGATCATCTATGTAAAAGGTTGTGAGGGTATAGTTATACAGGATAAACTCCGTAAAAGAATTTTAAGAAAATACGGCATCTCCCATTCAAGGACATGGTTGATTCCAAATTCCTATTATAGAAATGAAAAAGAGTATCATGTGTCTCATAAAACAGGATTGATTTATTCCGGTACTGTGGGAGCCAATTTTTTAGGGACGTTCATAGAGCAGGTAGACGATTTAGAGGATATAGAAATTACAATATCAGGGTGGTATTTGACCAATCGCAAATTAATCCATAGCCCCAATATCAAATTTATTAAACATAATTTTTCGCAGGAGCAGTATACAGAATTTATAAGCGCGTATGATATTGCATTGCTTTGGTATTCAGATCAGTCAGATGACAATGTTTATAATATTGGTCTGGCCTCGGGAAAGTATTTTAAACATTTATCCCTTGGACAGCCCGTAATTTCAAATCGTGTGCCGGGTTTGGCGGAAGAGATAGAGAAATATAAAGTTGGAATTGTCATAGACAATGTAAAAGAATTGAAAGCTGCAGTTCAGAAAATTACGGAAAATTATGATTTCTATACAGAAAATATTAAAAGAGTATATGATAGAAAATATGATTATGGGCGGGCTTCGCAGATTTTTTTTGACTATATTATCGCTAAGGTGAGAGAAGATAAAAAAGCGAATTCATAAAGAGGAATTTAAAATGGAAGCATTTCAAAATTATGCATATTATTATAACGCGTTTTATCAAGATAAGGACTATGCGGCGGAGAGCCGACAGGTGGACACACTGCTGAGGCGGTACGGAAGTAACATCGGGAAAGTAATCAATTACGGATGTGGAACAGGCCGGCATGATATAGAATTGTCGAAACTTGGATATGACTGTACCGGGATAGATATGAGTCCGCTTATGATCGACATTGCAAGGGAAAACAGCAGGGACATGAAGGTGGATATTGATTTTTCGGTGGCAGATATTCGTACTTATGAACCCAGAGGGAAGTATGATGCGGTGATCTCTCTTTTTCATGTGATGAGTTACCAGAACAGTAATGATGATATTCTGAGTGCATTTCAAAGCGCAAGAAAGGCGCTGGATGCTGGCAGACTTTTCCTCTTTGATCTGTGGTACGGGCCGGGTGTGCTGAGCGATCCGCCAGTAGTCCGTGTTAAGGAAGTACAGGATGATAAATATAAGCTGGTAAGGATAGCCAGACCTGTCATGCATGATAAGGCGAATGTGGTTGATGTATGTTACGAGGTTTTGGTGATAGAGAAAGAAACGGGCTGTACAAAAACGATCAACGAGACGCACCATATGAGATATTTTTTTAGACCGGAATTGGAATTTTATTTAAAGGAATCGGGATTTGAGCTGATTGATAATCTGGACTGTGCCACACTTGGAGCGACAGGGTATGCTTCTTGGACAAGTTATTTTGTGGCAAAAGCCATTTAATTAAAAATAAAAAACGAAAAAGCAGGAATTTTCGTGTATTTCCAAAGGAAAAGTCGAATATGATATGGATACCTACAAATTATGATGAGGTTACACATAATAGTGAGTACAGGTGTGATGTGTTTTCATTTGTTAGACCGTGATATTTGATCATTTCATTATATGGGGGATACTGAAGCAGTGAAATTGGGGAAAAGTGTTAAATTCAGCATTATTACGGTTTGCTTTAATGCGGAAAAGGTAATCCGTCCGACGATGGAATCTGTGCTAAGGCAGGATTATGAAAATTTTGAATATATTATTGTGGATGGCGCGTCTACGGATGGAACGGTGGCTGTCATACAGGAATATGCCGGGATAGATGCAAGAGTACAGTGGCGCTCTGAGCCGGATGACGGTGTCTTTAATGCCATGAATAAAGGAGTTCAGCGTGCGCAAGGTGATTTTCTCCTGTTTTTGAATGCGGGGGACGAGTTTCACAGTGCGGATATACTCCAAAGAGCAGCAGAAATAGCGGATGGGACAGATGTCATAATCGGTGATGTAGCGTTCAAAAGGGAAAACGGACTGTCCAGACATATATATCCGGTTGGAGAGGATCTGCTGAACAATTTGAAAAAAGGAGAAAGTGTTTGCCATCAGGTGATTTTTGCGGCAAAAGATACCTTGACAGAGGGGTTTGATGAACGATATACGACCTGCGCGGACTATGACTGGATATGCCGTCAGGTAAATGCAGGTAGAAAAATAATAAAATTGAATGCTGTTGTGGTAGATTACGATATCAGCGGAATTACTTTTCAGACTAAATATCAGAAGATACATTGGAAAGAGTACTTTGAAGTGATCGGGAAACATTTTCCCCGCACCGGATTTCCCTATGGCAGAGAAGTTAAGCAGCTCTTTGTACAGAAGAAGAAAGAGCATTTTATGTATGAATTTATGAATCGATGGCTGATGTTGAAACAACAGGGTATCAGCTTGAGTTTGTTCTTTGCTCATAAGAAGATAAAGACCATTGCAATATACGGCGTTCATAATATGGGGCAGCGGCTTTATGACGAGCTGCAGAACAGTGGGATAACGGTTAAATATGGTATTGACAGAAGTCCCCAAAAAGCAAAATGGGGAGTACCGGTTTTACATCCGGATGAAGCATTGGAAATGGTGGATGCAGTTGTGATTACGCCGATTTTTGATTTTCTGGAAATCAGGGACAGCCTTTCTGTCACATTATCCTGTCCCATGTTTTCCATAGAAGAAGTTTTGTTCTACGAATATGAGCATCAGCAGATGACAGAACCGCAGAAAGCGGGAAACCGTGATAAACGATATCGCGACATGATGGATCAGTGGCTGATACTGAAGCAGGAAAGAAAGAGCATTGCCGATTATCTGGCAGCGAAAGGGTATCGCTCTATTGCAATATATGGGATGGCTATATGTGGCAGGCATGTTATAAGAGAATTACAGGCAACCGATATTACTATTGTATATGGAATTGACAGAAACAAGATAAATCCCTATATGGGGATTGAGGTGCGACAGCCTGTCGGAGAATTACCGTGTGTAGATGCGATTGTGAACACAGCTATTTTTGATCACGCAAATATTCAAAAGATGCTGGCGAAGTTAACGGAAATACCGGTTGTGAGTTTAGAGGATGTTATATTTGAAAGTTATAGCATATGACCTGCAAGGAGCTGCAAATGGATTTAGAACAGTTTTTATATAAAGATCAGATTGAAAAGGAATTGGAATTCAGTAAAGTTTATCGATATCTGGACAAATATATCAATGAGAAGACATTTGCGATAGCAGATATACAGAATGTAAATTCGGTAAAGCAAAACAAGACAATTTGGATATTCTGGATGCAGGGAATGGAGAATGCGCCTGCATTGGTACGAAAATGTTACGAATCTGTTTGCAAAAATGTGCCGCAGGGATATGATATTATTTTATTGACAGATAAAAATTTGAGAGAATATGTGAGTTTACCGAGGTTTATTTGGGACAAATATGAGCAGGGCTACATAACAACAACACATTTGTCGGATATTATTCGTGTCGAATTGCTTTGCACATATGGCGGTTGCTGGGTGGATGCAACTGTTTTCTGCAGCGGACCTGTTCCGGAATATATGGTAAGCGGCGAGATGTTTCTGTTTCAGGATTCGATCACGGAAAAACTGGTGATCAAAATGTCGAGCTGGTGGTTGTGTGCTGAAAAAACAAATCGCTTGATGCATGCCGTGCGTAATATGCTGTATGACTTCTGGGAACAGGAGACAGATATTCATAATTATTTTGTTTTGCATATCATGATATCCCGACTGATAGACGCGGATGCGGAATGTAAAAGGATTTTTAATGAAATTCCCTATTTCAATAACAGCACACCGCATATTCTTTGGAGACGACTAGGGCGGGAATTTAAAGAGCGGGATTGGGAGATCTTGAGAGGCAATACGCCGGTACACAAGCTGTCCTATAAGAAGAGATTTTTGAGGGGAGATATTGACAGTTTTTATCAGGCATTGATGGAAGGAAAGCTGGGATGATGTGGGAAAACGTATTTTTCGGTAGAGAGGTGGGTTTTGTATGCAGGCGATTATTTTGGCAGCAGGGATGGGAAAACGATTAAAAGATCTGACCCGTGATAATACGAAGTGTATGGTGAAGGTAAACAATGTAACGCTGATTGACAGAATGCTCCATCAATTGGAGAAGCTTCATTTATCCCGGATCGTAATTGTAGTCGGATATCAGGGACAGAAACTGATTGATTACATACAGACATTGAATATCTCTACGCCGATTTCCTTTGTTAATAACCCGGTCTATGATAAGACGAATAATATCTATTCTCTGATGCTTGCAAAAGAGTATTTACTCAAGGAAGATACGATATTACTGGAGTCGGATCTTATTTTTGAGGATAGTGTTCTCGATGTATTAGTGGAAGACCCCCGCGAGACACTGGCATTAGTTGACAAATACGAGAGCTGGATGGACGGTACATGCATAAAAATAAGTGAGGATGATACGATAGAGGCGTTCGTTCCGGGGAAAAAATTCGTTTTTGAAGATATTCATGACTATTATAAAACGGTTAATATCTATAAGTTCAGCCAGCATTTTTCGAAGACACACTATGTTCCTTTTTTAGAAGCATATTCCGTAGCGCTGGGTAATAACGAGTATTACGAACAGGTTTTGCGGGTTATAACCATGCTGGATGACCCGGAAATTAAAGCGAAGAGGCTGGATGGACAGCTGTGGTATGAGATTGACGATATACAGGATCTGGATATTGCTTCTTCCATGTTTTCGCCGGATGAAGAGGAGAAAGTATCGTTAATAAAAGCCCGCTATGGAGGATATTGGCGATATCCTAAATTGGTTGATTTTTGCTATCTCGTAAATCCGTATTTTCCACCTCAGAAATTAATGGATGAGATAAAGGCAAGTTTTGAGAAATTGTTGACTCAGTACCCGTCCGGTATGAGGGTAAATTCACTGCTTGCGGCTAAGAATTTTGGAGTTTTTCAAGAAAATATTGTAGTGGGTAACGGGGCGGCTGAACTGATCAAAGCTCTTATGGAAGAATTGAGTGGGGAAACGGGATTTACGAGGCCGACTTTCGAAGAATATCCGAACCGTTACAGAAAGGAAGATTCCATTGCATTTGTACCTGATAATTCTGATTATAAATACACCGCTGAGGAATTGATAGATTTTTTTTAGGACAAGAATATTCAAAATTTGATCATTGTTAATCCGGACAATCCGTCCGGCAGCTACATTCCTGTAGACGGTATACGGAAATTGATTGAGTGGACGGGACGGAAAGGGATCTCTCTTGTGGTAGATGAGTCCTTTCTGGATTTTTCGGATGAGTTGGATAGTTCTTTGATTAGTCAAGACATTCTGGATGCGAATAAGCATTTGTATGTGATAAAAAGTATCTCCAAATCATATGGAGTACCGGGGTTGCGGCTCGGCATTCTGGCCTCTGGAGATACCGTCAGGATTGAGCGATTGAAAAAGGATGTGGCTATCTGGAATATCAATTCTTTTGCAGAATTTTATATGCAGATAGAGGAAAAATACAGGCGAGACTATGAGGAAGCCCTAAAGCTACTTCGGGCGGAACGTACTAGGTTTCAGAAACAACTGGATGGGATAGATGGAATTCGTGTTATTCCGTCACAAGCCAATTATGTCATGATCGAACTGACGGGAGACGTTATGGCGGGTGAGATAGCCAGAACAATGCTTATAAAGTATAATTTGTTTGTGAAGGATTTATCGGAGAAGATACCAGGAGGAAAGTATTTGAGACTGGCGATAAGAAATGAACAAGATAATGACAGGCTGATTCAAGCATTGAAAAAGGAGCTTAGCAAGAAGGCGGGGTAATCATTTATGAAGCTGATCACATTTGACAATATACAGGAATTGGGTCTCACACCGGAAATTTGTTATCAGTGGGTGGAGGAGATGATAGTCAGGAAAAAGGAGGCACTATTACCGGCTAAAATTAGCATGAAGCCCTTTGAAGGCGCTTTCTGCAATGTAATGCCGTGTATTATTTCACATTCTGAGATGGGGAGGGTAGGGGGCGTAAAAATTGTTACCCGGTATCCGGGACGGACCCCAAGTTTGGACAGCAGGCTGTTATTGTTTGACGCGGATTCTGGCGATTTTTTGGCATTGATGGATGCCGACTGGATCACGGCAATGCGTACGGGGGCTGTTGCAGCTCATTCTGTGATGACGTTTGCAAAGAAAGACTTTTCGGTAATCGGGATGATGGGGCTTGGAAATACAGCCAGAGCGACTTTATTAGCGTTGGCAGGAATATTCCCGAAGAGAGAGATCAAAGTTAAGCTGTTGAAATATAAGGGACAGGAGCAATTATTTGTCCAGAGGTTTTCCGGATATGTGAATCTTGATTTTGAGTACGTCGATGACAGCAGAACGTTGGTGAAGGGGGCGGATGTGGTTATTTCGGCAGCCACATATCTGGAACAGGATATTTGTGACGATGCGTGCCTTGATGAGGGAGTTCTGGTGGTTCCGATTCATACGAGGGGATTTTCAAACTGTGATCTGTTTTTTGACAAAGTGTATGCAGACGATTATGCTCATGTACATCATTTTAAAAATTTTGAAAAATTCAAAAGCTTTGCGGAAGTGAGCGACGCAATAAACGGCAGGACAGCTGGGAGAGAAAATGACCGTGAGAGGATACTGGTGTACAATATAGGCCTGTCCATTCATGATATTAATTATGCGGCATATATATATCAGATGTTAAAGAATAGAACGGATTTAACAGATATTGACTTGAAGGAACCAGAGGAAAAATTTTGGATTTAATGGAAAAAGGATGCAAAAATGAGAAATTTGGTATTGATTCATTTGGAGAGCCTTAACTACACAAATTATAAAATAAATGCACAGCTATGGCCGACATTGCGCCAGTGGGAACATAATTCTCTTTTTTTTACAAAATATTTTGCAACTGCAACCTCAACTATAATGATATGTTCTGATTTGGCATATGGGAGTGTGTTGCAGTACGAATCATGTAGCTACCTGAATGAGAAACTAAAGAAGCACTGCGGTTCGGAGTCGTTTCTGGATGAATTAAAAAAGAAAGGATACCAAGTATGGGCGCTGGGGTATCCGCAGGATGACTCGGGGAGTTTTGTTGGAGGAAATGAAAACTATTTTATCGGATATGAGACGGAAATGGATGTAGTAGCATCTTATGAGCAATATCTGCAGACAATAGAAAAAGCGATGACAAAAGAAAGTCCTTTTGCGATATGGACTTGTAACTATATCAGTAATGTAAGCTTTAACCGTTTTATGGAAAATGTGGAAGGACAGACAGGGTTAGAGCGATGGGAAAGCGGATATCGGGGTATGGATTCTGCGGCCGGGGATATCATGGATCTTTTGGAGCAAAAGCAACTGCTGGAATCCACGACGGTCGTTTTTTATGGGGATCATGGGGATGAGGTTTTTGCGCATGGAAAGCATAATGGTCTGACGCATGCGATTGAACCCTATGAATCGTTGATACATACGCCGCTTTTCATCTACGACAGTCGTTTTGATGCGGAAGAGATAGATGCTCTGGTCTCCACAACAGACATAAAGGATCTGGTCATGCAGATGCTCGGTTTGCCGGAGCATAAACTGGAACGAAAGGATTTGCTGTTGCCCCAAAGAAAATACGCATTTGCGAGAAATGCGTATGCGGCTCAGAAGATTAGGGAAAATAGTTTTCATAAGGCATACAGCCTGACGGACGGAAGCTTTTTGTTTTTGACCGGCGATCAGGGAATGGAACTGTATCATATCGGCATGGACAGCGGCTGTCAGCATAATCTGTTAGATTATTTTGATTTTGATGGAAAAGAGTTGACGTTGAATCAGGCAGCTCGTCAGAGGATGAAATATCATTTTACTTATTTGATGGATGAAAGTGCATTAGCGCAGACAGTATATATTTTTTATGAATTCAGAGAACGTTTGATGAAAGAAGTGGAAAGCCTGTATCAATCTGCCGAATGTGAGGATTTTCTCTGGGAGATAGATTTTCAGAATATTCATTACGGATGGGCGGAGCGTGATGTGCGGGAGCGGGCAAAAACGTCGCTTTATGCCGCAGAGACTGGCATTTATGAAGAGTTTGATATTTATGGCAGATATTTGAAAGGAAAGCGGGTTCTGTTGTATGGAGCCGGGAACTATGGAAAATATTTTTATGAAAACCTTGCCTCACAGGTGGACATTGTGGCGTGGACAGATCAAAATTATAAGCAGTTTCCGCGCATTTTTGGAAGAGAAATAGAGGCGCCTGCGTGCATAGAGAGTCTTGATTTTGACGTTCTGTTTGTTGCGATAAGGAATGGCAGAATAAAGAGAGAAGTAACGGATATGTGTGTGCAGATGGGAGTAGCCAGGGAAAAAATTTATTAGTTAGGAGAAATACATATGAGACCAAAAACAATTGCCATGTATCTTCCTCAATTTCACAGGATTCCTGAAAACGATCAGTGGTGGGGAGAGGGATATACGGAGTGGACTGCCGTAAAGGCGGCGGATAAGCTGTACGAGGAGCATAATCAGCCTAGAGTACCGCTTGATCATAATTATTATAATCTGCTTGAATATGATACAATGGCATGGCAGGCGGAACTCATGCATAAATACCATATTGATGGGATGTGTATGTACCACTACTGGTTTGCGAAGGGGCGAAAGGTATTGGAAAAACCCGCAGAGAACCTGTTGCGGTGGAAAGATATTTCTATGCCGTTTTGTTTCTGTTGGGCTAATATGACATGGGTCAGAACATGGGCGAACATAGGAAATTCTGATAGTTGGCTGAAGGGCGAAGAAAATCAGAGCAATCCGGAAGAAAAGGGAGTGCTGCTGGGGCAATGCTATGGGCGAGAAAAGGATTGGGAGGAGCATTTTCAATACTTATTGCCTTTTTTTAGGGATGACAGATATATCAAAATAAGTGATAAACCGGTTTTTCTTATTTATAAGCCGTTGTTTATTTCTTCCCTGTGGGATATGATGCAGTATTTTCAGACAAGAGCGAAAGAGAATGGCTTGCCCGGTATTTATGTGATTGGAATGGAAGAGGAACAACTGCCGGGGACGGATGCGGCTTTCATAAAGCAGCCCCAGCAGAGCAAAAGAGACGTGATGACAAAGTATCGGATGACGCAACAACCGCTCAGATGGTCTTATGATAGAATTTGGGAAGCAATCTTGGAGAAAAGATTACAAAGTAAAACGACCTATCTGTGTGGACTGGTTGATTATGATGATACGCCGAGGCGGGGAAAAAAGGGAAGTATCATGGAAGGGGCCTGTCCGGAAAAATTTTATGAGTATTTAAAAAAGTTATATCGAAAAAGTATGCTTCTTGATCATGAATTTGTGTTTCTGAATGCATGGAATGAGTGGGGAGAGGGCATGTATCTGGAACCGGATGAGACTTATGGGTACGGCTATCTGGAAGCGGTAAAAAGGGTTGTCGAGGAGCGCAGTGGAGTTTTACTGGAAGAAAAGAAGGACGCGGAAGCGTTTTTTGAGACAGAAGTGGAAAGGATTTTGAGGGAGAAGGAAACAGCTTTTCAGATTCTACGAAGGCACGATCAACTGCTGGATGACTGGTTGTATTTGAAGGAGCATGAGGTTAATGTCTCTCAATATTTTAACAGATACGGATATCAGCATATTGCAATTTATGGAATGGGAAAATTGGGGAGGCATCTGTTGCATGAATTGGAGCGGAGCGATATCCGGGTAGTGTATGGTATTGATAAAAATAACAGGGCGTGCAAGAAAATTCAAGGGCTGGAGATATACGCTCCAGAACAGGAAATGCCGGAAGTAGATGCTGTTGTTATGACTGTTACAGATCAATATGCAGAGGTCAGCAGCATGCTTAGCAAAACAATGAAATGCCCGAAGATCACAATAGAGGAGATCATGCAGGAGCTTGCGTTAGAACAGCGATAATTGCGGTAGATTCAGAGAAGGATATCAATCAATATGTGAAATTAGATCAAACGGTCAACGAATATATAGAAAAGAGAAAAGGAGAGAAAAACATGAACAAAGGAATTTCAGCATTATTAGGTATGGCGGCAGGCGCAGCGGCAGGAGGAATCGCTGTGGGAACGAAATCATCGGAGAAACTGCAAAAGACGCAGGCAAATGGGAAGAAACTCTATGCGCTTTACACGGCTTTTGATCAGTGGCTCCGGATCCGTCAGGAGGGGAAGACATTAGCGGAGTATTTTCAGAAGAATGGATATAAGACGGTGGCAGTCTATGGTATGAAAGAACTGGGAGAGCGCTTGTGCGATGAACTGAAAGGTACAGATATTACGGTAAGTTATGCCATTGACAAGAATGCAGATCAGCTTTATGCGGATGTGGACATCGTCACGCCGGATGATGAGCTTGCGCCGGTGGATGTGATTGTGGTGACGGCGATCACGTTCTTTGATGAGATCGAGGAAATGATGTCTGAAAAGGTAGACTGCCCGGTTATCTCGCTGGAGGATATTCTGTACGAAGTATAGTGAGAAACCAGGCGTTATTAGGGAAGGAAAGGATTTGTCATGGAGAGCTTAAATCCTTTGATCAGTATTATCGTGCCAATTTATAATGCAGAGCCATATCTGCCGGAATGTATAGAGAGTATCTGTAAGCAGACATACCAAAAATTGGAGATCATTCTGGTGGATGACGGCTCGACAGACCGCTCTTTTGAAATCTGCAGCCGGTACAAAGAACAGGATTCACGCATCAAACTGCTTCATCAGGATAACGGCGGGCACACCAGCGCACGCAAAGCAGGGCTGCGTATGGCATCGGGTGAGTATGTGGGGTTTATAGATGCGGATGACTGGATAGATGCGGATTATTATGAAAAGTTCGCAGAGGCAGTGACGGATGAAAGTATCGATATGGTCTGTGTGCAGTCTACTTTTTTAGAGCACCTTGAAATAACCAGACAGATGAAATACGGGTGTCCGGTCGGAGTGTATACAGGAAAAGCTCTACTTCGCTGCGTAGCAAAGGAACGGCTGTTTGCGCCGAAAGAGCTGTCCAGAAGCCTGTGGTCAAAGCTGTTTAAGAAAGAATTGCTGGCAGAAATTATGCCACTGGTAGATGACAGGATTCTGGTGAGCGAAGATTCTGTGGCTGTGTTTGGCGCCGTGAGCCGGGCGGACAAGGTGGTGCTTTTAGAACGGGGCGGTTACCACTACAGGCAGTGGGATGCTTCTGTGACACACAGAAAGCGGGAAATATTGGAAAAACTCTTGGACATACGTCTTAGGATGGAAAGCTGTCAGCGGATCATGGATACGGAGAGTTGGGACGTCTATGAAACACTGTTCTGGTTGGATGTAAAAAGGTATTATTGGAATAAGGATATGACTTTTTTTGATGACATATTCACTAATGGAGGTGTTTTAGCGCCGTTTAGCGGTGGGGCAAAGCGTTCGGACCGGATCGTTCTCTATGGGGCAGGAGATTGCGGCAAAAAGCTCAGAGAGTATTTAGAGCAGCAGCAAGTGGAGATCGTGGCGTGGGTGGATGCGGATTGGCAAAATCGGAGAGCGCAGGGGGTGCTGGTGGATGCCATAGACAGTTTTCTCACAAAGGAGTTTGACAAGGTGGTTGTGGCTGTGTTAGATGAGCGGGTATCAAAACAGATTGCTTCATGGATAAAAGAGCAAGGGATTCCTGATGATAAGATTTTGCGACTGTCAGACGGCTTTCCGGATGATGTGGAATCAATAAAAAATGCCTGTATCAAGGCATGGGAAAGGTAATGTATGGGCATAGAGACAGGATTAACGTTTGATTTGGATGAAGTGCATACAGACGGTAGGGAGGCAATTGTATTTGGGGCAGGGATGTTTGGTAAACATATAGTGAATGAACTGCTGCAAAGGCATATTGTGCCGACGTGTATCTGCGACAATAACCAGGCATTGAAAGGAACAGAGTATCATGGGTTTCCGGTTATTCCTTATAGGGAGCTTCCGAAAAAGAATTATCTTTTTGTGCTGGGAGTGGCGGATTGGCCGATTCAGGAAGCTGTTTTGACACAGTTACTGGGGGATGGCGTAGCTCTAAAAGATATTGTCATGCCGTTGTTTTACGGACCGCGGCTGCTGTTTGACGAGAGAATCCTGATGGTACCGGGCTGGGCGGAGGCTGTCGTTCTGGAACGGGGGAAGCGCAGGAAGAAACAGGGCAGACAGTTTGCGGAATATTTTCTCAGCAATGACCTAAGGCGGATTCAGTTTTATGGAGAGGGCGTGCTGGCGGACTGGCTGGAGCAGGAGATCGACGGTTCCAGTATTGTCATGGAAATGAGAGCGGGGAATCTGCAGGAAGTGTCCGGGGCCGCAGATGCTATCGTGGTGGCGGATCAGGCGCGTTACATCTATCTGGAGGAGGAGCTGATGGACATCGTAGACTGTCCGATTATAGATGTTTGGAGTGTGGTGAGGTGAGAACATGCTGAATTTACAACATATCAGTCTGCCGGAGACTTTTTATGAGGAAGAGACGCGGGATGGCGGTTATGTCGTGTCCGCGGACATGAAAAAAATATGGGCAGTGCAGATGGATCTGCTGCAGCTGTTTATGAATGTGTGTGAAAAGCATCATCTGCGCTATTATGCCGAGGGCGGGACCTTGCTGGGGGCGGTTCGGCACGGGGGCTACATTCCCTGGGACGATGACGTGGATCTGACGATGCCGCGGGAGGATTACCGGATTCTGTGCGAGATAGCGCCGGAAGAGTTTAAGTACCCCTATTTCTGGCAGACGGAGCATTCGGATGCGGGTATGAGGAGGGGGTCGGCCAAGCTGCGCAACAGTGAGACCACTGCCATAATGGAAGATGAACTGGATTTAAGGCTGCCGGTCAATCAAGGGATCTTTATCGATATTTTTCCGTTGGATGAATTGCCGCCGGCGGCAGAAGGGTTGGAATTTGTCAGCAGACTGCGGGATCTGTGGAAGAAGAGTTTAAAATATGCAGACCAGGTGCTCAAAACGGATCCGAAGAGCGTCAACCCGTACTTTCAGGAATTCGAGGAGCACATTTGCCGATATAACGGATCGGGCAGTAAGAAGATCGCCATGCTCTCTTTCTACAGGGGCAGCAGCTATGGAATCAGGAATGTCAGTGATTACGAAGAAACGGAATGGATGCCGTATGAGAATCTGCAGATTCGTGTGCCCAAGGGGTACCGCAACATTCTGAGAAGCACTTACGGTGCCTGGAAAAGATATGAGATCGGGACAGCAATACATACCGGGCTCATATTTGATACGGAAATCTCCTATAAGGAGTATTTGACAAGGCTGGACCGGGCGGAAAACGGCGAAAGGCAGGATGAAAAATGAAAGCGTTGATTTTAAATTCAGGATTAGGCAGCCGCATGGGGGTATTGACGGCAGAGCAGCCCAAATGTATGACGGAGATCAGTTCCAGGGAGACCATTCTGTCCAGACAGCTGAGGATGGTCATGGAGGCCGGCATAGAGGAAGTGGTGATCACAACGGGATTGTTTGATGATACTCTCGTGAAGTATTGTCAGAGTCTGCAGATGCCGCTTTCCATCACGTATGTGAAGAATCCGGTCTACCGGGAGACCAATTATATTTACAGTATTTATCTGGCCCGTGAGTTTCTGGATGACGACCTGATATTGATGCACGGTGACCTTGTGTTTGAAAATCAGGTGCTTGACAGGGTGATGGCGTGTGAGTTAAGCTGCATGACAGTCAGCAGTACCCTGCCGCTTCCGGCAAAGGATTTTAAGGCGGTGGTGCAGGGTGGACATATTACTGGGGTGGGGGTCGATCTGTTCCAGAATGCCATGGCGGCACAGCCACTTTATAAGTTAAACCGGCAGGATTGGAAGATCTGGCTGGAAAAGATAGTGGAATTCTGTGAGAGCGGTGATGAGCAGAAAAGAAAATGCTACGCGGAGAATGCGCTTAACCTTGTAACGAGCAAATGCAACATTGTGCCGATGGATGTGGAAGATATGCTGTGCGCGGAGATCGATGATGCGCAGGATCTTGCGATCGTGAGCAACAGACTGGAGGAAGTGGAGCGCAGGACGGTTTATATGTGCTTTAGCACGGATATCTTACACTCGGGTCATATAGAATTGATCCGCCGGGCCGGGAGAATGGGGAAAGTGATCGTAGGTGTTCTCTCGGATGAGGCGGTTGCCTCTTTCAAACGGTTCCCGCTTGTACCTTTTTCAGAGCGGAAAGCGCTGTTTGAGAATATCGCAAACGTTTACCGTGTTGTGAAACAGGAGACACTATCGTATCGTGAAAATCTGGAGAAATATAAGCCCGCTTATGTGGTACACGGGGACGACTGGCGGAAAGGTTTTCAGAAACCGATCCGGGATGAGGCGGCCTCTGTTTTGGCTTCCTATGGCGGGAAATTGGTGGAATTTCCCTATGCGGAGGATGAAAAATATAAAGAGCTGGATGCGAGGACAAGGGCAGCTGTGGCTATGCCCGATATCCGCAGAGGACGGCTGAGAAAAGAACTGAAAATGAAGGGGCTCGTGACGGTCATGGAGGCTCACGATGGGCTGACGGGATTGGTGGTGGAAAACACGGTAGTCTGGCAGGATGGCTGCGCCCGTCAGTTTGACGCCATGTGGCTGTCGAGTCTTTGTGATTCCACGGTCAAGGGGAAACCGGATATTGAACTGGTGGATATGACCAGCCGCTTCCGCACGATAGAGGATCTGATGGAGGTGACTACGAAACCCATCATCTTTGACGGGGACACCGGCGGTAAGACGGAACATTTTGTGTATACAGTCAGGACACTGGAACGTCTCGGCGTGTCGATGATCATTATTGAGGATAAGATTGGGTTAAAGCGCAATAGTCTGTTTGGCACGGAAGTGTCACAGCAGCAGGATGATATAGAACATTTCTGCGAAAAGATTCGTGCCGGGAAGAAGGCGCAGAAGACCCAGGAGTTTATGATCTGTGCCAGAATAGAGAGCTTGATCTTAGAGCAGGGGATGCAGGATGCTTTGGATAGGGCGTTTGCGTTCTGTGAAGCGGGCGCTGACGCGATCATGATCCACAGCAGGAAAAAGGATCCTGATGAGATATTTGAGTTTGTGGAGAAATTCCGCGCCAGAGAGAAATATGCTTATCTGGTGGTGGTGCCGACTAGCTTTAATTCTGTCACGGAGGAAGAATTCAAAAAACGGGGCGTTAACGTTGTGATTTATGCCAATCAGTTACTCAGAGCGACGGTTCCTGCCATTCAGCAGGCGGCGACTATGATTCTGGAAAATCACAGAGCGCAGGAATGCGATAAGATGCTGATGCCGTTTAAGGAGATTATCCGTCTGATACCGGAGGAAGATTAATGCGGGAAGATAGTATGCGGCAGAATTCAAATCAAGTGGTGCTGGATGCGGCAGATGATTATGCCTATCTGGACGAATGGATGAAGGCATCTGTGCACAAATGCCTGTTTCTGGTATGCGGCGCTTCAATCAGGAAGATGAGGATCGACCGGTATTTTGAGACGCTGGAGAAACGGCTGGGGATTCAGGTGGTGCGTTTCAGTGCTTTTCAGCCGAATCCGACTTATGAATCCGTCGTGGCCGGTGTAAATGCTTTCCTGGAATCCGATGCGGACGCGATTGCTGCGGTGGGTGGCGGCAGCGCTATGGATGTTGCAAAATGTATCAAACTCTACAGCGGAATGGATCACAATGTATGCTATTTAGAGCAGGAGATCATTTCGAATGATATTCCGTTTCTGGCAGTACCGACCACAGCAGGGACAGGATCGGAGGCTACCAGGTTTGCGGTGATCTATTATGAGGGAGAAAAGCAGTCCGTAGCGCATGAGAGCTGCATACCGGATGCGGTTTTGGTGGATCCGGAGGCATTAAGAACATTACCGCCTTATCATCGGAAAGCGGCGATGCTGGATGCGTTTTGTCATGCTGTGGAATCCTACTGGTCAATCAAAAGTACGGAGGAGAGCAGGAGGTTGTCCGTGGAAGTAATCCGCATGATCCTGCATTATCTGGACAGCTATCTCGGCAATGAGCAGGAGGGCAATGTCGGCATGCTAAAAGCCGCGAATATGGCGGGCAGAGCCATCAATATAACGCAGACGACCGCAGGACATGCAATGTGCTATAAACTGACCAGCTTATACGGTATCGCGCATGGACATGCGGCGGCGCTGTGCGTGAGAGAACTCTGGTCATGGATGCTTTCACACGGTGATCAATGTATTGATGCGAGAGGACGAGAGCATCTGGCGCAGGTTTTTGACGGGCTGGCAAACGCTATGGGATGCGACGGGCCGCAGGCGGCTGCGAGGTCATTTTTTACCTTGGTGGAGAGGCTGGAACTGCAGGCGCCGGTAATAAGAGAAGAGGATTATATGATATTGACTAAATCGGTTAATCTGACGAGACTGCAAAACCATCCGGTTGCGTTAGATAAGGAAACCTTGGAACAGATATACCGAAAGATAGGGAGGAGCGACATTGAAAGTTGAAGAATTTGTGAGTGTTTTGGGGGCGGATTTTTACACGGGAGTGCCGGACAGTCAACTCAAAGCGCTGTGTAATTATCTCATGAATACTTACGGCATTGATTCCAGCCATCATATCATTGCGGCAAACGAGGGGAATTGCGTGGCGTTGGCGGCCGGATATCATTTGGCGACAGGCAAGGTTCCTGTGGTGTATATGCAAAATAGCGGTGAGGGTAATATTGTCAATCCGGTAGCGAGTCTTCTGCATGATAAGGTCTATGGGATTCCCATGATTTTTGTCGTCGGGTGGCGTGGCGAGCCGGGTGTGCATGACGAACCACAGCACATTTATCAGGGAGAGATAACTTGTCGGCTTTTGGAAGATATGGGCATTTCCTATTATGTAATTGGTGAAGAGACCTCAGATGAGGAAGTGCGGCAGTGCATGGACAATTTCCAAAAAGAGCTTAAGCAGGGGAAGGACGTGGCGTTCGTTGTCCGTAAAGGCGCCCTGCAATATGACGGCAAGGTGGTTTATCAAAATGGCAATACCCTGTGCAGGGAAGAGATCATCAAGTGTATTGTGGAGCAAAGCGGTGATGACCCGATCGTCAGCACCACAGGTAAGGCGTCCAGAGAGCTGTTCGAGATCAGGACAGGGTTGGGACAGTCTCATGAGAGGGACTTTTTAACGGTAGGATCCATGGGACATTGCAGCTCCATTGCTCTGGGTGTGGCGTTGCAGCGACAGGATAAGACGATCTGGTGTATTGATGGGGATGGCGCAGCGTTGATGCATATGGGGGCGATGCCGGTAATCGCGAATCACCGTCCACGGAATCTGATCCATATTATCATCAACAACGGTGCGCATGAGACTGTGGGCGGTCAGCCGACGGTGATGGGTAATCTGAATTTTTCGGAGATCGCGAGAGTATGCGGTTATCCGAATGCGGTGACGGTAGCCAGCCTTGAGGCACTAAAAACAGAACTGACAAACGCCAAAGAAAGGCGGGATTTATCGCTGATCGAGGTAAAGTGTGCCATTGGTTCCAGAGAGGATCTGGGCAGACCCACCACCACCGCAAAGGAAAATAAAGAGAATTATATGCGGTTTCTGATGTCTTAAGAGAGCCGCATGCGGCTGAAAATGGAGAATTCGTATGGGATCATACAAAATGAAAAGTTTTATCGGTCAGATTGCCGATGGGATAGAAGATCTGATCGCAAAGGGTGTGATGGATCAGGGCAGGAAAGTGCTGCTGTACGGACTGGAGAGGTATGGATTTGCGATGCGTACGATCCTTTCTAATCTGGGTTATCAGCGGATAGAAGGGTATATATCTGACGACAGGGCGGCGGTCATACAGTACAGAAGAGATACGGAAAACTTTGCCTGTCGTTTCCTAAACGGACGCGATGATGTGATTCAAAGCTGGACGGTGCAGGAGCGGCTGCAGCCCTTTGATGATTCCGTACTGATATTGATTGCATCCCGTCAGGCGGCTGCGGTATGTGCTGTTTTAGAGCAGATGGGCTATCGGGAGAGAGAGCATTTCTATGTGGTCACTGATTTTGCCGATCCGGAAGAAGAGGCTTATTTACGGGACAAGGTGCCGATGTCTCTTCCGGAGATCAAACTGACAGCAAAGCGGATTCTGGCTTATGTGGATGATTTTTGTAGGAAACACGGGCTGCGTTACTGGGTGTGCAGCGGCACCCTGCTGGGAACGATTCGCCATAAAGGATATATTCCGTGGGATGACGATGTTGATATTTTCCTTCCGTGGGAAGATTATCAGAGATTTATGGAGCTGTTTGAGGAAACAGAAGAACTGGGGTTAGTGGGTTTTGGTACAGAGAGACACAATGATTATCCGGATCCGCTCGCTAAAGTGGTGGATAAAAGAACCATTGTTTTAGAGAATATCGGTACCGTGCAGAAGACAAATCCTATGTGGATCGACCTGTTTCCGCTGATTGGTCTGCCTGATAACTCGCAGGAGAGAGCATTATTTTACGCGGAATATAAGGAGCTGAACAGACAGATTTGGCAGGCGTTTTACGCGGGAAATGGAGACCTTAGCGTTTTTGACGACTGGTTTGAGAGACAAAAGGCTTATATGTCGAAATATGATTTCGATCAGGCGTCCTGCGTGGGTGTTTTGGGAACGATCTATGAAGATCGGGATTGTGCCCCGAGAGCAGTGTATGACAAAACACTCCGTATGCCGTTTGAAGATTTGACAGTAAATGTGCCCGGCGGATACCGTGATTATTTGGAAAATTTGTATGGCAATGACTGGATGGAACTGCCGGAGGAAAGCAAACGTAAGACACATCATAATTTCACAGCTTATTGGACGGGAGAACCCCTTGTAAGCATCATTGTACCTGTGTATAATGCGGAGACGTATTTGGCAGAGTGTATCGGAAGCATTTGTGCACAGACTTATCAAAATCTGGATATTATTCTGGTGGATGACGGATCCACGGATCGTTCTCTGGAGATTTGCCGCCAGTATCAGAGCCGTGATTCACGAATCAGAGTTGTCAGTAAGGAGAACGGGGGCCATACCAGCGCCCGCAAAGCGGGACTGCAGATGGCGGCGGGACAGTATATTGGCTTTGCGGATGCGGATGACTGGATGGAACCGGATATGGTGGAATGTCTGTATCGTGAGATGGTAAAAAATGATGCGGATGTGGTCATGTGTGGCCGATTTGAAGACATTGGAGAGAGTCATAAAGAAGTGTTCCATGGCATCGAAGAAGGGTATTATGACAAGGAGTCGTTACTGGAGCAGGTATATCCTCGTATGATCGTAAATAGAAGCTTTTTTGAATGGGGTATTTTTCCTGTTCTGTGGGATAAATTATTTCGACGGGAATGTATAGAACCGTTTTTAATGGGAACCGATGAACGCATTGTGATGGGCGAGGATGCTGTTTGTGTGTATCCATGTCTGCTCGCGGCGGACAGTATTTATGTCATACATAGATGCCTGTATCATTACAGACAGACCGGCTCTTCCCTGATCAAAAGCGAGGGAGAGCCTGAAGCAGAAAGAAGACGCTTTCGTTTATTGTATGAGAGTGGTAACAGGGTGTTTGAGGAGAAAGCAGCCATTTATGATCTGCGGGAACAGTGGAGAGCGTTTATTCTTTTCCTGATGACACCGCGGGCGGGAACGTTATATGAAGGTATAGATGGATTGGATCATCTTTTCCCCTTCCCGGGAGTAAAAAGGGGGGGACGCGTAATCGTGTATGCGATGGGTACATATGGGCAGCATCTGTATCGATATCTGGAGAGAACAGGATATTGCCAGGTCGTAGCCGTGTCTGACAGAAATTGGGAAGAGGTCAGGAAGCTGGGATTTCCGGCGATTGCCCCGTCAGAAATTCCGGAATATGAGCACGATGCAGTGGTGGTGGCGAGTTCTTTTGCAAAGGTGACGAGATTGATTTATGACGACTTAGTGCGCATTTGTCCGAAGGAGAAGATTCACCTGCCGGATGAGATGCTGATCAAAGATAGGCAGACGATGATGGCTTTTGGACTGGTATGAATGAAAATATAAAATAATGTAGTAGAGAAGGAGCAACGTGTCAGATTTATTAAAAATATTAGAACAATATAAAAAAGAGAAGATAGCGATCTATGGACTGGCAACAGAGACGGAACGTCTGCTGAATGAGATCCGGCAATCATTTCAGATCATTGGGCTCTTAGATGGCTATAGAGAGGAAGGCATGCTCTACGGGATGCCGATCATCTCCCTGCAGGAAGCGTTTACGAGCCAAGTCAAGCTGATAGTGGTTGCGGCGCGTCCGGGTTCCTGCCGCGCCATTGCCAAGAGGATCGGCGGGGTATGCAGAGAGCAGCAGATCGCCCTGTTTGATGTAAGAGGAAATGATCTCTGTGACGTACAGCGTGCCGTTTATGATTTTCGAGAGGTGTCCGGGATCACCAGAGAGGAATTGCTGCGGCAGATAGAAGAGTATGATGCTGTCAGTTTTGATTTGTTTGACACGTTGATCATGCGTCAGGCGTTATTTCCTACGGATGTGTTTGAACTTATGGATGACAGGCTGCGGCAGCACGGTATTATGATAGAAGATTTTTCGGTCAGACGAATGGCAAGTGAAAAGGAATTGTCCAAGGAGCGGGCGCCAAGACTGATAGAAATTTATTCGCATATGAAAAAAACCTATCATATAGCGGAAATTGTGCCGGAGCAGATGGCGATGTTAGAGTGGGAGATTGACCGTGGCCTTGTTGTTCCCCGCAGAGATGTCTGTGAGATCTTTGCAACGTTAGTGGCACGGGGGAAACAGGTCTTTGTGGTGTCCGATTCTTATTACAATGAGAAACAGATTACGGGTATTTTGAAGAAATGCGGTATTACAGGGTATACAGGTTTGTTTGTGTCCTGCGAATATGAGACGGGAAAGACGCAGATGCTTTTTCAGAAATACCGGCAGGAGACGAAAGCGAAGAGGTATCTTCACATCGGGGATGATGTAACTGCGGATATAGAGCATGCCGAAAAAAACGAAATCGCTGCTTGCCGTTTATACAGCGGAATGGATCTGCTGGAACTGGCAGGATATATGGGATTGTGGGATTATACAGATTCCCTGTCGGACAGAATCAGGATCGGCATGTTTGTGTCCCGTGTTTTTAACAGTCCTTTTCAGTTTGAGACAGAAGCACGGCGGATTGGCGTTGGCACGGCCCATGAGATTGGTTATGTCTTTTTTGCACCGATGATATGTGATTTTGTATTGTGGTTTCGGGAGAGGGTAAGAGAATTTCAACTGAAGAACATACTTTTCTGTGCCCGGGACGGATACCTGATCAAACAACTGTATGATGAGCTTTGCAATAGCAATTCTTCTGTTTATTTTCTGACATCCAGAACGGCGGCAATACGGGCTGGTATGGAAAACGAAGAGGATATTGAGTATGTAGGAGAGATGAAATTCAGCGGTAGCCTGTCCGGACAACTTGAAAAGCGGTTTGGCATTTACGTGGATGAAACGGATGAACGGGCGGAATTATTGGACTATAAAGAGGAAATTCTGAACCGTAGTGAACAAAGCAGGAAAAATTATCGAATATATATTGACAGACAAGAGTTAAATGAGGGAGACACCGCTTTCTTTGATTTTGTTGCAAAGGGAACGACGCAGATGTATATGGGCAGGTTAATGACGAATCATTTAAAAGGGATTTATTTCCTTCGATTAGATGAGGAGCAGATGCAGGGGAAAAATTTGGATATCATTTCCTTTTACAATGCTTTAGAGAGGAATACCAGTGCCATTTTTCAGGATTACTATATTCTTGAGACAATGCTGACAGCGCCGATGCCTTCGGTCAGAGAGTTTGATGAAAATGGAAATCCGATATACGACGAAGAAACAAGAAGAGAGGGCGACATCAGATGTTTTCAGGAGGCACAGGAAGGGATTCGCGAGTATTTCAGGGAATATCTGAAATTGTGCCCCATATCTGCCAGAAAGATAGATAAAAAGCTGGATGAGGTCTTTTTATCCATGATTCATAGGGTGGAGATTACAGATCAGGATTTCTTAAATCTAAAGGTGGAAGATCCTTTCTTTAATCGGATGTCAGATATGACGGATATGTTATAAGACCGGATTATTACAGGTACATGCTGTTTTTATTTACATCTTTTGTATACAATGTTAATATAAGCTTATACTTATATTCTTGATCGAAAGGTGGAAAAGCCTCATGGACTTTGAATTAACAGCATCTATGATGTGCGCCAACTACGGGTATCTGGAAAAGGAAGTGCGGGATTTAGAAGCTGGCGGCATCGATTCTTTTCATATTGATATTATGGATGGACGTTATGTGCCGAACTTTGCCATGTCATTGAATGACATGGCTTATATTGCGTCGGCCACAGAGAAACCTTTGGATGTTCATTTGATGATTGAACATCCCAACAATAACATTCATATTTTTTTGGATAAGCTGCGCAAGTGCGATACGGTCTATATTCATCCCGAGGCGGAGTATCATCCTTCTACTACACTTCAGAAGATCATCAATGCGGGCATGACACCGGGGATCGCCATCAATCCGGGAACCAGTATTGAGACGGTGATGGAGATGCTAGTGATTGTGAAGAAGGTGCTGGTAATGTCGGTGAATCCGGGCAATGCGGGGCAGATGTATCTGCCCTATGTGGGCAAGAAGATCACGAAGCTGCTGGCGTTGAAGGATGAGATGGGATTTGAGATCTATTGGGACGGCGCCTGCGGGGCGGACAAGATCATGCAGTATGCGCCCAGAGGCGTGAAGGGCTTTGTGCTGGGGACTACGCTTCTTTTCGGGAAGGAAGCGCCTTACGGGGAGACGCTGAAAAATATCAGGGAGCTTCATTTCTGATTTCAGAAAAAGGGAGTGTTTCGGTGATATCCCGGGTGAAGAAAAAATTACAGTGTATACCGCGGCTGTTGTCATAGCCGTACAGGACAAGACATAGACTGCTATGGGGGATACAGATATGGTGACAGCGTTGGTTTTATCCGGGGGAACCGGGACAAGAATGGGTATCAATACGCCCAAGCAGTACATAGAGGTGAAAGGCTGGCCGATTATTTACTACTGCCTGCAGACGCTCTTTTCGCATGAAAAGATTGATGCGGTGCAGATTGTGGCGGATGGAATGTGGCGCAAGACGATTCTGGACTATATGGGTTATCTGGAGGGGAATGAGAATGACGGGACTGTGCCGAAAAAGTTCAGAGGCTTTTCTGAGCCGGGCGAAAACAGGCAGCTCTCCATCTTTAATGGGCTGGAGGATATTCGAAAATATGCGGAGGAGTCGGACATTGTTCTGATTCATGATGCGGCCAGGCCATTGCTGTCGGCGGATATGATTACTGCGTGTCTGGAAGCGCTGGCGGGGCATGACGGGGCGCTTCCCGTTCTGTCTATGAAGGATACGGTGTATTACAGCGAAGACGGCATAAGTGTATCGTCGCTATTAGAACGCGCTCGAATTTTTGCGGGACAGGCGCCGGAAGCCTTTGTGCTGGGGAAATATTATAAGGCGAACAGAGCGCTTTTGCCGGATCGAATATTACAGATCAACGGTTCTACGGAGCCTGCAATCCTGGCGGGGCTGGATATCGCTATGATTCCCGGAGATGAGGGGAATTTTAAAATCACCACGAAAGCGGATCTGGAGCGGTTTCGGGAGAAGATTGAGGATAGGCCGGAGTGAGAAGAGAGGTCAATTTTGGATGAATACGCTCAAACATGGAATCAGCGAACACAGGAAAGGTATGGCTGTAAATATGAAGGCATGGGTGCTGCATGGTGTTAACGATTTGAGATTAGAGGAGACAAACTCTCCTACTGTAGGAGAGAATGAAATCTTGCTTTCTGTGAAAGCGGCAGGAATCTGTGGCTCTGATATTCCCCGTGTGTTTTATACGGGAACCTACTCCTATCCGCTCATACCGGGGCATGAGTTTGCAGGGAAGGTGGCGGCAGTGGGAGCGAATGTGGATCCGAAATGGCAGGGACAGCGTGTGGGTGTATTTCCGCTGATTCCCTGCGGAGAGTGTCTGCCCTGCAGTCGTGGAAAGTATGAGATGTGCAGACACTACAGCTATCTGGGATCCCGCAGGGATGGGGGATTTGCGGAATACGTGGCAGTTCCGGAGAAGAATCTGATCGCTCTGCCGGACGGGGTGAGCTACGAGGAGGCGGCGATGCTGGAGCCTATGTCGGTGGCGGTTCACGCCATGAGAAAGGTGGCACCGCAGCAGGAGGAGCGCATTGTGATCTGTGGTCTGGGAACAATCGGACTTTTCCTGCTCATGTTTTTACTGGAATCAGGGAGGAAGAATCTGCTTGTGATCGGCAACAAGGACTTTCAGAAACGCATGGCGGTGAAGCTGGGGCTTTCGGAGGACAACTACTGTGACAGCAGGACGCAGGATGTGGAAAGGTGGCTGCTTGAGCGGACAGACGGCAAAGGCGCGGATGTGTTCTTTGAGTGCGTCGGAAGAAACGAGACAGTGATGCAGGCGGTCGGGCTGACAGGTCCGGGCGGGCGGATCATGTTGGTGGGTAATCCTGCTTCGGATATGACGATCGCGAAACCGGTTTACTGGAAGATCCTGCGCAACCAGCTGACTGTGCTGGGGACATGGAATTCTTCTTTTACGCATGCGGAGGATGATGACTGGCATTATGTGCTGGAGAGACTGCAGGGCAGGCGTATTGCGCCCGCGGAAATGATCACGCACAGACTGCCGTTAGAGGAGTTGGATCAGGGGCTTGCGATTATGAGAGATAAGCGGGAAGAATATGGAAAGGTGATGGCCGAAAGTTAAAATTTCGGCCATTTAAAGTTGTAAAATATTTAAAAACTTGCTTTTTTTAGGAGAAATGTTATAATGGTGACAAATTCGGGAATAGATTCGGAATTTGTCGGAGGCGCGCGTGGATTATATAAAAAGGGCAATGGAAAGCAGACTTGAAAAGTATTGCGGCACTTACAAGGCTGTTTTGGTAACGGGAGCAAGACAGGTTGGAAAATCGACTCTGTTAAAGAAGGTTTTTCCGGAGCGCAGATATGTGTCTTTGGATGATCCGTTTCTGGAAGAACAGGCGAAATTGAACGGGGATATGTTTTTGTCTCTGAATCCTACGCCGCTTACGATTGATGAGGTACAGCGGGCGAAAGAATTATTCAGATATATTAAGATAAAATGCGATGAAACAGAAGCAAAAGGTTTGTTTTGCCTGTCGGGATCACAACCGTTTCATTTGATGGAGGGAGTAGCAGAATCACTGTCCGGACGGATTGGCATTATAGAACTGTCAGGGCTGTCCATGAGAGAATTGACAGCAGATCCTTTTGACAGGCATTTTTTGCCGACCATGGAATATGTGACAGACAGGCGGGAAACGGTACAGCAGCCGGCGAATCTGTGGGAGATCATACACAAGGGAAGTTATCCCGAAATGACGGCTTCAGAGAAAGAATGGGGAGCATTTTATGCGGATTATGTCAAAACTTATCTGGAGCGTGATGTGCGGGAACTGGCAGCGGTGCGGGATCTGAATATATTCAGAAGATTTATGATCGCTGCTGCGGCGCGGACAGGACAAATTTTGAATTACAGCAATATTGCATCGGAGATCGGTAAAGACGCGGATACTGTCAAGCGATGGATTTCTATATTAGAAGCATCGGGAGTGATCTATTTATTGGAGCCGTATGCGTCAAGTGCCTTGAAAAGGGCAATCAAAAGTCCGAAATTCTATTTTAGAGATACGGGACTGGTATGTTATCTGACGCGGTGGCTGACCCCTGAGGCGTTGGCATATGGCGCCATGAACGGCTCGATTTTTGAAACATTTGTCATATCTGAAATCTTGAAATCTTATTCCAATGAAGGGCTGGATTACCGATATATGGTCTCTTACTATAGAGGGAAGGATCGGGGCAAAACCGAAAGGGAGGCGGAAATTGATCTTATTATAGAGGAAAACGGAACATTGTATCCTGTAGAGATTAAGATGAACAGCAAAGTAACAGCGGATATGACAGCAGCCTTTCAGGTCTTGGATAAAATTCCGGAGAAAAAGCGGGGAATGGGTGCGGTCCTGTGTACCTGCCCACAGCCGGGGATGCTCCGGGAGAATATACTACAGATTCCCATATGGTATGTTTAATCTTGAAACTTTCCCCGTTTTGTTATATGATATCAGATAACGATATATTTCACGGTGATCATAGATAGAGTACGGAGGAAGATATAGATGAGCGAAAGCTATGTAGAATTATTGGTAGCAAGAAAACCGTCAGTGGCGATGCGTTTTTTGAAGATGTTATTGATCATGTTGACGGTGGCATTCGTATTGCTTCTTATACTATTGCCGGGAGTAGTGGGTTTGTTTCTGGCGGCGATAGCGGGAGTGGGCGCTTATTTTGCCAATATGTATGCGAGCATTGAGTATGAGTACCTGTATGTGGACAAGGAGATCAGCGTGGACAAGGTGCTTGCGAAGAGTAAGAGAAAGAAGGCTGGCAGCTATACTCTGGAGCAGATGGAGATCATGGCGCCTCTGGGTTCCCACAGACTGGATTCCTACCGGAACCGTCAGATGAAGACGGTGGATTACAGCTCCGGTGTGGCACAGCAGCCGGAAAAAAGATATATGATGGTGATGAATGACTGCCGGGTGATCCTGGAGCCTAATGAGACTATGCTTCGGGCGATTCAGGATGTGGCGCCCAGAAAGGTTTTTCGTGATTAATAAGATCAGCGCAGAAGTATTTTTGCGCTGATACTTTTTATGCGCAGACCCGCGCAGAGGAAATATGCCACTAAAGTGGCGCGCGGGCCGCGCGGCAATCAGGAAAAATTTTCCTGATTGATTTATATTTAACAACAGCAGCATAACAACTTACATTACACGACAGGAGGAGAGAAAATGGGTCAGATTATTGGAGAAGGAATTACTTTTGACGATGTGCTTTTGGTGCCGAGTTACTCTCAGGTCATTCCAAATCAGGTGAATCTGGTGACGAACCTGACAAAGAAGATCAAGCTGAACATTCCTATGATGAGTGCGGGCATGGATACGGTGACCGAGCACAGGATGGCGATCGCCATGGCCAGACAGGGCGGCATCGGTATCATTCATAAAAACATGTCCATAGAGGCGCAGGCCGATGAGGTAGATAAGGTCAAGCGCTCTGAGAATGGCGTTATCACAGATCCCTTTTCTCTTACCCCGGAGCATACGCTGGGCGATGCCGATGCATTGATGGCGAAGTTCAGGATCTCCGGCGTTCCCGTTACCGAGGGCAGAAAGCTGGTCGGTATCATCACCAATCGAGATTTGAAATTCGAGACAGATTTCAAGAAGAAAATCAAAGAGTCTATGACCTCTGAAAATCTGATCACCGCCAAGGCGGGCATTACCCTGGATCAGGCAAAGGAGATTTTAGCGGCAGCCAGAAAGGAAAAACTTCCTATTGTGGATGACGATTATAATCTGGTGGGGCTTATCACCATAAAGGATATCGAGAAGACTATCAAGTATCCGCTTGCTGCCAAGGACAGCCAGGGCAGACTTCTGTGCGGTGCGGGCGTGGGCATCACTGCTAATGTTTTGGACAGAGTGGGTGCATTGATCGACGCCAAGGTAGATGTGGTAGTGTTGGATTCCGCTCATGGACATTCCGAGAACGTGCTGAAATGTCTGCGGATGATCAAGGAGAAATATCCGGATCTGCAGGTGATCGCAGGCAACGTGGCTACGGGAGAGGGCACCAGAGCTCTGATCGAGGCCGGCGCTGACGCGGTCAAGGTGGGAATCGGCCCCGGCTCCATCTGTACCACCAGAGTGGTGGCAGGTATCGGCGTGCCGCAGATCTCGGCTATCATGGATGCTTATACGGTGGCAAAAGAGTATGGCGTGCCGATCATTGCGGACGGCGGCATCAAATATTCCGGTGACATGACAAAGGCGATCGCAGCAGGCGGTGATGTCTGCATGATGGGGAGCATGTTTGCCGGCTGTGAGGAGAGTCCTGGTACTTATGAACTCTATCAGGGCAGAAAATACAAGGTGTACCGTGGCATGGGCTCCATCGCAGCCATGGAAAACGGCAGTAAGGATCGCTATTTCCAGACCGATGCCAAGAAGCTGGTGCCGGAGGGCGTAGAGGGTCGTGTGGCTTATAAGGGCAGCGTGGAGGATACGGTGTTCCAGTTGATGGGCGGCCTGCGTTCCGGTATGGGGTACTGCGGCACCGCCACCATAGAGGAGTTGAAACAGAATGGCAGATTTGTGAAGATATCAGCGGCTTCCCTGAAGGAGAGCCATCCTCACGATATCCATATTACGAAGGAAGCGCCGAACTATTCTGTAGATGAGTAGTATTATCATGGCACACGTTGCAGATTCCAACGCAGACCCGCTCTCGCTTCGCAAAAAGCGCAGCGGTACTAAGCTCGAAAAAACCTCGCTAAGTACCGGCGCATTTTGAGAGTCTGCTTATGGATCATACAACGTGCACCATTCGGAATGAAATAAAGAGCTATGACGAATAGCGGGAGAGGAAACGATTACTATGGACAAGAGAAATTTAGCACAGGAACTTGCGGGAAACAGTTACCCGGGCAGAGGGATCGTAATCGGCAAGTCGGCTGACGGGAAATATGCGGTAACAGCCTATTTTATCATGGGCCGCAGCAGTAACAGCAGAAACAGAGTGTTTGTGGAAGAGGGAGAGGGAATTCGGACACAGGCATTCGATCCTTCCAAGCTGGAGGATCCCAGCCTGATCATCTATGCGCCGGTGCGTGTGCTGGGCAATAAGACGATCGTGACGAACGGGGATCAGACGGATACGATCTACGAGCTGATGGATAAGCAGCAAACCTTTGAGCAGGCGCTGCGCACCAGGGAATTTGAGCCGGACGCGCCTAATTATACGCCCCGCATCTCAGGAATCATGCATCTGGAGAATGGCGGTTACAATTATGCCATGTCCATCTTAAAATCGGCGGATGGGGATCCGGATTCCTGTCATCGGTTTACCTTTGCCTATCAGAACCCGAAGGCGGGGGAGGGACATTTTATCCACACCTACATGGGGGATGGGAATCCGCTGCCCAGCTTTGAGGGAGAACCGAAAAAAGTGGAGATCGAAGGAGACATCGACAGCTTCGGACAGATGCTCTGGGAGAATCTGAATGAGGAAAATAAGGTGTCTCTGTTTGTGCGTTACATCGAGATTGCCACGGGGAAATACGAGACACGGATCTATAATAAGAATCAGTGACATTTTGGTCAGTTCTGCCTTATTCGGAGTTTGCGAATGAGCGTGCATTAAACAAAACAAATATAGAGGAGTAATAAATCATGAATGAACTGGAACTGAAATACGGCTGCAACCCGAACCAGAAGCCTTCCCGCATTTACATGGCAGATGGAAGCGAGCTTCCCATCCGGGTGTTAAACGGCAAGCCGGGCTATATCAATTTTTTGGACGCCTTTAACGGCTGGCAGCTGGTGAAGGAATTAAAGACGGCTGCCGGGATTCCGGCGGCGGCTTCCTTTAAGCATGTATCTCCTGCGGGCGCCGCGGTGGGGCTGCCGCTTTCGGAGGTGGAGCGCAAAATTTACTGGGTGGACGACCTGGATATGGAATTCACACCTTTGGCAAACGCTTACGCCAGAGCCAGAGGGGCGGACAGAATGAGCTCCTTCGGAGACTTTATCTCTCTCTCGGATGTCTGCGACGTGGCGACGGCGAAGATCATCAAGAGAGAGGTTTCCGACGGCGTGATCGCGCCGGGGTATGAGCCGGAGGCGCTGGAGATTTTGAAAGCAAAGAAAAAGGGTAATTATAATGTTATCGAGATCGATGAGAGCTATGTGCCTGCGCCTGTGGAGGTGAAGCAGGTCTATGGGATCAGCTTTGAGCAGGGCAGAAATGAATTAAAGATAGACGAAGCCTTTTTTGACAATATCGTGACGGCATCTAAGGACATGCCTGAACAGGCGAAGATCGATCTGGCCATTGCCATGATCACGTTGAAGTACACCCAGTCTAATTCCGTGTGCTATGTGAAGGGCGGACAGGCTATCGGCATCGGTGCGGGGCAGCAGTCCCGTATCCATTGTACCAGATTAGCGGGCTCTAAGGCGGACAACTGGTTCCTTCGCCAGTCTCCCCAGGTGCTTGGCCTGCAGTTTGTGGATGGCATAGGCCGGGCCGACAGAGACAATTCCATCGACTTGTACATTGGCGAGGATTACATGGATGTTCTGGCGGAAGGCGCATGGCAGAAGATATTCAAGGAAAAGCCGGCGGTGTTTACCAGAGAGGAGAAGCGTGCTTGGCTGGATCAGATGAGTGATGTAGCGCTGGGCTCCGATGCTTTCTTCCCCTTTGGAGACAATATTGAGCGCGCCTATAAGAGCGGTGTGAAATATGTGGCGCAGCCGGGAGGCTCCGTGCGGGACGACAATGTGATCGAGACTTGCGACAAGTACGGTATGACGATGTGCTTTACGGGGATCAGATTGTTTCATCACTAATCACTGACGCTTTCCAAGGGGCTCCTTGTGAAATCGTGTTCCGTTCGTGCCGATGTTGTGTGTATGTGATACAGGATAAAATTGCATTTTCCTAGTATTAGTGATATGATTTAGAAGTCGAAAGCACGGATTTGTGAGTAGAACAATAATTGAAGAAATAAAAAATATAAAAGGAGTGGAAGAGGGAAGATGAGCAAGAGTTTTGACGATCTGTTATCAAAGGTATCAGAGTGTGATCTTAAGAAGGTTGCTGTTGCGGTTGCGCAGGACAGCGCCGTGCTGGAAGCAGTAGTTGCGGCGAAGGAGCGCAATATTGCAGAGGCGATCCTGGTTGGTGATGCGGATAAGATCAAGGAGGTAGCTGCAGCGGATAACGTGGACATCAGCGGCTTTGAGATCATTGACGAGAAGGATAACTACACGGCGGCCCTGAAGGCGGTAGAACTGGTGCATCAGGGGAAGGCGGATATGTATATGAAAGGGTTGATCGACACGAAATCCTTCTTAAAGAGTGTGCTGGATAAGGAAGTGGGCTTGAGAACAGGCAAGGCATTGTCCCATGTATGTGTGTTTGAAGTGGAAGGTATCGATCATCTTCTGTTCTTAACGGACGTTGCGTTCATGACTTATCCGACACTGGAAGATAAGGTACATATTATTGAGAATACGGTGGATGTCTGCCATGCCTGCGGGATTCCGAATCCCAAGGTAGCGCCTCTTGCGGCGGTAGAGGTGGTGAATCCGAAGATGCCGGTGACGGTGGAAGCGGAAGAGCTGACGAAGATGTGTGAGGAAGGCAAGATTACGGGCTGTGTGGTAGACGGACCGCTCTCCTTAGACCTTGCCATCGATCCGGAAGCGGCGAAGCACAAAGGCGCGGAAGGCAGAAAGATCGTGGGCGACGCCGACGTACTGCTCTTCCCGGATATCCATGCGGGTAATCTGGTTTACAAATGTCTGGTACATACGGCAAAGGTAAAGAACGGCAATATCCTGACCGGCACAAAGGCGCCTGTTATCCTGACCTCCCGTTCCGATGATTTTGAAACAAAGGTAAATTCTCTGGCGCTCGGCGCGGTTATGGCTGGCGCTATGGCAAAGATGAACTGATGTAACAGTTCGGCCATGATATGACGTCATAGACGCGGGTATGCTTGCATACAGAGCGGCTTTGACGTTATATCATGAGCGGAGCGCCCTCTAATGAAATAAAAGGTGAGCTGCGCAGGCAGCGACGGATGCGAAGCAGACGCTTTTATGAATGCAGAGGGGCTGAACTGTTATGAAATAAATGAAATTAGGGGGTAAATAAGCATGGCAGTAAAAAGTTTGATCATTAATCCGGGTTCTACATCCACAAAAATCGGTGTGTTTGAGGATGAAACTCTCCTATTTGAGGAGACTTTACGGCACTCCACAGAAGAGATCGCACAGTTTGAGAAGATCGTGGATCAGAAGGATTTTCGCAGAAAGATCATTGAGGATCTGTTGAAAGAGAAGAATTTTGACATGAAGTCTTTAAACATGGTAGTGGGCCGCGGCGGTATGTTAAAACCCATTCCCGGCGGTACCTATGCGGTGACGGACGATCTTTTAGAGGATTTAAAGATCGGTGTGCAGGGACCTCATGCTTCTAACTTGGGCGGTATTCTGGCAAGGGAGATTGGCGATTCCATTGGGGTTCCCTCTTACATTGTAGATCCTGTGGTGGTAGATGAGCTGGAGCCTGTATCCAGATACTCCGGTGTGCCGGAGCTTCCCAGAACCAGCGTATTCCATGCGCTGAATCAGAAGGCGGTGGCGAAACGCTATGCGAAAGAGACGGGGAAGGCTTACGATTCCATGAATCTGATCGTGGTGCATATGGGCGGCGGCGTGTCTGTGGGTGCGCATAAGCAGGGCCGCGTGGTGGATGTGTTTAACGCGCTGGACGGCGACGGTGCTTTCTCGCCCGAGAGAGCGGGGGCAGTACCCAGCGGTGCGCTTATAAAAATGTGCTTTTCCGGGAAATATACGGAGAAAGAGGTTTATAAGAAGTTTGTGGGCGGCGGCGGTTTCAATGCCTACTGTAATACCAACGATATGCGTGACGTAGAAAAGATGGTACAGGGAGGCGACAAGAAAGCCGAGGAGATCAGAGAGGCGTTCATCACCCAGGTGGCGAAGGATATCGGTTCCATGGCCTGTGTTCTGCAGGGCAAGGTGGATCAGATCCTGGTGACCGGCGGTATCGCTTATGATAAGGTGGTAGTCGCAGGCTTAAAGGAGAGAGCAGGGTGGATCGCACCTATGACCATTTATCCCGGTGAGGACGAGTTGATGGCGCTGGTACAGGGCGGACTGCGTGTCCTGAACGGCGAAGAAGAACTGAAGGTATATTGATGAAAAGAATTGAGATTAAGGAAAATGGTATCCTCATGTTATTTGAGGTGACGGAGGAGCAGGAAATCAAGCTCCTCCATTTTTCTGCCGCACCTTTTTGTGAGGCGGATGTTTCTGAATGGGGCGGGATAGTCCCCTTTACTGTGGCGGAGGTGCAGGTCTCCGGCATAGACAGACCGGGAGAGCGGCATGGCACCAAATATGTGCGCACGGCGCCGGGACACCGGCTGAAGCTTAAGGATTTCCGAGATAACAGGAATGTGCTTGGCAGAAAGCTGGAAGTGGTCATGGAGGATCCGGAGACCGGCCTTGAGGTAACCAGCCATTATCAGTTTTACGATGGCATAGCGATGGTGCGCGCTTGGACAACCCTCTACAACGGCGGCGGGGAAGCGCTGGGAATCGAGTATGTCTCTTCCTTTGCCATTACGGGCATTGAGAAGGAAGGAATCAGGCTTCCGGAGGAGAAGCTGGAGCTTTGGATCCCCCACAACGGCTGGCAGAAGGAGCTGCACTGGAATAAATACCGTCTGGACGATTTGGGAATGAGCACCACGCAGCCGGAGGAGATTCGCAGAACTTCTAAGACCATCGGTGTAAACAATGCGGGCAACTGGTCCACCAAAGAGTATATTCCCATGGGCTATCTTTACAATGCAGAGGTGGGAAGCTCTCTGTACTGGCAGATTGAGCACAACGGTTCCTGGTATTGGGAGATCGCAGATCAGGACGGTCATCTTTATCTGAAACTGAGCGGCCCCACGGAGCATCAGTCTCACTGGTGGAAAAACCTCCTGCCGGGGGAGAGTTTTGAGAGTGTTCCTGTGGCGGTGGGTTCCCTGCTGGGAGGCTTCGATGAGGCGATGGGAGAACTGACCCGGTATCGCCGTGTCATCCGCAGACCTAATGCGGACAATGAAAAGCTTGCCGTTATTTTTAACGATTATATGAATTGTCTTTTCGGAGATCCTACTACAGAGAAGGAGATACCTTTAATAGACAAGGCTGCGGAGGCGGGCTGCGAGTATTACTGTGTGGATTGCGGCTGGTATGCCGATGGGCCCTGGTGGGATTATGTGGGAGAGTGGCTCCCGTCCAAAGAGCGTTTTCCGAACGGCCTGGAGGAGGTCATGGATTATATCCGAGCGAAGGGGATGATCCCCGGCGTCTGGCTGGAGATTGAAGTCATGGGAATCAAGTGTCCCAAAGCGGACCGGGTGCCCGATGACTGGTATTTTATCCGGCATGGGAAGAAGGTGTCCGACCGAAGCCGTTATCAGCTGGATTTCAGAAATCCCGCTGTGAGAGAGTATGCCACGGGGGTGATAGACCGGCTGGTTAGAGAGTATCATGTGGGATATATCAAGATGGATTACAACATCGAGCCGGGCGTGGGCACGGAAATCGATGCGGACAGCTTTGGCGAGGGACTGCTTGGCCATGAGAGAGCATATCTGCACTGGCTGGACGGCATTTTTGAAAAATACCCCGATCTGGTCATCGAAAACTGCTCTTCCGGAGGTCTGCGGATGGATTATGCCATGCTCTCACGCTACAGCATCCAGTCCACTTCGGACACAGAAGATTATGTCACGTACTCCACCATTGCGGCCAACGCGCCGGCGGCGCTGACGCCTGAACAGGCGGCCATCTGGAGCTATCCGCTCAGACAGGGGGATGACGAGGAGGTCATCTTCAATATGGTGAACGCCATGCTCCTGCGCATTCACCAGAGCGGTCATTTGGCAGAGCTGGATGAGGGGCGGTTTGTCCTGGTGAAGGAGGGAATCGCCTACTATAAGGAGATCAGGGAGAGGCTTCGGACAGGGCTGCCTATGTGGCCCATTGGCCTTGCCGCCTATCAAGACGGCTGGGCGGCTTTGGCCATCGTAAGCGACCCGAAGACCTATCTGGCGGTTTGGCGCAGAGGCAGTCAGGAGAGCATGGTCGTACTACCGCTTGGACACCTGCAGGAGAAGGATGCGGAGACAGTGTGCGCCTATCCGAAGGATGGACGCGGATGCCGATATTCCTGGAATCGGACGGTAGGTGAGCTTACGGTGGAATTATCTGATAAAGTCAGCGCCAGAATTTTTGAAATAACTGAGAAATAGATAAAAGACCGAGTGTGCGGGCCACGTGCCCGTGCACTCGGTTTTGGGTTGAATTTACCCACTGTATCTGCTAGAATATAGTTTAGTGTTTTGATATGATGGGGATTTATGGAAGGAAAGGTGTGCGCCTTTAGAACGGGCGTATGGGAACGAGGAAAATATGAGTGTAGTACAAAAAATATTTGGAACCCACAGTGAGCGGGAGATCAAGCGCATAAACGGTCTGGTGGATCGGATCGAGGGCATGCGGCCCCAGATGATGGAGAT
This sequence comes from Lachnospiraceae bacterium, assembly GCA_014804385.1. Taxonomy (GTDB): domain Bacteria; phylum Bacillota; class Clostridia; order Lachnospirales; family Lachnospiraceae; genus UBA3282. Next base: position 23,680 of record JAAUZW010000033.1, on the reverse strand, counting down.
GACGGACGAGCAGATGCGCGATAAGACGAAGGAGTTTAAGAAAAGGCTCGCTGAGGGAGAAACACTGGATGACATTCTGCCGGAGGCCTATGCCCTTGTCAGGGAGGCGGCCAGGAGGATCCTGAATACGGAGCATTACAGGGTGCAGCTGATCGGCGGCATTGTTCTGCATCAGGGACGGATTGCAGAGATGAGAACCGGTGAAGGTAAGACCCAGACCTGTCTTCTGCCTGCTTATTTGAATGCGCTGGAGGGTAAGGGCGTGCATGTGGTCACGGTCAATGACTATCTGGCGAAGCGTGACGCGGAGTGGATGGGACAGGTACATGAGTTCCTGGGGCTGAAGGTGGGCTGTGTCTTAAACGATATGAAGCCTGAGGAGCGCCGGGAGGCCTATAACTGCGATATCACCTATGTGACGAACAACGAGCTGGGGTTTGATTATCTGCGTGACAATATGGTTATTTACAAAGAGCAGCTTGTGCTTCGGAGTCTGCACTACGCGATCATCGATGAGGTGGACTCAGTGTTGATCGATGAGGCCAGAACGCCTCTGATCATATCCGGTCAGAGCGGCAAGTCCACGAAACTCTATGAAGCCTGCGATATTCTGGCGAAACAGCTTACCCGTGGTGAAGACATGGAGGAGTTGTCCAAGATGGACGCTATCATGGGTATAGAACGGGAAGAAACCGGAGACTTCATTGTAAATGAGAAGGACAAGGTGGTAAACCTGACAGCGCAAGGTGTCTCCAAGGTGGAACGTTTCTTTCAGATCGAGAATCTGGCGGATCCGGAGAATATTGAGATCCAGCACAATATCATTCTGGCGCTCCGCGCACACAATCTGATGTTCCGGGATCAGGATTATGTGGTAAACGACGATCAGGTTCTGATCGTGGACGAGTTTACCGGTCGTATCATGCCGGGACGCCGCTATTCCGACGGTCTGCATCAGGCGATCGAGGCAAAGGAGCATGTGAAGGTAAAGCGGGAGAGTAAGACCCTTGCCACCATCACTTTCCAGAACTTTTTTAATAAATTTGAGAAAAAGGCGGGTATGACAGGTACGGCGCTCACGGAGGAGAAGGAGTTCCGGGAGATCTACGGCATGGACGTGGTGTCCATTCCTACCAACAAGCCTATTGCCCGCGTAGACCATCAGGACGCTGTGTACAAGACCCGAAAGGAAAAATTGACCGCGATTCTCCATGCTGTGCAGGAGGCTCACGCCAAGGGACAACCTGTGCTGGTGGGTACGATCAATATCGACGCCTCGGAGGAACTCAGTGCCATCTTTAAGAGAAATGGTCTGGAGCATAAGGTGTTGAACGCCAAATTCCATGAGCTGGAGGCGGAGATCGTAGCAGACGCCGGTATCCACGGGGCGGTGACCATTGCCACCAATATGGCGGGCCGTGGTACAGATATCAAACTGGATGAGGAGGCGAGAGCGGCAGGCGGTCTTATGATCATCGGCACGGAGCGCCATGAGTCCAGACGTATCGATAACCAGCTGCGTGGTCGAAGCGGTCGTCAAGGGGATCCCGGTGAATCCAAGTTCTTTATCTCTCTGGAGGACGATCTGATGAGATTGTTCGGCTCAGACCGTATGATCACCATGTTTAATGCGCTGGGTATCCCGGAGGGACAGGAGATCGAGCATAGTGCGTTGACGAAAGCCATTGAAACAGCACAGAAGAAGATCGAGAATAATAACTTCGGTATCAGAAAGAGCCTGTTAGAATACGATCAGGTCATGAACGAGCAGAGAGAGATCATCTACGAGGAGAGACGCCGTGTTCTGGACGGTGAGAGCATGCGGGATGCGATCTATAAGATGATCACGGATATCACGGAGAATTGTGTGGATATCTGCATCGGAGATGACACTGATTTCGAGGAGTGGGATTACAATGAACTGAATACGTTGCTGCTTCCTACGATCCCTTTGAGACCTTTGGATGCTTCCAGAGTCTTAAAACCTAAGAAAAACAGCTTAAAGCAGCAGTTGAAAGAGGAGGCTGTCAAGCTTTATGAGAGCAAGGAAGCAGAGTTTCCGGAGCCTGAGGCGATTCGCGAGATTGAGCGTGTGATTCTTCTTAAGGTGATAGACAGAAAATGGATGGATCATATCGACGATATGGATCAGCTTCGCCAGGGAGCGGGCCTGCAGGCTTACGGTCAAAAGGATCCGTTGGTGGAATACAAGCTGAACGGTTACGATATGTTCGATGAGATGACACAGAACATTAAGGAAGAGACTGTGCGTCTTCTCTTCCGTGTGCGTATTGAGCAGAAGGTGGAGAGAGAGCAGGTCGCCAAGGTGACCGGCACCAACAAGGATGACACCATCCAGAAAGGCCCTAAAAAGCGTGTGGAGGCGAAGGTATATCCCAACGATCCCTGCCCTTGCGGGAGCGGCAAGAAGTATAAGCAGTGCTGCGGGAGAAAATAGGGAAAACGGTGCAATATTTTCCTGTCTGGAGTATATTATATGTATCAGACGAATTAGAAAGGCGGTTGCAATATGAGCAATAAAGAAAGAATCATCAAAAAGAAAGCAAAAAAGGTTGATTGTTTTTGTGATTGATATTGATAACCGTGGAGATGTATACAAAAGGTATTAGGAAAGAAGGTGACGTTAGGTGGTAGAGTTAGATAATATGAAATCGGAGCTTTTGGCATACGAAAGCCCCCTGGCGGAAGTGAGGGATTCACTTTAACTTAGCAGATAAAGTGAAGCGGATCGAAGAGCTTGACATGGAAATGCAGGCTCCGGATTTCTGGGATGACCCCGAGAAATCCAATCAAAAGATGCGCGAGGCGAAGGGCCTTAAGGATATCGTGGAGACGATGGACGGGCTCTCCGGCCAGTATGAGGATATCCTCACCCTGATCGAGCTGGGCTACGAGGATAACGATCCTGCGATCATTCCGGATATCGAGGAGGAGCTGACTTCCTTTAAGGAGACCTTTGAGAACATTAGGATCAGTACCCTTCTTTCCGGGGAGTATGACAGAAACAATGCAATCTTAAAATTAAATGCGGGCGCAGGCGGCACGGAGAGCTGCGACTGGTGCAGTATGCTCTACCGCATGTACACCAGATGGGCGGAGCGCAAGGGCTTTTCCCTGGAGGTGATCGACTATCTGGACGGTGACGAGGCAGGAATTAAGTCCGTGACCTTCCAGATCAATGGGGAGAATGCCTACGGCTATCTGAAATCGGAGAAGGGAGTGCACCGGCTGGTGCGGATTTCTCCTTTCAACGCACAGGGCAAGCGGCAGACTTCTTTTGTGTCTCTGGATGTGATGCCGGATATTGAGGAAGATGTGGATGTGGAAGTCCGGGACGAGGATATCCGGATAGACACCTACCGAAGCAGCGGTGCGGGCGGACAGCATATCAATAAGACCTCCTCGGCTATCCGTATCACCCATTTCCCCACGGGAATCGTGGTGACCTGCCAGAATGAGCGCAGCCAGTTCCAGAATAAGGATAAAGCGATGCAGATGCTGAAGGCGAAGCTCTATATGCTGAAGCAGGAGGAGAATGCGGAGAAGCTGTCGGACATCCGCGGTGACGTGAAGGAGATCGGCTGGGGCAATCAGATCCGTTCTTATGTCATGCAGCCCTATACAATGGTGAAGGACCATCGGACAAATGAGGAGTCCGGCAATGTGGATGCGGTGATGGACGGCGCGATCGATCCCTTTATCAATGCGTATCTGAAGTGGATCAATGTGCGCGCATAAGCAGAGTCAGAAAAATGACAGTGTAAACATCATGCTTGCATGGATGGATACACTGTCATTCTTATGACGAGCAACAGCAAACCGAGTCTGCTTATGCTTCAGTATTATTTTGGATCAGATCCAGAAAGAATGCAGCCTGCGTGGCAGCCATGTAGGGAAGTACCCATAACAGTGCAAGTCCGAAGGAGAGAAATCCCAAAAGCATGAGCGGAATAAAACTCACATAGAGATAAAAGAGCCTGCCCTTGTGGTGTACCATGAGCCGACGGCTCTTTTTTAACAGCTCCTTTGCCGTGTACTGCGGAAAGTCATGGAGCAGATAAAAAGCCTGCGCATAGAAGAGTGCCAGCATGACTGAAACCACTCCTGACAAGATCAGGGAGAGGGAGTAAGGCAGCATGAGATCCAGTATTTTGTCCATTTGGATCTGAGGAGGCGCCACGGGAGAAAAAAGCAAGTCATTCTGATAGCTGACGGTATACACGTTAATCTTGTAATTCAGGATGATCTGCGGCAGATTGGCCAGATAAGTGATGAGCGAGATCCATGCCTGAATCACGATGGCCTTATCGGGACAGAGCTGGAAGCCGTAGAACATGTCTCCCACGCTGACCGGTCGTCCGCAGATGATCTTTAAATAGAGATAGCAGGAGCCTGAGGTGAACAGACCCGCCAGGACAGATACTAAAAACATGATAGCATAGTAGATCACTGTGCCGATCACAGTCTGAAGATCCACAAGAAGGGTCACTGCCATCGATACTGTGCCAAGCAGGAGGGCAAGGATCACATAGGCTCCGATTGCTGTACCGTAGTGGCCGAGCAGATGTTCTCTGGCGGAGGCCTTCAATTCTGCGGAGGACTTAAACTGCTTCATCATAGTTCATGCCCCGGTATTTATTGACGGCGTCAGAAGCCTTCAATTCCTTCTGATAAGGATTGTCTTCGTTAAAATACTTGATCTGTGTGGCAGTGGTGCCGCCCGAAACATAGGTGCGCCCGCACTCCGGACAGATCGCGGTGTGGATAGACACATTGCAGGATACGACTTTGCCGTTTTTTTCGGCCGCCTTCTGGTAAGCATTGTTCACATGCTCCTGCTCGTGGCTTCTGACACGAGCCGCTGCAGACTTCGGATCGATATGGGCCGCAGCCTTGAAGGACACGTCACCCTCGTCGGAGCCGTCCTGATATTTACGGTTCTTACAGGTCTCACACTCTGCGGGAGAAGACTTCCTGCCCGCCTGTTTCTCGGTGGATTCGCCGGGATTTTTGATAACAACGGCTCGTGATCCTTCTGTTTCACCGGAAGTGCCGGGCATACCCTGTGCGGCAGTCTCTGTTTCGCCGGCAGCCTGGGTCTGTTCGCGGTCAGCAAAAGCGGATGCGGATGCGGAGGATCCGGGGTAAACTGTATAAGGATTGTAATATGAGGTTCCCATAATAGGAGAAATCATCATAAGATCACCTTGCCTTTCTCTTTTCTCTTGATTTGATATCTATGCTATATCATTCCATGTCAAACATTTCATAAAATTCTTCCATCATCTCATCGTAGGAGACGCCGTACTGCTCTTCACAGGCTTTATTCACCTCTTCCTTCAATTCCGGTGAGAGGTGAGGAAGGGCAAATACAAGACAGACCGCAGATACGCACAACACGATATCCAGTGACAGACCCACGATACAACAGATCAGGCCGGCTTTTGCTTTGCCCGCCAGACGCTTCGCACTGCCTCTTGACAGGATGGCCAGAATAATGCCTGTGCCGCCCAGTACAAAGGGGATAGAAATCTGAAGGATCAACATACTTGCCAGTGTGATGATGCCAAGGATCATGGATGCGGTTGCCATGCTGTCGCCCTTGGGCTTCCCGAGGTACGGCTGCAGGGGTGCACCATAGGGCGGATAAGGCGGATAGCCGTTCGGGCCGCCTTGCGGGTTTTGCGGTTGATAGTCCATAGTACCTGCCTCATTTCTTATATCATATGAATATATAGATATTGATAGTGTAGCATATTTTTTCAAAAAAAACCATAGTCTGCAAGCGCGAGGAAACATTTTTCTTTCTAAATCTGAGCATTTCCTGTGGCGAAGTTTGAGAAAAACCAGTATAATAAAAATGTTAGTGCCTCGGGGCACATAAAATTTTCACACATTGAAGAATAAAGACGAAGTGGAGTAAAAACAGAACCATGGATATCATTTTAAAATTAAAAGAGGAACTGAAAGTAGAAAAATGGCAGGTGGAGGCGGCAGTATCCCTGATCGATGAGGGCAATACGATTCCCTTTATCGCCCGTTACCGTAAGGAGGCAACCGGGTCTTTGAACGATGAGGTGCTGCGCGATCTCCATGAACGCCTTACTTATCTGCGTAATCTGGAGGAGAAGAAAGAACAGGTCTTAAGCAGTATAGAGGAGCAGGGCAAGCTTACCGACGAGCTGCGCGCCCGGATCGAGGAAGCCCAGACCATGGTGGTGGTGGAGGATCTCTACAGGCCTTACCGGCCGAAACGTAAGACCCGCGCCAGTGTGGCGAAGGAGAAGGGATTGGAGCCTCTGGCAGAGTTCATTCTGGCCCAGGAGACTACAGAGCCCATCGAGACGGAGGCGGAAAAGTATATCCACGAGGATGAGGATTCTGCCAAGGCGGTCAAGACGGCGGAGGAAGCGGTGCAGGGAGCGAAGGATATCATTGCGGAGAGAATCTCCGACGAGGCGGATTACCGTATCTATATTCGGGATATCACGATGAAAGAGGGGAAACTGGTAAGCGCCGCCAAAGATGAGAAGGCCGAGAGCGTTTATGAGATGTACTATCAGTACGAGGAGCCCCTCGGCAAGGTGGCAGGGCATCGGGTGCTTGCCATCAACCGTGGAGAAAAAGAAAAGTTCCTGACTGTGAAGGTGGAGGCACCCACAGAGCGCGTCTTACAGTTCCTTCGGACAAAGACGATTATAAATGACAACTCTGTCACATCTCCGATTTTGGAGGAAGTGATTGCTGACAGCTATGACAGATTGATCGCCCCGGCCATCGAGCGGGAGATCCGAAACGATCTCACCGAAAAGGCGGAGGATGGCGCAATCTCCGTATTTGGTAAAAATCTGGAGCAGCTTCTCTTACAGCCGCCCATCCGCGGCAGGGTGGTGCTTGGCTGGGATCCGGCTTTCCGCACAGGCTGTAAGCTGGCGGTGGTGGACGAGACGGGAAAGGTCCTGGATACGAAGGTGATCTATCCCACGGCGCCCCAGAATAAGGTAGAGCAGTCTAAAGCGGAGCTGAAAAAGCTGATCAAAAAATACAATGTTTCTCTGATCTCCGTGGGAAACGGTACGGCTTCCCGGGAGTCCGAGCAGGTGATCGTGGAGCTGATCAAAGAGCTGGACGTGCCGGTGCAGTATGTGATCGTCAACGAGGCGGGGGCTTCCGTCTACTCGGCAAGTAAGCTGGCCACGGAGGAATTCCCGAATTTTGATGTGGGGCAAAGAAGCGCGGCATCCATCGCCAGAAGACTGCAGGATCCGCTGGCGGAGCTTGTGAAGATCGATCCCAAGTCCATCGGCGTGGGACAGTACCAGCATGACATGGATCAGAAGAAGCTGAGCGAGGCGCTTGGCGGTGTGGTGGAGGACAGTGTGAACCGGGTGGGAGTGGATCTGAATACGGCTTCCGCATCCCTCTTGGAATATGTCTCCGGCGTGACCAAGGTGATCGCCCGCAATATCGTGGAATATCGGGAGACGAACGGGCGCTTCCGCAACCGGCAGCAGCTTTTGAAGGTGGCCAAGCTGGGACCAAAGGCGTTCGAACAGTGCGCAGGTTTCCTGCGTATTGCGGATGGGGATAATCCGCTGGATGCCACCAGCGTACATCCGGAATCCTACGAGGCGGCAAAGCACCTTATGGAGAAGCTGAACCTGACCATGGAGGATGTGAAGGAGGCCCAGAAGAAGTCGGCGGCGCAGAAACAGAAGGCAGCTCCGGCGAAGGAGAAGAAACCACGCCAGAAAAAGATCGTGATCCGCAACACAGACACCGCTATGGGTAAGGCGCTGGCGGCGGCCATGGGCGGTATGGACAATCTGGGCGGAAACACAAACATAAATGACACGGATGTCACATCTTCTCAGAGCGGAAATGAAGGCAAAACTGCTGTCAGCAATCTGGCGAAGAAGGTGAAGGATAAGAAGAAGCTGGCTGAGGAGCTGGGCATCGGGGAAATCACCTTGATGGATATCCTGTCGGAGCTGGAAAAACCGGCCAGAGATCCCAGAGATGATATGCCGGCGCCGATCCTTCGAAGCGACGTACTGGATATGAAGGACTTAAAGCCGGGTATGATTCTGAAAGGAACAGTCAGAAACGTGATCGACTTCGGTGTGTTCGTGGATATCGGCGTGCATCAGGACGGCCTGGTTCACATCTCCCAGATCACGGACCGCTATATCAAGCATCCTCTGGAGGCGGTCAGCGTGGGCGATGTGGTGGATGTGCAGGTGCTCACCGTGGATGTGGCGAAAAAAAGAATTGGTCTCACTATGAAATTGAAGTAAAGATGGAGAGATGGCAGAATATCTTGTAGATATCAAAAATGAAAAGCTTTCTTTTTTTACTCCCGCAGGGGAGGTCAAAGCGCTGAACGATGTGTCAATCCACCTGAAGGAGGGCGAAGTCCTCGGGATCGTGGGGGAGAGCGGCTCCGGCAAATCCGTCATGGCTTATAGTCTGATGGGGCTGACGGCCCGTCCGGGCAAACTGATCGGCGGACAGCTTAACTTTAACGGACATCAGGTCGAGAATATGGCGGAGAAGGAGCTGCGGCAGATCCGCGGCAATGAGATATCCATTATCTTTCAGGATCCCATGACCGGCCTAAATCCGGTCTATACCATCGGTGCTCAGATCACCGAGGTGATCAGACTGCATACGGATAAGACGAAGCAGGCGGCCAAAGAACGTGCCAGGGAGCTTTTAGAATTGGTGGGCATCAATGAGCCGGAGCGGCGTTTGAAGCAGTATCCTCATGAGCTTTCGGGAGGTATGCGCCAGCGTGTGATGATTGCTATCGCTCTTGCCTGCGAGCCCAAGCTTCTGATTGCAGACGAGCCTACCACGGGTCTTGACGTGACCATTCAGGCACAGATTCTGGAGCTGATGATGGAACTCAAGGATAAGCTGGGTATGGCTATCATCATGATTACCCATGACCTGGGTGTGGTGGCAAGCATGTGCGAGCATATTGCAGTTATGTATGCGGGCAGAATCGTGGAGTACGGCACGACGGACGACATTTTTTACCGTCCGAAGCACCAGTATACGAAGGGATTGCTCCGTTCGATTCCTCGATTGGATGCCAAGGAGCATGAGCGTCTGATTCCCATAGAGGGAACACCGATGGAACTCCTGAATCCACCTGCGGGCTGTCCCTTTGCACCCCGCTGCAATGCAGCTATGCAGATCTGTTTGAGGGAAATGCCGCCGGTGACTACCTTTGAGCGGGAGCATTACACACAGTGCTGGCTGAACCAGAAGGAAGAGATGGAGAAAAAGGTGCCTCATGAGCGAGCATTTGATTGAAGTAGAGCATCTGCGCCAGTACTTCCCGGCGGGAGGTTTGGGAAAAAATAAAAAATATATCCGGGCAGTGGATGATGTTTCTTTCTATATAGAGAAGGGAGAGACGTTCGGTCTGGTGGGAGAGTCAGGCTGTGGCAAGACCACCACGGGACGTGCCATGCTGCGATTGTATGAGCCTACAGGCGGTAGATTTACCTTTGACGGGGATGTGATCTTTGATGTGGAGAATAAGCAGTTTGCAGATATGCGTCCCTACAGAAAACGAATGCAGATTGTATTTCAGGATCCTTATGCAAGTCTTGACCCCCGTATGACAGTGGAGGATATCATTGGTGAGGCTATCGACGTGCATAAGCTGTCGGATAGTAAACGGGATCGCTGCGACCAGATCATACAGATGCTGGAGCGGGTGGGCTTAAATTCCGAGCATGCAAACCGTTATCCCCACGAATTGTCCGGCGGACAGAGACAGCGTGTGGGTATCGCCAGAGCCTTGGCGGTGCACCCGGAATTTATCGTTTGTGACGAGCCGATCTCGGCGCTGGATGTGTCGATCCAGGCACAGGTGATCAATATGTTTGAGGATCTGCAGGAGCAGATGGGACTGACTTACCTGTTCATTGCTCACGACCTGTCGGCGGTAAAACACATCTCCAATCGCATCGGCGTGATGTATCTGGGGAGAATGGTGGAACTGACGGACAGCTACGAGCTGGTGAAACGTCCCCTGCATCCTTACACGAAGAGCCTGATCTCTGCAATCCCCATCGCGGATCCCCGGCAGGCCAGAGAAAGTAAGCGTATCGTGCCGGAGAAAGATGTGCCAAGTCCCTTAAATCCGCCCTCCGGATGTGCCTTCCGAACCCGCTGTCCTTATGCGGATGAGCGCTGTGCGGCGGAAACTCCTGCATGGAAAGAGGTAGAAAAAGGACATTTTTCCGCTTGTCACCATATTGACAAGTGCAGCGAGATGTGATATCGCAGAATAATTCAGCCGGATCGGTTGACATTTCGGTGAGACCGTAGTAAGATGGCTTTGATAATTTGATATGAGAAAAGTTCTTCGGGGCAGGGTGAAATTCCCTACCGGCGGTATAGTCCGCGACCCGTTTCTGTGGAAGCGTTTACCCACGCTGATACAGGCGGCTGATTTGGTGAAATTCCAAAACCGACAGTATAGTCTGGATGAGAGAAGAAAGATAAAGTGACAAGACTGTCATGTTTATCGGACAAGAGCCTGTACTGCTGATGCAGTGAGGTAGCTGCTTTGTGAAAAGTAACCCCGGAACGAGAGTTTCGGGGTTTTCTTTGCGTTTAAGCAGAGTCAGAAGAACTTTCCCCTGTATGAAAAAGGAGGAAAAAGAAAATGGGTAACGGTTTATTGCAGAGTGTTGTGGACAATGTGATCTTTGTGCTGGTATGCGTCGGTGTGGCGGCGGCGCTGTTTCTGATCGCCTACGGGGTGGAGAAGACGGTACAGAAGAAAAACGGCGTGACAGAACGGATATTAAGCACCAGAAAGATCACGATGATCGGTCTTTTTTCGGCGTTGGCGGTGATCCTGCATATGCTGGATTTCCCGGTTCCGTTTTTGGCGCCGGGCTTTTATCAGTTGGATTTCTCCGAGATACCGGCTCTGGTTGGGGCATTCGCTTTCGGTCCTGTGGCGGGCGTGATGATCGAATTTTGTAAGATACTGCTCAAACTGGTGATCAAGGGAACCAGCACTGCCTTCGTCGGCGATCTTGCGAATTTTGTGATCGGGTGCAGTCTGCTCCTTCCTGCGTCCATTCTCTATCTGTTCAAAAAGACAAAGAAGCGGGCGATCATGGCATGTGTGGCGGGAACCCTTATCATGACGGTGTTTGGTACAGCCTTTAACGGTGTCTATCTGCTGCCTGCATTCTCGAAGCTGTTTGGCATGCCGATGGATGCTATTATTGCGGCGGGGGCCCAGATCAACGGTAATATCCACAACGTGACTTCCTTTGTGGTATTCGCCGTAGCGCCGATGAACATCATCAAGGGTGTGGCGGCTTCCGGGGTGACGATGCTTATTTACAAGCCATTGAGCCCGATTTTGAAAAATGCGAATCCTGTCATGGAGAGACGAAATGCCGGCGAGATATCGGGCTCAGGCAACGCCTGACAGAAGGCAAAATAGAATAAAACCACGAAAATACTACTTTCCCGCGTGAAAGTAGTATTTTTTTGCGCGCATAAGCAGAGTAAGATAATGACAGAGGCAGGACGCATGCTTGCATGCAGGAATGACTCTGGCGTTATCTTACGGCGCAAGACGTCCAGGGGACGTCTGCTTTGCGCGGACCGGAGTGGAACGGAGACCACAACGCGAACTCGAGATGCGAAGTATCTCGAGTCTGCTTATGCGTATTAAGATAATAGAAAAATTGGATTGACAAACAAAGCATACTGTATATAATGATATATAAACAGTATATACTGTTGGCGTAATATAACGAAATTGTAAGCTTTCTGTAAGCTTCCTGTAATATTTCGATGGTACAATCGAAGTGCCACAACGTAAAACCTCGAAGGAGAATGCGATTTAAGATTGCCTTAAGATTTTCCTGCGTTTCTTTTAAGAAAGGGGCGATATTATGGGAGAAGTGAAAACAGGTGAAGACAAATCCTGGCCTGTTTCGTTATAGATTTACAGAGGAAAAGGACAATACATAAATTTGATAAATTGACAGAAAGGGAGAGGAAAGAATTATCTATGGAAGCATTGGTGGAAATCCGGGATATCTGCAAGATATACAATCCCGGAGAAAACGAGGTGAAGGCGCTGGATCATGTGAGTCTGACCATTGGTGAGGGAGAGTTTGTGGCTATCATCGGGCATTCCGGTTCCGGGAAATCTACTCTGATGAATATGCTCGGCTGTCTGGATGTCCCCACCAGCGGGAGTTATTTCCTGCACGGACACGATGTGGGCAGTATGACGGATGATGAGTTGTCGGATATCCGCAATCGGGAGATCGGCTTTATCTTTCAGGGTTTTAACCTGATCCCAAGCCTGACAGCAGTGGAAAATGTGGAGCTGCCCCTGATCTATCGAGGCGTAGGCAAGAAGGAACGCCTGGAGCTTTCGGAGAAAGCCCTGGACAAGGTGGGGCTTGCCCAGCGTAAGACCCATAAGCCGTCAGAGATGTCCGGCGGACAGCAGCAGAGAGTAGCCATCGCCAGAGCCATTGCCCAGGCGCCGCCCATCATTCTGGCAGACGAGCCCACGGGTAATCTGGATTCTAATTCTACCAGAGAGATCATGGATATTCTGCGGGGACTCCACGAGGAGGGCAGGACGGTGATCCTGATCACCCATGACAATGAGATTGCGGCAAGAGCGAAGCGGGTGATCAAAATTATGGACGGAAAAATAGAGGAGGATTATGAAAATGTTTGGGAAAGCGAAGAATAAGGCAGAAAACACGGATATCACGGAGATGATGCCTGAGACGAAAAAAGAGAAAAAACCCTGGGATAAGGAAAAGAAGAAGAAAGTACGCCGCCGCGTCATTGCCGGTGTGCTGGCAGTTCTGGTTGTCGCCTTTTTTGTGAGAAATTCTCTTGTGGCTAAAAATGCGGCTCCGATGGTAACTGCAGTGGCCGCCACGGTAGGGGAGGTGGAACAGATTTTAAGCACCGGCGGCACGGTGAAAAGTGATGAGACGAGGACGTACTTTTCGCCAGTGGCCGTAGAGGTGGGCGAGGTGAAGGTGAGTGTCGGCGATACGGTGAAAAAAGGGGATGTGATCCTTACCTTTGACGAAAAAGCCCTGTCTGAGAAGAAGCAGGAGGCGGAGTATAAGATGGCTTCCAACGAGGGTGGTTATGAGAGCTCCGTACATAAGAATAATGAATATGTAGCCGATCTGTCCGAGGCAAACCGTAATCTGCCTGTGCTGGATCAGCAGATTGAGGACAATGAGAATCTGTTGAAGGAGATTAACAAAAAGATTGAGGAGAAAACGGCGGGGTGGTCTTACAATGGCACAAACCTGAATGTTTCTGTTATGGAGTGGCAGCAGATCATTGCCCAGGATGAAGAGGCTCTGGCGGACATACTGGAGAAGGACGCAAAAGGAGAATTGAATCATTTAAGCGATGAAGAGATAAGGGAGATGCGCGATAATGCGGAGATCAAGCTGGCAAACGACAGGGACATTCTTTTGAACCTGCAGATTCAAACGCAATATAACGGATATGAGGTACAGTATAATAAGGAAATCAGAGAGCTTCAGCAGCAGGCAAAGGAAGTGGAGGAGTTGATTGCTTCCTACAAGGAGTACCGTTCCGAGATGAAGTCCCAGAAGGCGACTTCCGAGTCAGGAGTGCTTGATGAGGGCGGCAAGGCAAAACTGGAGGCGGATACCGCTCTCGAGAAGCTGACCAATCAGGAGAGCCTGGACGCCATTGCTGAAGTGGAGAATGGCCTGAAAGCCGATTTTGCAGGGGTGGTCACGGAGATGGAGGCCGTGGCGGGTCAGCCGCCTGTGGAGAATGGAAAGCTGGTGACGATAGAGAGTACGGAAAAGGTATATGTGAGGTTAAGTGTTTCCAAGTACGATCTGGAAAAGATCGCTGTGGGACAGAAGGCGGATATTGACATTGCGGGAAAGACCTACGAGGGCACGGTGAGCAAGATCGACGGTATGGCTACCCAGAATAACAGCGGCGCGATGGTAGTGGGTGTGGATGTCAATATCGATAATCCGGATGAAGCTATCTTTTTGGGCGTGGAAGCAAGGGTCTATGTCCATATGGCAAAGGTTGAGGGCGTGGTCACTGTTCCGCTTGAAGTCATCAACAGCGACAGGGAAGGCGATTTCGTGTTTGTGGAGAAAAACGGTGTAGTGGAGAAGAGACGCATCACCGTGGGCATTTCCTCCGACAGCGTCAGTGAGGTTAAGGAGGGACTCTCAGAGGGCGATAATGTCATTATGGCGAACGGCATGGAATTTGAAGAGGGCACAGCGGTAACGGTGATGCTGATGGAATAGAATGCCAAAATACAGGCATTCTCTGTATGACTAAATCGTAGAATAGAGGTAGCTATGGGACAGATATGGGAATACATAAAAATCGCCGTAATGAACATCAAGAGCAACAAGGGACGTTCCGTTCTCACCATGCTGGGCATCATCATCGGTATTTCCTCAGTTATTATGATTATCTCCATCGGTAACGGGGTGCGCGGCTCTGTCAATGATGAGTTGGAAAATATGGGCGGTGGACTGATCGCTATTTACACCAACAGCGATGTGGAAGGAAACGATGTGAAATTTACGGAAGAAGATTTTGCGCTGGTTAAAGAAAAGGTCGAGCATGTGAAGGGCGCTACTACACAGTACAGCTACTGGGGCGCCACGGCCAGAGGGCGCAAAGGCGCTGATTTTGTGGCGGTGCTTAACGGCGGTAATACGGCATTGCAGTATGCGATCGGAAACGAGCCCATTGTCAGGGGCAGGTATTTTTCTCAAAGTGAGTGTGAGTCGGCAGCCATGGTCTGCGTCATCAATGAGAACAGCGCAAGATCTTTATTTGGCACCACCGATGTGGTGGGCATGACCTTTGAACTGAATCTCTGGGGTGTGAGTCAGGATCTGCGGATCGTGGGAATCAGGCAGGACACGCCGGCAGGAATCATTTCCGCTTTGAACGGCAGCGGTTATCTGCAGGTGGAGATGCCGTTGACAGCCATGGCGTCCGGGTTCGGTTTTTGGATTGAAGACTCTGATTATCTCTATGTAATTGCGGAGAGTTCCGAGTATGTGACGCAAGTGGCGGCGGATACCATCAGCCTTCTCGAAAACCACTATAACGTGCGGGGAGAAAACAAGATCCTGATGGAGAGCTTTGCGGATTACTCGGCGGAGTTTGACCAGATCATCAGTATGCTGACGCTGTTTATCTCCTTTGTGGCGGCGATTTCCCTCTTAGTGGGCGGCATCGGTGTTATGAATATCATGCTGGTGTCCGTGACGGAGCGGACGAGGGAGATCGGTATCCGAAAATCTCTCGGAGCCAGAACGAAGTCGATCCTCTTACAGTTTTTGGCGGAGGCGGGTATCATCACCTTGATCGGCGGTCTGATCGGGATTGTGCTGGGCGTGATGGGAGCAGCCGCGGTCTGCGGTGCTCTGGGTTATGCGGCGAAGATAGATGCACCTACGGTGATCATTGCGGCGGCTTTTTCTTCCGCAGTGGGTATCTTTTTCGGTATCTATCCGGCCAGAAAAGCGGCGAAGCTGAGTCCCATCGAGGCGCTCAGGCACGAGTAAACATTTTTCCTTGCACTTTCGGGGATTTTTAGTATAATAGATTTCAGTATGGAAATCGAATTTGATGTTAAAATAACACCCAATATTTTATATGATTATATGTTGCAGCACACCTATTCGCGTCTGCCCGGTCTTATGGGGACGCTTGTGGGTGTGTTGTTGTTGTTTCTTTTTGCGGCGAACAGACAGCCGCTCATTCTGATCATAGCATTGGTGGTCCTGCTCTATCTGCCCTGGACGCTTTTTTTGCGGGCGGCTGCACAGGCGAAGTCGAATCCGGCTTTTCAGAAGCCGCTCCACTATAAGCTGACAGAGGAGGGCATTCAGGTATCCCAGGACGAGACTGTGGAGCAGATGGCATGGGAGGGGATGGTGAAAGCAATCTCCACGCCAAAGAGCATCGTGGTCTACACCACGGCTGTGAATGCCTGTATTTTCCCGAAAAAGGATCTGGGGGATGGAAAATACAAGGTCATTGAGATCATTTCTACCCATATGCCGCCGAAGAAGGTGAAGATCCGGGGCTAGCGCGTGAAAAGATGTTCTGGTTGCTCACAGCAAGAGCTGTTTCGCAAAGAACATCTAAGTTTCACGCCAGAGAATGCAAAAAGCAGCATTCTCCGCATGGAGAGTATACGATGGAAAAGGTTATAGAAAGCCGAAGCGCGGCGGAGACATTTGCATATGGAAAGGCCATTGGCGAAAAAGCCAGCTCCGGAGAGGTCTATACGCTGATCGGAGATCTGGGCGTGGGGAAGACTGTTTTCACCCAGGGGATGGCGGCGGGACTTGGCATCACGGAGCCGGTGAACAGTCCTACTTTTACGATTCTGCAAAGTTATGAAGGGGGACGGCTCCCCCTTTATCATTTTGATGTGTATCGCATCGGGGATGTGGAGGAGATGGAAGAGATCGGTTATGATGACTGCTTCTACGGAGAGGGCGTCTGCCTGATCGAGTGGGCGGATCTGATCAGCGAGATTCTGCCTGAAAAATATACCCGCATCACCATAGAAAAAGATCTGACACAGGGATTTGATTACAGAAGAATTACAATAGAAGTAGTTTTGCGAAGCAATACTACGGGGGAAATTGAATGAAAATACTGGCCCTTGACAGCTCCGGCCTGGTAGCCAGCGTGGCTCTTGCGGAGGACGACAATTTAATTGCAGAATATACCGTGCAGTATAAAAAGACCCATTCCCAGACACTTCTGCCGATGCTGGAGGAGATAAGCAGGATGGTGGAGCTGGACCTTGCTGCGGTGGATGCCATTGCGGTGGCAGCGGGTCCCGGTTCTTTTACGGGTCTGCGGATCGGTTCCGCTACGGCGAAGGGACTTGCATTCGCTCTGCAAAAGCCTATAGTGCCGGTGCCTACTGTGGATGGTCTGGCCTATCAGATGTACGGGGCGCAGTCTCTGGTGTGTCCCATCATGGACGCCAGAAGGAATCAGGTATACACCGGTATTTATGAATTTGTTGCTGACCAGAATGGTCTATATAGATATGAAATGCGTGTCATAAAGGAACAGTGTGCAGTCGCTTTTGACGAGATTGCCGCGGTTTTGAACAAACTTGACAGAAGTGTCATATTCTTGGGAGACGGCGTGCCGGTCTTTCAGGAACGGATGGCGCAGGTGATGCAGGTGCCTTACCAGACCGCACCGCTGCACCGTGCCAGACAATCGGCGGCAGCAATCGCAGCGCTGGGCAGTCTCTACTATGCGCAGGGTAAGATGGAGAGCGGAGCGGAACACGCGCCGGAATATCTGCGGCTTTCTCAGGCGGAACGGGAAGCGAGGGGACAGCAATGATCGTTTATCGAGAGATGACGGCGGAGGACGTACCCTTTATCAGCCGTTTGGAGGAGGAAACTTTCTCCATGCCCTGGTCGGCGGCATCCTTTTTACAGATGATACGAAGCGAGGACGCCAGATACTATGTGGCAGAGGAGGACGGGAAACTCCTTGGAGGCTGCGGCCTGCTTCTGATCGCAGGGGAGGGAAATATCACGAATGTGGTGGTCGCTCCTGAGGCCAGAGGAAGAGGAGTAGCCACGGGCATGCTCACCCATCTGCTTGCGGCGGGTGACCGCGAGGGAATTACGGCCTACACGCTGGAAGTACGGGTAAGCAATCAGGCGGCCATCGGCCTGTACGAGAAGCTTGGTTTTGCGTCCGAGGGCATCCGTCCCAATTTTTACGAAAAACCAACGGAAGATGCTATGATCATGTGGAAGAGATAGGCAATGCATGGAACAATTACCACGGCGGTTACACATTTTGTCTGATAAAATAGAGATGATGTGGCTCATGGATTGTCGCAGTTAAGCGACAAACAGATCATTATGAGGAAAAGGTGGAGGATTGACATGCGCATTTATAAAGAAGAGAAAAAGTTGACTAAGGTAGTCTGCAATGCCTGCGGCAAAAAAATGCTGGTAGAAAATGGCATTTTAAAAGAGGAGTGCATCCATGTGGAGCACGATTTCGGTTTCTTCGGCTTAAGAGACGGAGAAAGCGACAGCTTTGATTTGTGTGAGGCATGTTACGAGAAGCTGACCGCCGATTTTGCTGTTCCTGTGGAGAAGCGGGAGAGAACGGAACTTCTTTAAGACTGCCCCCTGTTTTAAGGAAAGTGGGAGCGTATATGTTAGATATCTGTTTACTGGGCACGGGAGGGATGATGCCCCTGCCCCACAGGTGGCTTACCTCGCTGATGGCGAGATATAACGGTACCAGTATATTGATCGATTGTGGGGAAGGGACCCAGATCGCCATGAAGGAGAAGGGCTGGAGTCCGAAACCCATCGATGTAATCTGTTTTACGCATTTTCATGCGGATCATATCAGCGGGCTTCCGGGGATGCTTCTCACCATGGGAAACGCGGAGCGCACGGAACCCCTCCTGATGATCGGCCCCAAAGGGCTGACCAGAGTAGTCAATTCTTTGCGTGTGATCGCGCCGGAGCTTCCTTTTACGATTGAATGTCTGGAGATTACGGAGCCGGAGCAGGTATTTCCATTCGATGGTTTTCGAATAGAAACCTTTCGGGTCAACCATAACGTGGTTTGTTACGGGTACAATATTGTGATTGACCGCATCGGAAAATTTGATGTGGAACGTGCACAGGCATTAAATATTCCCAGAAATTACTGGAATCCTCTGCAAAAAGGTGAGATAATAGAGATAGACGGGCAGACTTTTACCCCCGATATGGTGCTGGGGGAGGCCCGAAAGGGATTGAAGGTCACCTACTGCACAGACACAAGACCCACCGAGAGCATTGTCAAAAATGCGGCGGAGGCGGATCTTTTTATCTGCGAAGGTATGTACGGCGAACCGGAGAAGGCGCAGAAAGCAAAAGAATACAAGCACATGACATTTTATGAGGCGGCGAAGCTGGCGAAGCAGGCCAAGGTACAGGAGCTGTGGCTGACACACTATAGTCCTTCCCTGATTCGTCCGGAGGAGTATATGCAGGAGGTATGGAAAATCTTTCCAAACGCAGTGGCAGCCAGAGACGGCAGGAGCGTAGATCTTTTGTTTCGGGATTGAGAGTGAGACAAGGAGGGAACTATGAAGGGTTCAAAAACAGTTAGAATCGTGATCGTAGCGGTGGTTCTTGCGATCATTGTTTTGGTGTTTTTTGCCTATCAGGGAAACCGAGGCAAACAGCAGCAGGCGGCGGAAGCGGTGTCGGCTACGGTGGTACAGAACGTGCTGATGAAGGATTTGGAGCATAATTATCCGCCAACGCCCAAGGAAGTGGTGAAATACTACGCCGAGATTACAGAGTGCCTCTATAATGAAGAGTACAGTGATGAGGAGCTGGTCAAGCTTGGTAATAAGCTCCAGCATCTCTACGATGTGGAACTGATAGCCAATCAGGAGAACTATATAGACAGTCTCCGGCAGGATGTTCAGGAGATGAAGAAAAACAAGTACACCATTGACAGCTATGAGGTTTCCGCCAGCACCGATGTGGAGTACTTTACCCAGAATGAGGATTCTTGTGCCAGATTGTACTGTACCTTCAATATAAGACAGGACAACAGTACGCGCATTACATCGCTGGAGCGCTTTGTGCTCAGGAAGGATGTAGACGGGCACTGGAAGATATTGGGCTGGGAGCTTGTGGAGGATTAAAGACGGCATGGAGAATAAGAGAAGCAGCGCCGATGCGTCTGTGACGATTCTGGCGATAGAGTCCTCCTGTGATGAGACAGCTGCGGCGGTGGTCAGGGATGGCAGAGAGGTGTTGTCCAATGTGATTTCTTCCCAGATCGATCTGCACACGCTTTATGGTGGCGTGGTGCCGGAGATCGCTTCCCGCAAGCATATCGAGAAGATCAATCAGGTGATGGAGGAGGCGCTCAAGGAGGCGGGGAAGAAGCTGTCGGATATGGACGCTATTGCAGTCACCTACGGGCCGGGTCTTGTGGGACCGCTTCTGGTGGGCGTATCGGCAGCCAAGGCGGTCAGTTTTGCATCGGGGATTCCCCTTATCGGCGTGCATCACATTGAAGGGCATATCAGTGCCAATTACATAGAAAACAAAGATCTGGAGCCACCCTTTGTCTGTCTGGTTGTATCAGGCGGACATTCTCATCTGGTGGTGGTGAAGGATTACGGCGAATATGAGATTTTGGGGCGTACCAGAGACGACGCGGCGGGGGAAGCCTTTGATAAGGTGGCCCGCGCTATCGGTCTGGGATATCCCGGTGGGCCCAAGATCGACAGTGTTTCCAAGGAGGGGAATCCCGATGCCATTGCCTTTCCCAGGGCGAAGGTGGGAGACTCCGATTATGATTTCAGCTTCAGCGGTTTAAAGTCTGCCGTGCTGAATTATCTCAATTCCTGTGAGATGAAGGGGGAGTCGATCTGTCAGGCGGACGTAGCGGCATCCTTCCAGAAGGCGGTGGTGGATGTACTTACGGAGCATTCCATGCGCGCCATAGAGGAAAGTGGTATTAAAAAATTTGCTATTGCCGGAGGCGTGGCATCTAACTCGTCGCTGCGGGCTGCGCTTGCGCAGGCATGTGCAGAGAGAGGGATTGCTTTCTATCACCCGTCGCCTGTTCTGTGTACGGACAATGCAGCGATGATCGGTACGGCGGCTTACTATGAGTATGTGAAAGGCGTGCGGCATGGGTATGATCTGAATGCGGTGCCGAATTTAAAATTAGGGCAAGACATGAAGTCCTGCTAAGACTGCAAAATACGCAGCCTAAGCAGAACTATGTCATGTCTGGGAGAATGCAAAGAGCGCATTCTCCGTGATCGAGAGAGTGAAGAAAATGGATAAAAAAAGATGCACGGCGGTTGTCCTTGCGGCTGGGAGCGGCAGCCGCATGAAAAGCGATGTGGCGAAGCAGTATATGCTTTTGCAGGGAAAGCCGTTACTCTGGTATGCGTTGGATGTGGTGGAGAGATCCGAATTGATCGACGACTGTATTCTGGTCACCGATCAGGAATCCCTCGAGAATGGTTATGCAAAAAACGAGATCGTGGCGCATTATGGCTTTTATAAAGTGGACACCATAGTGGCCGGAGGGGCGCAGCGTTACGACTCCGTATATGAGGCATTGAAAAGAATAGCCAGCGCGGACAGAAAAGTACCGAACCGTGATGGCTATGTTTTTATCCATGACGGTGCAAGACCTTTTTTGACGGAGGAGATCCTGCAGCGCTGCTATGAGGCAGTGACAAAATATCACGCCTGTGTGGCGGGGATGCCCGTAAAGGATACCATCAAGATCGTGGACGGGGAGGGCTATGCCTTGCGCACGCCGGACAGAAGCAGTGTGTGGCAGGTGCAGACGCCCCAGGTTTTTGATACGCCTCTGATTCTTTCCGCCTATGAAAAACTCATGCAGGAGCAGGAGAGGCTTGTGCGGGAGGGAATCCGGATCACGGATGACGCCATGGTAGTGGAGACACTGATGGGCAATGCCATTAAGCTGGTGGAGGGCTCCTATCAGAATATTAAGATCACTACGCCGGAGGATATGGCGGTGGCGGAAGCCTTTTTGGGTATATAGGAGATTGCAGGATCACGGCAAATATACACGGCGCTTCGATAAGCATCCGCAGTTTTGAGACCGGAACCATGAATTATCTGGGGCTGGTGGAGGAGGAAGCGGTCTATTATATCATAGCGTACGATGAGCAGAGCTATAGCGATGAGAACTATTATCAAAAGGCGGAAGTCAACTGCTATATCAGACTGGATGACAAATATCTCTTCGCCTGCAAAATCACTCTGAGAAGCAAGGCTTATGACAGTGCCACCGATGCTTTGATAAAAGAATCGGAGGTGGCTTACGGAATCGATATGTCGACCTATTACCGGGAAGAGATGATGGATGGCTATATGACGGGATATATGTTCTGGCAGGGAGATTTGATGCTGACGGATGATTCGCCATCCAAGGAGCGCTACCATTATTATGAAATGCTGAAAGATATGGAAAACGGGCCCTACACTCTCGACTGGAATATGGAACTGGAAAAGAGCTGGTGAGGAGTACCTTGTGAGCCAATATAGGAACTTGGAAAAATGACTCGAAAAAATGGGCAAATGTCAACCATATTTCTAAAACTTTTTGATTTTATGTGCGTTTTTATGTTTTGCACAGTTTTCAGATCCTTTTAGCTTGATTTATTATGTATCTTGTATATTTTTGCGCGACTTCCAGACCTCCTTTGGGGAGGTCTGGAAGGGTGATAGCCTTTACTTTTTCCAAACGTTCGGAAAACTATGCGATGTCTAGACTTTCTTTGTATTCTCTTGCGCTCATGCCGTTGTATTTTCGGCGGGGGTAATTGTTTACCCATTCCGTGATCTGTTCCCATTCTTCCGGGGTGTATGCTGACAAATCACCGCCTTTCTTCACCCAGCGGCGTACAAAACGGTTCTGGTTCTCGTTCTGTCCGCGCTCATAACTACTGTATGGGTGGCAGAAAAAAACTTGCGTTCGGGTCTGTCCGAGAATGGTGGCACTACGCTCGATCTGTGATCCGTCCCCAAACTCTGATCCGTTATCTGCCGTCATGGTCTTAAATTTCTTTTGGAATGCTTCAAGCCCCATGTGTTTTTCAAGATCGTCAAACGCACTTATGACGCTTGCAAGGGTACGGTCAGCCATCCTTATATAGTATTCCTCCAAGGTCTTTCTCTCCGTGAGTACCAAGAGGGCAGTCTTACTTTTACAGTTACTGCCGCTATAAACGGTATCAACTTCCCAATGCCCGTATGTTTCCCGGTTGCTGATATCTTCTGGGCGGTAGATGATGGATTTTTCCGGGGGCTTCTTAAAACATGACCTTGTTTCCTTTTCTTTCTTTTTCTTCGGTTTCTTGTTTGCCTTAATGTACAGATCAGCGTCAGAAACGCCGGGGATCAGCCCCAGATGAATATATTTATAGAGTGTTGTTTCGCACATAGATAATGCTTCCGGGGTTTCCTTTTTGATCGTCTGCAAGACCGCATAAGGACTGTAGTGTTTATCTTTTATGAGCATAGCAATGCGGGACAATAGCGGCTTGTCATTCGCAAGCTTGTACATGATCCCCTTATTATGCCCGCGCTCCTCTGTGATACGCTGTGCCGCATCTGCACAATATTCCTGCCTATAGGTGAGATCAGAATTCATAAAAGTTACTGTTCCCTTTTCTATCTCCTTATAGATCGTTGTGAAATGCTTTCCTAATGTCTTTGCAATCTTCTTAGGGTCTGTATTATCCTTTAGTGATTTTTCGATATAAAATCTTTCCTCATATGTAAGATATTTCCCCATATTCCATTCCCCTTTCCGCAGTATATACGAGCCTAGCAGAAAAGCCCTGCACCGTCAATGAACAATCTGTTTATAAGGTAGTCATTGACTGCACAGGGCTTTCCCGCTAGGCATATGAGAATGGAATTGCAAGGGTGAGAGTCACCCCTGCACCCCCTTTTTTTAAAGGACACTATGTAATAAAACAGCGGATAAATTAGTCACCCCCTGCCCCCTCAGAGGGGGTTAG
>JAAUZW010000032.1 GCA_014804385.1 Lachnospiraceae bacterium | reverse complement strand
TACTGAGAAAAAATCTTAAGAAAAAATTAAGAATTTAATTTTGGGTATGATGTAGAGAAGGCAGATGTGCCGGAAGAACCCTCTACAGACGACGAGCAAATATCAGAGGAAGGAGGAGATATTGAGGACTCCTCAAAGGAAGAAATAACAACCGTTACTGATTCTGCAGAGGATCAGGACGAAGTCGAGACAGATATTCCCGATGAGGAACAGACTCCGGACGACGAGAAGGATGATGAAGAAGTTGCCGGTGACGATAAGATTCTCTCGTCGGCCCCTATGGCTCTCAGCCCCAGTGAGCTGAAAGTCGAAGCGATGGAGCCTGGAGAGGGAGATGCTCTCGTAGCGCTTACATCCGCTGAGATCGTTTATACGAACGGCTGCGTTTCCGGCGACGGAAAGCTCCGTAAGGATGCAGACATCACCTTCAAGCTTCTTCCCAAGGCAGGTAAGAAGCTGGGCACGATTCAGTATAAGACAAAGGGCACGGCGGAGGGTGCAACAGAATCCGAAGCAAAGGATGTGACTTTCGACAACGGCGTTTATAAGATTGAAAAGGCTAATCTGGTAGATGTAAACGTTACTATCATTGTAAATACCGCTGGCATAGAGTACACCCTGAAATCCGCTGACGATACCGATTATAAGCTGTATCTCACCACAACGAATGACGACAAGCAGACCGTAATTGATAACAAGAAGGAAATTGCTGCGTCTACAGGTCTTGTTGACAAGATCGCGTATGATAAACGGACTGATGAAGTTTCCTTTGCGGCAGTGGCAAACACGGCTGGCACAAAGATCAGGAGCGTGACGGTTCAGGCTGGCGATGGCGAGCCGAAGGTTCTCGAATCCAAGGCTAATACCGAAGATACGACTCCGGCTCCGATCTACACCTTCAAGCCCTCCGAGCTGGTGGGTATCGCTGAGAATGAGGATCAGCCTATCACCATCACGGTGGAGACTTTTGAAGCCGCGGAGATCAATATCACCAAAAACGTAGGCACTGGCGCAACAGTAGGGACGGTTGCAGATGCCGACGCAGCTTACGATGCAGGCACGTATGTTGATGCAGGCAGCGCTACTCAGGCAAAAGAAGGCCAGAAGGTCATCTTTACCGTGACGATGGATGAGAATTACAAAGCGCTCGTTGACGGCGATGTGACGGCCACTCTGGATGGCGAGTCTATTAAGGTCGCTAAGGCTGCCGAGCAGACAAAGGGCGAAGACAGTGATAAAAAGACGATCCCGGAGCACTACATCATCGACCTTGCTGCAGCGAATAAGGATAGTAAAGCGCTGGTAATCAATGTAAAAACAGACTTAAAGGATGAAGTAGCAAGGAAAGTAAAATTTGAATCCTTATCCGAAAACAGCATCATCACGGAAAACGGTGATGCGTCTGGCGATGCGTTAAACGGAACGACCGTAAAGGTAGCTCCGGATGCCGACTACAAGTTTGATGTAACAGCAAAGCCCGGTTATCAGATCTATTCGATCACCGCGACTTATACCAAAAAGTATACCAAAGTAGATGGTCAGGAAACCCCTGCGGACGCAGCGGAGACAGTGAGTCTTGCGAAAGACAAAGTGCAAGATACAAACCCGCTTAAAAAGGAAGCAGAGGTTAAAAACATTGCGGTACCGTTCTCTGGTTCTGACACTATCGGTGAAGATAGCCGTGCTTGGACGACTACTGACGTTACAATCAAGGTATATGCAATGATGGATGCAGCCGAGAAGGATAAGACTGTCACCTTCAGCTCTGCATATGATTATGAAGTAACCACAAGTGACAAGATCGTTAGTGAAGAGGATAACGTTTACAACGTAAAAGAAGGCGCAGAAATCTTTGCGTTTACCGTAGATGCGGTGACAAAGCCAATCGTTGAGGCGAAGGTTGATGGTAAGAGCATCCTTCTCAACGAGGAGCCGGAGAAGACTGAGGCCGGCTACGTCTATCAGATCGTGGCGGGCGCACTGGCTGATGATCAGACGATCACGATCACGCGCGACAAGTTCGATATCGCCGTTGATTACGACCACGACAACATAAGGGCGGAAGTATTTAAGGGCAATTCTAAAGTGACCGGCGTTGCAACCGACGACACTACAGATACTTACGCCAATAAAGATGCGGACTACGCTTACAAGTTCATCATCGAGCTCGAGAACGACAACACCAAGATCACTAAGGTGTCCTACACAGTAGGCGAAGCAGAAGAGGCTACAGAAGTAAAAGCCAAAGGCGGCAGCTATGTGTTCAGCGTAGACCTGACCGGTGATGTAGAAGTAAACGTTGAGACGGCTGACGAGTATGATCTTGTTGTGACGGAGAATGACGAAGTAGTTTCTCCCGACAAGAACAAGGTTTATAACGTTGGGCATGCTTCTACCGTTACGGCTCAGCTCTTAAACGGCAGTGAGGCAGCGCCTTTACTCAATGCTGAGGTAAAGGACGGCGCGGCCGTTGCGGCAACCATTGCAGAGGTTGGCGCTGACAACCTTGTTACTCTGAAATTTGATGCAAGCGAGTACAATAAAGTTCTGACTGTAGTATTGTCTTTGACTGACAAGACAACCCGTGAGTTCAAGGTTAAGACTACCGCAGCAGCTGCTGAAGTATCTCTTACCGGCGTAAAGAACGGCAAAGTTGATATTCCCGTAGATACGAAGGCATCTTATAAGCTGACGGTTAAGACAAAGAATGCGACTCTTGACGGCATCGGCGTGAGAGTGGTACCTGCGGACGACGAAAAGAAGGAAGATAACGCAGCTATCACAGCGGCAAACAACGCAGTATCTGCTGAAATCAACGATGAGGGCTACCTTGTCATTAAAGCTGCACCTGCAATGGAAGGCGCCGAGAGTGTAGCGAAAGTCATTATCGTGGACGAGAGCAACCTGACAGATGCTCAGAAGAATGCACTCAATGTAGACAATGCCCTTAAAGGCGGCGTTGTGACAGTAAATACCAGCAATGCGACGATCGTAGGCAAGGCTCCTACCGTTAAGTCGATTTCAGCGACAGATAAGAAGATCAAGGTACAGCTTGGTGTTCCTAAGGGCGTAGTAGACCCTGAAGTAGGTGAGATTTACTATAAAGTGGAGCTTACTGCTCCTGAAACGCTGGCTTTCCCTGAGGGAACAAGCGATGCGGATAAGACGGCGATCACCAATGCGGTGAACGCTGCTGTTGCAGCATGGAATACTACAGATGATCTGTATCAGGCTAAGAGTGATATAGACGACGCTAATGGACTCCTGGAAATTCAGGTCATTTCAGATACTGTGGCTAAGGGTGTGCTGTTACAGGGCTTCAAGGTTAAGGTTACCTTAATGCAGACTACCACAGCGGATGCTCTTTCCGGTACTACTCTTGCTACCACCATTGAGGGTGGTAATTATGAGCTGGCAAATCTCGCAACCAAGAACCCTTACTACGAGGTAAAACTTGGCTTAAAGAAGGGCACGACCACCCTGATCACAGGACAGAATAAAAATGTGACAGTGGCGACCCCGAACTTTAACAAGCTGACTTCTTACAGCACCGTTCAGGTAGACTTTGTGAATACCTCCACCGGTGAGATCATCGGCGCGTACGATGAGAGCGAGGGTTATGCAGAGTATGCAGGTATGTATGCGGCATACGACGAACTCTCCAATGCCGTAATCGTGAACGCAGTAGATGCTACTTATAATAATAATGTTAGAGATTATTACAAGAATCTGGGTGTGAAAGTGACCGCTTACGCGGAGGAGTCCGCTTACGGCGCAGTGGCAACCCAGAAACTGACCGTTGTGAACGGTATCGAGGATATCAATCCGGATGCTCCGACTTATGTTTACAAGGCGGATAAAAAAGCGGCCAGCTTCAAAGTTACAGTAGATTTAAATGGTACCAGTGAAAACAAGAAAAATGCACCGAAGTCTAAGAAGGTGGATTATAAGATCGTAGCGACCGATGGAACGGAAGCGAGTCTGAGTTCTGCTATTCGTTCAAACGTGACCGTGAAAAACGGCAAAGTAACGATCGCGAAAGGATATATCGTGGCACCCAGGGCAGTAGATAACCAGTTCCAGGTTAAGGTTACTGCTATGGACTATGCAAATAACGGAAGAGTAGAGTACACAGACACAATCACCATCACAGACGAAGGCCTGCAGATGGGCGATATCGCAGTATTTGATGCATATGACAGCATAAAGGGGGCTACCACAGCTACCATTGAGGCGACCAGGAAAAATTACGAGTATCAGGTACATGTGCTGAATCCCGGCGTGAAGACGACTAAGAAGTCTTATACATCAGATGATTATGTTGATTCCAGTCTTCTGACCTTCAAGTCCAGCAACGCAAAGAGTGTGTCTATTGATGCAAGTGGTAGACTGACTATATTGAAGGCAGCTAAGAATGTGAAGATCACTGCGATCCCGAAGGACGGCAGCAATCCGAAGCCGGTCAAGACCCTTACCCTTACAGTTGGGCAGGATGCTTCCGCAACGCCGCTTCTTAAGATCACAAGATATGAAGATTCTACCTTAAGCACGCAGACACCGATGAATGCGGATGGTGAGAAGACCATCACCTATAACGGCAACAGCACCAACAATTATTTCAAGCTGGAGGTTGTCAAGGCGGTAACAGAGGATGACGTGACAACATATGANCCCTTCTATCTTGCAAACTACAGCATAAGCTATAAGGGTGCAAAGAAGGTTTCTCAGAACACCAGCTATAATGGCGATGTAATCACGATTGTAGCCAATGCGAAGGAAACGACGATCACCCTGAAGGATAAGGCAGTCAAGAACAGTACCCCTGTCGTATATAAGCTGACCAACAATAGCTTTGTGGATGCTAAGGTTACGACTCCTAAGATCGCGACAACAGAGAAGCTGACGCAGAATGACTGGNGCTTGGGAAAGATACTACACGGTAAAAGGCGGTAAGAANGACGACTTTACCGGCAAGTATGTAATGCTGTCTATCGATCAGACCAAGAAAAATCCGANTGATATAGCANATGTATTTACCGACGAATATGAGGATGAGATATATCTTGATAAGCCCCTTCCGATTCAGTTGGGCAAAGGATTTGATCTGTATATTAGCACTCAGGNTCATACNGGNAATTACAACCTNGTTGCNACTGTCGGNTCCCTGAAAGACGGTGTATTCACGCCGGAATACAAGGATGCTAAGGTANTGGTCAAGATTGCGAANGCAAAAGCGGCAACCTTGAGCGCAACAGGTAATTANACCCTGTCACTGAAGAACCAGAGCGGNGCGNANATCAACTACAAGTCCGGTAATGGTNGNNNTNANTTTACCAATCTGGAATNNAGATGNAAACGGTGTTGTTGACAAGAATTACGCNAAGAATGCNATCATCAACGGACAGGAGAACCACTTCACCGANTACTTTNNGGNAAGCCGTGANGNNNACTCCGGNNNNATGTACATCGCTTTGAAGGATCTGCCTCTCACAGCGACGGATCCGNATGNTCCNGCANTNGATAAGATCNNNGGNAACGATGCNACAGCGAAGAANAACCGGATCGGTTANATCAGCATCAATAACGGTTNCAAGTATATCGATGTGAAGCTGAACATCACCCTGAAGGATTACACAACAGACAAGACCAAGTATAAGGTAACGGNCGCTCCTGTACTGGAGGGTCCTGACGCAGTGACGCCTCTTACTATTCTGGATGGGAAAACGTCTGTAGTAGTTGAGTATATGATGGCTGAATCTACTGTAGGATTTACGCCGGTACCCGATATGTATAGCTATGACTGGTATTTAGCAGCAAAGGATCTTCCGGCAGGAAACCATAAGGTAGACCTGTATATCATACCCGCAAATGCACCGACAGCTTATAAGAATGCAATAGAAAAAGCTGCTACTGATGCAGAGAAAGAGACAGCTTATAAGACATACGGCGTGAAGTCCAGTATAACCGTGAAAGCCGCTGCCAAGACCACAACGAAGAAGGTCGCTCTGGTGGGTAAGGGCAGTGATAAATGGAATGTAGCGGATACGGATTACAACGTAGATAATGCAACATGGTCAACAGATAAGTCTTTCAATTTGAAGAATATGCTGAGCATAGCGGCGAACAGCAATATTACCATCGCTTCAGATGCAGACTATGTCACCTTCAATATGTATAGCAATCCATGGATGTCATCCGAAGGCACTGGGAATCAGAGAGAAATCAATATACCGTCATCCTATGACATGCAGATCAAGCTGGATAAGACTAAGCTTGCAACAGCGATTGCGAAGGATGCCGAAGATACAACCAAGGCTGCGAAGAATAAGCTGAACTGGGGCAAGACCATCAAAGTAAAGGCGACCTTCAGCTATGGCGCAAACGGCCCTGTGGATGATGAAGTAACCTTTAGCATCAAGCTACCGGCAAATGCAGGCGCGGATGATGCGGCTGTTAAGGCANCTCTGGAAGACGANAACTTCAACAAGAAGCTGCAGTCCGATATCGANACCTTAACGAAGAGATATGAAGGTTATGGTTATTATGAGGCTGAANAGATCAACGATATAGTAGAGAACTATATCCGAAGCGAGATCACCAAAGCNATCAAGGGTGCGTCTGTTACTGTGGAGATCACCAATGACGCAGCAGGCACGTCAACTCTTGAGGGTGAAGACGANGNANNAGANCCTACGCCCGCACCAGAGGTGAATGTTGCATCCGAGNGGACTGTGACCGTGAAGTCGACGACCGAAAAGAAAGAAGGATCGGAGACTGAGTATAAAGAGCTGTATAAGGGTGTATTCACGATTCCTGAGGTAAAGACGGCGGATGATGTTGTGACTGCAATCGGTAATTTGANCTTAGGCGGCAGTAGTGTAGAAATTNAGGATANTGATGGAAANCNGATNCTCAAAGTAACTGATAAGACAACCGGAGCACAGTTTGCAGATGCAGTGAGAAAGCTGGTGGGCGTAAACAGAAATATCTCCATCACAGCGGTTGTCGTGGGTACCCCTGTGGCACCCGTCGTAGGAACAGGCGGTTCCATTGCCTTCAAGCTGACCGTTAAGGATCTCTCCAAGGCGCCCAGTGAGAGTGGCTATAACAGCACCACAAATATCAGTACCATAAGCTATACGATACCGGAACTGGATGATCTGGATGCCTGCAAGAACAAAATTACGGACTCTACAAAGGGCTTAAATGCGGCGAAATTAACAGAGATCGTTCAGACTGCTTATAAGTCTGTAAAGAAAACAGGCCCCGATCTGGATGCTGAAGTAAAGAAGCTGATCAAGGATGAGGCCAATAAGCTGATCGACAATAACGATGATATCAGCGTAGACGGTTTTGCACAGACAGGAACCCCGGCAGCAGATGACTTCAAATTGGAGACACCTTCGTCAGGGAGTGCTACAGACGGCACGATCGTATTCACCCTGCACTTTGTGGATAAGCAGACTCCCGAAACAACAGAGAATGCATCTGACTTTACATTAGAAATCGGTAAGTCTCCGGTGATTAACTTAGACTCAATTGCGGAATTCCAGTCTTTAGCAGAGCTTGTTACTGACGCAAAGATTAATGAGGGAATTGACTATGTCGAGACTCAGGATGCGGCGCTTAATGCGATCAAAGCACTGATTGTAAAAGCGATCGTGAATCCGGCTTATACCGAGAGTAACATAACGGTAGAAGCAACTACCGGAGAGGCTGGTACAGAATTTAATAAACCTGAGAGTTCCACCGGAAGTATTACAAAGGTTAAGGTATCAGTAGGAGCTGAGAGTCAGACTATTGAGTCTGTTACCATTAAGGTACAGACTACGACAACTGAACCTACAACTGAGTCGTAAATCAGATCACTTCAGAGGAGCAGATCTGAAAAAGAATCAAATGTAGTTATTATGAAATGGAGCCATTGCAAAAGTAGATGAATAATCTACTGGAGCAATGGCTCCATTTTTTATTCTACAGGAAATTGCGACAGCGTAAAACATTTCAGGGAGAATGCGAAGCATTCTCTGAATCGAGTGCGCGGGCACTCGATTTTTTATATTAAAATTTTTGTCGGTCTGTGTTATAATATGGTGTATAAAGGGGAATGAATACTATGAATAATATGCCATGGATTGAAAAAGTTATTCTTTATATTGGCCTTATCGGATCATTATGCACAATTTTTGGAATTAGCATATTTAAAAATAGAAGCTTGGAAGGAATCATCCGGAATATTGAACCACAAAGCTGGCGTAAAGACGATTCAACATCTGATATTGCTGAAACAGAGGATGGTGAGTTAGTACAGGAATATCCTGAATCCCATAATTTTAGCAGAACACTATATACATTGCAGGAAGTCACTGAAGATGCTCTCGGTGATAAAATTACATTTAATTCGATCAAATTGTCCGATAGCGATACGGAATGGTATAAGAATGAAACCGGCGAGGATTTACCAGGTACGATGCTTCGGAACGAAACTAATTTTGTCGGCGCACGTGAAGACACCGGCATCAATTCAGCGAAAACCAATTTGTGGGAAGGCAGCGAGATAACTGTTGAAGATGACAAGACATACATCGTCCGTATATATGTTCATAATAACAATCCTAATGGAGAACAGGCAGTTGCGGAAAACACACAGGTACGTTTCTATATACCCTATGATTCATCTGATTCCATAGTGGTCAACGGGTGGTTGAGAGCTGATAATGCCGATCCTGATCTATACATTGATGACGTGACTTTTAAGAGTAAAGACGGACAGCCGTTTCACTTGGAATATGTTTATGGTTCTGCACTATTGGAAAATGGTAAATGTGCAAGCGACGGCATACAACTTGCAGACAGCATTACGAATCAGGGGAATACAACCGGCAATATAGAAGATTCATGGACTGCGATCGGATACGATGCTTTGGATGGCAAGATTCCGGGATGTTATCAATATATAAATTATGTAACGATCAGGGTTAAGGTAGTATACGATTATGAATTTTCTGTTCTGAATCAAGTCCGCCTGGCCGGAAATAACTATTGGTTTAAGTCAATAGAGGCAAAGGTCGGGGATAAGGTAGAATTTCAAATCACATATCAAAACCTAGGAAAAGATCTGCAGGAAAATGTTTTGGTACGAGATGTCTTGCCCCATAATTTGCGTTACATAGAAAACTCCACAAAATTAAGGTATATTGCATCCGGCGAAGGGAAACAGGTCATAATGAATATCACGGATGGCGCTCCAAGTGACATTACAAAAGGCATCAATATCGGAAAATATGATCCAACCGCAATGGCAAGGATTATGTTTGCCGCAGAAGTCGTAGATAATAATTTAAAAGCAGGAAAGAATACTTTATTAAATCGGGCACAGTCTTCCGTAAATTCAAAGCCTGCTATTAAGGAAGATTCTGCAACTATATTGATCTATAAACAATAAATAACTTGCTTTTATTCAGTCGCGGATATCTCGGTCACAGACGACCGGGATATCCGCTATCTGAGACAAATCTCCGTCAATCAATTCCACACACTCCCTCAACCAAGATCCATCTCCGAAAGATTCAGCCACAAATCCTCGAAGATTCCCACCCTGATCCGCTCGGAGAAAGAATAGCGCACAGGTTCATGTGCCGCGCTCCCGGCCATAGCATTGCCATTGCCGCCGAAACCACCGTCCGCTGCACTGTGTTCAAAATCATACACCGTGACCGTCTTCGTCTCTGCATCCACGATCCAGTACTCGCGTGCGCCTGCCTCCCGGTAGAGCTTCACTTTCCGCTCGTAATCCATCTTTTTACTGGAAGGGGAAACAATCTCGATCATCCAGTCCGGCGCGCCCTGACAGCCTTTCTCATCCAGCTTATCCCGGTCGCAGATCACGGAGATGTCCGGTTCCACATAATTCTTCCTGCCCTTTTTAACATATACCGCGAAGGGCGCAGGATATATTTTGCAGTTTCCCCCTTTTTTTCTAATATACAATTTGATATTAGCAAACATTTCACCCAAAATGTCTTGATGTTGTCTCGTCGGCGCATCCAGCCGAAACATCTCCCCGTCGATCAGCTCTGCACGCTCTCCCTCCGGGAGCGCCTCGATATCCGCGATCGTATAGCCTTTTCCGCCTTTGATCTCCATAAACAGCTCCTCTCTTTCACTTCGTGCATACTCCATAAATATCTCCTCCTGTTCCGCAGGAGACGTCTTCACAGAATCTCCCGCTTTTAAATTGTGTAAGGTTGATTTAAAAGCATAGAAATTCTGAAACATAGACTGAAAAACCACGATATTGGTTTCATTTGACTCGGAGCAGGAAAAGAAATCCGCCCCGCACATTTGTTATCGAGAAAGTGTATATGCTTTGCGTTCATTATAGAATTGCCAAAACGGTCTGTCAAGAACGGAAAATCGTTAATCGACTGCTATTGTTTTTTCAACAGCCGGTACTACGACATATACGTTATTCCGTTTTATCAAAACACATCTTGACATACACTTTAACAGCATATATACTATGCTTATCTGAGTAATCAAAGAACCGTGCGTTCGCACATTCAGGCAGCTTCTGCCGCTTACTCAATACAAAAAATCAAATTGCGGCAGAGGTATTTAATGATACATTCCATAATGTAATGCCCCTGCCCGGAAAAGGAGGAAACATTATGGAACATGCAATCATTGGAAGAGAGGGTAACTTTATGGTAATGAAAGGCGGAAAAGGCTACACAGTCGCAGATATTGAGGCGCTCCCCGAGGGAACAAGGGCTGAGCTGATAGACGGGGAAATGTTTATAATGGCGTCGCCGACTCGGACACATCAGGAAATACTTGTTGACCTTCTTTTTGAGATTGAATTGTATATTAGAAAAAATAAAGGAGCATGCAAGATGTATCCTGCCCCTTTCGGAGTGTACATTAAAAATGACGACCGGCATTTTGTCGAACCGGATATCTCCGTGATCTGTGATGAGAAGAAGCTGGATGAAAAAGGCTGCCACGGCGCGCCCGACTGGGTGATTGAGATCGTTTCGCCAACCAGCGGACAGATGGACTATACACGGAAACTCGCCCTTTACCGGACCGCGGGTGTCCGGGAATACTGGATCGTAGACCCGCATCGGGAAACGGTCACCGTGTATGATCTGGAGCACGGCAGAGAAGCCGAAGAACATTCTTTTTCTGAGCGGATCAAAGCGGGAATATATGAAGACCTGTATCTGAATCTGACAAAATAGTTGTCGTTATCCCTGCGCGGCCCAAGACACAGGCGGTGGAACATATGCATGTCCCACCGCCTTTTTCTGAAATCTTTTCTTTATAAATGTCTATACCGCAGCGATCTTCGTCATCAGCGCATCCACCTCGATACCGTGCACCATAGCCGCCTCTTCCAGCGTCTCTCCCTGTGCAGAGGGGCATCCGAGACAGTGCATCCCGATCTCCATGAGCACGGGTGCGATATCCGGATTCATCTGTAACGCCTCACCTATTGTAGTGTCTTTAGTAATATCTGCCATGATTTGATACCTCCATATTTTCTATATATTATATCCTTGTTTTCTGTACCAATACGATTATAGGATAAAGTGTCCTTACCGTCAAGCGATGCCAGCAGAACCGACGTTATTTTCTCTTAATAATATTGCAAAACTTCTTCCTTGGTCAGACACTTATAGACCTCATTCCGGATCACAGCCTGGTAAACCGCATCGGCATCCGGAAGAAGGTCTTTCAAAGAATTCACCAATGCAGCAATACCATCTTGGCGTCCAATCACAATTCCTTCCTGTCTCATCTCTTCAAATGCACCTAACATATTGTATTTCTCTGTTCCGTTT
This sequence comes from Lachnospiraceae bacterium, assembly GCA_014804385.1. Taxonomy (GTDB): domain Bacteria; phylum Bacillota; class Clostridia; order Lachnospirales; family Lachnospiraceae; genus UBA3282. The sequence continues at coordinate 91,043 of JAAUZW010000032.1, read as the reverse complement.
CCCATAATCTTGTCCTCCTCCGGCAGTTTCACCTTTGCAACCACCTCAATAAACTCTCTAGTCTCCGTATCCAATCCGCTATAGGCTTCCCTATCTGCTGACATCACCCGTTGCAGGGCCTCTTTATCCCTTCCATACCGCAGGATCTCAAAAACCTGTCGGAGCTCCGTATGATAATTCTCGAAGCTGTCATGTTCATGGCAGTCATAAAGATTCAACCGATAGTTCGTCACAAAGGGTTTCAGTTCATCATCAATCTCCAAGAGTTCATACAGACTTTTCGGACCGTTCCATGGATGTGCCATTCCGTAATAGACCACCAACGTAATGATCGGAGTAAACTTTTCTTCCCGTTTCATACCGGAAAGAAAAGCATCTACATCATTTTTGAAATCCCTGTTCCGCTCATGTGTCCGCTTTTTACGTTTCCACTGCTTCTGGTAGCCCAGACTTTCCGAGAGCATGGCCCGGAACACCATTCGATAATCCACGTAGTTCTGGTTTTCCACCACAAAGATATGAAGCAGTCTGCCTTTCCACAGTCTGACCTTGTCCACCACAGTCCTAAAACTNTTTCTTTTTCNGTTTTCCATTCCCAGATATACCATTTGGTGATCCGCCTGNNNCAGTTCTTCNGGCNTCACTACCTGTCTGCCNTGAAANAGNGCNCCATTCACCTGATCCGCAAATCNNCTGTCNTCATCCAGATATGNAAACTGATACTCATCCTGTNTTCCCATCNNCTTTNCTCCCNTNGTTCNTATTTTCCATATAAGGGANAGAAAAGCGCGATGTGNCGCAGATATGATATCAGAATTTCAGATCCCAAGATATGTTATTTTGACTATAACATATATTCCAATTNATGNCAAGGAAAAAATCTNACGTGCANTTTTCACAAAAANTTNATACNTTTTTTGGAATTTGTATGAGAAAAAGAACAAAGGTCNTCTTGACTGATATTCGNNANATGGAATATAATATTCTTACCAGTCNGGGACTGCGTTTTTACNATCATGCAATCCCNAAGGCANCTATTTCTCAGTTACTTTTAAAAAATTTTAAATAGGAGGTTGGTACAAAAATGAGACCAGAATGGAAAGATTTTGTAGGCGGCAAATGGGACAAAGAAGTCAATGTACGTGACTTCATCCAGAGAAACTATCATCCTTATGATGGTGACGAGTCCTTTTTAGCTGAGGCTACACAGAACACCAAGGATTTATGGGCACAGGTTCTTGACTTACAGAAGCAGGAGCGTGAGGCAGGCGGCGTTCTTGATATGGATACCAAGGTTGTATCTACTATCACATCCCACGGCCCCGGCTATCTGGACAAGAGCAAGGAGACCATCGTAGGTTTCCAGACCGACAAGCCTTTCAAGCGTTCCTTACAGCCTTACGGCGGTATCAGAATGGCTGAGAAAGCTTGTTCTGACAATGGTTACGAGGTAGATCCCGAGATCAGCGAGTTCTTCTCCACCCACAGAAAGACACATAACGCAGGCTGCTTCGATGCATACAATGCTGAGATGAGAGCTTGCCGTTCTTCCCACATCATCACAGGTCTTCCGGATGCTTATGGCCGCGGCCGTATCATCGGTGACTACAGACGTGTGGCTCTGTACGGTATCGACAGACTGATCGAGGACAAACAGGCACAGAAGGATTCCACCGGACGTGTTATGACAGATGATGTGATCCGTCTTCGCGAGGAGATTTCCGAGCAGATGGTAGCTCTGAAGATGATGAAGGAGATGGCTGCTTCTTACGGCTGCGATATCTCCAAGCCCGCTTCTAACGTACAGGAAGCTATCCAGGCTACTTATTTCGGATATCTTTGCTCCGTTAAAGAGCAGAACGGTGCTGCAATGTCTCTTGGCCGTACTTCTACATTCCTTGATATTTACGCAGAGAGAGATCTTGCTAACGGCACATTCACAGAGCAGCAGATTCAGGAGTTTGTTGATCACTTCATCATGAAGTTAAGATGCGTGAAGTTCGCACGTACACCTGAGTACAACCAGATCTTCGCAGGCGATCCGGTATGGGTAACAGAGTCCCTCGGCGGTGTTGGTGTTGACGGTCGTCACATGGTAACGAAGATGAGCTTCCGTTATCTGCACACACTGACCAACTTAGGTCCTTCTCCCGAGCCGAACCTGACAGTTCTCTGGTCTACCAGACTTCCTGAGACCTGGAAGAAATACTGTGCTAAGATGTCCATCCAGACCTCTTCCATCCAGTATGAGAACGACGATCTGATGAGAGTGACACACGGCGATGACTACGGTATTGCTTGCTGCGTATCCTCTATGGTTATCGGTAAGGAAATGCAGTTCTTCGGCGCTCGTGCTAACCTTGCAAAATGTCTGCTGTACGCATTAAACGGCGGTGTTGACGAAGTTACCAAGAAGCAGGTTGGTCCTAAATATCGTCCTGTTACCGGCGATGTNCTCGATTATGACGATGTTATGGATAAGTTCATCGACATGATGGAGTGGCAGGCAGATGTATATGTAAATACTCTGAACATCATCCACTACATGCATGACAAATACTGCTATGAGAGAGCAGAGATGGCTCTTCATGACAGAGATGTTAAGCGTTACTTCGCAACAGGTGTTGCAGGTCTCTCTATCGTGGCTGACTCCTTATCTGCTATCAAGTATGCTAAGGTTGAGCCCATCAGAGATGAGGACGGCATCATCGTTGACTTCAAGACCACCGGCGAGTTCCCGAAATATGGTAACGATGACGACCGCGTAGACGCGATCGCTCAGGAGATGGTTCACAAGTTCATGACCGCTATCAGAAGACACCACACCTACAGAAACGGTGTTCCTACAACCTCTATCCTTACCATTACTTCTAACGTAACCTACGGTAAGGCTACCGGTAACACCCCTGACGGACGTAAGAAAGGCCAGCCTTTCGCACCCGGCGCTAACCCGATGCACGGCCGTGATACTCATGGTGCAGTTGCTTCCTTATCTTCCGTATCCAAGCTTCCGTTCAATGATGCACAGGATGGTATCTCCAATACCTTCACCATCATCCCGGGCGCTCTTGGTAAAGAGGATCAGGTATTCGCAGGCGACCTCGAAGTGGATTTGAGCAAATAAACGAAGTAAATCCCTTCGGGATTAACTTCTCGAGCACTGCTCCGCAGGCTCGGCATAGTATTTAATCAAAGGAGTTGTTATAATATGGATAACAACCAGATGATCGATGATTTTATCAAAATGATGGATTCCGGGATGGCGCAGGGCGTCGGACATGTAAATGTGGACGTGGACGCNAACTCGGAAGATGCAAAAAATGTGCAGACGATGGGGTGCACGGATTGTTCCCGCACTCCGTTGGCCTGCAGTGTACCGACCCTTCACGACGGGTTGGACGACTTTAAATAGCATTGAGCCATGCGGCTCAATATCCCGAAAAAAATATAATACAAGGAGGATAATACAATGGCAGCAAATGCTCAGGTAGATAACTTAGTATCTTTATTAGATGGTTATGCAACAAAGGGTGGNCACCACCTCAATGTAAACGTGCTCAACAGAGACACCTTACTGGATGCTCAGAAGCATCCTGAGAACTACCCTCAGTTAACCATCCGTGTATCCGGCTATGCAGTAAACTTCATCAAGCTGACACCGGAACAGCAGGCAGATGTTATCTCCCGTACTTTCCACGAGAGTGTATAAAAACATTTTATAAGATAATTACGGTGAAAAGAGCTGCTTGAAATTCAAGCAGCTCTTTTGTTATAATATAAATATAACTGTAAACACTACGAATATGGAAAGCGGGTGATCATATTGCCAAGTGCAGCAGATATTATCAGGGATTCCATCAATGAGTTTTCAAGAGTACAAAACTGGATGTTNGGCATTGACGATAAAGACTCGGCGGTATACCAGTCGATGTATGACAGATACACTGAACTGAAAATTACATTAACGTCTTTAGGTGTTAATCTGACAAAATTAGATAAGATCGAAGGATAAAGAAAGGAATATCATTATGCAGGGACGAATCCACTCCTTAGAGAGCTTTGGAACAGTTGACGGCCCGGGGACCAGATTCGTGGTCTTTGTGCAGGGCTGCCCCATGCGGTGCGCCTACTGCCACAATCCCGATACCTGGGAGATGAACGGCGGCACACTGATGGAGCCCGAGGAGATTTTTGAACAATATAAAAGAAACGAAGCATTCTACAAGGGCGGCGGTATCACCGTCACCGGCGGCGAGCCCCTGATGCAGGTAGACTTCCTGATCGACCTGTTTACCATCGCAAAGAAAAATAATGTGCACACCTGCATTGATTCCTCCGGCATTGCCTATAAAAAGAATGCCAATCCCGAATGGCTTGCAAAGCTGGATCAATTGATGGAATTGACTGATCTGGTCATGCTCGATATCAAACATATTGATCCGGAGAAGCACAAGGAGCTTACCTCCCAGCCAAACGACGGCATCCTGGCTTTTGCAGAATATTTGAATGAAAAACATGTGGATATGTGGATCCGCCACGTTATTGTCCCGGGCATCACCGATGATGACGAATATCTTTACAAGCTGGGGTATTTCATCGGCGGCCTCACAAATCTAAAGGCGCTCGATGCGCTCCCTTATCACACTATGGGCGAGAGCAAATATGAAAAGCTGGGCATGGAATACAAGCTTGCAGGCGTTCCTGCCATGGAGAAAGATAAGCTTGTGGAGAAAAAGAAAGTGATCCTGGACGGTATCCGCAAACGGCGGGAGGAAGACGGCATTTCCTAAATCTGNNNGCGNCCTATTTTGCAGGCTAATTTAGTCACTGAATTAGCCGCTGAATTGCCAGATTCCCTCTTGTATTCATCCTCGTTTTATATTAAAATGAGAACAGAGTGATTGATAAAAAAATATCAATTTCATCGACAACACACTAACACACTAATAAATAACAAGGAGGATATTATTATGGCATATGTGATCAGTGATGCTTGCGTAGCTTGCGGTGCATGTGAGGGTCAGTGCCCGGTAGGCGCTATCAGCATGGGTGATGGCAAGTTTGAGATCGACGCTGCTAAGTGCATCGATTGTGGTTCCTGTGCAGGTGTTTGCCCGACAGGTTCTATTGCTCAGGGTTAATTCCCGATACTTATNCCCGTGCACTCTTGACNGAGTGCGCGGGTATTTTTTTATGCGNNNTCCCNTGAAGCAACTCTTTCCTACTCGNTTTTNNCNNNNCCAAACCGNGNTTTAGGGGAATGACGCTGACGNATCATCTCGTCAATCTTACGGTANTGTTCNTCCTCCTGCTTCCAATGTGCTTCATCCCNCTCNTCCTGCTGNCTGAACTGATAATCCAGCTCCTTTAGGATACTCTCTTTGATCTCAGTACACATTTCCTGATTGGCGCTCTTCACCGCCTCCGTCACCATATGCTGTAAAAGATATTGCAGTCTGGCCGCTTTCTTTGTCTTTTCATCCTCCGGTTCCTCATACTCCTGCANCTCTTCCCTTGGCATCTCCACCACAGTTTCCTTTCCNTTTGACATCGTAACCATATACTTTTTCGCTTTCTTCATAACCATATCCTCCACTTTTTCTTCCAGCGACTCCTTTTCTTTTTGTATATTCTTTTCTCCCTGTACCGCCTCCTCCGGCTGCATTGTCTTCTCCTTCTGCGCGTCCTTCTGATCCTCCGTCCGATACAGGAACCCGTTATCTCCCTGCAAAACCAGCCGTATTGCCTTAAGCTGCAGGCCCTGCTCCTTCAAGAGTCTGATCCGGCTGAATGTCTCTATATCCTTTTGTGTGTAGCATCGGTGTCCCATCTCATTNCGCTTAATCCCNAGCTGCAGTTCTTCCTCCCANTAACGGAGCACATGGGGCTCCACCTGCACCTTCTTGGACGCCTCTGAGATGTAATAAATCGTATCTTCCATGTATCTTCCCTCCCTAAAAAGCAAAAAGAGACTCCCCGCTCCGGGNCGTCTCTTTTGTATGATCATCTCTCTATGTACACTCAGCACGCACCATTCGCAAAAAGCGCTTTCAGCGCTTCTCCGCCGTTTCACGGCTCATTGATTGAGCGTAGCTCAATCGGCTCATTATACGGGCGCTCCCTCAGACCAAATCCGGCTGTCAGCCTCGTGCAAGCACGGTCTGATCANCCGTATACGGTCTGGCTGAGCTATTTCGCCAAATTTGCAAANTTGGTATAATCCGGCAGCCACACCAGNTCCACCGTGCCNATNGGNCCGTTTCTCTGTTTTGCGATGATAATCTCCGCGATGCCTTTCTTTTCCGTATCTTTATTATAGTAATCGTCCCGGTAGATGAACATCACCACATCGGCGTCCTGCTCAATGGCGCCGGACTCACGCAGATCCGACAGCATAGGCCTGTGATCGGGTCGCTGTTCTACCGCACGGGANAGCTGGGANAGCGCCACCACGGGCACATGCAGTTCCCTCGCCAATGCTTTCAAGGATCTGGAAATATCTGAGATCTCCTGCTGTCTGGAATCTGTCGATCTGCCGCTTCCCGACATCAGCTGCAGATAGTCGATAATGACCATCTCCAGATTGTGCTCCAGCTTATATTTACGGCATTTNGACCGAAGCTCCGAGATNCTGATACCNGGCGTNTCATCTATGATNAGATTGGATTTGCCGATCTGTGCNGCGCTCTCGATCANCTTCTCCCACTCCGCCTCCGAAAGATTTCCCGTCCTCAGATGCTGGGAATCCACCTTTGCTTCCATGGAGAAAAGACGGTTTACAAGCTGNTCCTTGGACATCTCCAGACTGAAGATCGCCACCGTCTTGTTCTGCCTAAATGCTACATATTCCGCCACATTCAGGACAAACGCGGTCTTTCCCATGGAGGGTCTTGCCGCTACCAAAATGAGATCGGATGGCTGCATACCGGCGGTCTTATAATCCAGATCCAGAAAACCTGTGGCTACACCTGTCACATTTCCTTTATTGCGGGAAGCGCGCTCTATGTTGTCCATCGTATCCATCACGATCTGCCGGATCGGNACAAACTCNTCCGCGCCTCTCCTCTGTATCAGATCGAACACCCGCTTCTCCGTATCTGCAAGTATGGTCTCCAGGCTCTCCTTACCCACATAACAGTCATTGGCGATCTCTTCATTTANGCGTATCAAACGTCTGAGCACAGCCTTATCCGCTACGATCCCTGCATAATACTTTACATTGGCAGAGGTAGGCACCGCTGTGATCAAATCTCTGATAAATTCAGGACTGCTGACCTCCGGAGGCACATCTTTCTCCTTCAANCGGTCCTGCAAGGTCACCAGATCCACCGGCTTTCCTTCATCATGCANCTCCACCATGGAATCAAATAAAACGCCGTACTGCTTATTGTAAAAATCTTCTCCCTGCACGATCTCAGATGCCACTACGATGGCTTCCCGATCCATGATCATGGCGCCGATGACGGATTGTTCCGCCTCCACACTGTGAGGCAATATTCTCTTTAATAATGCTTCTTCTGCCGCCAAATCCGTCCTCCGTGTATTTTACAACTATTCCTCGATTACNTTCACTTTTAATGTACCCGTCACCTTCGGATGAAGCTTTACGCCCACCTCATAAGCGCCCAGTGCCTTGATTGCTTCCGGAAGCTGTATCTTTTTCTTATCCAATTCCAAACCGCACTGCTCCTTCGCCGCCTGTGCGATCTCCTTAGANGAGACTGANCCGAAGGTTCTGCCTCCCTCACCGGATTTGATCGTGACAGTCACCTCTTTTGTCTCCAGCGTTTTAGCAAGCTCCTGTGCCGCCTCCAGCTGCTCCTGTGCCACCTTTTCCGTATTGGCNTTCTGCAGCTTCAGATCATTCTTGTTCTTAGCGTTTGCTTCCACACCCAGCTTCTTAGGCAGCACAAAATTCCTCGCATACCCATCGCTGACATCCACGATATCGCCCTTCTTACCGAGCGTTTTCACATCCTCCAATAAAATAACCTTCATCTGTATTTCTCCTTTAACCTGTATTCTCTAATTACANAACCCAGTCGAAGAATGCGCTTTCTGCATTCTTCAGGATTTAATTGCGAAGCAATTTAATCCAGTTCACCCTCTTCTATCATAGCATCCAGCGTCCTCTTAATGCCCTCAATCCCTTCCTCGATAGTNCCGCTCTCCATCTGTGCACCGGCCACATTCAAATGACCGCCGCCGCCCATTCTCTCCATGACCACCTGCACGTTCACCTCGTCGATNGACCGGGCGCTGATATAGATCGTTCCATTATATTTGGTAAGGACAAAGCTTGCCTTGATNCCCTTAATATTGAGCAGCTCGTTGGCTGCCTGCGCTCCCACGACCGTAGGGCTNGCCACATCCTCTCCGGTACAGACGGATATCGCNTAAAAACGCCTGTATATCTCTGCCTGGCTGACTGCATCCGCCTTCGCCTTATACTCTGCCGCATCGTCTCTGAACAGCTTTCTGACGCGGGTAACGTCCGCNCCGTTTCTACGCAGNAAAGCCGCCGCCTCNAACGTTCTGACCCCTGTTTTNGTCATAAAATTATTGGTATCTATCATAATGCCGGAATACATAACGTCAGCTTCCTCAGATCTCAGCCGCAGCTCATCGCTGATATACTGCAGAATCTCTGAAACCATCTCACAGGCGGAGGAAGCGTATGCCTCTATATAGGAGAGTGTCGCATTCTCGATGATCTCCGTTCCCTGTCTGTGATGATCCAGCACAACGATGGATTTACAACGTTTGAGGAGATCAGGACACTCTGTGATGCTGGGCTTATTGACATCCACCACCACCAGCACTGCATTGTTCCCTACCGTCTCAAGAGCCAGCTGACCGTTTATGATCATATCCTCCGCATATTCCTCGCTGTTGCGGAACATTTCTACCATAGGCTGCATAGAGGTCGTCACGTCGTTTAACACGATGTGAGCTTTTTTATTCAACGCCTCAGCGATCCTACAGATACCCACAGAGGCGCCGAAGCTGTCCACATCACCCATGCGGTGTCCCATAACATAGACCTCATCCTTAACAGATATGATCTCACGCAGGGCGTGTGCCTTCACTCTCGCCTTGACNCGGGTGCTCTTTTCCATCTGCTGGCTCTTACCGCCATAGTAGATCACATTCTCAGGCACCTTCACCACAGCCTGGTCGCCGCCGCGGCCTAACGCAATATCTATGGCATTTCTTGCAAACTCATAGTTCTGCGCATAAGAAAGGCCGTTTAACCCCATTCCGATACTGATGGTGACAGCCATATCGTTACCGATATTGACCGTCTTTACATCCTCCAGAAGATCAAACCGGCTCTCCTGCATATGGAGCGCCGCTTCTTTTCGCAAAATGACCAGATACTTGTCCTTCTCCAGCTTTTTACAGATGCCGTCCAGAGTGGCAATATATTTATTTACCTTACGATCTATCAACGCGATCAGGAGGGAACGTCTGACTTCCTCCACGCTCTCCAGTGCTTCCTCGTAATTATCCAGATAAATAAGCGCCACCGTCAGCGACTGGTTGTCCACCTCTTTTAAAGCGATCTGCAGCGCTGTCTCATCAAACATATACAAGGCGATCAAATAACCATCGTATCCTTTTGCCTCTATGATATCACTGTTTTCGGCCATCTCCTTTAGAGAGATCTTCTTCAGCTTCACCACATAGTTCCCGTTCTCGAACTCTATCCGGCATTCCACTTCGTCTGCGCCTTCCTGTCCCGGGAGCTTGTCCTTGGTGATGGAAGAAAAAAGAGTCGTGATCGACTTGCGGCATCCCTTGGGTTGATGGGTCAACCGCTCAAAAGCGATATTCGTCCAGATTACCTTGCCCGAATCGTCCAAAAGGGCATGAGGCAGCTCCAGATCCCGCAAAAGCCTGCGCTGGATCTGTCCATACTGCGTTGCAAAGCTGATCAGCTCATTTATAATAATTGGCTTGTTATACAACATCATAGCCAGAACGATAGCGATATAGAAAATCAAAAATGCCGTCACGACAAGCCCGGCTCGATAATCCAGCATATAGATCAGGACATCCACAACCGCAAGCAAAAACCCCAGATATAAGGAGGACTGCAGATACGACTTCATTCTCCCTTTTAACTTAACTGTATTTTTCATCGTATTCCTCGTAGAATTTCTTCCTGCCCCTCAAGAAGAATGCCGCATTTTGGCATTCTTCAGCATAAGATTTAGAAACTCTTTGCGAAACAGCCATTGCTGTGAGCATTAGAGTTTCTTCTTATGCCAGTATAGCATTTTTTGCCAAAGACTGCCACATCAATATATAGACCTTTTTTGAGAAAAAATGACAGGATATAGTGCATATAAGATNTCAACATATGCAAAAAGGATCGTGCGATTCGTCACACGATCCTTTCTGACATGCGTCNAACGACGCACACTTCTTAGTCCTGTACGTAAGGCATCAATGCCAGATGTCTTGCACGCTTGATNGCTACCGTGAGCGCTCTCTGGTGCTTCGCGCAGTTNCCGGTGATCCTTCTGGGAAGAATCTTACCTCTCTCGGAGATGTATCTCCTGAGCTTATTGCTGTCCTTGTAATCNATCACATTATCCTTACCGCAGAATACACATACTTTTTTTCTTCTGCGCATGCCTCCCTTTTTCTTAGGGAAATCCGGCTTGTCTGATTTATTAAATGCCATGACTCATTCCTCCTAGTCTCATTTAAACGACGATGCGCGCCGGCGCTTCGTCAGTTGAACGGCAGCTCCTCATCGATTCCATCGGGAATATTCATAAAGCCGTCCCCTGCGGACGCCGGTGCAGACTCGGGTCTGCCTGCGGGCACATAACCGCCATCGCCTGCGGAAGAAGCATTTTTACTCTCCGCAAACTCATGGTCTTCCACGACCACATCCGTCGTATATACCCTGACGCCATCCTTGTTGGTGTAGCTTCCAGTCTGAATACGTCCTGTAACTGCGATCTTTGTCCCCTTATGGAGATATTTCTCAGCGAACTCGCCCGCTCTCCCAAAGGCAACACAGTTGATAAAATCTGCCGTCTGTTCATCGTTATTGCGGCTGAATCTGCGGTCCACCGCCAGCGTATATCTGGCTACCGCCGTCGCATTTTCCCCCTGGGAATATCTCACCTCGGGGTCTCTTGTTAAACGTCCCATCAGTATAACTTTATTCATAGAATACCTCTTTCTATTTCTCGTCTTGTCTGACGCACAGGTATCTGATGACGTTGTCCATGATGCGGATACGGCTCTCNATCTCGTTCGGAGTCGTGCTCTCAGCTTCGAACCGGATAAAGTAATAAAAAGCCTCTTTCATCTTCTGCACTTCGTANGCGAGTCTCTTTTTACCCCAGTCGTCAACTTCTGTGATCTTTCCGCCGAACCTCTCTACTAAGGCCTTTACCTTCTCCAAAGTANCAGCTCGCTCGTCATCTTCAATCTTAGCAGTGACAACAACGGCTAACTCATATTTGTTCATGCTTCTCTACCTCCTTTTGGTCTCTGGCCCCTCTCANANCGGCATCNGCACTGTCGCGTCCGCCTCCTCAGAAAAGAGCAAGGATGTATGGCTTTACGCCAAAATTAATATATCACGGGTTATTATGATAGCACAATTTTTTTAAATATGCAAGAAGTTTAAAAAAACATTTAATTGGGGGAAATGATTCATTTTATCATATCCGCACTACAGTCCGCACGTTCTTTTCTGCTTTGGGCCTGGGAATCATGATCTGATGTCCGCAGCCTTTGCACTTTAATCGAAAATCTGCACCAATGCGCAGCACCTCCCACTCCGAGGAACCACAGGGATGCTGCTTCTTCATTTTTAGAACGTCGCCTACCTGAATGTCCATACCTTTCTCCTGCTGCCAGATNCGGCCGTGCCAGAANCTCTCCTATAGCTGGGAAAATATCTCCCCGATGCTGCCCTGTACCACCAGATCCGCGATGCCGTCTCTGGCAGTCGGCGTTTTATTGACAAGAACCAGCTTATGGCCGCCGTAGTAATCCAAGAGCCCGGCGGCAGGATATACCGCCAGCGAGGTGCCTCCCACGATCAGAACATCCGCCTCGCTGATGGCGCGTATGGCTCCCGAAAGAATATTCTGATCGAGTCCTTCTTCGTAAAGGACCACGTCCGGCTTAATATCGCCGCCGCAGCTGCATTTCGGCACGCCNTCCGAATTNGCGATAAAATTCACGTCNTAAAACTTATGGCAGCTCTCGCAGAAATTGCGCAGAACAGAACCGTGCAGCTCATACACNTTCTCGCTGCCCGCCGCCTGATGCAGACCGTCGATATTCTGCGTCACCACTGCCTTCAGCTTNCCCTCCCGCTCCCACTGCGCCAGCTTCAGGTGGGCCGCATTGGGCTTNGCATCGAGACAGAGCATCTTATTGCGGTAAAACCGATAAAATTCCTCTGTATTGCGCCGGTAAAAGGTATGGCTTAAGATCGTCTCCGGAGGATAATCNTACTGCTGGTTATAAAGGCCGTCCACGCTCCGNAAATCCGGNATACCACTCTCCGTGGATACCCCCGCGCCTCCGAAGAAGACGATGTTGTCGGATTCATTTACCCATTCGCGAAGCTGTTCTACCTGATTCATATCCATCCCTCCCGATGTTTATTTTCCATGCTCACCTAATCCCAAACGGTTCACAGCCGAGAAGATTGCCCGCACGGAAGCTCTGGTGATATTGGAGCTGACGCCCACGCCATAAGTCACGCTGCCGCTCTCCGCATCCAACAGATGAATATAGGCTGCTGCCTGGGAATTGGAACCGCTCTGGAGCGCATGCTCCTCGTAGTCCAGAATCTTGATCGAAATATCCAATTCTTCCTGCAGGCCCCGCTTAACCGCGTCAATCGGGCCGTTCCCTACCGCCTCAAAGCTCTTTTCTACACCGGCGTCGGTGTAAACCACTGTCACCTTGGTATCAAACTCAGACTTTGTCTCTTCNCTCAGATCATCCACCCGCAGCTTGCGGAAATGGATGGGTTCTTTCTTCATCAGATATTCCTGTCGGAAGCTCTCCATGATCTGATCGGGACTCACCTCACCCTGCCTCTCGGAGATACTCTGGATCACATTCGCAAACTCCCTGTGCATGCCCTTAGGAAGCTTGAACCCAAAATAAGTATCCATGATAAATGCCACGCCGCCCTTGCCGGACTGGGAATTGATACGCACGATTGGCTCATACTCTCTGCCGATGTCCGAAGGATCGATAGGCAGATAAGGCACCTCCCANTATTCGCCTTTCCGCTCCTGCATNGCCTTCACNCCCTTGTTGATGGCGTCCTGATGGGAGCCGGAGAAAGCGGTAAATACCAGCTTGCCCGCGTAGGGGTGTCTGGGATGTACAGGAATCTTACAGCATCTCTCATAAATCTCGATGCTCTCATTTACATGCTCAATGGCAAGGTTCGGATCAATTCCCTGAGANAACATGTTGTAGGCAATATTTAAGATATCCACGTTTCCGGTTCTCTCNCCNTTGCCGAACAGGGTGCCTTCCACNCGNTCNGCNCCCGCCAAAAGCGCCAGCTCCGCNCTGGCCACNCCGGTGCCTCTGTCATTNTGGGGATGNACNCTTAANATGATGCTCTCNCTGTCTTCAAAATGCTTATTCATCCANTCGATCCGGTCNGCAAANACATTCGGNGTCGTCATCTCCACNGTNGAGGGAAGATTGATGATCATGGGATTCTCCTTCGTAGGCCCCCACTCTCTCTGTACTGCGGTACAGATCTCCAATGCAAAATCCAGCTCCGTACCGGTAAAGCTCTCGGGCGAATACTCCAGAATGATCTTTCCGGGGAAATCAGCCGCATGACGCTTCACCATCTTCGTGCCTTCCACGGCGATATTGATGATCTCATCCCGATTCATATGAAAGACCACATCACGCTGCAGTGTGGAGGTGGAATTATAAATGTGCACGATGGCCTGCTTACAGCCCTCGATCGCCTCAAAGGTACGCTCTACAAGCTCTTCCCTGCACTGGGTCAGAACCTGAACCACCACATCGTCGGGAATCAGTTTTCTGTCCACCAGCTGGCGCAGAAAATCAAACTCAATCTGGCTGGCCGCCGGGAACCCGATCTCAATCTCCTTAAAGCCCAGCTTGATCAGATAATTAAAAAATTCTATTTTTTCAGAGACCACCATGGGATCGATCAATGCCTGATTGCCGTCCCTCAGATCCACGCTGCACCACACCGGTGCCTTCTCGATCTGCTTGTTGACCCATTCTCTCTCCGGATAATCCACTACCGGATTTCTGCGATATCTTTTATAGTTTAACATGATTTTCCTCCTAAAATAATAATGAACCCGCCTATACAGCGGGTTCGTTTATGACGTTATTCTCCGAGACCATTCTCGATCGCACTTACCAGCGCTTTCAGAGCTTCTTCCTCATCCTCACCGTCACATACAAACTCAATCTCATCGCCACACTTAACGCAGGCCCCAAGCACGCTTAGGACACTTTTGGCATTCGCTGTATTTTCACGAAATGTAAAGGTTATCAGAGATTTGAACTGCATCGCTTCCTTACATAGGATGCCTGCCGGTCTCAGATGTAGCCCTGTCGGGTTTTTTATGACTACCTTTTGACTTACCATACCCACTTCCTCTTTCCACAATCGTCGCTCCGCAGCGTACGATAAGAGTATGCCTGCGGCAAACTCTGAGAATGCTTCGCATTCTCCTTAAATGTTTTACATTGCTGCATTTTTCTATAAAACTAAAATATAGTATAGCATTATTTCCACGATATCTCAAGTCCTACAGCATAATATTCTGAATGAGCTCAGCAAGTTTTTTGGCCTCCTCTGTGATCACCTTCTGGTCCTTACCCTCGATCATAACTCTGACAAGGGGCTCTGTCCCGGAAGGACGGATCAGCACACGGCCTTCTCCTGCAAACTTTTTATCCAGCACGGCAATAGCTTCCGCGATCTCGGGATAATCCATAAAGTTTTCCTTTTTGTGATTGGGCACCTTCGCGCCCACCAGCGCCTGCGGCATCACTTCCATGATGGATGCCAGCTCCGAGAGCGGCTTACCTGTCTCCACTATCACCTGCAAAAGATGGAGCGCACTTAAAAGACCGTCTCCCGTTGTATTTTCGTCTAAAAAGATCACATGGCCGGACTGCTCGCCGCCCAGACTTGCACCGATCTCACGCATACGTTCCAGCACATAGCGGTCGCCCACTTTTGTCTGCTCAATCTTGATGCCGTTTTTCTCTCCCATCAGGAAAAAGCCCAGATTACTCATGATCGTTGCAACAATGGTGTCACCTTTCAGCTTTCCCCGAGATTTCATATGATTGCCCACGATGGCCATGATCTGGTCCCCATCCACAATATTTCCCAGCTCATCCACCGCCAGCAGTCGGTCCGCGTCTCCGTCAAAGGCAAGCCCAAGCTGCGCCTTCTCATAAACCACCCTTGCCTGCAGTTCTTCCATGTGTGTGGAACCACAGTTTGCATTGATGTTCGTGCCGTCAGGATTGTTATGGATCGCCACGATCTCAGCGCCCAGCTCCTTCATAGTCTCCACAGAGGTATAGAACGCTGCCCCCTCTGCACAGTCAAGCACGATCTTCATTCCCCGCAGATCCACATTTACCGCCTTCATGGCGTGATTGATATACTCTTCTCTGGCATCCGTGCGGTACTTGATCTTGCCCACGCTTGCGCCGGTGGGGAACTTAACGCCCCGCATATCGCTGCGGATCAGTTCCTCAATCTCATCCTCCAGAGAATCGGGAAGCTTGTAGCCATTCCCATCGAAAAATTTAATGCCGTTAAACTCTACCGTGTTATGGGAGGCAGAGATCACGACGCCCGCATCCACCTTATATTTTCTGGTCAGATACGCCACCGCCGGAGTTGGCACCACACCCACATACACTGCATTCGCTCCCACGGAACACACACCCGCCATCAGAGCATTCGCCAGCATATCCCCGGATATTCTCGTATCGCATCCCACCATGATCGTAGGCTTGTGTTCATTTTCTCTGGTGAGGACATAGGCTCCCGCCTGCCCCAGCTGCATCGCCAAAAGCGGCGACAGTTCTTCGTTTGCAACTCCGCGGACACCGTCCGTACCGAATAGTCTGCTCATCTTAATATCCTTTCCTCTCACTCTTCCGCTATGATATGCACTCTCACTTCCGTGGTATCACTTGCCCTGAGCGTCTCGTCCGTGATCGTAACACCAACAGGGATCCAATAACTGCCTTCCGCAAGTTCCTCCATTTCTTCTGCATCCATCCATACAGCCAAATCCACCGTAGCCGTGATATCCTCCGCCGTGACTTCCTCTAAGGCCGCCTGAAGACCCGTCAGCACAACGCTGCACTCATTGGCAGGCTCTGTGATGACCGCTCTGTAACCGTCGGGAAGCCCGGTAAACCGGATACTGCCCACTGGGATGCGCACAGCACGTTCCACTTCCGCTTCCACTCTTGCCACCACATTGACCTTACCTTCGAAATTCTCCTCCGCCAGGATCACACCGTCCGGCAAATATTCCGTGATATCCACCACCGCTGCCACATCTTCCGTCGCTCCGCTCACATCTAAAACACTCGCAGGGAGCTCTATGGCATTGATGCGCTCTAACAGCTTCGCTCTGGCCGCTATCGTGACGTTCGGCTTGCTGAAATCCACTTCACCTGTCAGNTGATATCCTTCCGCCGNCGTACCNGNCNCCTCACAGGTTAAAGGCACACTGCTTAAGTTCCAGGATCTCCACNNTGACACGCACCTTNGAGATNCTCTTTTCAATACTNGNTGNTGTGATCTCCTCTCCNTCTTCATTGTATAGACGAACATCAGCGTTGGTTCCTATATCNCTTGTAAAGCCGGAGACATCNACCTCCGCCTGCGCCTTGCTCACTTGCGTAATAACGGACTGAGGCCCGGAGATCTGGATCAGATTCTGATCTGNGGTGACATCACCCACCATATAGCCTTCNCGCACCTCNCCCGTNGTGACNGATCTCAGCGGCAGCGATCTNNNCTTTTTTTCCTCGATATTCAGNTTNACGCTGTCGATATTGCCGCGGATGCTGTCCAGCTTATCATTGTATTTATTGGTAGAGAGCTTGATCGCCACCGTATCCACGCTGGTCAGATCGTTTACGTCCGCCTCAGCCACAATATTGCTCTTATCCAGCGCATCAATAACAGAGCGTGGCGCCGACACCGTGACCACATCGATCACATCCGTGCCGTCCAGCACTTCGTAAACCTGCCCTCTGTCCGTGATCAAATTTGTATTTTTGATGGTAACAGGCACATCTGTTACACGNTAAGGCACAATGGGATCGTTTATGTTGGTCACGACCAGCCAGAGCGCGGCTGCACNGAGAAAAGAGGCTATTTTAAGTCCCCAGTTCCGGGTAAGCTTATTCTTCATCCTTAAGCCCTGCCTTTCCNACGCCCTTGCCCTTCCAGAGCTTACGCTTCTTCTCCTCCGTCGGTTTATCCTGAATTTCCAAAATCCGCTCTTTCAGGCGCTCTGCATCCAGATTTCTCTCCAGTTCACCGCCGTAGGCGACACTGATCTTACCGGTCTCCTCCGAAACNATNACCGTCAGGGANTCCGTCACCTCNGAGATACCCACACCTGCTCTGTGCCGGGTACCCAGATCCTTGCTTAACGCCATATTATCCGACAGCGGCAGATAGCAGGTCGCCGATACGACCCTGTTNCCCCGCACGATCACGGCACCGTCATGCAGCGGGGTATTGTGCTCAAAAATATTGATAAGGAGCTGACTGGAAATGATACCGTCCACATCAATTCCTGTTCTCTCGTATTCTTTCAAAGGCTGCTCATGCTCAATGACAATGAGCGCGCCTGTTTTTACCTTTCCCATCTCCAGAGACGCCTTCACGATCTCATTGATGGTGCGNTCCGAGAAACGTCCATCCTCCCGCTTATTGTTGGAGTCCAACAAAGACGCAAAAAAGTTTTTACGTCCAAGTTCCTCCAGCGCAGCGCGAAGCTCCGGCTGCAGCACCACCACAAAGGCNGTTGCCGCGATACTGATGATGTTGGGCACGATCCAAAGGATCGTATTCATATTGCAAATTGCTGCGATTATGATAAAAACAAGGATCACGATAACGCCCTTTAAGAGCGCCCATGCCCTTGTATTTTTGATCCATACCAGAATGTGATACAGCACAAAGGTCAAGATGATGATCTCCGCCACATCGTTCCAGTGAACCGTAGGCATATGCAGTTTTGCGAGATAGACCCCGATCCAGTTATTCAGTTGTTCCATCTCTCATCACCTGCCTTTTATACTTTTCTCTAATGATTCGTCGGTCTTGCCGCCTTTCCGGAAGAAGTCCTCGCAGAATTGATATGCTTTACCTTTTTCTCCGGCCGCGCNACGGTGACCTTCGGAACCGCCTTTACATAATAATAGTATTCATCATCTTCAAATTGTACTTTTTCTGTTCGACTATAATCCACATAAAACACGAAAAACTGCAATACCAGCACGATCAGGAAGGATACGATCGTTCCCAGNATCACACTGAGCAGCGACAGGTTTATGTCAAAGATCAGGTCTCCCACCAACAGTANCATGATGTTCACCACTGCCCCTGCCGTCATGGCGATGGTCCACGCATAATCTATACTCAGACGCCTTAACAGATACACGATGATCACCGTGATGGCAAACGCCGCTATCATCACGACCATCTCCCGATTTTTTAATAATCCGTCAATAATGAACCGGAATTTGGCCGCGGTCTCCTCCTCCGTCATGGCCGCGATCGCCGTCGCATTTTGCGTCACATAATGGAGCATATAGTAAACGATCACACCACATGCTACTGAGACAGCCGACGCGGGCGTTCCCACCAGNCCCATGGATATAGGAATCACATAGGGTATCTTCAGAAGAAAACAGNTCGGCATCAGTACNACTACCACCGTATCTTTCGGCGAGAACCGCAGGTACAGCAGAAAAAGCAGNAAAAATCCCGCCCCCACTATCGCGGCGCACTCCAGACTGAAAGCATAAAGGTGCAGGAGTACAAAAACAGCGCCCATCAAGACGATAAAATTCATCGGCATGAAGGAACACATAAGAGCCACGATCAATACCACGGTCAGTTTGGTGATAGACTCCATATAGCCCAGNTTGGAATTGATCAGAAGAAGTGTCACAAGCGCCAGCAAAAACTTCAGAAGCGGCGTGATGTACACCTCGTATTTACTGTATATCACCATAAGTATCTGTTTTGCAACCAGTAAAGTAGTCATTGTAAATAGTCCTTTTATCGTTCCTTTTCTTTTTTGTACATAGCGGAAAGCTTGCTCAGGTTCATATAATATGTCCGCAGACTCTTTCTCGCCCTGCTGTATCTGACTGTATAGATCAGATAGGAGATGACAGCATAGGCGCCTATCGTCCCTAAATAAAAGAACAGAACGTTTTTCGCAAACTCCAGAAGATCCATCTTATAGATCTCTGTCATAAAAATCTCAAAATCATAAAAAATGTACATAGCAAAAACCACTACAAATGCGATGGTTGCACTTATAATGGATTTAAGCACCTGCCAGCCTATATAATCGTTCCGAAAAAAGCTTCCTATGGCGAGGTTTTTCTTCCCCTCACGGGCTTCATAAGAAGCCATCTTGGTCATCAGAACGACTCTTTCTTCATTTAACATAGAACTTCTCCAATTTTCAAAACAGATCAATTCAGGAAACGCATCTTCGGGTTTTCCTTCGTATCCTTCTTAGCCATTTTTGGCGGTGCAGGTTTCTTAATACTGTTCCCCAGCTCATTCGCCATGGTGTTCTTACACTTCGCGCAGAAACGTCCTGTCATGATAGCAGCTCCGCAGTTTTCACAGGAAAGCGTAACGCCGGACTCTGCACTCAACTCCAGACGCTCCTCGCGAAGCCACTGATGAATCTGATTCGTAGATACATCGCAAGCCTCCGCCACCTGGGGAATCGTTGCATGGCCATTATCCTGAATATACTTTTTCACTTCCTGAAATTTTTCTTCCATCTTCTCCCGGCACGGAATACAGATTGGCGGGCCGGAGACATAGTTAAAAAGATTGCCGCATTTTCTACAGTTTCTTACATTCATATCCTATCCTCCCTTAGACTGATTTTTCTCAGGTGCCCCTTCCGATGGCAAGGGTCAGAAAATAAATCCGTTTTACACCTGCCTTCTTAAACTCACGACTCACAGCGTCTATGGTACTACCTGTCGTGTATATATCATCGATAATTATAATCGTACTTAATTTTACATCATTACGGCGGATTTTGAAAGCCCTTTTCAAATTATTTTGTCTCTCTGCGGCAGATAAATCTTTCATGGGCGCCGTTTTTTCCACTCTCTCGATCAAATCCGGAAACATGGGAATTCCTGTCAAGGCGGAAAGCTCTTCTGCAAGAACCTCTGCCTGATTATATCCTCTGGCTTTCAGCTTGCTTTTATGGAGAGGGACAGGTATGAGAGCATCCGCCCGACAGGCACGGATAAAACCGGACAATCCCTCCGCCATACGAGCCGCGTAATAAGCGGCATACTCCTGCCTGCCGCGGTATTTAAAACGAGCGATGGAGTCGGAGACACTTTTATAGGAAAACAGTGCCCTGCCGCGATCATAGAGATGTGTGTGTGACGCGCAGTCGCTGCAATATTCCTTTTCTTCCCTCGCCAGATGCTTGCCGCATTTCATGCAAAAGGGCGGTTCGACAAGAGCAGGCACATCGGCACATTCATTGCAGACTAATGCGTGATACGGTTTGACCGGCTCGTCGCAGACAGGACATCGGCGAGGATAGAGCCACGTCAGAAGTGTGTTCAGAAATGAGATCATGAAAGGTCCTTTCTTGTATTTTGAATTTGTTCGGAAAATCCTGTATAGCGTCGGTTTTCCCGATTGTTCGCGATCATTTCCTGCAGGGTGGCCCGACTGCCCAGAATAGTGACGCAGCTTTTGGCTCTCGTAACCCCTGTGTAGAGAAGGTTGCGGTTAAAGAGCATGTGCGGCCCTGTGAGCAGGGGCATGATGACCGCCGGATATTCGCTGCCCTGGGATTTATGTATGGTGACGGCATAAGCAAGCTCGATCTCGTCCAAATTTCCGAAGGGGTAGGTGACCCGCCTGTGTTCGTCAAACTCAACAACCACTTCTCTGGCGTACTCATCGATCGTGCGGATGATGCCGATATCCCCGTTAAAGATTCCCATGCCCTGATCGATGGGAATCTGATAGCGGCTCACCACCTCCCAGGCAAGCTGATAGTTATTCTTGATCTGCATCACCTTATCCCCCTCCCGCAGGAGCGTTTCCCCGGACTGGTATTCTCTCTTTGACCGGTCCGGCGGATTCAGGTATTTTTGCAGGATGCCGTTCAGCGTCTCCACGCCGAGTTTGCCTTTGCGCATGGGCGTGAGCACCTGTATATCATAGGCTTCCGCATTCACATAGCGCGGCAGCTTCTCCAGGATCAGCTGAATCATATGTTTATATATGACATCTGTGTCATTTCTTTCTAAAAAGAAAAAGTCTTTGCTCTTATTATCCAGGGTCAAATTTTCGCCCGCATGGATTTTGTGAGCATTCAGCACGATATCGCTCTCCTGCGCCTGCCGGAATATCTTTTCCAGCTTCACCGTCTGAAATGCCCGGCTCTCGATGAGATCCTGCAGCACCTGCCCGGGTCCCACAGAAGGGAGCTGATTGACGTCTCCCACCATGATCAGTCGTGTGCCCACGGAGATGGCCTTTAAGAGCGACTGAAAGAGGAATATATCTACCATGGACATTTCGTCCACGATGATCACGTCCGCCTCCAGCGGATTTTCTTCATTGCGCTCGAAACGCGCCGGCTTCCCCTCCAGAGCAGCTGCGCCGGACAGCTCCAAAAGCCTATGCAGTGTACGCGCCTCGTACCCGGTCGCCTCCGTCATTCGCTTCGCTGCCCTGCCTGTAGGCGCCGCCAGATTGATATCCATTCCCTGCGCCCGGAAATAGTGGATAATGGCGTTGATGGTGGTTGTTTTCCCGGTGCCCGGACCACCCGAGAGGATAAACACGCCGCTGCGTATGCTCTCCAGCACGGAACGCTTCTGCAGTGCATCCAGGACGATCCCCAGCTGTGCCTCCACCTCATCTATTTTTCTAAGCAGCGCTTCCTCCTCTGCAGGTAGCAGCTCCTCCGACACATTCAGATCGTGGAGCATCTGCGCACAGCTAAGCTCCGCATAATAAAAACGGGAGGCATATACCCTGCGTTCCGTCTCCGGCAGCACGGGCATTTTGATCACCAGTTTCTTATCCATCGCCAGATTTTGAAGCTGCGGCTCCATCAAAGACGGCTCGATCTCCAAAAGTTCTCCCGCCTTGGCAAGAAGCTCTTTCGCCGGCAGATAACAGTGCCCCTCTCCGCCCGCCTGCTGCAGCGTATAGAGAAGTCCGCTCCTGATCCGATAATCCGAATCGGTGTGGATCCCGATCTTCGCTGCGATCTCATCCGCAAAGCGAAAGCCGATCCCCTGCACATCCTCCGCCAGCCGATAAGGATTTTCCCGTAAAATCCCGTAAAGCCCCATACCATAAGTCTCATAGATACGCAGCGCCAGCGTGTTGGAAATACCGTAACCCTGCAAAAAGGTCATAGCATCCCGGGCATCCCTCTTTTCATAGAGAGAGGCCGCGATCTCACGGGCGCCCCGCAGACTGATCCCTTTTACCTCAGCCAGACGTTCCGGCTCCTCCTCAATGATGCGGTATGTGTCCGCACCGAACGCTTTGACGATCCGCCTGGCTAACGCCTCGCCGACACCCTTCACAGCGCCGGAGGCAAGATACCTCTCCACGCTCACTACATCGCTGGGCGGCAGGATCTGATAACTCTCAATCTTAAACTGCCTGCCGTATACCTGATGCGTGGTATACTCCCCCTGCGCTTCGATGGTCTCTCCCTGATCCATAGTCTTAAAAAAACCCACGCAGGTGAGCTCGTCCTCCTCCTGCGTGAGAAGATTTAATACCGTATATCCATTGTCCTTATTGCGGTAAATAATGTGTTCGATAAAACCTTTGATGGTCTCCATAAAACCTCTTGACCCGGACACAATCTCAACAACCTGTGTCCTCAGTTATGTGAATATAGAAAAATCAGAGTCCGTAGTTGATCTTCGCCTGCTCGTATAACATCTGCGCCAGGGAATTAGAACCCTGTGTCGCAGTCTGCTCCGAAATCTGCTGGATCACAGAATCTTTAAAATAATCGACCATATTGGAAGCATAGCCATCCTCGTCATCTCCGAAGAGGTCCACTGTCTTCTGCATTTCTTTATAAACCTGCTCCCACAGATAAGCCTCAAACTGTTTGCAGGCGTCAAAGAGCGCATCGCTCTCCTTCTGCTTCGCCGTCTGATCTGCATTCTGCAATGTCTGCTGCAGCTTCTCGGCAGCCACGCGGTTTGTGTCAGTCATGTAGTCTGTGTAAGCGGATAATCCGGTTAAGTCGTTCATAGTATTCTCCTTATACGAGCCGTTTCATTCACAATTCGCTCCTTACGTCGCTTCTTGCTCATGTCGGGCTGTCGCCCTATAAAATTGCGTCTAAGAAGCTCGCCTCATGCAAGCATGGGCTATCTTCTTACCCACAATTTTGCACGGCTCTTAGCGTTTCAAGTTGTTAGCAACTTCCAGCATGGAATCGGAGGTGGTGATGGACTTGGAGTTCATCTCATAAGCACGCTGTGCCACGATCAGGTTTACCATCTCGTTCGCCACATGCACATTGGAACCCTCTAAGTATCCCTGTACAATACGACTCTTGGTAACATCATCTTCCGTATCCTCATTGAGAGCACGGCCGCTGGCATCCGTCACTGCAAAGAGGGTATCTCCCACTCGCCTCAAACCGCCGGGATTATTAAACTGGAAAGTGCCAATCTGGACACCGATCGGCTGCGGATTATTCAGCGCATCCGGGTAGCAGATCTGACCATCCTCCGTGATAGAGAGATTGCTGGCCAAGAGCCCTGCATCAAGAACAATAGCACGCCCCTCTGAATCCAATACCGGCAGGCCGTCTGCATTTGTCAGCGTCATGCGGTTATTGGTCCCGATCGCCCATGTAAAATCTCCGTTTCTTGTATAAAAAATTGTCCCGTCGTCGCCGCGCAGGCCAAAGAACCCGTCGCCCTCGATCGCAAAAGCTGTGTCCGAATCGGAATCCAGCAGACTGCCCTGCGTAAAGATCTGATTGATCGATGCAGTGCGAACACCCAGACCCACCTGAGAGGTGGTCGGCTTCGGATCCCCGTTCGCTGTCGTGGTGACAGACTGTAAATTCTGGTACAGGAGCGACTTAAACTGTGCCACCTGTGCCTTATATCCCACGGAATTGACGTTAGCGAGGTTGTTCGCTATCGTATCCACATTCGTCTGCTGTGCATTCATGCCGGTCGCGCCTGACCATAAACTTCTAACCATAATATCCTCCGTTCCGGGGTTGATCCCCCTTATCCCCTTTTATCTATCCTACAGTTTACCGTTCTGGCTCACTGCCTGCTCCAGAGTTTCATCATATGTAGTGATCACCTTCTGGTTGCTTTCATACTGTCTCTGAAGAGTGATCATGTTAACCATCTCCGTTACAACAGAAATATTTGACATCTCGAGGTAGCCGGCAAGAATCTGTGTATCCACCCCTGTCTCTCCCCGATCCAGTTCCGTCGCACCCTCTATCGTCTGGAAATAATTCTCACCGAAACGTTCCAGATAATTATAATCCTCAAAATCCACGATGCCGATGGTCGCCACCGTAGTACCGTCCTGTATAATGTCACCGTTACGGTTTATGCTCACGGGGAGCTCCGTTTCCATCTGAATCCTGCGGCCGTCTTCATCCAGCACATAATCGCCGTCCTGTGTCTGTAGGAAGCCCTGTCGGTTCATGGTAAAATTACCGTCTCTGGTGTACTTGGTGGAGGTTTCTCCCGCCTTATTCGTATACTCTACCGCAAAAAAACCTCTGTCGGAAAGCGCCAGATCCAGCGGATTTTCCGTCTCCTTAAGAGGCCCCTCCGAATAATCCACATAGTTCTCACCGATCTTTACGCCCAGATTCAGGCCGGTTTTTCTGACCCTTCTCTCCAGATAATCCTCGTTGAGCGGGTTATTCACCTCATCCTGATCAATGGCACGGTTGGTCGCCAAAGGACGCGGAAGATTCCCCGGCTCCGACAGATCCTTGATCTTATAAGCAAGCACCGTATCAAATGCCTGGCTTGTAGTTCCTTCCTTCTTGAAGCCGTTGGTCGTGGCATTAGCCAGATTATTGGTCAGGACATCCATCCTGTGCTGCTCGTTTAACATGCCCGTGTAGGCTGTGTAGAGTCCTTTAAGCATTATATAACCTCCTCTTGCCGAGGATGCGTTTTTTGCATCCTCGAGAACATAATTTAGAAATTCTTCGCGAAACAGCCTCTCCTGTGAGCGATTAGAATTTCTTTATGTTCACTCTTCTCTGTATCCTGCCAGAAATTCTACATACTTTCCTGTTCCGATGGCTACTGCCGTCATCGGATCTTCCGCCGTCATAGTATTGATGCCGGTCTTGGCCGCGATCAGATCCTCCAGTCCGCGAAGCAGACTGCCGCCGCCCGTCAAAACGATACCGCGATCTGCGATATCCGCTGCCAGCTCCGGAGGCGTTTTCTCCAGTACGCTGTGTATGGTCTCCACGATCTGTACCGTAGTCTCATGCAATGCTTCCTCTGTCTCTTCCGAGGATACCTTGACTGTCCTGGGAAGACCTGTCACCAGATTACGTCCTCTCACATCCATGTAATCTACTTCCGGACGCTTATAAGCAGACCCGATCTTTATCTTCAAATCCTCCGCTGTCCGTTCACCGATCAGCAGATTATGTTTCTTACGCATATAACGGACGATGGCTTCATCAAAATCGTCACCCGCAATCTTAATGGATGCACTGACTACCGTACCGCCTAAAGAAATAACCGCAATGTCAGAAGTTCCGCCGCCGATATCGACGATCATGTTGCCGCAAGGCTTGGAAATATCAATACCCGCACCGATAGCTGCCGCGATAGGCTCCTCAATGATGGAAACTTCTCTGGCTCCCGCCTGGTAGGTCGCATCCTCCACGGCCTTCTTCTCTACCTCAGTGACGCCGCTTGGCACACATACCGCGATCCGCGGCTTACGGAAACTCTTTTTACCCAGAGCCTTCTGGATAAAATACTTCATCATCTTTTCTGTAACCTGATAGTCAGAGATAACGCCCTGCCTTAAGGGTCTCACCGCTACGATATTACCCGGTGTTCTTCCAAGCATGAGGCGCGCGTCCTCGCCGATCGCCTTGATCTTATTCGTATCCCTGTCAAAAGCTACTACGGAGGGCTCCTTCAATACAACGCCCTTACCTCTGATATATACTAAAATACTGGCTGTGCCAAGATCGATACCGATATCTGTAAACTGCATATACCTTTGATCCCCTTCCCGAGAGTATGTGATGTATGGTTAATTTTCATGTAATCTACTTTAATTAACTCGCAAATACGCGCTGCGCGCTCTCTGTTCGATTACATCGAACATTTGTTCGTTAATAGCCGTAAGAAAAACAAATGTCTCCTTCGGAGCCGCTTGTTTTTCTTTTACGGCTACTATATTATACCCTCATTAAAAGATTTTTCAAAGGCTTTTATCATTTTTTTTCAAAAAATTATAAAAATAATAAAAAACGCCAAAAACAGAACGGTTCCATCCGCTCTGTTCTCAGCATCCATGCTTTCTCAATTGTTTTATCGGAACGAAAGAAAAGATTCTTAACAGGTGTAGAAAAAATATTTCAGACATATTTTTCCTGCTAAAATATATATGATAANCGCTTTATTTGTACAAAATATTGTACAAGATATTGACATACTGCTTTAAAAGAATATACTATAACTACAGGAGGGCAGAAATATGATAGCGACTAATTTTTCCAATGTGAGAAATAATTTTAAAGAAGTGTGTGACCGCATCGTACAGGATTCCGATATTGCGATCATCACAAGAAAAAATGATGAAAACGTTGTGCTGATGTCCCAGGCGCAATATGATAATCTGATGGAAAATCTTCATATACGAGAGAGCAAAGCAAATTATGAATGGCTAAAAGATTCCATACAACAGGCCGAGGATGGAAAGCTTATAAGTTTTGACGGGGAGGATTAGTTTATGAACATATCCTTCACAGAAAATGCGTGGGATGACTATCTTTACTGGCAAAAGATGGATAAAAAACTTGTCAAAAGAGTCAATGAGCTAATCAAGGATATAAAAAGAAATCCTTTTGAGGGATTGGGAAAGCCGGAGCCGCTAAAGTTTGATCTGGCAGGAAAATGGAGTCGAAGAATCACAGACGAACATCGTCTGATCTATCAAGTGAACGGCGATCATCTGATCATTTATACCTGTAGATATCATTACTAAATCGAGTGTCCGTGCACTGGCAGGAAAGGAATCTATTTTATGAAAACACAGGCAGAACTGCAAAAGCTTCTCAGAGACATCGACCATAAGGGCTATAAAGCCTACAAGGTCTTAGAAGGAGAATATGATTTTGGGGCATACCGCCTCTGCATCGACCATGTACAGGGCGATCCCTTCGCCTCCCCGTCACGGGTACGGCTGGTNTATCGGAATCAGGGTAATATTCCCGCTTCTTATTTTGAAACCAAACACCGCCGCACGGCAGTGGAAGATTATCTGCTGCGCAGTCTCCATCGGAATCTGCGCGCCGGAGACGGACGNGCCGCGAANGGCTCNGGNAAAAGCGGCCTGGTNACCGCNTGCCGTACCGGTCAGGAAATTTTAGAGACTACCGCCATGCGCATCTCCAAGGATGCTATCGAGGCGCGCATTGAGGTGGGCTTCCCCGCTTTCGGACGAACCATCGCGGCAGGAGAACTTTCCCAGATCCTCTTCCGTCTCCTTCCTGATCTGGCGGAAAAAAGCTTTCATCTGCAGCCCCGCATGAAACAGGATTTAGATAAGGTAACTGCCCTGGCGGATGACCAGCAGTTTATCCGCGAAGCCCTCACAGAGCATGATCTGGTGGCGTTCGTGGCAGACGGTTCTGTTCTCCCCCGGGAGAGCGGGGTATCCCAGCGCCCCATGAAAGACGCTGTAGTATTTGAAAGCCCGGANTCTCTCGCCGTGACACTCACACTCCCTCACCGTGGTGCGGTGCGCGGCATGGGCATNCGCAGAGGNATCACCGTCATCGCAGGCGGCGGTTTCCANGGNAAATCCACCCTTCTGAAAGCNCTGGAACGGGGCGTGTACAATCATATNNCCGGGGACGGCAGAGAGCTGGTCATCACCGATGCAAGCGCCTTTAAGCTGCGGGCGGAGGAGCATCGCTGCATCCACGAGACGGATATCTCCATGTTTATCAACAACCTGCCCATGCGCTCGGACACCACNCGCTTCGCCACAGAAAACGCCAGCGGCAGCACCTCTCAGGCCGCCAATACGGTGGAGGCTCTGGCCGCCGGAAGCACCGTACTTCTGATCGATGAGGACACCTCCGCCACCAACTTTATGGTGCGCGACGGGCGTATGGCGCAGCTCGTCTCCGATGAGAAAGAGCCCATCACCCCCTTTATCCGCAAGATCAGAAGTCTGTATCAGGATCTGGGGATCTCCACCGTACTGGTGGCTGGAAGCTCCGGCGATTATCTGTCCGTGGCCGACACGGTGCTGCAGATGGATTGCTATGAGACAAAGGATGTGACCGCGCGGGCAAAGGAACTGTCTGTCCCGCTGATCGAGGAGACNGTNCAAAAAACCGACTGGCTGAAAAAGACTGTTTCTACTAAACGGATNGAAAAGGCGCGCGTCCACGGCTGGGATACGATCAGTCTCGATAAAAACGAGATCGANCTGCGCTACTTAGAACAGATCGTAGGCGAAAGCCAGACTGCGGCCCTCGCCTACATCATGCAATATATTNTAGACCGGCTCGCCAATGGGAAAAAGACTGTTCCCGTCCTGGCAAAGGAAGCCGCCGACAAGCTGGAAGCAGAGGGAATCCTCTCCATGACNCCCAGAAACTATGGNGCAGGGCCCGCGGCTTATGTCCGCAGGCAGGAGATTCTGGCNTGTCTGGCGAGATATCGGATGCTATAATCGCCGCGGACTCCGCAGTCTGCNGCCAAAGAATTGCTTCGCAATTCTTTCCTAAATGTTTCGCTGTAAAGGCATTTATATGTTCTCAGCGAAAGCCGCCTATTTGCTATCTGTTGCCCGGTTCAACATTTTCTTGATATAGACGCCCGTGTAGGAATTCTTGTTTTTTGCGACCTGCTCGGGCGTTCCCTCTGCAATCACNGTACCGCCGCCGTCGCCGCCCTCCGGGCCCATGTCGATGATATAGTCGGCGGTCTTGATCACATCCAGATTGTGCTCAATAACAATCACTGTGTTGCCGCCTTCCGCAAGCTTGTGCAGGATATCCACCAGCTTGTGGACGTCAGCGAAATGCAAACCTGTAGTAGGCTCGTCCAGAATATAGATCGTCTTACCCGTACTGCGCNTGGANAGCTCCGTGGCCAGCTTGATACGCTGCGCCTCGCCGCCGGATAGTGTGGTGGAAGGCTGACCCAGCTTGATATAAGAGAGTCCCACATCATTCAGAGTCTCTATCTTTCTGCGGATAGAGGGCAGATTCTCAAAGAACGGCACCGCCTCCTCGACCGTCATATCCAGCACATCAAAAATACTCTTTCCCTTGTATTTTACCTCCAGCGTCTCCCGGTTATAGCGTTTGCCGCCGCAGACCTCACAGGGCACATAGACATCGGGCAAAAAGTGCATNTCNATCTTTATGATACCGTCGCCGCAGCAGGCTTCGCAGCGGCCNCCCTTCACATTAAAGCTGAACCGTCCCTTCTTATAGCCTCTGGCCTTCGCATCCTGTGTCGAGGCAAACAGATCCCGGATCTGGTCAAAGACTCCGGTGTAGGTAGCCGGATTCGAGCGCGGCGTCCTGCCGATAGGNGACTGGTCTATATTGATGACCTTGTCCAACTGCTCGATTCCCAGAATTTCNTTATGTTTTCCCGGAATACAGCGCGCCCGGTTCAAATCCCGCGCCAGACGCTTGTATAAAATTTCATTGACCAGAGANCTCTTTCCCGATCCCGAAACGCCTGTAACACAGGTCATGATTCCCGTGGGAAATTTTACATTGATCTTCTTTAAATTATTTTCTTCCGCGCCCTTGACCGTGAGCCAGCCCGTGGGCTTTCTGCGCGTTTTCGGCACGGGAATCTGCAATTTGCCGCTCAGATACTGTCCCGTGACGGAAGCCTCCACCTGCATGATCTCCTCCGCCGTTCCCTGGGCCACCACCTCACCGCCGGCNCTGCCCGCGCCCGGTCCGATATCCACAATATGATCNGCCGCCAGCATGGTATCCTCATCATGCTCCACCACGATCAGCGTATTTCCCATATCTTTTAGATTCTTCAACGCTCCGATCAGCTTATCATTATCCCGCTGGTGCAGACCGATGCTGGGCTCATCCAGAATATAGCAGACACCCACCAGCCCCGAGCCGATCTGGGTAGCCAGACGGATCCGCTGCGCCTCTCCGCCGGAAAGAGAACCCGTCGCTCTGGCCAGGGACAGATAGTCCAGTCCCACTTCCATCAAAAATCCTACTCTCGCACGAATCTCCCTCAAAACACGTTTGCCGATCAGCTCCTGCTGAGGCGTCAGCTGCATATCGCCAATAAAGGCGTGTAATTTATTGATTGACATGGAGGTGATCTCGTAAATATTTTTATCGCACACCGTCACTGCCAGAGATTCNCGTTTCAGACGCATCCCCTTACACTCCTTACAGGGCGTAATGCGCATAAAGGACTCATACTCCTGCTTGCTCCACTCAGAACCCGTCTCCCGGTAACGCCGTTCCACATTCTTGATCAGCCCCTCAAAGGCGATCGGATATACTCCGCTCCCGCGCTGTCCTTCATAATGCACGTTCACCTTTTTATCCGTACCGTAGAGAATGATATCCTGCACTTTTTCGGAAAGCTCCCCGAAGGGTGTCTTGAGACTGAATTTAAATTCCTTCGCCAGCGCCTGCAGGATCGCGTTGGTAAAGCTGCCCTTATCGCCGCTCGACTGCCATCCAAGAACCGTGATCGCACCGTCTTCCAAACTGACACNNTTGTCAGGTATCATCAGATCGACATCGAACTCCATCTTGTATCCCAGACCGAAACAGACCGGGCAGGCACCGAAGGGATTGTTAAAGGAAAAGCTTCTGGGCTCGATCTCGCTGATGCTGATGCCGCAGTCCGGGCAGGCAAAACTCTGACTGAACTGGATCGGCTCCCCATCGATCACATCCAGCGTCATCAANCCTTCCGCCAAAGCAAAAACATTCTCCACCGAATCCGTCAGACGCCGCTCGATCCCCGCCTTGACTACCAGACGATCCACCACAATTTCAATATTGTGTTTGAAATTTTTCTCTAACTTGAAATCTTCAGCCTCTTCCGTCAGATCATAAAGATTGCCGTCTACACGCACTCTGACATAACCGCTGCGACGCGCCCGGTCAAAAATCTTCGCGTGTTCTCCCTTCCTGCCCCGCACCACCGGCGCGAGCAGCTGAATCTTCGTGCCCTCCGGCAGGGNCATCACCTGATCCACGATCTGATCCACNGTCTGTTTTTTGATCTCCTTGCCGCAGTTCGGGCAATGNGGAATACCGATGCGGGCATAGAGCAGACGAAAATAATCATAGATCTCCGTCACCGTACCCACCGTGGAACGAGGGTTCCTGTTCGTGGATTTCTGATCGATGGAAATAGCCGGAGAAAGCCCNTCAATCCGCTCCACATCGGGCTTTTCCATCTGGCCCAGAAACTGTCTTGCGTAGGAGGAGAGAGATTCCATGTAACGTCTCTGGCCCTCCGCATAGATCGTGTCAAAAGCAAGGGATGACTTCCCCGAGCCGGACAATCCCGTGAGCACTACAAATTCATTGCGCGGGATATCCAGATCGATCCCTTTCAGATTATGTTCNTTCGCGCCGCGGATCTTGATNTANTCCCGCGGACGCATCTTTATNGTGTCTGACATTATGCTTCTCCTTTATCCTNTTTTCCTATTCAGACTCGCAAACACGCGCTATCGCGCTCCTTGTCNGATTGCATCGGACGTTTGCTCGTTAACGCCGCGAGAAAAACAAATGCCTGCTCCGCAGTCGCTTGTTTTTCTTCGCTAAGCGTCAAAATCTCTCAATTTCACCTTAAGGTCCACCATCCGGTCACGCAGNTCNGCNGCNGCCTCGAAATTNAGATCNGCNGCGGCTTTCTTCATCTGCTTCTCCACTTCCTTGATCAGCTTTTCCAGCTCCTCCCGGCTCATGGATTCNGGNTCCTTCTCAAACCGCTGTTCTTCCTTCGCAATGGTCTTGGANATNCTGATCAGATCCCGCACCGCCTTCTGGATCGTCTGCGGCGTAATGCCATGCTCTTTATTGTANGCCTGCTGAATCTCCCGGCGGCGGTTNGTCTCCGTAATGGCCGTGTTCATGGAATCCGTCATATCATCCGCATACATGACGACCCGGCCCTTCGCGTTTCTGGCCGCACGCCCGATGGTCTGGATTAACGAGGTAGCCGACCGCAGAAATCCTTCCTTGTCAGCGTCTAAAATCGCCACCAGCGCGATCTCCGGAATATCCAATCCCTCCCTGAGAAGGTTGATTCCCACCAGCACATCAAAAACNTCAAGCCGCATATCCCGGATGATCTCCGCCCGTTCCAGNGTGTCGATATCGGAGTGCAGGTATTTGACCCGGATCCCCACGTCGTTCATATAGGATGTCAGATCCTCCGCCATCCGCTTCGTGAGCGTGGTCACAAGCACCTTGCCATGCTCCGCCACCACCCGGTTGATCTCCGAGATCAGATCATCGATCTGTNCNTCCACCGGCCGCACATCTACCTCCGGATCNANCAGTCCCGTAGGTCTTATGATCTGCTCCGTGCGGAACAGCTCGTGAGCCGCCTCATAATCTGAGGGCGTCGCCGATACAAANAGCATCTGATCGATGTGACTCTCNAACTCCTCGAAACAAAGGGGTCTGTTATCCAAAGCCGACGGCAGACGGAATCCATAATCCACCAGCGTGTTTTTGCGGGATCTGTCCCCCGCAAACATCCCTCGTATCTGAGGGATCGTCATGTGGGACTCGTCTATGATGATCAGAAAATCATCTTTAAAATAATCCAGAAGTGTGAAGGGCGGCTCTCCCTCCGCCATCCCGTTCAGGTGACGGGAGTAGTTTTCTATACCGGAGCAAAAGCCCGTCTCCCGAAGCATTTCAATATCAAAGTTGGTTCTCTCTGATATTCTCTGCGCNTCCAGAAGCCTGTCCTCGCNCTTAAAAAACTTAACCCGCTCNTCCAGTTCCTGCTCGATCACTTTNCAGGCTGTACGGATCTTTTCCGGNGGCACAACATAGTGGGAAGCCGGAAAAATCATCACATGCTCCAAAACCGTATGCACCTGTCCCGTCAGCGGGTCCGCCTCCGTGATCCGATCGATCTCATCCCCGAAAAACTCCACCCGGATCAGATAGTCACCGCCCTGCGCCGGACAGATCTCCAGCACATCCCCGCGCACCCGGAAACAACATCTGTCCAGATCCATATCGTTTCTATCATACTGCATCTCTATGAGTCCCCGGATCACCTCATCCCGGTCCTTNGACATGCCGGGCCGGAGAGACATACTCATGCCCGCATATTCCTCCGGGCTGCCCAGCCCGTAAATACAGGAAACACTGGCAATCACCACCACATCACGCCGCTCTGTCAGAGAGGCCGTGGCGGAGAGCCTCAGCTTATCGATTTCGTCATTGATGGAGGAATCCTTCGCAATATAAGTGTCCGTAGAAGGCACATAGGCTTCCGGCTGATAATAATCNTAGTANGACACAAANTACTCNACCGCNTTNTCNGGNAAAAANTCCTTNAACTCNCCGTAGAGCTGNCCCGCNAGNGTCTTATTGTGAGCTATTACTAAAGTGGGCTTCTGGAGCTGCTGAATGATGTTGGCCATGGTGAAGGTCTTTCCAGATCCCGTAACCCCCAGCAAAGTCTGGAATTGGTTGCCTTTTTTGAATCCTTCTACCAGAGCTTCTATGGCATGGGGCTGGTCGCCTGTTGGTTGATATTCACTGTGCAATTTGAACAACATAGGAGCGAAATCACCTCCGATAATCCAATGCAAATGTTCCATTCGCATAATAAAAATGTTCGCCTATTGGGCAGAAATTCGTTGAACCTGCGACGATTATATCATATCCTCTTAAGTTTGTACAGCATTTTAGAACATTTGTTCTCTTTCTGCTTTCTCACAAATACCTTTTACTGTTTTCATAAATATAACTATTCCTTTTCTCCCTAAAAATGGACATGCTCCTCATATGATAGTTTTTGGAAATTTCCATCATCTACCATATAAGGAGCATATCATTTTCTCGGTTTCATCCATAATCTCACAATAACATCTAAATGCAGTGTTAATTTTACAGATAATTTCACCTGATCTGATTCATCACTTCACCAACGCCTTCATGGAAATATGATTGATAACTCCCCCATTTCCAGGCAGAAAAAAAAACAGAATCCACTATTGCCGCAAAATCACGTGCCGAAAACAGTGAAAAAACCCTTTGCTTAGTTCTTCCTTTTATGATCTTTCTTGCACGGGGCAAGGCATCTCCCGGAAACGTATCCTCATCGCAGGCTGCTAACCCCAACTTTCGGATTTTATTTTCAAAATGTCCATAAATTTCTTCGTCACTCTTTACAGACTTGGGTATCATTCTTCCCGCTTTTCGTTGTTTCCCTTGACTGTCACGTTCCACTGCTGTTTTCTTTACCATCTCTATCGGCTCTCTTGATGGTACATCATTTTTTCCTGCGTATATAATAAAAAAATGAGTATGTACTATTATATCGTCCTTTTCGTGTTTCCCACCAAATTCTAATTGGTTTTTTATCATCTCAACAGAATCGTTTACTTTATTGTAGATCCCATCCTTTCCTTCATCTTTTATCATGGAAAGCACGGTTTTCTTATTTGTGTTTTTCAGTTCCGCAAGATAGTGCTGTTCTCCGGCACATGGATCAAAATTATAAAAAAAGGCATCACATGAACTTTTCCCATTTGACAATTTCCTGGTAATATTATCAAACGCAAGAACCGGGACATCATGTATATGTTCAGTTTCACATTCAAGCCACTTATTTAATTTCTCCTTTTGTTTTCTTTCATTATCATTCATGCCATTAAGCGCCCTACATGCATAAGAAAGAGAGACATGATATATATCTGATGCTATCTTTTCATCCGGATACTCAAATGGCTGTCCATTCTCTTTTGCAATTTCATTTAATACATTCATTTTTCTATTCATCCATCCCGTATTTTTTATCCAGCAACGACTCCAATTCTTCTAAAGGAGCAGATAACTCATCATATAAATCCGTTATGCCAAACTCAGTATACGAAACGTTTTCTATCGACGTTTTTCCCAGCCCCTTATCCTTACACACTCTATACACATTTAATTGTTCCATTGTGTCATTTGTATCACTGAAGCACTCAATCGCACGCATAAAGTAAGGGCTGTGTGTCGTGACAAGTATTTTTAAATGAAATTCTTTCTGCAACTTTACAAGAGTTTTGGCATATTCTACCTGCCATTCCGGATGAAGATTAATTTCCGGTTCGTCTAATATCAAAATATCTCCCTCCTCTATGGCGCTGATACGCAATGCATATTCCAGCAATGCCATAGATTTTAACCCTGTAGATACATTCACGGAATGAATCGGCTCCGCAATCTGTTTATCTTTAAATTCTAATCCAACTTTCTGTAGAAACTCCGCCCGTCCTCCCATTACATTTACCAGACGTTCAGAAATGTCATTTATTTTTTTATTGCCATCATTTTGCCCCACCGCATATTCCTGATTCTCAATCTTGTTTAATTGATTTCCCTTCTTGAAAATATTCGGTGACATTAGATAGCGCAAATATTCCTTCTGAACATGACCAAACCTAGTATTGGACAGGTAATCATAAATCTTTGGCGATTCAATAAAGAAAACGGAATTATACACTCTGACCGGTCGATCTAAATCTTCATTGCCGCTTACAACAAATCGTACTGTTCTTCCAAGATCATCCGTAAAGGATATTTGACTCTCTAAAGTTCCTATTTTTCTATACTGAAAATTAAATACTTCCTGAAAAGACTGTTTTAATTGCTGTATTTGAATCGCTCGCTCATCCAATTCCAGTGATCGAATATTTTCGACTGCTTTATCAATCCACTCTTGTAGTTCACTCTCACCCTGTTGCCATAAAGCCTCAACGCCGTCTTTAGCATATAACGATATATAATCACG
This sequence comes from Lachnospiraceae bacterium, assembly GCA_014804385.1. Classification (GTDB taxonomy): domain Bacteria; phylum Bacillota; class Clostridia; order Lachnospirales; family Lachnospiraceae; genus UBA3282. The sequence continues at coordinate 54,455 of JAAUZW010000032.1, read as the reverse complement.
ACAGTATCTCAGGAGAAAAGCATTCACATTCTCTTTCACATCTCCCTTTCTGCCATCTTCTTCCGCAATCTGATAATCTTCTATGGCCACGCGAAAATTTGTATCTCTGGAAAATTCTTTCTGTAATTGATCTGCTCTACCTGTTCTTCTTCTTTTTGCCCCGGAAATTTTCATGCACCAATCTTCAAGGAAACTACTGTTCTGATATAAGAAACGTTCTATCTTAGAACTGCAAATATCATCATATGTTTTTTTCCATGAATTCATATCATGCAAAAAGGCGTACAATGCTTTTCCCACTGTACTTTTCCCCACATTATTTTCTCCTGCAATAATTGTTATTCCATCTATATCAATATCCGCCCATTCAATTGCACCTATGTTTTTTATTTCAAATTTCACTGTAATTTCCTCCGCTTCTAAAGCCAATATACAATTTATTATAACAAGAAACAATCAATTTACGCCACCATTTTATTGTAGATTCAAAAATCGATTCGCAAATCGAACTTTTGTTCTTTTTTCTTGCCGCATTTACAACTCCATTTTACCTAGAGTAAAATGAGCGGGATATAAATGGGGTGAAATCCATTTTTCAACAAAAGATGATTGCAGAAAGGAGCACACACAAATGAAAAAACACTCAAAACTACCAAACGGCTTTGGCTGCATCAAACGACTCAGCGGCAACCGACGAAATCCCTACGCAGCTTATCCTTCCTCCAAATCTCCGTGCATTGTCCCGGAACTTAATTCCACACAGGCGATCGGCTATTACGAAGATTGGTACGCCGCTTACAACGCCCTTATGGAATACAACCAGAACCTACAAAACAGCATAACGCCTATGGCTACTTTCGCTGACGTTTATCACGCTTTCTATAAAGCAAAATTTGTGGACAGCAAAAAACAGCTCGCCGATCGCAGCCGCACCGACTACGTAACCGCCTTCAAAAATGTCCCCTCTCTCCACGAACTGCCCTTCTGCTCTATCCGCAAAGTCGATATGCAGAAAGCTCTTGACGAATGTCCCCTTGGATATTCCAGTCTCTCCAATATCAAAAAGCTGTACTCACAGATCTATAAATACGCTCTGGAAAATGACATTATCGAAAAAAATTACGCACAGTTTGTCAGCATCTGTCAGGAAAATAATATTGAAAAGGGCGAACCCTTTTCTCAGGCAGACATTGACCTGTTCTGGCAGCATAAAAACAATCCTGTGGCCCGTATGATCCTTATCATGATCTACAGCGGTTACCGCATCACTGCCTATGAATCCCTTGAAGTCCATGTCGAAGAACAGTATTTCAAAGGCGGCATCAAAACGCGTTCCGGCAAGAACCGTATTGTTCCCTTCCACCGCTCCATCGCCCCTTTCGCCAGCACTTTCAGCCCCGCAGGCTTTAACGGCGATGCCTTTCGCAGACACCAGTTTTATCCCTTTCTCGAGGAACACGACATCCTCTACAGTGATTCCGGCAAAAAGCATACTCCTCACGACTGCCGGCATACCTTTTCCTGGCTTTGCGATAAATACCATGTGGATGATCTGGCAAAGCATCTGCTCATGGGACACAGTCTGGGAAATGATGTGGAGAAGGCGGTCTACGGACATCGCACTCTGGAAGAACTGCGCCGGGAGATCAATAAGATTGATTCGGATACATTTTTTCAATGAAAAACACCTCTTTTTGCCCCTATTCGCAACAAATTAGTGACAAAATAACAACGTTTAAAATCCCGATTTCTCCAGAGATTCTGCGGCTTTTTAAGTTTGACAAAAAAATAATTAGCGACAAATTAGTGACAAATTTTGCCCAAAATACTTTTTTTCAAAATTGAGCAAACGGTGTGCCGTTCTGCTTTCTCTCACAAAATGTTTCAAAAGCCTTGATTTTATCATAAAAACCAGCTCTTCCCAGATAAACGCATTTTTTAAAATACGCTGTTGTAGAGAAGACAGTGGAAGCCCCTGAATCCGGGGAAAGCGAGGAAGTGACAGAACCTTCGGATGAAGGAAATTTCGAAGAAATAACAGATGATATTTCGAACGAGGATCCCGCGGATGAGGATTCCGTTGTGGAGGAGCCTTCCGAGGAGGAAGTGGCAGATCCCACAATCACCGTCTATGATGGAGATGATGACACCACTCCGGAGGCAGAGGAAGTTGAGGTAAAGCTGCCCACGAGTGAGTCGGGATACACCATCAGCGGTGCCACAAAGGCTGCAAAGAATCAGGCCTACACCTTTACTGTAACGCCTACTCCGAACTATGAGATTATCTCAGTAACATATACAGTAGCCGACGCCGAGAACAAGTCTGGTTTAACCCCTAAAAAAGAGGGCAACAACTATACGATTCCCGCAGATGATGTTACTGGTAATATTGAGATTACAGTGACGGCTGACACGATCAAGTACAATGTTGAAGCAGTGTTCACCGAAGGTGCGGTGAACTATAATGTTACCGAGGGTGTCACCAACGGTAAGATCGAAGTAGGTGCAACTCTGAAATTTACTGCGACAGCACAACCTGGCAACAGGATCACCGAAGTATCCTACAAGATGGGTGCAGGCAATAAGACACCTCTGGATCTTAATGAAGAGGGGTCCTATGAGATCGAGAATGTCACTGGCAATGTCCAGATTACGATTAAATCAGTAAAAACATACACGGTTATATTCCCTAAGCCTGCGGCTGAGAATAAGTCAAATGTGACAGCAATCACAGATATCAAGATCAACAACCAGCCCGCTGATAAGGCAAGCTTTGATGCTGAAACTGATGCAGAAGGTGAGTGGAAAGTTTCTGTTGACGATGGGCAAAAAATAAGCTTTAAGGTTAGCACGGCAGATCCTTTCCAGGTAAAAGAAATTACCATTGCAGACAAGACGAGAGTGGCGACGAAAGTGGCGGTAAACAACGGCGTATACTCTTTTACGGTAAGAGCAGATGCGGAGCTTACTATTGTGGAAGAACTGAATCCTGCAAAGTGCTATGGCTTCAAGGTTACGGTAAAGGGCGATGAAGGCTCTGCGACAGTTGCCGTGAAAGATCTTGACGAGCTTGCAGGTTCTTTTGCACTTGATAAAAATATCGTGACACGTGCCCAAGAGGTAGTGTTCACGGTTACGCCTGCCGATGATTATGAGATCAGTGGGGTTACAATCGCTGGCACAACAGCAACGGCAAAGGCCGAGATTAGTCCTGCCGAGTATACGGCCGAATTAACAAATGTGGGCACAGTTGTTCCGATCGTGGTAACTACAACACCGAAGGCTTCTGACGAAAAAAAGATCACGGTGGCGATCGCTGACGAAGCTGAACATCTGACCGGTCCGGTTGTAAAGGCCGATGGAAAGGGTGACGCTCTTACTCCGGATGATGACGGCGTGTATACGGTGCCTGAAGGCTCTAAGACTTTAGAGATTGCGGTCACTGCAGACACCGGCTATAAGCCGAAGATTGATTATGCACAGGCCGGCACTCCTGCTGTAGCTAAAGCGAACGACAAGAAGACATACACCTATACGATTCTTGCAAGTAAAATCGCGAAACTTGATGAGGAAAATACCACCCCCGACACAGTTACTTTCACGGAAGAAGCTGCTACCTACGGCATTGAATTTGAGAATGATGATAATGTGAATCTGAGCGTCAGTATTGACGGTCAGGAAATTGAACAGACGAAGTACAACGCTATTTCTGAGGGTGAAACCGTTGCAATCAGAGTGGAGCAGGCAAATGACAGCTTCCCCTTAAACGGTGTAACCTATACTGTTGGTACGACAGCAAAGACCGTGAAGGCAAGCAAGGGCGTTGTTGCGTTCACCGTAAAGATGACTGATGACGTAAACGTCACAGTCGATACGGCTGAACCATATGCGGCAGCACCGCTGAAGGATGCTAAAAACGGCGACAAGGAAGTAGAGGCTACAAATGGCGTTTATAGCGTAAGCTATGAAGGCACTTATAAAGTAGGTCTTGAGCAGCGCGGTGCTGATTTAACAGTCGCGGATGTCAAAGTATTTGACGGCAAGAAAGAATTGGCAGAGGGCGTGAAGATCGCTAGTACGGGTACCGAGGCACCAACCCTCGAGCTGTCTCAGGCTGTAGCAGGCAAAAAGCTTACTGTGAAGCTGTATGTGGAAGATGATTACGGTGACTATGTAGACACTAAGGCAGCTTATACATTGCAGGTAACCAAGGTGGTTTCCAAGATTACGGTTCCTAAAACGGCTAAGCAGCCTACAGATACAACAAGGACATATAAAGTTACGACAGACGGCGAGCTTTCAAAGCTTGACGTAGAAGTAAAGAATGCTTCCTCTGAAAACCTTATTACCGCCGAGTGGGATAAGGAGAATGGTGAAGTGATAATCGAAGCAAGTCAGACTCCGGGTACGGCTGACGTAGTGGTTACTGACCTTGACGGAAATAAGTCCGGCACAATTAAGTTTACTTCTGAAGCGCTGATCAGCGATAAGACAGCCGCTCCTACCGTTGCATTGAAGAGTGCAACTGATGTTGAGTTGTCATTGACAGTAGGTGCTAAGAATATCGACGATAATCTGGTTAAAGGTGCAGTATATTACAAGGTAGAAGTAACGCCTCAGGGCGAAAAGAAAGATATACCTTCAGAGCTTCTGACAGAGATACCTACACAGTATGTTAAGAAGGAAGGCGACTCAAAGTCGATCAATGTTCGGGTAGCTAAGAATGAAACAGCGTTTGGTTCAGGCAAGGCATGGAAGTATGACGTCAAGGTTTCACTGATACATGTAGGGAACAGCAGTGTAGAGATCACAGACGATGCCACTGCAGATGCAAATATCGTGAAGATCGACGGTAAAGATGCTCAGAGTAAGGCATTTGAAACAAAGAATAAACCTTTTGCAACTCTGGAGCCCGCTTGGGAGAGCAATCTGAAGCTGAAGAAGGGACAGACGACCCTCACTACAGGTGAAGGAACAGAAAAACCTGTCATCATTGCAACCGCTCAGTTCTCTAAACCGACTACTTACAAGGCTATTAGCGTTAGCGACACTTCGTTTAATGGCGATGATGCTTTGACGGTTGTAGCAGATGAAGGTGTGATCAAAGCGATTGCAGTTAAAGGAAAGACTGCAGTAGGTAAGCACACGATCGAGGTAATTGCCGCTGCACACACAGCATCAGAAACTACAGGTGAGGGAGATGATGCGGTGACGACGGAGACGCCTACTATGTACGCATCCAAGGCTACGATCGTTGTCACAGTTGTACAGGGTATTGATGGGTTGAGCGTACAGCTTCCGAGCGAGACCGTATATAAGGCGGCAGGCAAGGCAGCAACCCTCAAGCCGACTGCTATCTTCAATGGCGACACGACCGGAAAAGACAAGACAAAGCAGCCCAAGGTAAAAAATGTAAAATGGGAACTCGTAACGACTAGCAATGCTGAGTGGACAGATCCCAAGGTAAGCATCAACGCTAAGAACGGTACAGTAACCATAGCGAAGGATTATATCCTGAAAGCGAATAAAGAGGCTAACCAGTTCAAGATCAAGGTGTCCGTTGACAATACCAAAAAGTTCGCTGGCGCTGCAGATTCAGCAATAACTAGTGCCCCGATCACCATCACCAATAAGGGCGCACAGGTTGAGGCTGTTGCAATCGTACAGGTTCAGAAAAATGAGAGTGATGAAGCTATCTACAAAGTTGTTGCGAAGCCGACAAAGGGCGATAATGGCAAAATCGTGCCCACACCTAAGGAAGCAACAGATATCAATGGCGGTTTAGTTTATGCATTTAACACGACGGATATTGCAGAAGAGTATAAGGCAGAAGACTTCAATAAAGTGACTGTTCCGCTTTCTGATCTCACCTTCAAGTCCAGCAAGGCAAAGAATGTGGCATTCAGCACCTTAGAGAAGAATGCGATTGTGGTAAACAGCCCTGCAAATGGAGTAAAGCTGACTGTAACGGCGAATGACGGAAGCAAGAAAAAAGCTGAGTTGACGCTCAATGTAAATCCTGATACCACCACCAGCGATGATCTGGCATTACTGATCTCTACTGTAGACGGCGATGAAGTTTATAATGCGAATACGACGCAGATTACAACAGATACGGTTGAAAAAGCATACAACGGCTCGGCAGTATCTCGCGTGGCAATTCAGGTACAGGCGTGGAATAAAGATGCTGATGGCGGCGCTAAGTATGAAGTGGTGCCCAAATACGCAAATTACACACTGAAAGTAAAGAAGGGCGGTAAGCTCACAGGTTCGAATAATGGTGTATACACTGCTACGCTTGACAAGCGCGATATCGAGATCACGCTGACCAACAATGTCGGCAAGAAGACATGGACCTATAAGCTGACCAACGAAGATGTTCTTCCTGCAAGTGCAATGAAGATCACTGCGAAAGCGTTGAACACCCTGCATCCGGAAGGAACAGAGGAAGCGCAGCAAGTAACCATTCAGCTTAGCAACGTTGACCAGACAAAGTATGAAGGATACACAGTGTCCGCTGATGTAGAAGTTGACTGGTCGAAGATGAATGCAAAGAATGCGGGCGACTTGACTTTTATTGCAAACAACTTGTCTGAGGACAGTAAAGAGCTCGTAGAGATTGATTCAACTAAGAAGACAGCTAAGCTTGTGCTGAGCTTCGATAATGCGAATCATAAGTTTACTCAGAGTAGTTATGCGTTGAAGGTGACTCTGCGCGGAACGAAATCGGAAGAAGTAGATGGCGAAACAGTGACTGAAGAAAAGGCAGTTTCACAGCCCGCAGCAGTTACAGTCAAGGTAGATAAGGTTAAGAAGTTCACCTTCAAGCCTACGACCTCCTACACCATCGGTTCTAAGGATGGCTATGCAGTTGTGAGCGGTAAGTCCAGCATTCCGGCAGATGACTTGGATCTCAAGTTCGTGAAGCTGCTGAACCTTGCTGACAAGAACGGTCAGGAGAACAAGTTTACCAAGAACATCGAACTGACAAAGGATGGTAAGCTGAAAATAAAGACTGACGCTAAGGCAGAGGATCTTGTAGCAGCACATTTGACCGGTTACTTGGTATATACTGCAGAAGCAAAGACTGCATACTATAATACTTATGACCAGAGTGGTGTCGTTAAGATCACGGTCAAGATTAAGGATAATGCTTCTTCAATCAAGTATACACACGACAAAGCATCAATCGGCCGTGAGGCGGGTGCGACACAAACAGTCGTAGTTAAGGTCAACAGCAAGGATGCTATGGTAGCAGGTACCGTTGATGTGGTGGCTGCAAAGATCAAGTCAACGAAGGATCCGTTGGAGGTAACAGCAAAAGAATCTAAACTGGAACTGAAGCTGACGGAAGATGTAGATCCCAAGAAGAAGAAAACGGTTAGTGCAGATATCTACATTGTGACCAGTGACAACAAAGATAAAGCTACTTTTACCGGAGATACAACGCCTGAGGTTGCCGTTTGGAATGCAAAGGCGGCAGTCGTTAAGGTTACCCTTAGTGTAGATTCGGAACTCACTATTAGTGCTACTCTGAAAGGTAAGATCACGGATGCAATCAATGGAGTAATCGGAGAGGGCGATGATAACGTCAAGATCACTACCGCTACAGTGTGGGCGGACATCGATAAGAAGATTCTGGAAGCAGCGAACAGTGCTGAAGGTGTGAGTCCTAACTTTGAGGTTGTGGCTGATGACGAGACTGCGCTGACGATTGAGAATGGCACGGCAACGATTGTCCTTACTGTACAGCAGAAGGGTCTGACAACTAACTCTGATACGGTCACGATCAAAGTGAGTGACATTAAAGCTCCGGAAGACGATAATAACCAAGATGGCCAAGAATAAGACTCATAGCAAGAATGACTGTGTCACGATAGGATAGTTTCGTGATAGTACAAAACCGGGAAGCTCAGAAATGGTCTTCCCGGTTTTTTCTGTTGTACAAAAGCTTTTTTCAAAGTATAATAGGGTATAATGATTATGAGACTAGGCGGCAGTAAGAAGAAAGGCGCGGTTATAAAGATGAAATATATGCAGGCACTGTTTTCGTTGAAATATGAACCACAGATACGAATACGAAGAAGTGTGAATCAGATAGAGGATGCCTTGAGTGAACATTATGGCTTGGCGGAAATGCCGCCGCTTCCGGATGAGTTCGCGCCGGAGGTACCTCGTATTATTCTGCATTCTAAGTACGGCCACAGCCAGATTAGTTTTTCGCAGATATCTGTGAATCTGACAGTGGATTTTGACGATAAATATTAGGAAGACTTTGAAGCTACTAAGGGATATATTCTTGAGAGACTGCAGATTCTCATGGAGCTTTTGAAAGTAATAAACATTCATCAGTTCTGCTTTGCCGGTCTGTCATATAACATACATTTGGATACGGCGGAACATCCCTCTGTCCAACATATGGCGGATCTACTAAAATTAGGGACAAGCAGTAAAAATATCTACGAAGCTTCCCGGTGAATGACAATGATTGAAGATAATACTTTTTCACATGATGCGCATACTTCGAGCAAAAATCAACCTTATGTATATGAGGGTGTTCCTTCTTATTATCATGCTGATCGCAAAAAAATCAGAGTACAGCTTAAAATACGTCAGATAAAAAAACATGTATCGCATTTCGATTTTGACGATGAATACGAGGAGATATAATGGAATATCCATGGTATGAACTGATAGATAATTGTGAGGAGATTACTCAGGGCGATATTGCAAAGGAAATGGCTTTCAAGAATGGTAAACGTTTAAGACTCTGCCCGCCCTATCGGGAGCATCTTTCTCAGGCTTTTGCCCGCTATTTTATGCGAGTTGGTTTACCTGTTAATATTCATTTAGAATAATATAGGCTTGTAATCCTTGNCATATGCGTATNAGCGATGAATCGCCGATACGCATATTTTAATTCAGCTCTTATAGGCAATTTGCCGCTAATGCGCTTGCTATTGTAAAATANCCAGAAAAATGGTAAATTTTAATGGGAATACATGTGATAAAACAAAAGCGTATTTTTGATAGACGACAGGATGAGAAAGGAATATANAGTACACTATGAANGAGAAGATAAAAGANAGGCTTTCCCATACATTNCGCAGATTAAAAAGNTCCGCGAAATGGATCGTTTTTGCGATNNTGTCCGGNGCGGTGATCGGCAGTATCGGAATCATTTTTTATTTTGGTCTGGCGGCGGTGACGCAGTTTCGCGCGAAATATCCTTGGACTCTTTTTTTGCTTCCGGTCGGAGGCGTTTTGATTGTAGGGGTGTACCGTCTGCTTCGCAATGAGGCGGATATGGGAACGAATCAGGTCATTGCCTCAATCCATTCGGGAGAAANCTTACCTCTTCGGATGGCGCCGTCCATTTTCTTTTCAACGCTGATAACGCATTTATGTGGCGGATCGGCGGGCCGTGAGGGCGCCGCGNTACAGATCGGCGGCAGTATCGGCAATACACTGGGCGGTTTGTTCCGCTTTGATGAAAAGGATCGGCATGTGATGACCATGTGCGGAATGAGCGCTGCNTTTTCGGCGTTGTTCAGAACACCTATGGCGGCGGCGATCTTTGCGATGGAGGTGGAGTCTGTCGGGGTCATGTATTATGCGGCTTTGGTGCCCTGTGTCATTTCTTCTCTTGTGGCGCATGGGATCGCTGCTCATTTCGGCGCTGAGGGAGAGTTTTTTTTGCTGACCGATCTTCCNGATTTNACGATAAGTGCGGCNGTAAAGATTTCCNTACTCGCTNTCTTGTGCGGCTTTGTCAGTATTTTATTCTGTGTTATGCTGCATCAGNCGTCGCANTTTTATAAAAANTATTTTAAAAATCCTTACATCAGGATCATGGTGGGTGGTTGTATCGTGGTCGNGTTGACNCTNTTGGTGGGAGATCAGAGATATAATGGTGCAGGCATGAATCTGATCATAGAATGTATGGAAGGTCAAGTACGGCCGGAGATGTTCCTGATGAAAATCATATTTACAGCTCTTACTTTGGGCGCCGGTTATAAAGGCGGTGAGATCGTGCCATCTTTCTGTATCGGCGGTACCTTTGGCTGTCTGTTCGGCACACTTATAGGTTTTTCGCCNGCACTCTGCACGGGTGTTGGAATGGCGGCGGTNTTTTGNGGCGTGACCAACTGCCCGATTTCNTCCCTGTTGATCTGCTTCGAGCTGTTCGGCTATGAAGGGATGCCGTTTTTCCTGCTGACGATCGCTTTCAGCTATCTGTTTTCCGGGTACTTCGGTCTGTATAGCGCCCAGAAGATCATGTATTCTAAATATAAGACAAAGTATATTGCCAGGAAGACGGAGTGAATGCCGTGACCAGCCTATAAATATACTAAAANAAAAGATTTTANCAAAAGTGAGGTNCCTATGAACATAGTTCTTTTATCCGGCGGATCAGGCAAGCGTCTGTGGCCTCTTTCCAACGACACGCGTTCCAAACAGTTTATTAAGATATTCAAGACTGAGACGGGGGACTACGAGTCCATGGTGCAGCGGGTGTATCGTCAGATCCTAGCAGTGGACACTTCCGCCACGGTTACGATCGCCACTTCTAAATCCCAGGTGTCGGCGATCCATAATCAGCTGGGCACTGATGTGGGTGTCAGTGTGGAGCCCTGCAGGCGGGATACCTTTCCGGCTATCGCTCTGGCGGCGGCTTATCTTCATGATGTGCAGGGCGTTCCGGAGACCGAATCGGTAGTGGTCTGTCCAGTGGATCCCTATGTGGAGCAGGATTATTTTGAGGCACTTAAGGCCCTTGGAAAACGTGCGGCGGACAGCGAGGCAAATCTGGTGCTCATGGGCATCGAGCCCACTTATCCCAGCGCGAAGTACGGTTATATCATTCCGGAGGATAAAGAAGCTGTCAGCCGGGTATCCCGGTTNAAGGAAAAGCCGGACGAAGAGACAGCCCGCGACTACATCAGCAAGGGGGCTCTCTGGAACGGCGGTGTGTTTGCATTCCGCCTGTCCTATGTGTTGACGCGCGCTCATGAATTGATTGAGTTCCGGGATTATCGGGACCTCTTCGAGAAATATGATACGCTGGAAAAGATCAGTTTTGACTATGCCGTGGTGGAGCACGAGCCGCACATTGAGGTGATGCGCTTTGGCGGCATGTGGAAAGATATGGGAACCTGGAATACGCTGACGGAGGCAATGGAGAGTCCCAGCATCGGNAAGGCGATTNTGAATGAAACNTGTGAAAATGTGCATGTGGTGAATGAACTGGATGTGCCCGTGCTCTGCATGGGACTGAAAGACATGGTGGTTTCCGCAAGCCCGGAGGGAATCCTTGTCTCAGATAAGGTGCAGTCGAGTTACATTAAGCCTTTTGTGGATGCTATCGACCAGCAGATCATGTTTGCGGAAAAATCCTGGGGGAGTTTTCGCGTCATAGATATCGAAGAGGGGAGTATGACTATCAAGGTCACCTTAAATGCGGGACACCGGATGAATTACCACAGCCATGAACGCCGTGATGAAGTCTGGACGGTGATCGAGGGAGAGGGCCGCACCATCATAGACGGTGTGGAGCGCAAAGTCAAAGCGGGAGATGTGGTCAGCATGGCGGCAGGTACGCCTCACACGATCATCGCCGATACCGCCCTGCAGGTGATCGAGGTGCAGCTAGGACAAGAGATCAGTGTGGGGGATAAGAAAAAGCTGGAGGGGTAAGACAATTACCCCTCCTTAAGATTTTGGTTCAACCTATCTTCTCTTTCAACTCCTGATAACCCCGTGTTAATAAATCAACCTGTATTTTCATTTTTTCATAGCCGTCAACATCTTTTATATACATAAGCCGGTCAATTTTGTCATTCAATACAGAAATATCTTTCTTTAGCGAACTATTAACTACATCCATTTCTGTTCTAACTGCCCGGAATTCCATGTCCATGTCGGATTGCATTTTGTCCATCCGCCTCGACAATCCCGTCAATCCGGATTCCACTTTATCCATCCGCCCGGACAATACTGTCAATCCGGATTCCACTTTGTCCATCCGCCCGGACAATACTGTCAATCCGGATTCCACTTTGTCTATCCGCCCGGACAATACTGTCAATCCGGATTCCACTTTGTCTATCCGTCCGGACAATACTGTCAATCCGGATTCCACTTTATCCATCCGCCCGGACAATACTGTCAATCTGGATTCCACTTTGTCTATCCGCCCGGACAATACTGTCAATCTGGATTCCACTTTGTCCATCCGCCTCGACAATCCCGTCAATCCGGATTCCACTTTATCCATCCGCCCGGACAATACTGTCAATCCGGATTCCACTTTGTCCATTCGCCCGGACAATCCGGATTCCATGGAATCCATGCGCGCAATAATAGCTGTGAACATTTCTTCATTGGTCATACCTGCCATCTCCTTGTGCATTAAGTTTACCTCTCTTTCTTTCCCGGGTCAATGCGGAACATCTGTTCAGATTACAGTCAAATTATTAACGAATTATAAACGCTTCGTTTCCTGCTGCCGCTTAACACCTCTTGATTGATTCGTAATACGTGAAAATATCGGCGATGTGCCAATGATTCCATGATGTATGGATAGATTTTCACATAGATTTGATTGATTTGAGTATACTATTTTTGTAGAATATTGTCAAATTGTGTTTAATCTATATCCTCTTTGATTCTCCGCGCCATACTGTAGAAGAGGTCAATGAAGTCCTCTGATTTTCCTTACTTTCCTTTTTGGATATTCTCGTTATTTTATTAGGCACTTTATATGATTAGCGGTTTTTCCTTCTTGACAGTCCGTTCTGGCAATCATATAATAATCACAAAGCATATACACTTTCTCGATAACAAATATTCGGAGCGGATTTCCTTTCTTGCTCCGAGTCAAATGAGACCAATGTTTTGGTCTTCCAGTCTATGTTTCAGAATTTCTATGCTTTTAAATCAACTTTACACAATTTAAAAGCGGGAGATTCTGTGCAGATGTCTCCTGCGGAACAGGAGGAGATATTTATGGAGTATGCACGAATGGAAAGAGGGGCACAGTTTATGGAGATCAAAGGCGGAAAAGGCTATACGATCGCGGATATCGAGGCGCTCCCGGAGGGAGAGCGGGCGGAGTTGATCGACGGGGAGATGTTTCGGATGGATGCACCGACTACGATTCATCAGGATCTTCTCATGCAGATTGCTATCGAAATCAGTCTGTATATTAGAAAAAAAGGGGGAAACTGCAAAATATACCCTGCGCCCTTCGCGGTATATATCAAAAAAGGATAAGCGCAACTATGTGGAGCCGGACATCTCCGTGATCTGCGATCGGGATAAGCTGGATGAGAAAGGCTGTCAGGGCGCACCGGACTGGATGATCGAGATTGTTTCCCCTTCCAGCAAAAAGATGGATTACGAGCGGAAAGTGAAGCTCTACCGGGAGGCGGGCGCGCGCGAGTACTGGATCGTGGATGCGGAGACGGAAACGGTCACGGTGTATGATTTTGAGCGCGGTGCGGCAGACGATGGTTTCAGCGGCAATGGAAATGCTATAGCCGGGAGCGCGGCACTGGAAGCGGAGTCTGTGCGCTCTTCTTTCTCAGAACAGATTAGGGTGGGAATCTTCGAGAATCTGTGGCTGAACCTTTCGGAGATGGATCTCGGTTGAGAGTACTCCCCGCCGAAAACAAAATTTTTCAAGCTGACTTCGAGTATTCGGATATAAATCGTCGTTCAAAAACACCCCGCAGCCATATGGCCGCGGGGCATTTTCTACTCTGTTTCTAAATATCCATTTTGGTAGCTCGGTTAAATTAGCCGTTGTTCTCCGAACCGCTGCCTTCTTCTTCACCGCCACCTTCTTCACCGCCAGCGGTTGTGTCTTTCACTGTAATCGTTGCCTCGCCGTACAGCTTATAGCAAGCATCGGAAGTACTGGTTGCTCTGACGGTAATTGTTTTTGCAGTCTCGCCTGCGGCAACTGTGAGCTTATTTTTCGTACTACTATCAAACGCAGTATCGTTCGCCACTGTGCTCACGATTTTCCACTCTACCTCTGCATCATTCCCTGCAACCGCTTCGCCATCTTTTGTTACAACGGCCTTAAGCTCTAAATTGCCGTTCGGTGCGACTTCAAGCTTACCATTTTCTTCAACAGGCTCAATGCTGATAGCAACCTTTAACTCATCAACCAGCTTCGGCAATGTTACCGTAAGCTTGATCTGTTGCTTTACGTTGTCAGCAAAATTGAACTGTACCGTCGCATTTACGGTTTTGCCATTCTTGCTAAGATTACCCGCATTCAGCCATGCAACGTAATCGGCTCTGTTGAATGAGACAGTGATTGCATCATCCTCCGCCTTTGCAATCTTGATCCAGGCAGGGGTAACTACTGTTTCAGTGTCATTCTTTTGCTCCGTATAAACTGTCTCCACCGGCGCTTCACCTTCCTTGGAAGTCAGCTGGGCAGCGATCGTGTAGCTGTACGGAATTTCCACATTATAATCTCCGTTCGTATTGACTTCTGCCCTCGAGAAGTTAGGCTTCGTAGTGCTAAGTTTCACACGGTTGTTATTTGCAGCCACTGTGCCATCCTTAACATTGATGGTGACATCGACTTTGTAAACCTTGTCAGTGGCTTTAAAAGCATCCCAAGTTGCTGGTTTATCTTCCGTTCCATCGGCCAGAAGTGACGCCTCGTTCGCGTCATCATCAGTTTTATTAAATAACTTCTTTGCGTCGTCGGCATAATAGCTATCCGCCGGAACGACATATAGCGTGCCTTTCAGCGTTTTGCCCTTGATAGCATCCGCATTTCCATTCTCTGCCAGTGTCAGGGTCACATTGCCATTATTTTGGGCATCGATAGCCGTTGATGCAAGGTTTTCCGCAATATCATCCTTACCGACATACTCTACAACTGCTAATTCTACTGGAGCCTTGCCTGCCTTGACCGTGGTGGTAACTGACATATTCTGCTCAGCGATCACACTTACTGTATCAGCGGTCAGTTTCTTCTGTACAGCGTCCTTCATGGTGATGGTCAGCTGAACTGTTTCAGTTTTTGAATCACCATCCGCAAAGTGAACCGTATACTCTACGAAACCGGTCAGGTTATTTACAGACTTATCCTTTATAGCCATATCAGGGTGTACTAACTTAAGAACTCCGGTTTTCTCATTATCGTCCCCTACTTCCAGTGTAAACGCCTCAGCAAACTTATTGATCTGTCCCTTAATGTTTGCATTTAAGAGTTTTTTAAATTCTACACCATTCACACCCTTATCCGTGTCTACACCGACGGGCTTTCCAGAGGCGGTCAGCGGCACACTTGCCTTATCCTTCGCGGACATGGTATACTTGCCGTTGAGCTTGTAAGACTTCTTAAAGGTTGCAGTCTTCACTGTTACCGCCTTGGAGGTCTTAGAGATAATAGTACCATCCTCACTCAACAGGTCAAAGTAAAGGGTTGCCTTCTTGACGGGATCTAAGCCCGCAGCAAATTGCAATGTAACGGTCGGCTGTGTGGTCTTATCAAATTTTACGTCGCCGTTTAATGCTATGATCTTCTCGGTCGCATCCCCCTCAGCCTGATTCTCTGTTCCATCCGAATCATTGTCATCTTCAGAACCGCTGCTGACTTCGCTGATCTGCTGAAGCAGTTTCTGAGATACATCATCAGATGCCGCCGTAATCCTTACCTTCGCTGCTGTACTAAGCCCATCGATATCCGCCTGTTTTGTTACTTTTGCAAAAGTATAGGTAATATCCTGCGTAGAGCCATAATTTGCGTAAGGGCTCTTATCGGCTTTAACACCAGGTACAGCCACCTTATCGAAATTAACGTTTGTGATGGTATACTCCGCGTATGTCTGCTTACCATTCTGGCTTACCAGCTTCACCTTAGCGTCCTTGCCGCTCATTACAAGGCCAACTGTCAGATTATCACTACCGGGAACGATTTTTGCCTTGCTGCCGGCAACGATCTTATAGTCAACAATCTTACCGCTAAGCGGTGTAACAGTATTGCTCTCGCCTGTGACCACCGCCTGCAGGGGGATCACTGCGCCTGTAGCATATCCCTCTACCTCGGTGGGTGTCGTCGTTAAGTCAGCATAAGTAGTATCGCCAACTTTTTTCAGAGTCTGCAGCTTCACTTTCTCACTATCAACCGCTTCATAGTCAACAGTGAATACCAACTGATTTGCTTTCACTACGGACTTATTACCGCCATCAGTGGTCTTAGCGGATACAGTCACATTCTGAACCATCTTCGTGACATCGATGCTGCAATCGTTTTTAAGACTGATATCCTTCTTATTGCTGAAGGTCAGGTTGTAGCGATCTGTAGGTACTAAGTCTGTCGATTTAACTGTGTTATCCTCGCCTATCTCAGCATCCTCGTCCAGTACGCGAACATACGTTTTGCCTACTTCGTCTGCGGTGATACTGTTGGTATTTTTTGTATTTCCGCTTCCGACGACCTCATATGTTTTAACATCTTCGTCTGCCTGCTGTGAAATCTCCTTCTCCTGCAACAGAACGATCTTGCCGAGCGTCTGAGGAGAGGTCACGATCTCAAATTTGACAATAGCAGGAGTTGCCGCCGTATTGGGTTCATAATCAGCTGCGCTGACCTGTACCGCGAATTCTGTGAACGGATTTTCTCCAAGCTCATTATATTTTTTCGCATCTACGGTCACAGTGCCGTTCTTCTGATTTACAGTTACTACGTTGCCTATTGCTTTTTGTGTATCTGTAATTGAATCTGAATCTAAAGCTAAATAGTCTCCATTTTCATCTACAGCGCCAACTGCATAGGCTGCTTTCGCAGTTTTAGGTTTTACGCCATCCTTGTTGTAAACAGTCGTGATCTTTGCGTTTACCTTCTTCTTGTTGGTATCTGCAACATAGATGGTTGACTGCGCAGATGCATCAATCGTATTGATACCCTGTACTACCGTGATCGGTAAGGTTGCGTTGACAAGGCGTGCTTGCTTATCATAAAGACCTGCGCCATTCTTCTCGCTCTGTGTTACCTTGACTGTATACTTTTGAGCCTTAACGTTTTTACCTACGCTGACCAATATCTGGCCTTCGCTGATCTTAGCTGTTACATTGTTGTCTGTGGCTGTGGTACTGCCGCTAAATTCTACGATCTCAACCTCTACATCCACATCACGATTGTAGGTCGTATTCTTACCGAAATCAACCGTCGCTACAGGAATATCCTTCTGTCCTGTGTAGACACCGGAAGCTGCCTTGGTCTTCTTTAAGGTGAGCTTCTCAGCGTAATAAGGTGTCTTGGTGGTAAGAGTAAGAGTTTTGGGTTTACTGGTAGCGATGATCGTTCCCTGTGGAGTATCTTTGAGAGAACCATCAGCATATGTTTCATCTGCCTGCTGATCTGTTGCAACAAGTACCTGAATCAATCTTACCTCCGCGCCGAAGGTAGCTGCCCCGCCTGCGCCAAGTTCTCCTCCGAACAGTGTAACCTTCTGGGCAAGGGCTTTGCTTGGATTATCCACCTTGTAATAACGCGCCGTGTAATCGTCCTTACCGACAGCTTCATAAGGTGTTATATTCGTATCGTTCTTTGTCACTTTTGTTTTGACTTCATAATAATACTTATAGGCATTATCGCTGGCGTCCTCATCCAAAGGAGCCGCAACCTGGGGCAGAGACATGGACAGCACAGCCTCAATGTCTGTACTGTTGGTCTGGCTTGCGTTAGGCGTCGCAGTACCATTCCATGCGGGCGCAGTCGTCTTGATCACGACAGTTGCAAGTACGGCTTTGCTGCCCTCCTTGTCACTGTCGTTTATGATCTCATAAGTGCCTGCAACATCAGCTTTCTCTGCTGTCTTTGCTGTAACCACCAGTTTTCCGGTGTCTTCGTCAATTACTGCGTCTACATTAGACGATGTTGTGGCTTGCTTAATCTGTACCGCCAGACTATCATTAGAGGCCGGAACACGGGTCAACGTGTACTCCTTAACTGTACCGACGGTCTGTGTGATGGTGTATTCCTTATCGCCCGTTTTTGCAGTACCGGCGCCGGTAACCTTTACCTCTGTGGTAACAGCCGCTACTTTGAAGGTAAGGGTATCAACCTTGTTATCGTCTGCACCGAACAGATCGACCTTGATGGTCTTGTTGTTGGCCTCTTTCGATAATTGTAAAGTCCAGGTTGTAGGATCATTATCCGCCACCTGTTCCTCGGTTCCTTCAGGAGTCTCAGGAGTCGCTTTACTGGAAACAAGAGTAGCATATTCTTCCATTGCCTTATCAGTAAAATCTGCCCTCTTAATGTCGAAAGCGCCTTTACCGCCTTTGACCGCACTGATGGTATAGTCAGTTCTCGGCTCTACATTATAAGCTTTTGCTTTGGTGTCATACGGTACTTCTACCGCTTCTTCGCCCTCAGCAGCAACCTTCGTAACAACAGCTTTCAGATACTCCTCGTCAGCCGTTACCGTAACGACCTGATCCTTCGTTATCGAAGCGATCGTGATCTTATAATTTTTGTTCTTATCGGGAGTAACCGGAATACCCACTGTGGGGGTTGTTTCTTCTTCTTCCTCTTCTCCCTCTTCTGAGCCGGCATCATCATCAGCATAGGTAACTGTCGCAAGGCTGCATTTTGTCGCAGCAGCAAAGGTCAACTCTACCTTCTTGTCATTAGAGACATAGATAACGTAATTACCGTTATCCTGTTCCGCATCCGCGATCTCTGCCAGCTTGGCTGCCTTCTGATTAACAAGCGTCGTACTGCCCTTCATTACCTTATACGCCACAGTGAACATATCAAAATTGCCGCCTTCGGCAGTCTTCACTGTGATCTTCTTCAGAGGCTTTACCTCGACCTTGAGTTCAAGATCATTAGTCAATGCTGTCTTCGGAATTTTGTATTTTCCTTTGTTGGCATTATTGGCGGTAGAAATCGCAGCCTCTGTGAAATTCTCCGCATCACTGGCCTTATATTCAACCTTGGTGATCTCTTTTTTGGCAGTTGCATCGGCTAAGTCAACATCTACATAGATATCCGCACTGGTGCTCTTGATATCATAAACTGCCGTTGAAGTAATAGTATCATCACCAATTTTTACGACAGCATCTTCAGAAGAACCCTGTGCCAGCTTAATGGTGTTCACTTTCTTCTCGTAAGTGATGCTGTACGTAACAACCGCTGATTTCGTGGCCGGAGTTTCTCCCTCTGCTGGCTTTACAGCGATCACATTGAGGTATTTGGTTATTGCCTCATTCTGATTGGGGGCATCTACCTTTGCACTCCCAGCAGTATATTTATTCCCATCAGTTTCTGCGGGTGCTACTGCTTTGGTATCTCCCAGCTCATAATAGAAGTCTGCGCCACTTTCCCCTTCAATAGTCAGGGCAATCTCCGAGCGATTGGGAACAGTTACAGCATTATCATTATCCTCATCGGGCACAAGAGTATTTTCCCCCAGCTTCAGAGTAACCTTGGGCTCAGTAAGAGGCTCCGTCTCCTCCATCAGATCGCTCATGATTGAATTGGAGAGGTCATCTTCCTCGACCGTGGGATCCGCAACCTCCTCTTCGGAAGGTTCCTCCGCAACAGGATCTTCCTCTTCAGAAGGCTCCTCTTCGACAGCATCCTCATCCGAGGGATCCTCGTTCGAAATATCATCTGTTATTTCTTCGGGATTTCCCTCATCAGAAGGTTCCGTCACTTCCTCGCTTTCCCCGGATTCAGGGGCTTCCACTGTCTTCTCTACATCTGTCGATTCGTCAACGGCAGGTTCATCAACATATTCGTCAATGTCCTGATTTTCCGCTGCCAGAACCGGCATCGCAGTCTGCGGTACCATAGTAAGTACCATAGCTGCTGCGAGCATGATAGAAAGTGTGCGATTAAATTTCTTTAATACTTTTTTCATGCTTGGTCTTTTCCTCCTCTTTCATATAATATATTTTGAGCCTCGGCCGATGGTAAAAGCCTCGGCCAGTTTACATGAATAAGGGCGTAGGCATCGCCACCTATCACACCTTATCATTGCCTATTTTAGCCCTCGCCGCCTCGTTTGTCAAGTCTTCCAATCTCCCCTTTATATTAAAAAAACAGGGGGCTATTTCGTCATATTGCCTATAAAGTTTTGGTACTTTGGTGCGATGTGCACCAAATATTGCGGTTGTTCTTCCACTTTCATACAATTATGTAAAATTTCGGGAAAAAACTCGGTTAAATTGTACTTGAAAAAGTGCAAAACCACCTGTTATTTCTCCTAGAGACAAAAAGACAGCCCCCAAAGGGCTGTCCAATGTATTTACTCCTCCTTATAAATAGTAGCTCCCGCGCGAAAAGCCAGCAGCATGAGTTCTATCGCCTGTGCATCGCATCGCCTAAACTTAAGATAATAATATAGTGTGTCCAAAAAATTCTTATAAGCAATACCTTTCTCATCAACAAGCGGCTTATAAATATCATCACCCAACATAAAACTGGTCAATCTGGTCAAAAGAAACTTTTCGTTCACATACAGCATTCGATCATCCTCTAGCTGTTCTTTTAACTGAATCGGCTTTCTTTGTAATAACCAGAAGGTTTCATAGGCTTTAATCTTGAGCTCGTTTATATGCTCAATTTTTTGATAATCCTTCAAGCGCTGTATATCAGAAAAGTAATCCATAACAGCATGTGTCAGAGCCATTTCGTGGACATATGCAACCTCCAGCAGTTCTCTGGAACTCAGAAAATCCAGCATTTCCTGACTGATCTGCCTGATACGGCTCTCGATCACATCTTTTTTCACAACGGAAACCAGTTCGTCATAGTTGGCATATGTGTTCTCAATATTATTCATAACAGCCACTTCCCGTCAGCTCACAGACAATACGGCAGTTTTTGCTGGGAAGAAAATCACGATAGGTCTGATACTCTGCCCTCTCCACTTCTCCCGTATGAACGCGCGCACTGTTCCCCAATTTATGGTCTCGCACCTTGCCGCTTTCGATCAACTGCATTCCATTCTGAGCGATCTCATCCGCTCTCTGCAGATTTTTCTTATCCATCAGTTCTGCTCCCATCCTTTTCCCCTCCCCCTACTCATTCAGAACGCTTTCCAGACAATCTCCGCATGTATTCAGTGTTCCCACATCTTCCACTTTTACTTCCATGACAGTGTTTTTGTCTGCATCCTCATCCGCCGGCACATCCTGTTTCAAAGATTCCGGCAGATGTTCTAAATGCTCTACCTCAAGTTCCTTTAATTTTCGGAAGAAGCCGCCCATCTCATCCGCCAATCCCGCCAGTCTGTTCAACAACTCCGTATATTCCTTAAGAATTGGATCGTCTTTATAATAAGGGTAAGCGATCGCGTGATCTATCTCGCTCCAGCTCTCTTCAAACAGAGTCCGAAGCTGTATCTCCAAGTAAATCCCCTTATATTTTATGATATAGTGGACGGCGCGATATATCTTGCCATCTATAATACAATCCGGCGAAAGCACACCCTTGTAAATTTCCCGAAAATCGCCGTTTCTGATATGAACCTTCGGCTCCTCCGCAAAATACCAATGGCTCTCATCCGGATCAAAGTCTGCAATGGAATCCTTGACGTAATACTTCACATCATTTTCAAACTTCGACATAATATACTCATGGAAGCTGATCCAGTCCGCCTTAAAAGTCACAAGACATCGAATACCCAACAGATCCGTGACAAATTTTTCGTAATTTGTCTTGTCTAGCTTGTAATACTTCTTGTCGTTTTTCCGCTTCCTGATTACAATCTTTGCCAGCAGATGCTCAGGATCTTTGATCCTTGTACTAATAGTGTGTACTTTGATCCGTTCCGCTTCGCTTTTGCCTTCGTTCATGTCCTTTAAATAGGTATCAAAAAAGTCATCCCGAATCGCTTTATATTTTGACTGCTTGTGTTCAACATAATCGTCATATATCTCGCAAAGGTCATCCCAGGATATCTCCGCCTCCCGAAATTCCGCTTCGCTGATATGGTATTTTTTCAGAAATTCCCCTTTTGTAATCACAATCCCGCTCCTAAAATTACTCCTGTTATTATATTATCAGAGATTTTCAAAGAACGCAAGGGCAATTATACCATATTTACACAACTTACTCAACTACTACATATAGTAGCTTCTCTGCTGCTACCCCTAATGCAGTAGCTTCTCTATCTCCTCCACAGCCTTCTCAAGCTGATTATCCACGTCATCGTCATAATAAGCATCACCGTCAAACTCACAGACTACGTCCGGTTCGATGCCGACTCCGTGAATATTATTGCCGTTGGGCGTGTAGTAGGCACTGATGGTAAGTTTCAGGGCAGTGCCGTCCGTCAGGGGCAGCACGCGCTGAACGATGCCCTTGCCGAAGGTAGTAGTGCCGACCAATGTTCCTTTTCCATAGTCTTTGATGGCGCCCGCAAGGATCTCGGAAGCGCTGGCGGAGTTACCGTTCACCAAAACCACCAGAGGAATCTCCAGCTCTTTTCTGCCGTCACAGTTATATTCGTCACGCTCGCCGTATTTATCTTCGGTGTAAACGATCAGCCCCTTGGGAAGGATCTCTCTGGCGATATCCACGACTACATTGAGGCTGCCGCCGGGGTTGCCGCGCAGATCGAGGATCAGGCCCTTTGCCCCGGAACCCTTAACCGTAGCCAGAGCCTCGGTGAACTGATCGGTGGTGACATCGTCAAATTCCGTGATCTGAATATAACCGATATCATTCTCCAGCATTTCATAGTTGACTGTGGGGGACTCAATCTTACGGCGCTCCACGTCGATCTCCAGGTAATCGCTCTCGCCCTCTCTGTATATGGTAAGATGGACGGTGGTGCCCTCCTCTCCCTTCACGAGAGCCACGATCTCGGAAAGTTCTAATCCCATGGTCATCTCACCATCCACCATGTAGATCAGGTCGTCCGCGCGCAATCCGGCCTCTTGAGCGGGGGTATTATCAATAACGCCCGATATTTTTGCAGCCCCCGTATTCTGGTCTATCATCAGGTACGCACCGATCCCATAGTAGATGCCCTCGGTCTCCCGCATGAGATCGGCCCACTCTTCCTCAGTATAGTACACGGAATAGGGATCGCCCAGCGCGCTCACCATACCGGCGTACATGCCCTCGGTCATGGCGCCCACATCAATAT
Source organism: Lachnospiraceae bacterium (assembly GCA_014804385.1). Taxonomy (GTDB): domain Bacteria; phylum Bacillota; class Clostridia; order Lachnospirales; family Lachnospiraceae; genus UBA3282. Next base: position 31,314 of record JAAUZW010000032.1, on the reverse strand, counting down.
CTGCATCCTGATAATAATACTCGTTGATCACGTCCTCAATAGCCGCCAGCTTCTTCTCCGTATCCTCACTTACCACACTGTCCGCCGTGACGGTCTTCTTCAAGTGTTTACTGCCCACTGCCTCGTAGACCTTCACCCCTACAAAAACAAAACCACTGACCAACAGGGCAAGCGCCATGCCAACCACCAGTCCCAGAATAAAATTACTGCCGCTGCCGGTGTTTTTGTTGGAATCGTTTCCGTAGCGCATGTTATTATTCATATTATTGTTATTATAATAGGAATCCAAGACTTTTCATCTCCTTCTATACATTAAGTCAAGTCCATGCTTCATTCACAAATCGCCTCTCCAAGGCTTCTTTTGCTCATCTGTTTTTCAAAAATCCGCATGGACTCAATGCTATTTCAAGTAGTTCCACGGACTGACATAGCTTCCGTTCAGGCGCACGCCGAAGTGCAGATGAGGCCCGGTGGAACGCCCGGTGGAACCCACCGCCGCGATAGTCTGTCCCTTGGAGACGCTCTGTCCCTTAGAAACATAGAGCGCTGAACAGTGCATATATATGGTATAAAGTCCGCTTCCATGGTCGATCATGATATAATTTCCCATGCTTGGGCTATAGTCTGCAGCCACCACATCGCCGTCATAGGCCGCCAAAATCGAGCTGCCGGAAGGAGCTGCCATATCCAGCCCATTATGAAACTTCTCTACTCCCAGCGTGGGGTGCATCCGATTGCCGTACTCGTCAGAAATACGCTTATAGCTGGGACAGGGCCAGGCAAACATACCGCCGTTATAGATTCTGGCCTGGGCGTTCTCCGCCTCCAGTCTGGCCTTTTCCTCCGCCACCGCCTTCTCCAACGCGGCGATCTCGGCATTCTCCTGTGCGATCATCTCCTCGTATTCCTTGATCGCTGCTTCTTTATTAGAAATATCACTGGAAACAGAAAGGATCTGGGCTTCTTTCTCCCCGATCATAGTGCTGACATTTGCCTCCTCCTGCTCCACCGCTTCCCTCGCTTCATCTAAGAGCTGTTTTTCAACCTCCAGTTCTTCCTTGCAGAGCTCCACATATTTCCGGGTCTCCACATACTCATCCAGTTTCTCCCTGTCGTAACGGGAGAGGGCCTCAATGTAATCCGCGCGATTTACGATCCCGGAGATACTGTCGGATCCGAAAAGAGTTTCCAGATAAAAGGAATCACTGCGCTCATACATAAACTGGATACGTTTCTTCATGGCGGCATACTGCTGCTCCTGCCGCTGCTGCGCTTCATCCAAATCTCTGGCCGTCTCCTCAATCTCTTTCTCTTTTTCGGTGATCATTGTATTATATTGTGAAATCTTCTCCTGTATGTCAGCCAGCTGACCGTCCAACTGGCGCACATAGGCCGTCAGGTCGTTCTTAGACTGTTCCAGCTCTTTTTTCAGCTTCTCCACATCCGTCAGATTGCTCTTTAAGCCGGAAACCTCCTTCTTCGCCTTTTCGATCTCCCGCTCTTTTTCCCGGATGCTGTCGCTGGTAACTGCCTGCACGGACGAACCAGGCGCCGCGCAGGAAAGCACTAGTGCCAAACTCAGAAGCAGATATGCGATTCTTTTTCCTTTTTTCAGTATATCCGTCTTCAAATCAAACCCTCTACTAGACTCTCAGATGTCTTCTCACCGTCACGATACTGCCCAGAAAACCGATGCCCACGCCAAGTCCCAGAGAAACGGGCACAAGCACGTTAAACACTTCTTCCACCGCCACAAAGCTTAAGAGGGAAGAAAGCTGGGGAAAGCGATCCATCACATAATTCAGAACAACGTTATAGATCATATAGATAAAGCCCAGCGGCAGCGCCGCACCGATCAGACCGATCAAAATACCCTCCACTATAAAGGGGGACCGGACGAAAAAGTCGGTAGCGCCGATATATTTCATAATGTTGATCTCCTCCTTGCGGACAGAGATACCGATCGCTACGGTATTACTGATCAGGAAGATGGACACTGCCAGCAGGATCGCGATGATGCCCACAGACACATAAGCAATCAGAGCGTTCACTCCCGTCAGGGTAGTCGCCACCAACTCGGAACGGTTGACCATCCGCACGCCGTCTATGGATTCCAGATAAGTCACCAGCGCAGACTGCATGGACACGTCATTCAGATAAACCTGATAGTTCGCAGAATTTTCCAGAGGATTCTCCGTAAAGCCGTCGCCGTATTCTCCCAGATATTCATCACGGAAGCTCTCCCAAGCCTCCTCCGCGGAAATAAACTCTATGTCCGCCACCTCGGTCCGTTTCGCGATCATGTCACCGATCTGCTGGATCCTTATATCCTCAATGCCCTCGTCAAAAAACACCCAGACAGAGACGCCCTCCTCGGCACTCCTCACAATGTGCTGAAAATTGGTCACGATCGCGTAAAAGATACCAAAGAGAAAGAGGCAGGCCGCTATAGTGGCAATGGACGCCAGCGAAAACAGCTTATTGCGGAATATATTGCGGAAGCCCTGCTTGAGCGTATAGAAAAGTGTATTAATCCTCATCAATATACCCTCCCTTTTCCTCGTCGCTGATGATGACGCCGCGCCGCAAGGTAACCACACGCTTCTGCATGGCATTCACGATCTCACGGTTATGTGTCACAACAATAACAGTCGTTCCGTTTTCGTTGATCTGCTCCAGAAGTTTCATGATCTCCCAGGAATTCTTCGGATCCAGATTACCGGTAGGCTCGTCCGCCAAAAGAATCGTAGGCTGGTTCACCAGTGCGCGCGCCAGCGCCACTCTCTGCTGCTCACCACCGGAGAGCTGCTTAGGTTTCGCCTTATACTTACCCGCAAGCCCCACAATCGCCAGAATACTGGGAACGTTCTTCTTGATCTCCTTATTGGACTTCTGGATGATACGCTGTGCAAACGCCACATTCTCATAGACGTTCCTGTCCTTTAAGAGGCGGAAGTCCTGAAAGACGATCCCCAGATTTCTTCTAAATTTCGGAATTTTTCTATGTTTGATCCTGGAAAGATCATAGCCCATCACATTGATATAACCGCTGCTGATCGTAAGCTCTCTTAAAAGGAGCTTGATCAGGGTGGATTTCCCTGAGCCGCTGTCCCCCACGATAAAGACAAACTCACCCCTGCTGATGTGAAGATTCACATCCTTCAGGGCGGGAGCGCCGGTAGAGTACGCCTTGCTGACATTCGTCAGCGTGATGATCTCATTCTCCACCACAGGATTTTTTCTTCTTTTCTTAACTGCCACGTTTCATCTCTCCTATATGTTTAAAATTCAAATGATTCCATGTACTTCATGTATTTTACGACCATGAGCGCAATCTTAAAGGTGATCGCATCCTCAAACACGCGCAGATCAAGCCCCGTGCCCTTCTGCAGCTTGTCAAGACGATAGACCAGCGTATTTCTGTGAATGAAAAGCTGTCTGGAAGTCTCCGACACGTTCAGAGAGTTTTCAAAAAACTTATTGATGGTGACAAGCGTCTCCTCATCGAACTCGTCAGGACTCTTGCCGTCAAAAATCTCCTTGATGAACATCTTGCACAACGGAATCGGGAGCTGATAGATCAGACGGCCGATGCCCAGCTCACTGTAAGCGATAACATCCCGCTCACCAAAAAAGATCTTGCCCACATCGAGCGCCATCTTCGCCTCCTTGTAGGAGTTACTCACGCCCTTGATCTCATTCACCACGGTGCCGTAAGCGATGCGCACATTTTTAAAATTTTCCTTGCGCAGATAGGCAACTACCGCCGCCGCGGTTCTCTCAATCTCCCGAGGACTGTCGTCCTCGGACAGATCCTTGACCACGATAACGTTATTTTCATCCACAGCCGTGATAAAATCCTTGTTGTTCACGCCGAAGTAGGCGCGCACACTCTCAAGGGCATTGTAGTCCTTGACGTTATCCGTCTCTACGATAAGCACCACTCGCCTGACATCCGACTGGATGTGCAGCTTCTTCGCACGGCTGTATATATCCACCAGAAGCAGATTATCCAAAAGCAGATTTTTAATGAAGTTATCCTTGTCAAACCGTTCCTTGTAAGCAACAAGAAGATTCTGGATCTGAAACGCCACCATCTTGCCTACCATGTAGACATCCTCGCCTACGCCGCCTGCCACCAATATGTACTCCAGCTGCTGTTCATCGAAGATCTTAAAGTACTGATACCCCTGAATCTCCTGGGAATCCGCCGGGGATTCGGCAAATTCCGCCGCTGCCCTGCCGCACCGCTCCATCTCTTCCGAGGTCATGGCCACCGCTTTTCCGTCCACATCCATTACACAAAGGTCTACTCTCGCGATCGCCTTCAAGCCCTCTATCGTATTCTGCAAAATCTGATTAGAAATCATTCCGACACCCCTCTTATGTTTCGTAACAATGCACTATACCCCAAAGCCCTATTTCTGTAAAAAATCAAAGCACATTTCCTATTTTAATCTATATCCACAAAAAAATCTACCTGTAATCTTGTTTTTTTTGTGAATTTTATTAGATTTTTGTCGTTTTTGAGGATTTTGAGAATTTAGACATTTTGCACAGACGCAACCCCTGCATTTTATGCCCGCACTGCGAGTTTATATGATATAATATAAATCAGCGGTAAAATACACGCAGAAAGGTCAGGTGATCGTATGGATATCGCTGGATTGTCCATGGCTATGTCCACTGCGAAGACCAATGACGCCTATGGTGTGGCCATGCTTGCCAAATCTTTGGATCAGGCTAAAGCCACAGGCAGTCAGGTTGTTGGCATGATGGATGCTGCCGCTATGGAACTGTCAGTCAATCCACACATCGGAGCAAACTTCGACATGTCCGTGTAATCGGCACAGAGGATTGATCTGACAAAAAACAGGCGCCCCACGGACGCCTGTTTTTTCGCTGCTGAACAGCGATTTATTACATCAGAAACCATTCTAAACTCATATAACCCAGGCACAGCACCACAGCAAGGATCAGGGGTACGCTCAACACATACTCCTGTACAGGATCCTGCTTTCTCGGCCTTCGAAACAGGATTCGCACAGCCTCCTCCCGTCCTTCGTTTTTCATGATCCAGACGAGGATACAGACCGCGATCGGCGTAGTGACCGCCGCAATGACAAGATATACGGAGAGTGCCGCCACAAGTTCCTGTGTCGTTACTGTCTGCGCCGTCTCATTCATCGCCTGTTCGTAAAGATTTCCCAGAATGCTGCTCGACAGATACATCAACACCACCTCAAAAGAATTGAAAAACATATGGCAGGCCACAGAGGCCCAAAGGCTCCCTGCCATTTCCACCAGAAGCGCCAAAAAGATACCCAGGGCAAAGGCATAGAGCGCCTGGTTAAAGTTCATATGCATCAAGCCGAAGGTAAGCGCCGACAAGGCCACCGCAGGTACTCCGCTTCCCACACCGCCATTGCATCTGCAATAGTTTTTATACAGCACGCCCCGAAAAACAAACTCCTCACAGAAAGGGCCGAATATCCCGATCATAAACAGCATCGCCGGGAAGGATACGCTCAGGATATCTCCCTGCAGAGACGCCACCGCATTATCCGTGAAAAACATCGTCAATGCGTTGAGCACCGTCACCAGGGGCATGAGCAGCAGGGTGCACAGGAAGATCATCAACACCGTGGATATTTTGATCCGGTGAAAGCCTGCCGCCTCTCTCCGCCTGGGAAGCTTCCACTCCCCCGAAAAGAGCAGGAACAAAAGCGTGGGTACCATCAGGATCCCCTCGCTCACCAGAAAATTCGTAACAATGCCAAAGGAAATACGGTCTCCTGCAAAAAGCAGAAACAGCACTATCCCGATATGCACCAATATCACTGTCAAAAACAACCAATTCGCTCTATTACTTGTCATTCCCGTATCTCCAGTCTATCCGTTCCCGCATTCAAATGCGCCGGATCGCCTTTTCCGTTATGGTGATCCTGCCGGCCTTTAACAGGCTGCCCACCGCGCGCTTGAATTCGTTCTTACTCATCTGCATCTCCCTGCGAATCACCTCCGGAGACGCCTTATCATTGAAGGGCAGTACGCCGTCAAAGCTGTCTATGACCTGCATCACCCGCTCCGCATCCTCCGCGATCTGCAGATACGCTTTCTCCCGAATGCTCAGATCCAGCTTGCCGTCCTCTTTCACCGCCGTGACGCGGGCACTGACCGTATCGCCCACCTGCACCTCTCCGTAAAGCTCCTGTTTGGGGATCAGCCCCGAATACTGATCGTCCACCGCCACAAAGGCTCCGAAATTGCGGCTGATCTCATAGACGGTACCTGTCACTCTGTCGTCTTTTTTATAACTGCTGTTATTTTTGAGATAAGGATACACATTCATGGTGGCACACAGCCTGTCGCTCTTATCAATATAGAGCGCTACCAGCCACTCTTCCCCGGCAGACACGGGTTTGGTCTGCTCCTTAAAGGGCAGAAGCAGATCCTTCTCCAGTCCCCAATCCAGAAAAGCTCCTATCTTTCCCACCTGAGCGACTCGAAGCCGCGCCACCTGATGCAGCGTAAGGCCGGGTCTTGTGGTGGTAGCGATCAGTCTGTCCTTGGAATCACGGTATACAAACACCTCCATCTCATCGCCGGTCTCGGCCTCCGGGGGCACCTGCTTCTTGGGCAGAAGCACTTTCTCCTCCGGCTCACCTTCTACGCCCAGATAAACACCAAAGTCCACTTTCTGTACAATCATCAGTTTCTGTATCTCTCCTAATCGAATCATCTGTTTTCCTTCCTTATCTGGACAGCTCCACGATACAGTACGGATTTCCCTCCTTTGTATTCAGGGATACCGTGTACTTGCTGCCGTCCTCCTGACAGCACACCACGGGCCGGATCTCATCTCCCAGCACCGCCTGGCTCTTATACTCCACCCGCAGCTGCCGGATCGTATAGTCTGTGGGTATATATTCCATCGCCATGCGCACATATTGTCCGTTGTTGACATGATGGTTCGTGTCCAGATGGTGAAGCTTTACCGTAAAGGACTCCCGCTCCTCTCCGTCCGCAGGCACNNCAATCTTTCTNGGNGCNTANTCCATCGGGTATTTCTCCTCCAGCACATAGCCGTCAANCATCTCCTGNGTNGGNTTCGCAGGCCGCATGNCCTCNNTGTCCATCANCGTCCATATNGAATTGGCATAGGCNAGCACCTCCCCCGCCTCGGTCNGCATCAGGAANTTACGGCATCCCATAAAGCTGCGAAANTCATAGGGNGACGTNCCGATCACAATNCGCTCGNTCAANCGGGGATACCGCTCGATACAGATCTGCCAGGCGGANANAAGCCACACCCGCTTGATNNNTTGCAGATACTCCATGCCAAGCCCGATATCTTCCGAGTGAAAGGTNGAACAGTCCTGAAAGTANTCNANAAGCGACTGTAAAGTCAGGCANCCGTCCTCTCCCACCTCGCTATANCGCACTCTGCTGTCAAATGTGTACATATTCNATGCTCCTTCCGAGAATCCCTTTCATCTGNGCGATGGCAATGCCGTAATTGGTGACCGGCACGCCCTGTCTGTCTGCAAANCGCATNCTTCTGAGCACTTCTCTCTCATTCAGCATNCAGCCNCCGCAGTGNATGATCAGCGCATAGGGCGNCANATCCTCCGGAAAGCCCGTGCCGGAGGNNNNCTCTATGACAAGCTCCCTGCCTGTGTACTGTTTCAAAAACCGGGGAATCTTNACCGTCCCGATATCGTCACACTGCCTGTGATGGGTACAGCCCTCCGCGATCAGCACACGGTCGCCGTCCTGCAGGCGGTCGATAGCCCGCACGCCCTCCACTGCCATTTTCAAAAATCCCTTATAACGCGCCATCAGAATGGAAAAAGAGGTGAGCGGCACATCGTCGGGCACCACTGCCGCCACCTCCTCAAATGCCTGGCTGTCCGTGATGACAAAGGNCGGCTTCTCAGGCAGTTTTGCCAGAGTCTGCGCCAACTCGCTCTCCCGCACCACAACCGTGACCACGCCTGCCTCCAGAAGATCCCTTATCACCTGCTGCTGGGGCAGGATCAGCCGTCCCTTGGGCGCCGCCGAGTCNATNGGCACCACCAGCACCACCATGTCCATCGGCTTCACCAGATCCGATNCCAGAGGTCGGGATTTTCCGGCAGGTACCAGGGCCGCGATTTTTTCTTTTAATTCGTGTATACCCTCCCCGGTCTGCGCGTNGACACAAATAACGCTTGTTATGCTCGATTCCGCCGTTTTATCTGCCCGCATATCCGCGCTATCGCACTCTACGTCCGATTTCTCCGGACATTGGCTCGCTAATGGCGCAGCGCTCTTTATATTATAAACTATGATATAGGGTATCTCCCGCTCCTTGAAAAGTGTCTCCAGTTCATTATCACAGGCGTTTTTTCCCTCGACAGCATCCACCACCANCACCGCCGCGTCCGTCTTTTCCAAGACCTGCACTGTCTTTTTNATCCGCTGCTCNCCNAGCGNCCCCTCGTCATCGAAGCCGGGCGTATCGATCATCATGACCGGCCCCATAGGAAGAAGCTCCATCGCCTTATACACCGGATCCGTAGTGGTTCCGCCAATCTCCGAGACCACCGCCAGCTCCTGCCCTGTCACCGCGTTCAAGAGACTGGATTTGCCCGCGTTACGTCTTCCGAAAAACCCGATATGCACTCGCTCTCCTGCNGGTGTGTTGTTCATACCCATATGATATCCTTTCTCTATCCTGACAGTTCAGCACACGCCCATTCGCAAAATCGCGCATTCTGCGCTCTCCGCCGCTCTGCGGCTACTTTTGCTCATCGTCGGGCGTTCCCTCAGACCTTCGTCTTCCAGCCATCCTTGTGCAAGCACNATCTGGCTNAAAGATTCGGTCTGGCTGAACTGCTAAAATCGAAAATCTCTGATNCCTTCCTCNATCTTCTTCAGATGATCCTTGGCGATCTCTCTCACCTGCTCCTTCGGGATATTGGCAAGCTCCGCCNGTATCANCGCATCGCCAATGGCCTTCGTCTCCTCGGAGGCATAGTCCGTCAGATACTCCTTCAGGGTCATCAGTGCATTGGGATGACAACAGTTCTGGATCTGCCCTGTCTTACACAGACTCATAAAGCGGTCGCCCGTCCTGCCCTCCCGATAACAGGCCGTGCAGAAGGAAGGAATATGGCCCAGCTCCATCAGCCACTTGACCACTTCATCCAGGCTTCTCTGATCGGATACATCGAACTGCTCCGTATCTGTGGGCCGTTCTTCCTCCGTATAGCCCCCCACAGAGGTTCTGGATCCCCCGGAAACCTGAGATACGCCAAGGCGGATCACCTTTTCCCGCACCTCCTGACTCTCTCTGGTGGAAATGATCATGCCTGTATAGGGAACTGCGATACGGATCAAAGCGCATATCTTTGCAAAAGTCTCATCGTCGATCCCATTGTCAAAAGCGGAAGGATCGATATCGTCAGCCCGCTTGATCCGCGGCACGCTGATGGTGTGGGGCCCTACGCCGTGAACAGCCTCCAGATGCTCCGCGTGCATGAGAAGCCCCGCAAACTCATACTTATATAGCTCCAGACCGAAGAGCACGCCCAGTCCTACATCATCGATCCCACCTTCCATAGCGCGGTCCATCGCCTCGGTGTGATAGTTATAATCATGCTTGGGACCTGTGGGATGCAGATTTAAATAACTCTCCTTGTGATAGGTCTCCTGAAAGAGGATGTAAGTGCCGATCCCTGCCTCCTTCAACATACGGTATTCCTCCACCGTGGTGGCCGCAATATTTACATTGACGCGGCGGATCGCTCCGTTTTTATGTTGGATGGAATAGATTGTCTTGATACATTCCAAAATATATGCAATGGGGTTATTGACAGGATCCTCCCCTGCCTCAATAGCCAGACGCTTATGGCCCATATCCTGCAGGGCGATCACTTCCCGCTTAATCTCTTCCTGAGTCAGCTTCTTTCTGGGAATGCTCTTGTTTTTACTGTGATAGGGGCAGTATACGCAGCCGTTAACACAATAGTTGGAAAGATACAGGGGTGCAAAGATTACGATCCTGTTGCCGTAATACGCCAGCTTGATCTCCTCCGCCAGAGCATAAATCCTCTCCAGCACCTCCTTGTCCTCACAGGCCAGAAGCACCGACGCCTCTCTGTGGGAAAGCCCTGCGCACACGGTGGAATTTCCCTCTTTTCTGGGACGGGCTTTTTCCAGAATCTCCTCAATCAGCGCCTTATTGTTTTTATTTTCCTCGGCATACGCCAACGTCTCCTGAATTTCCCCGTGGTCTATAAAATCATCTGCACACATTGATTTCGGATCGTACATATGATACCTTCTTTCTAAATATACCTGTTTGTAATTTGCTCCGCCGAATATACTGGAACAATCATGGTTCTCACATCAATGTCTTATCCGGACACTGTCTCCCCTGCTCACTACCACGCTATATCCCGCCTCCGCTGCCCTGCGTTTCAGTAAGGCGATGCTCTCCGCCGCTTCCTCTCCTGTGTAGAGCTTATTGTCGTAGAGAGAATACTGCCCGCGCACTGCCGCTGGGGACAGATTCGGCATCACCACATTGGCTCCCGCCTGCAATCCCATCTCTCTGCCCTGCGGATGGATCGTTCCCAGCGCCGTTGTCGCAGGGATGAGCGCATAGGGCAGCGTCAGTCTGGTGAGCGCCACCATGGTGAGCGTCCGCTCCAAAGTCCCCTGCGGATACGCCGCAAAGGGTGTGTCGTGGTGTGGTATGAAGGGGCCGATACCCACCATATGAGGCTGAAACTCCCGCAGAAAACGCATGTCCGCGATCAGATCGTCCGTGCTCTGAAAGGGAGAGCCCACCATAAAGCCCGCGCCCGTCTGATAGCCGATCTGCTTCAGATTTTGTAAACATAACATGCGATATCTATANNTTTGCNGCGGNGGATGCAGNTTNTCGTANTGAGNGCGAGACGCCGTCTCATGCCGCAAAAGATAACGGTCGGCTCCCGCCTTATACCAGATCTCATAATCCTCCCGCGGCCGCTCTCCTAAAGANAGCGTCACCGCACAGTCGGGATATTTTTCTTTAATGAAAGAAACAACTTCCTCCACCCACTCTGTGGTGTGGTAAGCATCCTCTCCGCCCTGCAGTACAAAGGTACGAAACCCCAGCTCATATCCCTGCCCGCAGCAGGCATATATCTCCTCTTTAGAGAGCCTGTAACGTTCGGCATTGGCATTGCTCTTGCGGATACCGCAGTANAGACANTCATTTTTGCAAAAGCTGGAAATCTCGATCAGGCCTCTGATATAGACATCCGTCCCGTAATATTGTCTGCGCACCTGATCTGCCCTGTCGAAAAGGCGCTGTCTGTCATAGTCTCCCTCTATCAAAAACCGCCACTCATCGTCAGAGAGCTCCCGGTCAGTGGGAAAGCTGTCAATCAGGTCTGTCATATTCCATGCCCCCATGTAGTGCAGAAAACCCCGACAGATCTCATCTATCGGGGTCATTAGCTGGGCTACAAGGATTCGAACCTTGAAATGACGGAGTCAGAGTCCGTTGCCTTACCGTTTGGCGATAGCCCATCAACAATTAAGGATTATATAGGAAAAAGGGCAGTTTGACAAGCCCTTTTTCCTAATTTTTTTAAAAAATGTNAGATCAGATCTCAAACATCAATTCGCCATAGGTCGGAATCGGCCAATATTCTTTATCTACGATCATCTCCAGCTCATCCGCCGGTGCACGCAGTTCGTCCATGATAACCCGCACCGTGTCCTTATAAAAGAACGCCTGNTTTTTAGCGTCTGTGATCGCAGAAGCCTCTTTCTCTGCCTTTTGCAGCTTCCCAAGCGCCGTCTGCATTGCCGTCAGCTTCGTGCACACCTCCTGCAGAAGCTCATCCTGTGTNGACGCATCCGCACCGGCACTCTTTACCGCATTCACCGTGTCAGCAAGCTCCTTCGTATAGCGGACCACTGCGGGAATGATCTGCTTACCCGCCATATCGATCATGGTAAGCGCCTCGATATTGATGCTCTTTGCATATGTCTCGTAGATGATCTCCTCGCGGGACTCTAATTCCACCTTTGTGAAGATACCGAACTTCTCAAACAGCTTCACCGCCTTATCCGTGGTGAGCGTCTCCGCCGCCTCGATCATGGACTTAATGTTGGGAAGTCCTCTTCTTTCAGCCTCCGCCACCCACTCGTCAGAGTAGCCGTTGCCGTTGAAGATGATCCTCTGGTGCTTCGTCATATATTCTTTGATCAGGTCGTGNATCGCAAGCTCCTTATCCTCCGCCGCCTCCAATATATCAGCCGCCTCACAGAAAGCCTCCGCCACNATCGCATTCAGGGTCGTGTTCGGGCTGGCGATCGAGTCTGAGGAACCCACCATACGGAACTCGAACTTATTTCCCGTGAAAGCGAAAGGTGACGTCCTGTTTCTGTCTGTCGCATCCTTCTGAAAATCAGGCAGGGTGCTCACACCCGTCTGAAGTGTACCGCCTTCCTTGACGGAAGTTGCCTGCCCCGTCTCNATCAACTGTGTCACCACATCCTCAAGCTGCTCACCCAGAAAAACGGAAATAATTGCCGGGGGTGCCTCGTTAGCGCCGAGTCTGTGGTCATTTCCCACATCGGACGCGGACTGGCGAAGCAGATCCGCATGGGTGTCCACCGCTTTCAGGATACATGCCAGCACCAAAAGGAATTGCACATTCTCATTAGGGGTATCGCCGGGATCCAACAGATTCACGCCATTATCCGTGGTGATGGACCAGTTGTCGTGCTTACCGGAACCGTTCACACCGGCATAGGGCTTCTCGTGAAGGAGACAGCGCATGTTATGCTGCACGGCNACTCTCTTCATAGTCTCCATAACGATCTGGTTGTGATCCACCGCAATATTAGCGGTCTCATAGATGGGNGCGAGCTCATGCTGCGCGGGAGCCACCTCGTTGTGCTGGGTTTTCGCCGTCACGCCCAGCTTCCAGAGCTCCTTGTTCANATCCTGCATGAACGTGCCCACACGCTCCCTGATAACGCCGAAGTAATGATCCTCCATCTCCTGACCCTTGGGCGCCGGTGCGCCAAAAAGCGTACGGCCGGAGAACATCAGATCCGTTCTCTTCATATACAAATCTTTATCTACCAGAAAATATTCCTGCTCCGGGCCTACGGATGCCGTCACCTTAGTCGCTTCCGTATTGCCAAACAGACGCACGATACGCAGCGCCTGCTGACTCAACGCCTCCATGGAGCGCAGCAAAGGCGTCTTCTTATCCAGCGCCTCGCCCGTGTAAGAACAGAATGCGGTAGGAATACAGAGGATCGTTCCGCAGCCGGATTCCTTCAAAAACGCGGGGGAAGTGATATCCCACGCCGTGTAGCCTCTCGCCTCGAAGGTNGCCCGCAGACCNCCCGAAGGGAAGGAGGACGCATCCGGNTCACCCTTGATCAGCTCCTTGCCGGAGAACTCCGTCAGCATCTTGCCCAGATCATCGGGATGGGACACGAAAGCGTCATGTTTCTCAGCCGTAATGCCGGTGAGCGGCTGGAACCAGTGTGTATAATGGGTCGCGCCGTTCTCTACCGCCCAGTCCTTCATCGCCTTAGCNACGATATTCGCGGTGCTCATGGAAAGCTCCCCGCCCTCATTCATCACCTTGACCACTTCTTTGTAGGCACTCCTCGTCAGACGCTCCTGCATCTTGCCGAGAGTGAACACATTCTTTGCAAAAATCTCTTCCACATTGAATTTTTCGCTCATAACTCTCCTCCTCATTTCACAGAACATGTGAAAAAATGCGCNCCAAAAAAACNTTTTTGGAACGCCNTCGTTCTGAATACCTGTATACAATTTCTGTATNTAAGATACNCTACTTTTNTGTAAATTGCAACCCNNATNTTGTTTTTTTCNAAGAAAAAAATTTCAAAGGACATTACATATTATGTTCTTTCTCCACCCGCAGAATATCTCCCGCCTCNGGCAGTTCNGACAGNCTCACATCTATNNTCTGTTTCGGNTGNGGGCAGGANTCCACCGCCTCCCCGTCCTCATTGTACATGGCAAGCACCTCCACCGGAACATTCGTACCGTCCGGTTTCATGATCTCAATGGCATCTCCCACGCCGAACTTGTTGCGCTGTTCAAAGCGGGCGCACATACGCGCTTCGCCGCCATTTTCATGGGGCTCCGGCACCAGCTCCGCCACGATCCCCAGATAAATATACTCGTTCACATAGGTGCTCTCATCATAAATCTGTGTATTTTCATCGGCCTTTCCAAAATAAAAACCGGTGGTAAATTTCCGGTAAGTACACTTGGCGATCTCCGCCCGATACCAGTCCATGTTCGCACGGTACTGCTCCTCAGACACAAGATAATCGTCGATCGCCCGGCGATAGGTGCGCGCCACCGTCGCCACATAGAGCGCCGTCTTCATCCTGCCCTCNATCTTAAAGCTGTCGATTCCCGCCTCGATCAGCTCCGGGATATGTTCGATCATATTCAGATCCTTGGAGTTAAAAATATAAGTGCCCCTGTCGTTCTCATAGACAGGCAGATACTCTCCCGGCCTGGTCTCCTCCACCAGCGCATATTTCCAGCGGCACGGATGGGTGCAGGCGCCATGGTTCGCATCGCGCCCCGTAAAATAATTGCTGAGAAGGCAGCGTCCCGAGTAGGAGATGCACATCGCCCCGTGCACAAAGCTCTCGATCTCCATATCCTCAGGGATCTGCGCCCGGATCTCTTTGATCTCCTGCAAAGAAAGCTCCCTTGCGGACACGACCCGCCTGGCTCCCTGCTCATACCAGAAACGGTAGGTCATATAATTCGTATTGTTTGCCTGGGTGGAAATATGGATGTCGATCTCCGGGCAGACCCTGCGCGCCAGCACAAACATTCCCGGATCCGCGATGATCAGCGCATCGGGCTTCAACTTTTTCATCTCCTCAAAATAAGCCTCTGCTCCTGTCAGATCGGCGTTATGCGCTAAAATATTAGCCGTCACATGTACCTTCACGCCATGCTCATGGGCAAAGGCGATCCCTTCCGCCATCTCCTCCGCAGAAAAATTCTTAGCCTTCGCCCGCAGGCCGAAGGCCTCCCCGCCTATGTAGACCGCATCCGCTCCAAAAATAACAGCCGTTTTTAAAACCTCCAGACTGCCGGCCGGCACCAGCAGTTCCGGTTTCCTTCTGCTACTCTCCATTTTCATAACCTCCAGGTTGCGGAGAATACCCGCTCTTTGGGTATTCTCCAGTGCAAAATTTAGAATTTCTTAGCGAAGCGTCCTATGGCGCGAGCTTTAGAAATTCTTTTTGCACGCTTTTCGCACACTGACCGTCACCCCGTCCCCCACAGGCAGCACGATCGTCTCTAACGCCTCATGGTGGGTCACCTCGTAGAGATACTCCCGCATTCTGCTGTGAATCGTGCGGTTCCTTCTTGTCACGGCGAACCGGGATTCCAACACATCACCGTCCTGTAAAACGTTGTCGGAGACAAGCAGTCCGCCCGGTGAAAGAAGCCGCAAAGTATCCGGCAGGAAATTCACATACTGTCCCTTGGCGGCATCCATAAAGATCAAGTCATAAGGCCCGTCAAGTTCCTTCAAAATATCTGCCGCGTCACCTTCTAATAAAGTGATCTCCTCTTCCTTTCCCGCGCGTTCAAAGTTTTTTCTGGCTACGGGGATCCGCTTCTCGTATTTTTCTATGGTGGTGATCCGGCATCCCCGGGGCGCGTATTCGCTCATCAAAAGCGCAGAAAAACCAATGGCGCATCCTATCTCCAAAATGGACATAGGTTTTCGCAGCGCGAGCAGGAACCGGAGCAGTCCCTGCGTCTGCGTGCGTATGATCGGCACATTGGTTTCCAAAGCTTCTCGTTCTATCTGATCCAAAAGGGGTGTGTTCCCCGCATCCAGTGAGGCCAGAAAAGTATGCATACGCTCATCATTCTGCATTTTCCTCTTCCTCCTCAGGGGCATCCGCCGCCATCACCGCCACCATCTCCTGCGCAGTCATGGAGGTGCTCAAGTCATAAATGCCAGGCTGAATCTTCCCGTGATCCTCGGACAGCAGTTCCTGGATCACAAAAAGATTAGCGTCCCGGATCAATCCCCGCTCCTCCAGCATCTGTCCCACATCCCTCACGGACACCGGATCTTCCACGATGACGCTTATGACCCTGCCCTCTCCCAGAGATACAGGCGCTTCCGTAAAGATACGGTAGCCGTAGTCATAAGCAGCAGTAGCAGTCTTAATAATATACGACGCAATGAATACCAGCGCCACCACTTTGATGATCAGCTCCACCGTGGAGCCAATAATGGATTTTACACTCATAATTACCTCTTTAATAAAGTTCGAAGTCCAGCTGCTCCGCCAGTACCCCGTAAATATCCTGCATCATGCGGCAGACCGCCAGCTCTGCCGCCAGGAAATCATCCGCGATGGGGTTCTCCCGGAACCTCTCATACTCTTCCTCAAATGCTTCCAAGCGCTCTAAGAGATCCTCGCTCTCCGGCGCATTCTGAAGATCGAAGTTCCGCTGCCTGAACTCATTCACCTTCTCATAAAGCTCCGGCTGTTTTTTTAATTTTTCCAGCTGATACAGATATTCCTTATAGGTATCTGAAGTCATGATCTGATCTGCAAATCTTCTGGCTGCCTCCAGGATCTCCTTCTCTGACATGGTATTAAACCTCCATAATGATTGGTAAAATCATCGGTCTTCTCTTCGTTCTCTTCCAGACAAAATCGCTGAGCACATCCTTGATCGTGCTCTTCAATTTTCCCCAGTCGGTCTTACCTCTGTCGAGGCAGTTCTGCACAGCCTCGTCCACCAGAAGTCTGGCCTCATCCAAAAGCTCATCAGACTCCTTCACATAGACGAAGCCTCTGGACACGATATCCGGGCCGGATACCANCTGATCGCTGTGGGACTCCAGCGCCAGCACCACGATCATGATGCCNTCCTCCGCCAGATGCTGCCTGTCGCGCAGCACCACGTTGCCCACATCGCCCACGCCCAGACCGTCCACCAGNATCGCTCCCACGGGCACTTTGCCGTTTACNACAGCTCTGTTATCATCCATCTCCAGCACATCGCCTGACTGCAGCATAAAGATGTTTTCCTTGGGTATCCCCAGCTCAGCCGCAATCTTTGCCTGTGCTTTCCTGTGCTTATACTCGCCGTGGACAGGAATCGCGTACTTGGGTCTGACCAGAGAGTAGATCAGCTTGATCTCCTCCTGACAGGCATGTCCCGACACATGCACATCCTGAAAGATAACGTCCGCTCCCTTCATCTGCAGCTCATTGATGACGTTAGTGACTGCCTTCTCATTACCCGGTATCGGATGGGAAGAGAAGATCACGGTATCTCCCGGCATAATGGATATCTTTTTATGGTTATTGCTTGCCATACGGCTTAGAGCCGCCATACTCTCGCCCTGGCTGCCGGTGGTGATGATGACCGTCTTCTCGGGCGGATAATTCTTAAGCTCCTCCACATCGATCAGCGTTCTTTCCGCGATCTGCAGATAGCCCAGCTTCGAGGCGGTATCAATGATATTGATCATACTGCGCCCTTCCACCACGACCTTTCTGCCGAATTTTTCCGCAGTATTTATGATCTGACGCACTCTGTCCACGTTAGAGGCAAAGGTTGCGATCAGAATCCGGGTATCTTTATGCTCTAAGAAAAGAGAATCAAAGGTCTTTCCCACCGTCTTCTCAGAGGGNGTAAAACCCAGCCGCTCAGCGTTTGTTGAATCGCACATCAGGGCAAGCACACCCTTTTTNCCAATCTCGGCAAATCTCTGTAAGTCAATGGCATCACCAAATACCGGCGTATAATCCACCTTGAAGTCTCCCGTATGCACCACCACGCCTGCGGGGGAATAGATCGCCAGCGCCGCCGCGTCCACAATGCTGTGATTTGTCCTGATAAACTCGATCCGAAACTGTCCCAGATTGATCGACTGTCCGAACTTGACGACCTTCCGCTTCGTTGTTTTCATCAGGCCGTGTTCTTCCAGTTTATTCTCTATGATGCCCATGGTCAGCTTCGTTGCATAAATGGGTATGTTCAATTCCTTTAGTACATAGGGCAGCGCCCCGATGTGATCCTCGTGTCCGTGGGTGATCACAAACCCCTTCACCTTACTCATGTTGTCCCGCAGATAGGTGATATCCGGTATCACCAAGTCGATTCCCAGCATCTCGTCCTCCGGAAACGACAGCCCGCAGTCCACCACAACAATGCTATCCTCATATTCAAAGGCAGTAATATTAAGCCCAATCTGCTCAAGTCCGCCTAATGGGATAACTTTCAGCTTATCTGCTGACCTTCCCTGTTCATTTTTTTTCAAAAAACTTACCTCCAATTCTTACTGAATAATATCTATGTCGTCAATTATCTTTTCAAACACAGCTGCCACTGCGTTTAATTTCTCATCGTCCTCTACAATCTCGTATACTGCCTCCGGATCTTCCGGCGCAGAAACATCAGATAAAATAAGCGCTTCGCCGTCACCCTCCGCAGAATCCGNCACCAGGAGGTAGTTGACGCCGCCGATCATCGTCTGTTCCAGTACATAAAACTCGACCGCATCACCGTCCTCCAGTGTAAATGTGATCTTTTCCATAACATATCATCCTCCAACATACCGACGGAGACTGCACGCTTTTTGCATTCTCCAGTACAAGACATAGAACTTCTTAGCGAAGCGTCCTATGACGCGAGCTCTAGAAGTTCTTCTTGTNCGCTTCTTCACACGCCTGACGTGAATCGAGGTATCCCTGCAAAATAAAACACGCCGCGATCTTATCCACATGATCCCTGCGATCTTCTCTGCGAATTCCTGCTTCCATCATCGCGCGGTCCGCCGCCACCGTCGTCAGCCGCTCGTCCCACATCACAACAGGAAGCCCCGTCCTGCGCTCAAGCTTTTCCTGAAACGCAAGAGAGAGTTCAGCCCGTTCTCCCAGTGTATTGTTCATATTTTTCGGCAGGCCAAGCACGATCTCTTCCACCTCGTACTCCTCGATCAGCGCCTCAATGCGCGCCAACGTCTGTCTCAGCTTATTCTCGTCCTTCCGCCTGATGATCTCGATCCCCTGCGCCGTGATCAGCAGCGGGTCGCTGACAGCCACCCCCACCGTCTTGGAGCCGAGATCTAATCCCATGATCCTCATCNGTTCTCTTCACCTTGTTGACTTATATGGTCAATTCTTTTTCGTTCCTTCAATGGAGTTCTTGATATACTCCACCAGCATCTCCTCCACAAGTTCGTCCCGCTCCACCTTCATGATCAGGCTGCGCGCNCTCTTATGGCTGGTGATATAAGTGGGATCCCCGGACATGATATATCCCACGATCTGATTGACCGGGTTATAACCCTTCTCCGTCAACGCCTCATACACCGTGGACAGCACCAGCTTCACGCCGGTCTCCGGCTCTGTCTCCACCGTAAAAAATTGTGTATTTTCTAAATCCTGCTCCCGCATATTCTCACGCCCTTATCTACTGTTAATGTTTCCCATTTTCCTTCATGCCCATTCACGAAATCAACGCTGCACGACTTTGAATATTACCATTATACCCGTTATTTATTAGTCGGTCAATCCTTTCATTTCCGCAGCCAATAGAATCTCTTCTTCCAGGAACGAGGCGGCTTTACAGCGAACCATATGATTTTGCAGCTGTTTCTCCTCTCCGGCTTCCACTGCCACCTTAACATAATGGGGCGTATGTCCGATCCAGTAGNTCCTTTCCCCCCGCTCTATGGCCTCCTCCAGAAGAACCTCCACCGTTTCTCCCAAAAAAGTCTGTCGGTAAGCCCGGGACATCTCCCGCTCCAACGTCATCAGCCGTTCGCTGCGCCGCGCTTTTTCACCTTCCGTCAGCTGTCCCTCCATATCCGCAGCCCGCGTGCCCTGCCGTCTGGAATACTTGAAAATGTGCATCTCGTAAAATCCGACCCGACGCAGAAAGCTTTCCGTCTGCGCAAACTCCTCCTCCGTTTCCCCCGGAAATCCCACGATCACATCCGTGGTGACCGCCGGATTTTTGTAATNCTTCCNCAACAGCTCCACCGCCTCAAAATANGCCGCCGTGTCGTANTGCCGNTTCATNCTGCGAAGNACNGNNTCGCAGCCGCTTTGCAGGGAAAGATGAAANTGAGGNCAAACCTTCGGCAGAGCGTGGATCTGTCTNGCAAACTCCTCCGTCACGACACGGGGCTCCAGAGAACCCAGCCGGATCCTCTCGATGCCCTCGATCCGGGAGAGGGTTTCCAGAAGGGGCACCAGTTCACAACCGCCCCGGTCAACGCCGTAAGAGCTGATATGGATCCCCGTCAGCACGATCTCACGGTAGCCTGCCTGCGCTATCCCCTGCACTTCCCGCAGAATATCCTCTTCCCTGCGGCTCCTCACCCTTCCTCTGGCATAGGGTATGATGCAGTAGGAGCAGAACTGATTGCATCCGTCCTGGATCTTAATATAGGCGCGGGTGTGCTCCGCCGTCCTCTTCAGAGTAACCTCCTCGTACGCCGAGGTCTTATTGATATCAATGCAGTCAAAAACAGGCTGTGTCTGTCTCTTTTCCAGATAATTCTCCAGAATCTCCACCAGATCCTTTTTTCTGTTGTTCCCAATGGCAAGATCTACTGTTCCGTCCGTCTTAAGCGTTTCTTTTCCCGTCTGCACATAGCAGCCCACCGCCACGACTACCGCCTCGGGATTTCGTTTTTTTGCCCGGTGCAGCATCTGTCTGCTCTTCCTGTCNGCAATATTGGTGACTGTACAGGTATTCACAATATAAATATCGGCCGCCTCATCAAATGGTACAATTTTATATCCTTTTTCCTGTAAAGTTTGTTGCATATACTCTAATTCATAAGCATTTACTTTACAGCCCAGATTGTGTAATGCTACACTTTTCATAGTATACTCCGCGTTTTTTGTGTTGTTTTATCATTGACTTTTAGTCCCTCAAGATTTAGTATAGTATCCAAAGGGGACAAAAAGTAAAGGAGGTAATTTCAAAATGAAAACCATACAGATTTCTTTAAATTCGATTGATAAGGTTAAATCTTTTGTGAATGATATCACTAAGTTTGATTATGATTTTGATCTGGTATCCGGCAGGTATGTTATTGATGCAAAATCTATCATGGGTATTTTCAGCTTAGATTTATCCAANCCGATCGACTTAAACATCCANGTTGAGGATGGCACGGATGAGGTTATGGAAGCGCTGAAGCCTTACATCATGTAATCCTTGCAGTCTTGACTTGACCGGAACAGCTCGGGAGATTTCCCGGGCTGTCTTTATGCGCAGACCCGTGCAAAGGTAGGATGCCACTAAAGTGGCGCACGGGTCGCGCAACGAGTAGGGAGAAAACTTTCCCTACTCGATTTAACTTTCTGCTCGAATTAATCATGTACTATGATAACTTCGTCCGTGTCAAGAGCCTTCTGCACCAGCTCGTCGATCCCTTCCTGCAGATTCTGCTCATGCCTTTTTATGATATTCAGATTCGGCTTCGTAACGGGGTGCTTGGCCACAAAAATGGTACAGCAGTCCTCGTAGGGCAGAATGGACGTCTCGTAGCTGTCAATCTTCTCCGCTATCTCCACGATCTCCATCTTATCAAAACCGATGAGGGGCCGGTAGACCGGCATGGTGCACACCTCGTTCGTGGCCGCCAGACTGGCCATGGTCTGGGAGGCCACCTGCCCGATGCTCTCCCCCGTGATCAGCCCCAGACATTCCGTCTCCTTCGCAATATGCTCCGCAATGCGCATCATGTAACGGCGCATAATGATGGTAAGCTCATCGTGGGGACATTTATCATAAATGTAAAGCTGAATATCCGTAAAGTTAATGACATGCAGATAGACCGGCCCCGCGTAGGCCGCCACCTTCTTCGCCAGATCCACCACCTTCTGCTTTGCCCGCTCGCTGGTGTAGGGCGGCGCATGAAAGTACACCGCATCGATCTTGACACCGCGCTTCGCAATCATCCAGCCCGCCACAGGAGAGTCGATACCGCCGGAGAGGAGCAGCATCGCCTTGCCGCCCGATCCTACCGGCATACCGCCGGGACCCGGTATGATCTCGGAATAAAGATAGATCTTGTCCCGCACCTCCACATGCAAAAGAATCTCCGGTTTGTGCACGTCAACACACATTTCCGGGTAAGCGTCCAGAATGGTGCCTCCCAGTTCCGTGTTAATCTCCATGGAATCCAGCGGATAATTTTTACGCGCCCGTCTCGCCGCCACCTTAAAGCTCTTATGCCTGTCCGGGTATACATCACCGATATAACGGACTACCTCTTCACAGAGCCGTTCGAACCCCTCATCCTCCACATACACCACGGGGCAGATGCCGGAGATACCAAACACCTTTTTCAGGTTCTCCACAACCTCATCAAAATCAAAAGCTGACAGAGCGTCCACATAGATACGCCCGTCCGTCCTGCGCACCGAAAACTCTCCCTCCGCCTTTTTCAGGGCATACTTAATCTGCTTGACCAAAGCCTCCTCGAACAGATACCGGTTTTTGCCTTTTACACCAATCTCGGCATATTTGATCAAAAATGATTTATACATACGCATCCTCTCTCTGTGAGGAAGGGCGTCACCGCCCTCCCTTTAATGTCTTGTATATCTTCTGAGTATCGGTACGATCTCCGAGAGATTCTGTACCGTGTAATCAATCTCCTCCTCCGTCGTGAAGCAGGAAAGGCTGAACCTGATCGTAGATCCCAAAAGCTCTCTCTCCACACCGACTGCCTTCAGGGTGGCGGAAGGCTGTGGCTTATGCGCCGCGCAGGCGCTTCCCGCCGAGACGTAGATTCCCCGCTCCTCCAATGCATGCAGGAGCACTTCGCTGCGGACGCCTCTGACGGAGAGACTCAGGATGTGGGGCGCCCCTTCTCTTCCCGGGCAGCCGTTGACCACTACATTTTCCATATTTTTGACTCCATGGGTCAACCTTTCCCGCAGCGCATACATTTTTTCCACGTCGCGGTCCAGATTCTGGTACACCAGCTCCGCCGCCTTGGCAAATCCGGCAATACCGGGCAAATTTTCCGTGCCGGAACGCATCCCCCGCTGCTGACCGCCGCCGTAAGTGATGGGATTCACTTTCGCGCCCTCCCGCAGATAGAGCAGACCGATTCCCTTGGGGCCGTGCAGCTTGTGCCCGCTGGCGCTGAGCATGTCGATCTGCATTTTCCCGGGATAGATTCGTGCCTTGCCAAAGCCCTGTACCGCATCCACATGAAAGAGGGTCTGGGGATTGCGTCCTTTAATGAGCGCCCCGGCCTCCGCAATGGGCTGCAGGCTTCCGATCTCATTGTTCGTGTGCATAATGGAGACCAGGATCGTGTCCGGCCTGACAGCCTGTTCCAGTTCCTCCAGAGAGATCCGCCCCTGCCGATCCACAGACAGATAGGTCACCTCGAACCCCTGATCCTCCAGATAGGCCATGGGCTGTAATACCGCCGGATGCTCAATCGGCGTGGTGATCAGATGTCTGCCTCTTCTGTGGCCCGCCATGGCCGCACCGATCAGCGCGATATTGTCAGATTCCGTGCCACCGGAAGTAAAAAAAATCTCCTTCTCATTGACCTTCAAAAGTTTCGCAAAGGTTTCGCCGGCATATCTTAAGTAGTTTTCCGCTTCCACACCTTTATGATGCAGGCTGGATGGATTTCCGTAATCCTCACACATAATCTTATGCATTAACAGCGCAACCTCGTTAAAGCACCGGGTCGTCGCGGAATTATCCAGATATACTTCCATTGCTACCGTTTCCCTTCTTAACATAGTTATTTCCCGCGCAATGCAGCTCGATTTCGTTTCACTTCATCTCGCTCACGGGCATTCGCCCTATGCATCCATCGGAACAATCACTTCGGTGAGCATACTCCCCGCCGTGATTATTCCTCCGTCTGCGCATTGCTCATTGCTTTCGCGTATATATTAAGATATGTATTTCTACTCCAAATGGTACATCAGCCAGGAAAGCACCGTAAGTCCCGCCGTCTCCGTCCGCAGGATCCTCCTCCCCAGGGTAATCGGCTCTATGCCTGCCGCAAGGGCAGTCTCCACCTCGCTCTCCTCAAATCCTCCCTCCGGGCCGATAAAGAGAGCCACACTCTGCCCGGGTGCGATCTTTTCTATGATTTCTCTGGTGTGCGCCATATCACCGGCCAGCTCGTAAGGAATAAGCCGCACATCCATCCCCTGTGCGTAGGCCGCCGCTTCACGCAAAGTCATCGGCATTTTCACCACAGGTATGATACCCCGCTTACACTGCTTAGCCGCTGCCTCCGCAATACCCTGCCAACGACCCACCTTCGCGGCCGCTTTTTTCTCATCCAGTTTTACCACGCAGCGTTTCACTGTCACCGGGATCACCTCAAAGACCCCCAGCTCCACAGCCTTCTGTACGATCAGTTCCATCTTATCCGCCTTGGGAAGCCCCTGAAAGAGATAAATTTTAGAGGGCAGCTCCACCCCCTCTTCCCTGATAAACCGTAATGAACAAATGACCTGGTCCTGCGCAAAAGCTTCAATGCCACAGCGATATTCTCTGCCGTCTTCTCCACTTTTGACCGCGATCTCCTCACCGACCTTCATGCGCAGAACATTCTTAATATGATTGACATCACTGCCCGTAATGATTACCTTTTTATCCTGAATCTGTGAAGGTTCCACAAAAAACTGATACACTACTCCTCCTTATGCGGCTCCACCGTCTCCTGCTGCTCTTCCTGCTGCATTTTCTCCTGTTTTCGCTCTTCTTTCTCCAGCTTACGCGCCTCTTTCTCCTGTTTCCGTGCCTTTGCCGCCTGCACAAGCTTTTTGGCCCGCACCAGAAGAACAAACACGATAATACCCAGAGCAGCTCCCGCGCCATCGATACACACATCCGTAAACCGGCCTGACCGGCCTGCCACAAACAGTTGATGAATCTCATCGGTGGCGGCATAGACCGTCGCCGCCCCAAATGCCGTTCCCCATCTTCTCAAAAAACTCATCGGCCACTGACCGATCCATATATAGAGAAGCACAGAGAGAATCCCGTACTCCGTCATATGAGCCGCTTTTCTGACAAATCCCTCAATAGAGTCTGCAATCTCCTTCACCCGCGCATCGTTCATGTCCAGGTGAAAGAAAAAGTTCGTGGAACTGACCACACGATAGGTGAAGCTCTCGCTCACTGCACCGGATTCTTCCTTGTCCTGAGCGGAGAAAGCGAAGATCACGCACATCCACACGATCGCAAATATCCCTGCCAAATTTCTCAGCAGAACCTGTTTAATGCTTGGTTTTGTCTTTGTCTTTTCCATAACAATCTCCATTTGTATGACGCTTATTCTTTTCTCGCCGTCACAGACACCCATTCACCCTGTCTGGTCACCTCCAGGACAGAAAGGCCTGCCGCCTCCACCGCCTGCCGCACAGTCTCCTCTTTCCCCTCAATAATGCCCGATGTGATATAGACGCCGCCGGATTTCAAGTGTTGCGTGATCACAGGCGTAAGGGGCACCAGTACATCCGCCAGAATATTCGCCGTCACGATATCGTAGCGCTCGTAACCGACTCTGTCCTGTACATCCTTCTCTGTAATGATGTTGCCGATCAATAGATCGAAAGCCTCCCCGGGAATCCCGTTGGCCTCCTTATTCTGCGCTACAGCCTCCACCGCGCAGGGATCCAGATCGGTGCCCAGAGCGTATTTTGCGCCGTACATGAGAGCCAGGATCGCAAGAATACCGCTTCCTGTTCCCACATCCAAAAGCACTGTCTCCGATGTCAGGTGTTTTTTGATCTGACGGATACACAACTGGGTCGTCTCATGCATCCCCGTACCGAAAGCTGTCCCCGGATCAATGTGTAAAATCTTTTTATCTCTGTCTTCCTCTTTTACTTCCTCCCAAGAGGGAATCACCAAAAGATCGTCTATGTAAAATTGATGAAAATACTGTTTCCAGTTATTGATCCAGTCGATGTCCTCGGTCTCAGACACTGTGACAGTCCCTTCGCCGATCTCCATAAAGGAGCAAACCTCCGAAAGAGCCTCATCGATCCGGGCAAGCACCTCCGTCTTGTCTGCAGGCGCCCCTTCCAGCAAGAGAGAACCGTCGTCCTGCTCCTCCACAAAAAAGCTTAAATAGGCGACGCCGTCATCCTCCTCGCTCTCGGGCAGGATATCCACAAACATCTGCTCTTTCTCCAACGCTGTGAGGGGCACCTTATCCTCAATCTGCGCCCCTTCCAGTCCTCTGTCGTAAAGCTCGCTGATAATGATATCCTCCGCATCCACGACAGTCTTTATCCTGAATTTCATCCACTTCATGGAGTCATTACTTCCTTTCACTGAGCTCTAAAAGCTTCTGCTTGAGCTCATTCTCCATCACTTTCATCTCTTCCTCTGCGACTCTTCTCTTCTCTCTGCCGTCAGCCTGAATCTTCATCACCTCGTCCAGAGTGGAGATCAGGTTCGCGTTGGTATTTTTCAACGTCTCCATATCAATGATGCCGCGCTCTGATTCTTTCGCGCTCTCAATAGCGGAAACCTTTAACACCTCGGCGTTCTTCTTCAAGAGCTCATTGGTCATATCGGACACTTCTCTCTGCGCCTTCGCCGCCTGCTCCGCGTGGGTGACTCCCAGCGCCAGCACCATCTGGCTCTTCCACAGCGGAATGGTATTCACGATCGTGGACTGTATCTTTTCCACCATCATGGTGTCACTGCTCTGCACCAGTCTGATCTGCGGCGCCGTCTGAATTGACACCATTCTGGTCAGCTCCAGATCATGAAGCTTCTTTTCAAACCGATCGCAAAGCGCCTCCAGATCTCTGGCCGCCTGCGCATCCTCCGGCAGACCGCTGGCCTTCGCCTTCTCCAAAAGCTGCGGCAGCTCTGTATTCCTCGTCTCCGCGAGCTTCTTCTTGCCCGCCAGTATGTACATGGAAAGCTCTTTAAAATAGGTCAGATTCAAATCGTACATCTTATCCAAAATAGAAATATCCTTCAGAAGCTGTACCTGATTATCCTCCAGTGCCTCACAGATCTTATTCACATTTGTCTCCGCTTTGGAGTATTTCGTCTTCATGGTCTCCAGCTTTTGCGCCGGCTTCTTAAATATGCCGAGAATGCCCTTCTCCTCCTCGTCAAAGCCCTTTAGCTGCGTCACCACATCGGAGAGCATGTTGCCCACCTCGCCCAGATCCTTCGTCTTTACATTCTCCAGAGCATTGCCGGAAAAATCCGCCATCTTCTTCTGGGTTCCCACGCCATACTGCAGGATCGCCGTCGAGTTGTGCAGATCGATCTGCTTCGCAAATTCATCCACCTGACGCTTTTCTTCATCGCTCAGGATGGAATCATCCAGATCCTCTTTTAACTCCTGCGCCTGGGGAATCTCCGCCGGAGGCTGCTTTTCCTCCACCATATTTTCCACCTCGCCAAATACAAGTGTGGGGGCTTCCATTTCCTTGAAATCTGTTTCGCTCATGCTAATGTCCTCCATTTTTAATTATATGCTTTATTGCCACAACCCCAAACATTTAAGGAGAATGCGAAGCATTCTCTTAGATCGAGTGCGCGGGCACTCGATCGGTTATTATAAGTATCCGTCCTGCTTCAATATTGTATGTAGAGCCGAGATATCCGACTGAATATCCCATGCCTTTTCCCGGAATAGCTCATCTAAAAATTTTTCAAAAGCCTCGTTGATGTTATCCACCGCCGTCTCAATCTCCCGCTTCGTCTGCTCCACGTTCGACAGATCCAGCTTTTGGCGATCCAAATCCCGATAAGCCTCCAACAGCTTCTTGGTGGTAGGCAGATAAAAGCTCAGCATTTTGCGCAGCTCCGGTGCAAGCTCCGGCTCCTTCTCCACCTGATCAAAAATCCTCGTGACCAGCAGCTCAAGACGATCCAGCTTATCCGACATCTCCTCGCCGGGAATCTCGTCGTTGCACTGTCTGATCAGGCGCACATAGTTCTGTCCTTCCTCGATCACTTCCGCAGCCTCGCCCAGACGCTCCCTTTCCTGTTTTTTTCGCTCATCAGCCAGCTTTTCAATCTCCAGCTTTTTCTGCTGCTCCTCATAGTCCTTCTGGGTGAGCAGATACTGGTCGTACATCTCGTCGCTGGCAATCAGGCAGGTTTCTTTCTGGTCCAGACGCCCCTGCTTAAACATGCCGAGCTGTATCATCTTCTTTAGGTCATTGACAACAAACCTTTCGCTCTTACCTATTCTGGAAGATATTTCCTGAATGGAACAGTACAGCTTATCCTTCACCATATCCACATATCTGGTATAACGTTTCGCGCGGCCTGTCAGCTTCGTTCCATGAAAGCCAAGGCCAAACCCTGCCAACGCCAAAACCGCCTCGCCGCACACCGTACTCACTAATCCGGTCATCGAACCGGAGTACAAGAGCAAATCACCCATTGAACCCATCAGAGCCAAAAGACAAAACCCCATCCATCCGTAACCGGCCACCATATATACTACGCCGGAAACAGAACCTCTCGGCACACTCTGGAACAATCTGGTATCCGGTCGGGTATTGGGACGCTTGTACTGAGGCCGGTTCGCATAAACGCTCCCGTTACTGCGGGGCACCACCTGCTCGAGACTGCGGTTTACCTCATTCACGGCACGGTTCAGGCTGTCTCCCACGATCCCCACCGTGCGGTTCACGCTGTCCCCTACAGTCCCCACCGTGCGGTTCATCTCTCGCACAGTGCGGTTTAAGGTATCGTTCACCGTATTGCCGATATTCTTTCCAAGATCTGTAAAATTACCTGAATCTACTGCCTGCTGTACCTGATCCCGGATATCCTCTCCGGCCCGATACCACTCATTCTTGTCCATATTCTACAAATTCTCCGTATTCATCCCAAATATTGCAGATCCAGGTGCTTCCCTGGTTAAAAATGATCTCCTCATCATTCTCATCGTAGAACTTTGCAGGAGTAAAGTCGCCGTCATAGCGTTTCCAAGTGCCCTTTATCACCCTGCCGTTCGTAAAGACGATCGCATCGCCTTCTCCGTGTACTCCGAAGGCAAGATAGTCATGATCATCCCTGACTTCTCCGTGACAATACTGGAATACCACGTTGCTGACCGTAAGCTGATCTCCCGTAAGCTCATCGATCTGTTTCTTGCCGTCCTGATAGCGGTAGTACAGATAATCGTCATCGTGATACTCAAAATAAGGATGATATGCACCATAACCGCCGGAATTCTGCCCCGATTTTCCACCCGGATAAATGTAGTTTGCCTCCTCATTCTCCGCATAATCCGCTCTCACACCATCTGCCACAAAAAGGAAAGGCGGCACATAATTTTCATCGTAATTCCAGTCGTATCCAAGTCTGTCCACCGCCTTAAACAGGCCGTCAATAAAGAGATATCCCGTAAACTCCGTGGCGTAGCCCGGCCGCTTATGCCTGCCGTACGCCTCATCCGCCGGATTATGGATACCCGTCACCGCCGCGCTTACATTGTAATAATTCGGACGATTGATCAACTCCTCCACATAAGGCACCGCAAGTCCCCAGTTACAGTAGATCGCCTCATAACCCATGGCCTGATAGACATAATAATCCCGGCTTGATCTTACAGGTCCGACCCTATCCAAATCATCGAAATCCTCAATCACCGCCATCAAACGGGTGATCCGGCCCTCCACAGGCGCTTCGTAGATGATGCCCGCGCGGGAAAGCCCATACTGCGGCATTGCCGGGGCATTGTTCGGAATCATCACCGCAATCGGCCTTCTCGTGGCCTGCTCTTTGTCCGTCCACTGACCGGTCAGATAACTCTGGATCTTTCCGCCCGACTCCTCGCGCTCTCCGATCACAGGATAAGCTGTCGTTATCTCTTCTTCCTCCGGTTCGGGTTCCGGTTCCGGCTCAGGCTCTTCTATCACCTGCGGTTCCTCCACCACCGGTTCGGGTTCCGGCTCGGTCTTAGCCTTGCCGCAGCCGGCCAAGAACAATGCCATACACAAAACAATCACTGCCAGTAACGTAGTTTTCTTTTGAAACATTTTTACCTCTTTTCCACGTTTCACGTTCTTTAGTTATATTGGCGAATCATATGCCATAGTTATGTGCACACACAGGTTAGTATATGGCACATAGGTATATTTATTATAACCGAAAAATGGAAGGCTGTACACTCAAAATTAGAATCCTAAGGGAATCCTAAGGGAATAGCAAGGCAAATAAAAAAAGAAGGACTATGGCTTGATGTAAGAAACCAATATGTCTGCTTGAAAGAAATGTATCTATCTCGCTGGTGGGATAAAGATCATCCATCATTTGTTGTTTACATTGAGGCCGTTAATAATGTCTATAGTAAAAATTTTATATGAGATTACATCCGACCTCCCGAAATATGGCAGGGTGCTTTTTAACACCCTGCCCCAATTTATACTTCATATAGATGAGCGTTCATAGAAGTCAAGCCTCATTAAGGCACTAAGCAAGCTTATATATGAAATTCTCTGAACATTTCTTCCATAAATTTCGAATCACGGGCAGAACGCTCCAGATCTTTCAGACGGTTTTGCTCAATCAATGTCTTCGTAAGCCGTCTCAGACGTTCCTGTCCAATCTCTATGCCTTCTGTACGGACTTCTGCACGGACTTCCTCACGAACTTCTGCACGGACTTCCGCGCGAACTTCTGCACGGACTTCCGCGCGTAACTCATTAAGATACTTTTCTCTTGCAATCTTCAATTTAGGAATGAGACCTATATCATCCACAAAATTTTCAAATAATTCTGCCATATTGCGCTCCTTTACCTGGTCAGTAAAATCCGAGATATCATCTTCCGGTAAATCCAAATGTCTCAGCATGGATGCCGTCACCCTTGCGATAATGTCAAGTAATTCGTCCGTGGAATTCTCCGACAAGTTTTTAAGATAGTCTTTCGGTAACTCCAGTTTTTGAAATTCTGAAGAATTCTGCAAGCGATTGATCAGCATCAACAGGGATAATTCATCCCTCTTCTCAACCAGTTCATCCATGCTGTATTGGTTGAGCTGTACCACCTTATAAAAGAACTTAGGGGTGAAAGGCTCAAAGGCCTCATCAAAGTAGATCCTGTCTTTGATATTGCAGGGCGCTGTCCATTTGCCGCTCCCCTCATAGTATACGATGGGCAGGATCGGCGGATAGCGGAAATCCTTTGTTTTGCTGATGCCTTTCTTTTTCTTCTCCATCTCTTTTTCATAGTCCTCCCATATGTAGACCATGTAG
>JAAUZW010000031.1 GCA_014804385.1 Lachnospiraceae bacterium | reverse complement strand
GGGAAAATCCATACCCTATATTTCTGCAAACTCGCAAACCTACGTCTCTGCGACTATAAAATCTTCGACATCTCAAAGGCATAATCCGGAATCCCTTTCTGCATATTCAGGGCTTCCTCGATATCAAAATCCAAGAAATCGCCATGCTGGTATCCTACCACGCGGTTTGTCTTGCCTTCACACAAAATATCTGCTGCATAACAGCCCATGATAGAAGCATAGTACCGATCCTTACAGGTAGGGGAACCGCCACGCTGCATGTAGCCCAGAATGGTAGCTCTGGTCTCAATACCTGTAGCCGCCTCAATTCGTCTCGCCATGGAGGTGGAATGTCCGATGCCCTCCGCATTGATGATCAGATGGTGGGTCTTGCCGCGCTTTCTGCTGGCAATAATATTATTGATGATCTGCTGTTCATTGTAATCGTATTTCTCCGGGATCAGAATATCCTCAGCACCGTTGGAGATGCCGCACCAGAGCGCGATATATCCCGCATTTCTGCCCATAACCTCGATGATACTGCAGCGCTCGTGGGAGGAAGAGGTATCTCTTATCTTATCGATCGCCTGCATGGCTGTGTTGATCGCCGTGTCAAAACCGATGGTATATTCTGTACATGCGATATCCAGATCAATGGTGCCCGGAATGCCTATGGTATTGATCCCATGCCGGGACAATGCCTGTGCGCCGCGGTAGGAGCCGTCGCCGCCGATGACCACCAGACCGTCGATCCCGTGCTTATGACAGATATCCGCGCCTTTCTGCTGCCCCTCTTCCGTGCGGAACTCATGACAGCGCGCCGTGCCAAGGATCGTACCGCCCCGCTGGATCGTATCCGCCACGGTCCACTTCTCCATATCGATGATCTCTTCGTTTAAAAGACCCTGATAGCCTCTTTTAATACCCTTGACCTTAACGCCGTTAGCGATGCCTTTTCTGACCACTGCACGGATCGCCGCATTCATGCCCGGCGCGTCGCCGCCGCTGGTCAATACACCGATTGTTTTGATCTGCTTCGCCATACCGATAACCATACCTTTCTGCCCTGACAGACGCTTTTTACTCACTTTACCATTATTTTACTCTATCGCAAAAGGATTTTCAAGAGCGTCCTACACCACTTTTACATTCCCTTCTCCAAATGCCACCTCCAGTTTCTCTATCAGTTCTTCCCTCGCTTCCACGTTCCAGTTCGCGGGCAAAGTTTTTTTAGCCTTCGGATTTTCCACATAGATCACCACGTTATCCTTTCCCTCCACCTCGCGCAGTATGGAAAAGAGCTCCTCCTTCTTCGACTCGTAGACTTCTTTGGTGGGAAACTTGATCCACAGCTTTCTGGGCACCTGTTCGAAGGGAGTGATCTGTTCGCAGATCAGCTTTCCGTCCTTCTCCTCCTCCAAAGACACACGGCCTCTGACAAAAACCTTGCTGTCCTCCAGAATCGAATTGCCGTACCGTTCATAATCCCTCGGGAAGACGATCACCTCCACGGATCCCACCAGATCCTCCACCTGCAAAAAGGCCATCACCTTCTCATTTTTCGTGTATTTGATCTTCTTCTCCGTGATCATACCGCCGATGGTGACTTTCGCCCCATCCTCCACACGGATCTCTTCACTTTCCTCATTCCAGGTAAAGTCCGCAGTGGTGTTGGTGATATTCTTTTTCCAGAGCTCCTGATATTCCTCCAGCGGGTGTCCGCTGATATAGATGCCCAGCACCTCCTTCTCGAATGCCAGTTTCATCTCCTTGGAATACTCTCCCACATCGGGCAGGCTCACCCGATAATCCACCTTCTCCTCCTCGTCCGCCAGATCAAAGAGGGATATCTGCCCCGCCATATTATTCTTCCGATCCTGCTGAATGCCGTCTATCACCTGAATGTACACGCTGAGAAGCTGCTTGCGCGTACCGCCCAGACTGTCCATGGCTCCCGCCTTGATAAAGTGCTCCACCACCCGCTTGTTCATGTCACGATCTGTCACGCGTGTCACAAAATCCCCCAGATTCTGATAGGGCCCCCTGGCCTCACGCTCCGCCACCACCGCGTCGATCACCGGCCGGCCCACACTCTTAATGGCGGAGAGGGCATAACGGATCTGTCCGTCCGACACGGAGAATCCGTTTTCTCCCACATTGATGTCCGGCGGCAGGATCTGTATCCCCATGCTCCGGCTGGTCATAATATACTCCGCCACTTTACTCGGATTATCGATCACGGAGGTCATCAGAGCCGCCATAAATTCTACGGGATAGTAATATTTCAGGTAGGCGGTCTGATACGCCACCACCGCATAGCAGGCCGCATGGGATTTATTGAAAGCGTACTTGGCGAAATCCATCATAGTATCATAAATGTGATCCGCCACCTTCTCGTCGATACCGTTCGCCACACAGCCGGGCACCCCCTCCTCGGGATTTCCGTAGGTAAAGTTTTTCCGCTCCTGCTCCATGACATACTGCTTTTTCTTACTCATGGCACGGCGCACCAGATCGCTCCTGCCCATGGTGTAACCGCCCAACTCCCGCACAATCTGCATTACCTGCTCCTGATATACGATACAGCCATAGGTGGGCGCCAGGATTGGCTCCAGCTGCGGACAGTCATAAGTCACCGTGTCGGGATGGTTCTTGCCCTTGATATATTTCGGAATAAAGTCCATGGGGCCCGGGCGGTACAGAGAAATCCCGGCGATCACATCCTCCAGGCTCTGCGGCTTTAATTCCTTCATGAAGCTCTTCATGCCGCCGCTTTCCAGCTGGAACACGCCATCCGTCCGCCCCGTCCCCAGAGAAGTAAGCACTGCCTTGTCATCGTAGTCGATCTTATCTATGTCAATGGAGATCCCCTTACTCTGCTCCACAAGCCGTACCGCATTCTGGATGACAGTCAGCGTCCGCAGCCCCAAAAAATCCATTTTGAGAAGGCCCAGTTCCTCGATGGTGGTCATGGGAAACTGGGTGGTAATGGAACCGTCGGCGCCTCGGGAGAGNGGCACGAACTCATCCGCTGCCTCCGGGCAGATCACCACGCCCGCTGCGTGCATGGAAGTATGCCGCGGCAGACCCTCCAGTCTTTTACACATATCAATGAGATTGTGTACCTGTTCATCCTCCTGATACAGACTCTTAAACTCCGGATTCATCTCCAACGCCCGATCAATGGAAACGCCCTGATTCTGCTCGTTCGGTATCATCTTGGCGATGCGGTCCACATAGGCGTAGGGCAGATCCATGACTCGCCCCACATCGCGGATGACGCCCTTCGCCGCCATTGTACCAAAGGTGACGATCTGCACTACCTTGTCTGCACCATATTTTTGACCAACATAGTCAATAACTTCCTGCCGTCTCTCAAAGCAGAAGTCCACGTCGATATCCGGCATGGAAACACGCTCAGGATTCAGAAAACGCTCAAAGAGCAAGCTGTATTTGATAGGATCGATATTCGTTATCTTCAGGCAATAGGACACGATGCTGCCCGCCGCCGAGCCGCGCCCCGGCCCCACGGCAATGCCGTTTTCCCGACAAAAATTGATATAATCCCACACGATCAGAAAATAGTCCACAAAGCCCATGCTCTTGATGGTGTCAAGCTCGTACTGCAGACGCTCCTGCAATGCGCCGTCATCCTCGGGATAGCGCTCCTTCATGCCGTCCTGACAGAGTTTGTTCAGATAGCTCCAAGAATCATACCCTTCCGGCGCTTCATAGTGGGGCACCTTATAATGGCCGAACTCGATCTCCACATGGCATCTGTCGGCGATCCGCTGGGTATTCTCCACCGCTTCCCATGCGTAAGGAAATAGTCCCTTCATCTCCTCCTCGCTCTTCACATAATACTGCCCGCCCTCGTAACGCATACGGTCCTCGTCCGCCAGCTTTTTCCCCGTCTGCAGACAGAGCAGAAGGTCGTGGGGCTGAGCATCCTCCGCATAAGTGTAGTGCACATCATTGGTGGCCACCAGAGGAATATCCAGCTCTTTACTCATACGAAGCAGGGCNGAATTGACCGTCTGCTGTGCCGGGATCCCGTGATCCTGCAGCTCCAGAAAATAATTGTCCTTCCCAAAGATCTCCTGATATTTTAGTGCCACCTTTTTCGCCTCATCGATCAGGCCCTTCTGGATATACCGNGGCACNTCCCCCGCCAGACAGGCCGAGAGNGCGATCAGCCCCTCATGNTACTCCTGCAGCAGTTCCATATCCACACGNGGTCTGTAATAATAGCCCTCCGTAAAGCCNTTGCTTACGATCTTCGTCAGATTGGCATAGCCCACATTGTTTTCCGCGAGAAGCACCAGATGATAATAACGGTCCTCGCCGCCTGTCAATTCTCTGTCAAAGCGGGANTGNGGCGCCACATAGACCTCACAGCCGATGATCGGATTGATCCCCGCCTCCTTGGCCGCCTTATAAAAATCGACCACACCGTACATCACGCCGTGATCTGTGATGGCAGCGCTGTCCATTCCCAGCTCTTTCACATATTTCACATATTCTTTGATCTTATTGGAACCGTCCAGGAGACTGAACTCCGTGTGGACGTGGAGATGTGCAAATGCCATGAGGATATCCTTTCTGAGGTGTCTGAATAACTCCTGTTTCCGTGCTTATTTCTAATGTTCATTGTAACACAAAGCAAACAGGGGCGCAAAGTGGTTTAAGAATCCCAAATGAACACCAGTCCTCTGATTATACTGATTCACTTGATAAATACATCGAAAATGGATATAATACAAATAGGGAGTTCAATTCCTTTTTTGTATAAAGGAGGCGTTTTATGTATATCCACCGCATTATGGAATCCAAATTAAAATATTTATCAGAACATTTCCCTGTTGTTATGGTATGTGGCGCCCGGCAAGTAGGAAAAACAACACTCCTCAATCAGCTAAAAACAGAAAACGAACGGATCCAATATGTTACTCTCGACTATCCCAGAGTAAGAAGCCTTGCCAAAGAGGATCCGGAGCTGTTTTTACAACAATACCAGCCGCCGCTTATTATTGATGAAATACAATATGCAACTGAATTACTGCCATATATCAAAATACGGGCAGACCAGACAAACAAAAATGGTATGTATTATCTAACCGGCTCACAGATGTTTCATATGATGAAAAACGTAAGCGAGTCATTGGCCGGCAGGGTGGGCATTTTATCTATGTACTCTCTGTCGAGAGCCGAAATAGAAGGTACGAAGTCCTCTCCGTTTCTCCCAGATAAAGTCAACGCANNGGAATCNGANGATACCATTACTGNNATTTTTGAAAAAATATATCGNGGCGGAATGCCACGACTNATAACNGANNCCGAATTACTTCCCGAGGATTATTTCGGTGCATATATGCAGACTTATCTGGAACGTGATATTCGTGATTTGATCACCATAAAGGACGAAACCAAATTTTTAAAATTTATATCTTGTGCTGCAGCGCGAACCGGTCAGGAAGTGAATNTGACCGACATGGCAAAAGATATNGAAATCGACCGCAAAACAGCTGACAACTGGTTATCCATCTTAGTATCTTCCGGCCTTGTCTATATGCTGTCTCCCTACTCCGGAAATACGATAAAAAGAATCATCAAACGTCCCAAATTGTACTTCATGGACACAGGCCTTGCCTGCTATCTTTCTTTATGGAATAATCCAAGAGCATTAGAACTATCCGCCATGGCAGGCGCAATGTTTGAAAGCTACGTCATATCAGAGATTATAAAAGGCTATGTGAATCATGGAATCGATGTCAGAAGCCGCCTTTTCTATTATCGTGATAATAACGGACGGGAAATAGACTTGATGATTCTGGAGAACGGAATACTATATCCAATTGAAATTAAAAAAAGCGCCGATCCTGGGAAAAGTGCTCTAAAAAATTTCAGTGTATTAGATCATCTGCCGGAGGCGATTGGAGAGGGCGCTATTATCTGCATGACTCCTATGGTAATGCCATTAGACAGCAAAAACAAACTGGTTCCTGTAAAATGTATATAACCGATCGAGTGCCGGCGCACTCGATTTAGAGAATGCTCCGCATTCTCCTTAAATGTTTTATTCTGTCGCAACCATCTATATAAAAAACGAAGGCTGTCGCTTCACGAATTTTCATTCGCGAAAGGACAGCCTCGCAATTCTATATCTTATTCTAAAATATGCACAAGAATTACCTTATAAATATTTCTTCAGCGCATCCACCTTATCCAGCTTCTCCCAGGGCAGATCCAGGTCGTTGCGGCCGAAGTGGCCGTAAGCTGCTGTCTGCTTGTAGATCGGACGGCGCAGATCCAGCATCTTGATGATGCCCGCGGGTCTTAAATCAAAGTTCTCACGCACGATCTCAACCAGCTTGTCATCCTCAATCTTTCCTGTACCGAAGGTATCTACCATAATGGAAGTAGGCTGTGCCACACCAATCGCGTAGGAAAGCTGAATCTCACACTTGTCTGCAATGCCTGCTGCCACGATATTCTTCGCCACATAACGCGCCGCATAAGCCGCGGAACGATCCACCTTGGTGCAATCCTTTCCGGAGAAAGCGCCACCGCCGTGACGGGCATAGCCGCCGTATGTATCTACGATGATCTTACGTCCTGTCAGACCGGCATCGCCGTGAGGGCCGCCGATCACGAAACGTCCCGTAGGATTGATAAAGAACTTGGTCTGGTCGTCCACCAACTCCTTAGGCAGAACCGGATCAAACACATATTTTTTGATATCCTCGTGAATCTGCTCCTGTGTCACATCATCGTCGTGCTGGGTAGATAACACCACTGCTTCCAGACGTACCGGCTTTCCGTTCTCATCATACTCTACAGACACCTGGCTCTTGCCGTCGGGTCTTAAATACTTGAGGGTGCCGTCCTTACGGACCTTGGTAAGCTGTAATGCCAGCTTATGTGCCAGATCAATGGGATAGGGCATATACTCTTCTGTCTCATTGGTGGCATAGCCGAACATCATACCCTGATCTCCTGCTCCCGTATCCAGGTCGTCATTCTGCTCACCCTTCTTCGCTTCCAGAGCTTTATCCACGCCCATGGCAATGTCGGCAGACTGCTCGTCAATAGCTACAAACACGGCACAGGTATTGCCGTCAAATCCGTACTCAGACTTGGTGTAACCGATCTCCTTTACGGTATCGCGCACGATCTTCTGCATATCTACATATGCGTTCGTGGTGATCTCGCCGGTCACCAGCACAAATCCTGTGCAGACCGCCGTCTCACAGGCCACACGGCTCATGGGATCCTTTTCCATGCAGGCNTCCAGAATGGCATCGGAAATGGCATCGCAGACTTTGTCGGGATGTCCCTCAGTTACAGATTCGGATGTAAATAATCTCTTCTCCATTTTTCTCTCTCCTTTGTTTTTAATATACAAAAGTCCCCTTATCTCTTACGAAATAAGCGGACCCGGCATGCAAGCATCAAATCCTCTTATTGTTCGATCTATTTTTCGCTCAGGTTGGCACCTTCCTTGTCAGGGGTTGCCGTGGCTTCATCGATCCTATGTATCTCCACCACTCTGAATAAGAGAAAGATATCACAATATGAAATTTTCCACCCACATTTCCTACCTGTACATAAACATACACCTATAGGATGAATGTGTCAATGGGTGTCAGCCAACTTTCAGTTTAAATTTCTGGAGATCCCGCTCTGTGGTCACAAGATCGATCTGGGCGCCCAGGCCCTGGAGCTTTAAGTGAAAATCCTCATACCCGCGCTCAATATACTTGATATCATCCACGGTGCTGATTCCGTCAGCAGCAAGCGCCGCAATGACAAGAGCCGCGCCGGCCCTCAGATCCGGTGCTGTAATGTTCGCTCCGGTGTACTTGGGCACGCCGTCGATGATCGCGGTGTTGCTCTCCACTTTGATATTGGCTCCCATACAGGTGAGCTCGTCCACATATTTAAACCGATTCTCGAAAATACTCTCTGTCACAATACTGGTACCCGCAGACAGACCAAGCGCCACCGTGATCTGCGGCTGCATATCTGTAGGGAAACCGGGATAAGGCAGGGTCTTTACATGCGTATGGCCCAAAGGCTTCGCTGCCACCACACGCACGGCATCGTCAGACTCTTCTATCTCACAGCCTATCTCCAGAAGCTTCGCGCTGATGGATTCCAGATGCTTCGGGATCACATTCTTTACCGTCACGTCACCCTTCGTCACCGCCGCCGCGAACATAAAAGTACCCGCCTCGATCTGATCCGGAATAATGCCATACTCCGTCCCGTGCAGTTTCGACACGCCCCTGATACGAATCACGTCAGTACCCGCGCCCTTGATATTGGCGCCCATGCTGTTTAAGAAGTTCGCCAGATCAACGACATGAGGCTCCTTNGCCGCATTCTCGATCACTGTCTGCCCCTCTGCCATCACTGCAGCCATCATCACGTTCATGGTAGCGCCCACAGTCACCACATCCATGTAGATATGGTTCCCTTTCAGCTTCGCCGCCTCAGAGATGATCAGGCCATGCTCNATCCTGACACTGGCGCCCAGTGCCCGAAAGCCCTTGATATGCTGGTCAATAGGACGCAATCCTATATTACAGCCGCCCGGAAGAGCCACCTCCGCTTTATTATATTTACCGAGAAGCGCTCCCAGAAGATAATAGGAAGCTCTGATTTTCTTAATATAATCGTCCTTGATCACCAGATCATGAATCTGTGAAGCGTTAATCTTCACCGTATGTCTGTCCACACGGTTGATCACAACGCCAATACTCTCCATCGCCTGCATCATGACGTTCGTATCTCTGACGTCAGGCAGATTTTCTATCAATACGGTCTCATCCGTCATGATGGCGGCCGCAAGNATCGCCAGCGCCGCGTTTTTTGCACCGCCGATCTCTACCTCACCGACTAACGGATTTCCACCCTTAATCGCATATTGTTCCATTTATGTTTACTTGCCTTTCTCAATCGAAAAAACTCAAACATTACCATACAGTATACCAGATTCTGGGTATTTGTAAAGTCCTAGTTCAGGTAGTCAAAGGGATTCACCTGGGTACCGCCTATCAGAATCTCAAAATGAACGTGCGGTCCCGTACTGACGCCCGTGTTGCCGCTCAAGGCAATCTTCTGTCCCTGGGTGACCGTTTGTCCCTGTTTTACCAGCACTTTGCTCAGATGGCCGTAACGGGTCTGTCTGCCATCCGCGTGATTGATATAAACCACATAGCCGTAACCGCTTCCCCAGCCCGCTTTCGCAACCGTTCCCGTGCAGGAAGCCATGACTGCCGTACCTACCGGTGTCGCCCAGTCTATCCCCTTATGATAGCTGCTGGCACCTCTGGTGGGCGCTTTACGTCTGCCGAATCCGGAAGAAAGTCTGCCCCCCGAAATCGGTTTTATATAGGTAGGCGGAATCTTAGTGCCACGCTCTACGATTTTAGGCACAGCCGCATAGGTGATCTCCTCCTTCAGGATTTCACGGCCTACCTCTTCGTTATTGCGATAGGATACGTCCGCCACCACTTTGCGGTGCCCGGCAGAGGGTTCCTGCAGTGTCTGAGTCTGGTTAGTATACCAGTCGTCATTCTCCACGTAAATGATATCCGCCTCGTAATCTTCCTCATAATACATCTGCTCTGTGCGCTCCACGGAAAGTTCCGGTTCAGGCACAGTTACGACCAACTCGTCTCCCACACGGATCACAGAATTTTCATTCTCTATGGTCTCGTTCATGGCGATCAGGTCCGCCAGCGGTATCTCATTTTTCTCTGCGATCTGAGAGAGCGTGTCCCCCGCAACCACCTCGTAGATCTGTTCCTTCTCCTGCTCCTTGGTCACTTCTTCAATCGCCTTGGAAAGAGGCGTCAGGTCATATTCCTGCAAATAGGACTCCACCACTTCCACCGTGTCACCAAACTCTAAAGAGAGAAGGCCAAGCTCGTAATCGGAAAAATCTTTCTCAGAGGCCGGTTCGATATCCTCAAATATCTCATCAAGCGTCGCATTGATCCCAACGCTGGTCACGACCGCCTCCGCCTCTTCTTCCTCCTGCTCCTCTTCAGAATAAATCTGCGTCGTCAGCACGTTCAGCTCTCTGGAAGAATCCAGCACCAGATCTGCGTGATAATTCTCCTCCTCATCATACTTTTGAATGGAAGCCTGTAAGAGTTCCAGCACCTCCTGCGTGCTCGCAAGATTGACNGTNTACTCATTGATCTTTACTGTATAGGAACGGTTTAGGGTCTCCTTGACGCTTCCCTGCAGCGCNGCCAGCATATTGGAAATTATGACACNNTTGTCATCTACNNNGCCCCAGAGAACCTCCTCGCCNTCCCAGCGCAGATCGCTGTCTGCCAGCACGATCTCNTCGCTGCCGGATGCAAGCTGCTTTCTGGCCTCGATCAAGCACTCGTCCACTTCCTCGATGTCTCCCATCACGCCCACCTGTACACCNTTTAAATACACCGTAAAGNNATTGTCNCCGGTGCTCTCCATGGTCTGNCGTTGGGGCAGGAANAAGGCGGCGATGACACTGACAAACACCGCAACCTTAATATATGCAATTTTCATTTTTTTATAATATCTGTTTCGTATTTTCATGATGTTCTTTTAGAAAAGTTTCACATTCATAAGTCCCAATATCATCGGAATCAAATTGATCAAAATATCCGCNGCCACCCCTATCAGGATCGCTACNCAAAGCCCCA
This sequence comes from Lachnospiraceae bacterium, assembly GCA_014804385.1. Taxonomy (GTDB): domain Bacteria; phylum Bacillota; class Clostridia; order Lachnospirales; family Lachnospiraceae; genus UBA3282. The sequence continues at coordinate 48,761 of JAAUZW010000031.1, read as the reverse complement.
NCGGCANTCNGCTCTNCTTAGNAGNCTGNNNCTGNNTGCCCAGNTCTTCCGTAAAAGCCGCCTGCACATTACGATAAACCTTCACATTNTCCTTGTGCATAAATTCCTCGGACTGTGTAAANCGCTCCTCCAAAAGACTCTTGATCCCGGCAAGTTGCTGCTCAACATCCGCACTTTTACCGTCATCCGCCTCCAAACTCTCCAGCTTTTCCATACACTGTGCAAGGAGCTTACGCATATTTTCCACGTTCTCAGATGTCCTGATATTCACCCTGCGGATCTCCTGCATCAGTTCATCGTAAGCCGCAAGCTGCTTCTCCATCTGTTCCATCTTGGCCGCCTCCGCTGCAGCATTTGCACGAATCATTTCCTGCGCGTTTTTTTTCTGTGCCAATTTATCTATNAATGTGTCCATGTTAGCATACCCCGTATCTTCTATTTTATCTCAAAAGAGCGAAACCATGTCTGCATTTTACCATTTTTCTTTCCCTATGACAATAAAGAAAAGACAACCCCCTCCCGAAGCTTTCTCAGCCTGCCATTTTGTTGTGCATTTTGCACATATTTCTATCCTATTTTTTTATATAACTATAAACTTTAACCACATCTTTACAAATTGTTCATATTTTGTTCATATTTTCATAGTATATTAAATTTATGAAAATCAAATGAGATGTCGTGTAATGATTACACACATAGATAAATTTTTTCATAATAGCCCGGGTGCCGAAAGGTGCCTGGGCACTCCTCATGTCCGCGCATAAGCAGAGTCAAAAGGCTGACGAAGCATAGAACAAAGAAGAGGACCTCTCTAGTCCTCTTCCTCCTGTCCGATATGTAATATTTCTTCATTTAAGGACATCATCCTGGCATCCAATGCCGACACCATCTGGGCACATTCCACAAGCTGNTCTTTAATATGTTCCGGCGCATTTCCCTCAAACTTATAATGAATCTTATGCTCCAGGCTGGCCCAGAAATCCATCGCTACCGTACGGATCTGAATTTCCACCTTCGTGTCNGCGATCCGATCAGAGAGGTAAACCGGCACTGTCACCAGCATATGATAACTCTTATATCCGCTGGCTTTCGGATTCACGATATAATCTTTCACGGACATCACACGAATATCTTTCTGATTACTGATCATCTCCGCAATTTGATAGATATCCGATGCAAAGGAACAGATCACACGGATACCTGCGATGTCATTGACATATTTCACCATATTTTCGATTGTGGATTCCTTGTCATGTTTCTTTAACTTCTTGACGATACTCTCCGGTGTCTTAATACGCCATTTGATATGTTCGATCGGATTATACCGATGCACATGCTGAAACTCATCGTTCAGGATCTCAAGCTTCGTAGATATCTGTTTCAAGGCTGAATTATAAATCAGCTGTACCTCTTTCCAGCTGTCAATATCGCCGTCTTTATTTCTCTCGATCATTACTTCCATTTCCTAAAAAACCTCCGAAAAATACTTTTCCCCTCTTGTTTTCGCAGNGCCCGCTCGATTCCGCGTCTCCGTTCCACTACGGTCCGTGCTAAACGNACATCCCCTGGATGTCCAGCACCGCTTCATCTCGCTCACGGGCATTCGCCCTATGCATCCATCGAAATAATTTCTTCNGCGAGCAAGCTCTCCGCTGAAATCATTTCTCTGTCTGNGCACTGCTCATTGCTTTCGTGTAGATTATACCACACCCTTTATCAAAAATGTATATTTTATACAAAATTTTCTAAAATCTTTATATTTTATTGTCTATTTTCACATTTTCTTCTTTTTTCCCGGAAGTCAGACAGGACAATATGACAGGAACCGTCACCACCAGCGGATACATATAGCGGATCAGTACCGTTGGCGAGAGCAGGAGGGTCAGATAATAGACCACCAGAAATACCGCAGGCAGGGCCTCACGATATCTTTTTTTGTATAAAACCACTACCACATAGAGATACAGCAGCCACCAGTACAGCGCCGGAGCAAAGAGAAATTTTACCACAGGCCAGTTTTCATATTCGTTGTCTGATACGATCTTTTCCATCAAGGCGCGAAGCCCCGGAAGATAACTGTGCTCCACAATCTCACAGCCCGCCGGCATGGTGCGGTTGTCTGTGGAAAGATAGCCAAAACCGGTCTCCGTCCCGATCCCATACACTCTTGCATGGGTATCGTCCGGCAAAAACCACAGGCCCACACTGTTATCCAGAAACGCATCTATATAAATGCCGGGATACTCCATACCCAGCCGGATCCATGTTTTGATCAGCCCTTTGGGATCGTCATGGATTATGGCAATATTTTTCACCCGGTCCGCCAGATGAGGATCATAGAGAGAAAAGCCCCACTCAGAAGGCATATACTTCTCCATCTCCTGCCGCAGGGATTGATCCTCCATCAACTCCCCATTCTCTTCATGTACCCAGACACGGGCCATCTGCTGCAGCGGCACACTCAGCATTTCTCTGGGACTGCCGCTCTGCGCATGGGTCAAAGCTTTAAGCGAAACCGCACTCACCGCAAACAAAAGCAGAATTCCCAGCGACAGACGCAGGTATTCTTTTCCTGCCGCCTTACCGTCCCATAGGATGTTTCCTGGTTGACTTGTTTGGTCATTCTTTATCCTTCTCATGCCCCAAAATAAAACCGGTACACTGACCACAAAGGCGTACACCGCATTGTTGCGAAACAGCAGCATGAGGACTCCCAAAAGAATGCAGACCGCTCGCTCCTTCCAGACCACCTGCATATTCCGGTCACAGGTAAGATGGTAAAACCAGACCGTATAAAGCAGTACCAGTGCCGAAAAAAGTACATCTTTCGTGGTGCTTATAGCCAGAACGGAATTGGTCGGAAATAGCCCGTAAAAGAGAAGCAGTAAAATCCGTGCCCATCTTGCCGTCCGCTTTTCATAGAGATAAGTCAACGCTCCCGCAAAAGCTCCCGCCATCAACAGCATCTGTACGACAGAGTGAACCGCCATGCCCGCGGAATAGGAACCCAGTCTGCCGCCCAGCCGAAAAAATGCTCCCAGAAATAAGGTATGCAAAAGCGGGTGATGTGTGCTGTAATCTCCGGCGATCACCTGATACAGCTGCCCCTCCGCATCATATGCAAACACAGACGGATAGTATGCCAGAAAGACCGGCAGCCAACAGGCAAAGATAACTGCCAGATAAAAAAGCCATACCTGCCAGAGCGGGCGTACCTTCCATTCTAACTGTGTTTCTTCCTGCCTCTCTTTTTCCTCTGCCTGCCTTTCCTGCTCTTTCGGCCTATCCTCTCCCCTGCTCAAAACAAATCCCGCACAACCTGCCGCAGGTACAGAAAAGCATAGAATCTCCACCAGAAGAAGGAGAAGGTTCTTCACATGAAAGCCCAAAGTGCCATCGCCTTCAAATACCATTCTCTGCATGACCAGCCTGAGTCCCATCACAAAGGATGCCGCCACCGGTATCCCCCAGACGAAAGAGTAGATGAGAAGTCTCTTATTTTTTTTCATGTTTTCTATGATTTTCATAGACTCAGTATATCATATCTCAGAAGCCATTATAGTAAAAATATTTGTCGCAGGATGTTGCTCCTACGGCGAACATATCGTAATTCTGTTATTTTCATTGTTTTTTTCTTTAAAAATGATATGATTGTTAAAAAGAAAAGTTACAGTATCTGTTATGAAAGATTTGATACAGGAGGATATATGGAAAGTAAGCGGTTTGAAGTGAGAGAGCAGCAGCACATAGCAGGCGGCATTGTCAAAATAATTGTGGATACGAAAACAGGAGTAAATTATCTCGTGACAAGCGGAATGGGAATAAGTGGAATGACACCGCTACTAGACAGTAATGGAAAAGTAGTCATTACAAAGTAAAAATACAACAGGAGGGTGATATGTTCCGTCTATGGGCCAAAGAATTTAAAAACAACCGCATGCTGAAGGATACCGTCATCGAGGACGGCCGGGATGAGACACGCACCCACAAAGTATTTGACGCCCTGGAGGAAGTCTGCCTGCAGTTCGACCTGGGCAAACCCATCTGGCTGGAAGCCACCGTCTCCGATTTTAAACGACACAGCAAGGCCCGCTTCACCCAGGACAATTTTATAGAAGAAATTGATTTTGATTATCTGGAGATCCATGTCATTGAGGAGGATTAGCTTTCCCGTCGAGGTGGGCATTACTGCTGCCGGTTTCCAGCATCACATCCGCGCATTCAGCTTTCGTAAGCCTTATCAAATCCTCCGGCGACATGCGCAAAGAACATCCGATCCTCCCGCCGCTGACGCTGATCTGCTCAAGTCCCGATGCTGACGAATCAATGACCGTAGGAAACTGTTTCTTCATACCGATTGGCGAACAGCCGCCTCTTACATATCCGGTAATCGTCAGAATATCCTTGGTATGGATCATCTCAAGGGACTTTTCTCCCACAACCTTCGCTGCTTTTTTCAAATCAACAGAAGCCGGAACCGGAACCACAAACACATAAAAAGAACCGCTCTTACCCTGCATGACCAGCGTTTTATAGGAAATCTCCGCCGGAATGCCCGACGCCTCGGCAGCATGAATACCGTCAATAAATTCTTTGCATTCATAAGTTATCGTTTCATATTCTATTTTATTTTTATCCAGAATGCGCATGGCATTTGTTTTTATCTCTTTACTCATCCCAATCAACCTTTTTCAAAGATACAAAACAACAGATTATACATAAAATGATTGACTTTGCACATTCTAAGTGATAGTATCATATCATACATTATGTAGTTTTCAAAACTATGTATAGGGGTTATTGATTCCACTATATCAAAATTAGAAATGATTTACAGGAGGTTTTGCTATGCAGATCACCATTCGTGAACCCGGAAGCGCCATCACCCACTTCATCGGCATGATGATGGCACTGGTGGCGGCAACGCCACTGTTAGTGAAGGCCGCCATCGGCGCCGATCATACCGCTTTTATCGCCATGACAGTATTTATCGGAAGCATGGTCGCACTCTATGGAGCCAGTGCTCTCTACCACAGCGTCACCGTAAAAGATAATATTCTGAAAGTATTTCGTAAGCTGGACCACATGATGATCTTTGTTCTGATTGCCGGTTCCTACACACCCGTCTGTCTTGTTGTTCTGGGCAACAGGCTCGGCTACACACTGCTTGCCGTCGTGTGGGGAATCGCCCTTGTCGGCATGGTCATCAATGNATGCTGGATCACCTGCCCGAAATGGTTTTCCTCCCTCATCTATATCGCCATGGGATGGGTATGCCTTGGCGTATTCGGCACTCTGTGGAACACCCTGTCCCGCGGCGCTTTCCTGTGGCTTCTGGCAGGCGGTATCATCTACACCATAGGCGGCGTCATCTACGCCCTCAAGCTGCAGATCTTTAACGCCAAGCACCAGCACTTCGGCTCACATGAGGTCTTCCATCTGTTTGTAATGGGAGGGAGCATCTGCCACTTTATCTTTATGTATTTGTATGTGATCTAATCNTCATATCCGTTCGGGTTATTGCTCTGCCATCTCCAGGAGTCCGCGCACATCTCCTTGATACCGTACTGCGCTTCCCAGCCAAGCTCCCGCTTCGCCTTATCCGCATTGGAATAGCAGGTGGCGATATCGCCTGCGCGTCTCTCCTTGATGACATAAGGAATCTTCACGCCGGTAGCTTCCTCGAAGTTCTTCACGATATCCAGCACACTGTAGCCTACGCCTGTGCCCAGATTGTAAATGCAAAGTCCGGCCTTCTCCTCAATCTTCTTCAAAGCCTTCACATGGCCCACCGCCAGATCCACTACATGGATATAATCGCGCACGCCTGTGCCGTCCGGCGTATCATAGTCGTTACCNAAAACGCCCAGCTCTTTCAGCTTGCCCACTGCCACCTGGGTGATATAAGGCATAAGGTTATTGGGAATGCCGTTGGGGTTCTCGCCCATAGTGCCGCTCTTGTGTGCACCNATAGGATTGAAATACCGAAGCAGGATCACATTCCACTCNGGATCCGCTTTCTGGATATCCATNANNATCTGCTCCAGCATGGATTTGGTCCAGCCGTAAGGNTTCGTGCACTGTCCCTTGGGGCACTCCTCCGTGATCGGGATCATGGCAGGATCGCCGTACACCGTAGCCGANGAGGAAAAGATAATGTTTTTCACATTGTGCTTTCTCATCACATCCACCAGCGTGAGCGTACCTGCAATATTGTTCTCATAATACTCCCAGGGCTTCTGTACGGATTCACCCACCGCCTTCAATCCTGCNAAATGGATACAGGAATCNATCTGCTCNTTCGCAAATACCTGCTCCAGCGCCTCCCTGTCCAAAATATCCGCCTTGTAAAATTTCACCGGCTTCCCTGTGATCTTCTCCACTCTGTCCAGAGATTTCTCGCTGGAATTCGCCAGATTATCAACTACCACCACATCGTAACCCGCATTCTGCAGCTCCACCACNGTNTGGGAACCGATATACCCTGCGCCGCCTGTCACTAAGATTGCCATAATCAACCCCGCCTTTCTCTTGCTAAACAATGATATATGTTCTTTAGATGATATCAGTCTACACCGTTTCTCCCATATTCTTCAATACGAGAATGTTATACAAACCTGTCTTAATGTTGTATGCTTTGAGCAGTGCTAAAATGNAANNTGACAAATTGACTGCTCGCAGGCAAATTTGTCAGATTGCATTTTAATAGGGCGAATGCCCTCAATTCGGAAAACTGAAAGTTTTCCGAATTTGCACTGCGTTATCANAANNNAATCCCNTTCTNNTTACAAAGCTCACGCGCACTCTCCACCGAATCAATCCCCGTCTTATTTTTGATCGGTGCAAACTCCCTGTTCCTGACCACCTCGTAGGGCAGGCAGGAATCCAGCTCATGGATCATATCCAGCACAAGCTGCTCGAACTTATAACCGTTTGGCTCTTCGGGTTTTACCGGTTCTCCCTGCTCATTCAGATAAGGAATCTTTTTCTCCACCACATGGAGCGGCAGCTTTTTCGCCACGATCTCCTCCAGATCCTTCACCCGGAAAAGATAGTTTAAGATCACGCCGAAATGATAGGCCGGCGCCCCTTTCTCATTCTTCGCATCCATCAATTCCTGTGTCATATCGTAATACTCCACAATAGAAGGTCTGCCGTCCTCTAAGCACATCGCGCCCACCTTTTCATCCGGCGCATTCTTCGCCACCACCTTCGCGCCTACCGCGCTGTCCGTGGCAATGGTTGCTCCCACAAAGCAGGGATCCGCGATGCGCTGCAGCACATTGTCCACGGCGAACACATTCAGCCATTCCACGCCCGCCTTGCGCATCTGATCCGCCACGCCCCACTTTTCCATGGACAAAAACCAGCCGCCGTTGCCGTTGGGCGATGTGGACATCTTGTTTTTTGCCTCCATATAAACCTTGCCGTTATAATCCGACGCTGGCGCCATATCCTGCATGAAAAAGGTCACATAATCCGCATTGTAACCGAAATACTTTTTCTCCTCAAAAAAAGCGACAGTCGTGTCATGATTCTTGTCACTGGTCATCACGTAAAGAGGGATCCATGTATCCGCCTGATGCACCACATCCAGCAGATTTTCAACCAGACGCTGGAAGATAAAGACATCCTTGGTCAGACCGATATTGTAGACACCTTTGGGCGCGTCCGAACCAAGTCTCGTGCCCATGCCGCCCGCCAGGAGCACTGCCCCTACTTTGCCGGCTCTAATGGCCTCCAGACCGGTTTGGGTATACTCCTCTTTCTTCTCCTCGATCTCCGCAAGCTCCATCACTCCGATGGGCTCAATCTTCCCCCGGGGATTCAGTGTCTCTTTCTTTTCACAGAGAGCCAGCACCGCAAAATCCGTCTGTTCAATCTGGGTAAGCAGCGCCTCCTGCTCCTCTTTGCTCAGCTCCTCGTAATATTTCAGCACGTGAAGCTGTCCGTATTCTTCCAGTTTTTTGTATGCCTCCTGATAGTTCATCACATCCTCCTCATTCCTATTTTTTTCATAAATCTGACCGCAATATTCTTAAATATTATTTTAGCATGAGACGATTCCCCCTGCAATTCTTTCTCGAAGTCTGTTTACTTTACGGTTTATCATGCTATACTTATAGCTAGTATGTAAAGATGAGGAGATTATTATGAAGAAACTGAAACGATACTATATCCTGCCGGCTGCCGCACTGCTTACGGTTTCCCTCGGCGCCTGTGCCGCGGCGGATATTCCTCCTTCGGAGCAGGAGACACAAGCCACCTCCCAGACAGGCACAGAACAAAACACAAAGGATACTGCGGAAAAAGCAGATGAAAATGACACAAGTGTCACAGGCGAAAATGAGTCGGACGCTTCAAGCAATGCCGACCGTATTCAGGTCACGATTCAAAAGAACCGCCAGGAGTACAAAGCCGACGACGGCACCCTGCTCCTCATCGACGATATAGAAATGCCCGTGGTGACCATTCAGGGCGGGGAAGAGATCGCCGCTAAGATCAATCAGGATATTGAAGAATATTACGCCCCTTTTTCAGACGATGACGAAACTCTTGAATTGGCAAAATCTGATTACGAAGAGCGCAAGGGCACCGATGAAGAAGCATGGTTTCACGAATATACCGAGGATGTGACCGTGAGCGTGACCCGTATGGACGATCAGGTACTCACCTACAAACTGACCGCAGGAGCTTACATGGGCGGCGCTCATGGCGATTACGGTTCTGTGGCCAAAAACTATGATATGACGACCGGGGAACTGATCCGCTTTGAGGATCTGTCGGAAGATATCTCCCGCTTTCACGCAGCCGCTCTGGATTATATGGTGAATCTGGCAGAAACACCCTCCTATAAAGAGAGGCTTTTTGAGCCTACCAAGGCGGATCTGGACAGTGCATTGTTTCAGACGGGAAGCTGGGTCTTTACCGGAAGCGGCATACGCTTTTTCAGTGATCCCTATGTCCTGGGGCCCTACTCCTCCGGCGAGATCGGNTTTACTCTTCCCTACGAAAAAGCTTATGAGATCGGCTTAAAAGACGCCTACCGCTACACAGGAAATTTCATGGAGGAGCGCTACTACACATCCCAATATGATACGGATACCATGGAAAATATTGTAATAGATGGAAAACCGGAATACTACTTTGATCTGAATGGAGACGGTGCAGAAGAAGGCATCGCCTTTTACGGAATCGTCTACGAGGAAGGAAACGAGGACGGCAAGATTTCTCTCTATATCGACGGTACGGATTGGGGAGACGTGGTTCGTNCNCANGTAGATCCTTCCAATGGTTACATTGACGAGACCTATCTCCTCTATGATGAAGACCCATCGAACGACCTGACGGAGATTGCCGTCCTGTTCACAGAATTTTACGATGATGGTTCCGATTCCGGCATCACAGGCCGCCATTACTATACCTACCTGTTCCAATACACGCCGGAAAAAGAATTGAAATTTACCAAACGGCTTGATGGCTATATCACGAACCCGCTTCCGCCAGATACCCCTTGACGGCCGCCGTTANCCGGTNCGCCTCCTCCGGCGTACAGAACAGTCTGGCGGAAGCTTCTATGGCGATATCGGTGATCTCATCACCCTTCAGATTAAACTCTGNAGCAGGGGGAGACATTTGCGTCTCTCCCTCTTTTATTTCATTGATCAAATCATTTAAACTCCGAAAATGCGCCATCAACGCACCAAACTCCTGTATGCGGTCAATGGTGCTGCTTCCGTAGATCTGCTCTTCCAATTCACACACGGCAATCACCTGCATGGATAGTTTTAACTCTCCCGTTATGTCAGAGGCTTCCATCAACACATCGGGGCGCTTTTCCAGCCATGCCAGCAGATAGGACTTGGCGCCGGAGATATCCCTTTTTGCAAAAAAATCAGCCAGGTGCTCCTTGATCTCCGCAGTCTCCCGTTTTTCATCGGTCATGCCCACCTTACACTCATAGACCTTAAGCCCCTTTACCTTTACCCAGACATATAGCAAAAATTCCGAGATAAAGCCATAGACGCGCTTATGATAGGCGTCATATCCGGAAGCATCGATCTGTGCCTCCGCCTTCTCAAAAATACCGAAAAGCCACTCGCAGTATTCGTCATAGAGCGCCTTATTGCAAACCATCATATTGCCAAAGTAGGTTCCCTTACCGTGCACCAGCTGCGAGAAGGTCTCATAATAGTCGGGATAAAACTGCCGAATCACTTCCCCCGTGACCTCCAGATCATGAATATTATAATCGCTGGCGTAGCCTTCATAATAAGAATAATTCAGCTTTAACAGCTTGGAGGTGATCATATCATAGTCCGCCAGGATCGTTTCATATTCCTTCTGGGTCAGAATCCGTCCCTCCTCCGTACAGAAATAGCGGCGATAATGGCAGATTCCCACAGGCTCGGAGGTTTTTATGTTCTTCCAGACCCAGTATACGCCTGTCAGTTCTCCGTAATAGCAGTTTTTCTCCGAAATACTGACACCCGTGTCATCTCCTATGTAGCCAAGATCCCCGGCTCCTGCCCGCCCCACCTGCAAGGGCACATAGATCGGATCCTTCGGAACCGGAAATGCTTTATGGGTCATCGTAAAAATCGTCACACTCATAACATTCTCCTTTTCGGAGCCATCACGTACTCTCCCGCTGCCTGCTTAAAATATTCGCTGTGGTCTTGCGCACATAGAAAAAAGCAGGAATCAAAAAGGCATCCGCAAAGATCCATGCCAGCGGATTCGCAAACCGCACCGCGCTGAATCCAAAACGAGGTACCAGCAAAAATCCCGCTATCCCCCTGGCAAGCATCTCAAATGCGCCCGCAAAAACTGCCAGCTTGCTATAGCCCATCCCCTGAATCAGGAAGCGGACAATATTCACAAGAGCCAGCGGGAAATAGAACAGTGCATTCATCCGCAAAAAGGAATTCGCATTGGCAATGATCTCTGTCTCCCCCGCATCCAAAAACAGCAGAAGCAGATTCTTTCCAAACAGATACACGACTGCCATGGCGATCAGCGAATACAGCAGGCCCAGCAGAGTACAGGATTTCAATCCCCTGTCCACCCGGTCCAGATCGCCTGCGCCCACATTCTGTCCGCCGTAGGTAGCCATAGTGGAACCCAGCGCGTCAAAGGGGCACACCAACAGCATACCCACCTTGCCACCGGCAGTCACCGCCGCCACCGCATTGGAATCAATGCTGTTCACCGAGCTCTGCAGGATAACGCTGCCGATGGCCGTGATGGAATACTGTAAGCCCATGGGAATGCCCATGTTACAGAGTTTCCCCGCATAATCCCTGCTCCATCTCCACTCGTCCTTTGTCAGTTTTAGGCTGGAGAACTTTTTCCGCATATAAAGGAGACAGGCAAACCCCGCGATCGCCTGCGATACCACGGTAGCCACCGCCGCTCCCTCCACACCCATAGAGAGCACCACAATACAAAAGACATCAAGAAAGATATTTAAAACTGCTGCCGTCACCAAAAAGACCACCGGTGTTCTGCTGTCTCCCAGCGAACGCAGAATGGCCGCCGTCATGTTATAAAGGAACACCACCGGTATCCCCAAAAAGATGACAATGATATAGCTGTAGGACTCATCAATGATATTCGACGGCGTCCGCATGATCTGTAAGATCTGACGGCACAAAAGAGACACTACGACCGTGATGACCACAGAAAAAAGTGCAGACAACCACACACTGTTGGCTACAAATCTTCTGAGAGCCTCCTCATGCTTCGCTCCGAATTCCTGCGCAATCGGAATACCGAAGCCGCTGCAGACGCCCATGCAAAAGCCGATGATCAGAAAGTTTACTGATCCGGTAGCTCCTACCGCCGCCAGCGCGTCCACTCCCAGATACTGTCCTACGATGATCGCATCCACCATGCTGTAGAATTGCTGAAAGATCAGCCCGAATAAAAGGGGTACGGCAAATCCCAGGATCAGCTTCATGGGACTGCCCTTTGTCATATCTTTTTCCATTATTTTATAAGTGCCTCCGCAAGCTTACGAAGCTGTGCCTCCGACTCCACGTTCAACGTAGATTTGATCGTTACCACCGGCTCTAAAACGGTGAGCTCCTTCATGCCCTCAAGCGTCTCTCTCATGATCTTACCGGCCATCGGCGCCCAGCTTCCGTTCTCCACGATCCCTACCGTACGCTTCTGATAATTTTTCGATTTCAGGTGCGCCAGAAAACTCTCCATGCAGGGGAACACACCCGCGTCATAGGTTGCCGCCGCCAGCACCATCCTGTCATAGCGGAAGGCATCCTCGATTACCTCCGCCATATCCTCTCTGGCCAGATCGGAAACCACCACCTTCGGCGCCCCCAGTTCACGAAGCATTTCCGCCAGTTTCTCTGCCGCCGCCCTCGTATTGCCGTGAATGGAAGCATAGGCGATCAGAATCCCCGCATCCTCCGGCGTATAGCTGCTCCAGGTCTGATACTTGTCTATGTAATAGCCTAAGTTCTCTTTTAAGATCGGTCCGTGTAGAGGACAGATCATCCGGATATCCAGTGCCGCTGCCTTCTTTAAGAGCGCCTGCACCTGCATACCATATTTTCCTACAATATTAAAGTAATACCGCCTTGCCTCACAAGCCCAGTCCTCCTCGGTATCCAGCGCACCGAATTTACCAAAACCGTCTGCCGAGAAAAGAATTTTTTCCGTCTTCTCATAAACAACCATAACCTCCGGCCAGTGCACCATAGGCGCCATGACAAAAGTGAGCGTATGCACGCCGAGAGAAAGCTCATCTCCCTCCTTTACCGCAATACAGCGCTCCTGCAGATCTGTATCAAAAAACTGAGGCAGCATACTCTGAGCCTTAGCCGTCAATACAATCTGCGCTGCGGGGTACTTCTCTGCAAAAGAAGCAATATTACCCGCATGATCCGGCTCCAAATGACTCACCACCAGATAATCCGGCAGCCTGCCGGCAAGCGCTTTCTCCAGATTCACAAACCATTCCTCCGTGGCGCGCCTGTCTACAGTATCCATGACCGCGATCTTATCATCCGTGATCAGGTAAGAATTGTATGACACACCGTTCGGCACCACATATTGGCTTTCAAACAGATCGATGGTCTTATCGTCCACACCAATATACTGAACTGCATCCGTGATTTTTTCCATTGTATTATCCTCCTTTATTATCCTCGCATTATTTCTTTCACTCATAAAACTGTGCTTCGCCCTGCTGTCCAAGGCCACAACCTAACACATTTTAACATACCCCTTCAAAAACACAAGTATCTACATAGGAAAAATAATCGGAATTTCAAAAAAATTTGAAGTTAGAAAAACAGATTGACATTGATACCAGATTATATTAAGATGTTATCACTTTACGCAAAAATAATACGGAGGCTTTCTTCCATGAATCCTACACCTGTCAAAGACACTTTTTATCCGCAGATCATAAAACTTGGGATCCCGATCGTCATTCAGAATCTTTTGAGTGCCGCCGTGAGTTCTACGGATGTGATCATGTTAAATTATGTAGGACAGTCCTCCATCTCCGCAGTATCTCTGGCCGCCAATTATGCCGGCGTCCTATTTATGATCTACTACGGTCTGGGAACAGGCGCTTCCATGCTGTGCGCACAGTATTGGGGAAAAGGTGATCTGGAGCCGATCCGGGTGATCGAGGGCATCGCCCTGCGCTTTTCTCTGATTCTCACCCTGCTCTTCTCCGCCGCGGCATTCTTTGCGCCCGAGCTGATGATGCAGCTTTTTACCAATGACCCGGAGCTGATCGATATCGGCGCCGGATATCTTCGCGTGATGACAGTCACCTATCTGTGCTGGAGTATCACCGAGATTTATCTGGCAGTGCTTCGCAGTATCGGCCGAGTGACCGTCTCCATGGTCTTGAATGTGCTTACATTTACTTTAAATATTTTCTTAAACGCCGTGTTCATCTTCGGCCTGTTCGGCGCGCCGGAGCTGGGCGCTGTGGGCGTGGCCATCGCAACCGCCGCTTCCCGCGTGATCGAACTGCTTGGTTGTATCGTCGTCTCCGCCTTCAGCAAGGATATCAAACTCAAGCTCTCCTACATGTTTCTTGGCAATAAACTCCTGATGCAGGACTTTATCAGGCTTTCCGTGCCTGCCTTGGCTAACGATGTGGCCTGGAGCGTTGCCTTCTCCATGTACTCCGTGATTCTGGGGCATCTGGGCTCCGATGCCGTAGCCGCCAATGCTCAGGTGGTTGTTGTCAGGAACTTCGGCACTGTGCTCTGCTTCGGCATTGCCAGCGCAGGCGGCATACTCCTTGGCAACATTATGGGGGAGGGTGAAATGGAACGTGCCAAACTGGCCGCCTCTAAGATAATAAAGCTCACCGTCATTACCGGCGCCATCGGCGGTCTTATGGTGCTTATTGCCACCCCTTTCGTACTGCGCTTTGCAAGCTTGAGCGAAACTGCTATGCACTACCTGAAATATATGCTGCTCATCAACACCTACTATATCATGGGCGCCGCCGTCAACACCACGCTGATCGCAGGCGTATTCCGTGCCGGCGGTGACAGCCGCTTCGGTCTGATCTGCGACTTCATAGATATGTGGATCTATGCGGTTCCCCTGGGCTTTCTCGCCGCCTTTGTCTTCAAGCTCCCCGTTCTCTGGGTGTATTTTCTGCTGTGCACCGACGAGTTTGTCAAATGGCCCTGGGTCATCCGGCATTACCGCAGCAGAAAATGGCTGCAAAATATCACGAGAGAGGATCTGTTTGTGCAGGAGGCCGGAGAATAAAACTTGTTTTTTACACCCCGACATGGCATAATTACGTCTATATACCAAAAACGACTGATTATGATAAAGAAAGGATGAAGATATGGAAAAAAAGAGAGGCGCATTTTCTAATAAACTGGGATTCATTCTGGCTGCCGCAGGCTCTGCCGTGGGACTGGGAAATCTTTGGAGGTTCCCCTATCTGGCCGCCAAATACGGAGGCGGTATTTTCATACTGATCTATTTGATCCTTGCTGTCACCCTGGGCTTTACTCTGATGATCACAGAGGTCGCCGTGGGAAGAAACACAAGGTTGAGCGCTGTGGGCGCTTTCAAAAAACTGGACAAGCGCTTTGGATTCGTCGGCTATCTCGCCTGTGTAGTTCCGTTTATCATTACTCCCTATTACAGCGTGATCGGGGGATGGGTCATCAAGTATCTGATCACCTTTATCAGCGGTAACGTGACGGCGGCCGCAGGTGATGAGTTTTTTACCGGGTTTATCACAGAACCCGCGCAGCCGGTAATCTGGTTCGCAGTCTTTGTACTCCTCACCTCTCTGATCGTTATCATCGGCGTAGAAAAGGGTATTGAAAAAGCCAGCTGTACCCTTATGCCCATTCTGGTCGTCCTGACGATCGGCATCGCTATATTCTGTATTACCAGACCCGGCGCATTGGAGGGCGTAAAATATTACCTGCTTCCCGACTTTAAGCATTTTTCCGCCACCACCGTCTTAGCGGCGATGGGACAGTTGTTCTATTCCATGTCCCTTGCCATGGGAATCATGATCACCTATGGCTCCTATATGAAAAAGGAAGACAGTCTGGAAAAATCGGTACGCCAGATAGAGGTCTTCGATACCGCAATCGCCTTTTTTGCCGGTCTGATGATCGTTCCCTCCGTCTTTGTTTTCTCAGGCGGAAATGAGGAAGCGCTGAGCAAAGGTCCTTCCCTGATGTTTATCACGCTGCCCAAGGTATTTGACAGCATGAAAATGGGCGGTCTGATCGGATCCGTATTTTTCATTCTGGTTCTGTTTGCCGCGCTGACCTCCGCCATTTCCCTGATGGAGACCAACGTGTCTATCTTAAATGACAAGCTGAAATGGGGACGCAGAAAAACCACAATCATTGTAACCGCCTATGTTCTGATACTAGGCTCAGTCGTGTCCTTAGGTTTTGGCCCCTTGGACTTTATTCAGATCATCGGCATGGGACTTCTGGATTTCTTTGATTTCATCAGCAACAGTGTCCTCATGCCAGTGGTGGCGATCCTTACCTGCATCAGCATCGGATATTTTATCAAGCCACAGGTTATTTATGATGAAATAGAAATAAACGGCAAGTTTAAAATGAAGAAATTCTACACCGTCATATTGAAATGGATTGCTCCCATCTGCCTTGTTTTGATACTGCTTTTCGCTGTTTCAGAGGCACTGGGATGGATCAAAGTATAATTTCGCCCGAAACTCCTTCCTGCTCTGCACATCCATTTTTTGGTAGATGTGAGAAACGTGTTTCTTAACGGTCGTCTCGGCAATGTAAAGCGCCTCTCCGATCTGTCTGTTAGTGTAGCCTCTGTAAAGAAGCCAGGCCACCTCCAGCTCCCGTTCGGAGAGGGCACACGCCTCCATGACCGCTAAAAAATGCGCATAGATTTCCTCATAGCTTCCGCCCGACACAGCAGAATTTTGCCGGGCGGATTCTTTTTGTATTTCTCTCTGATCTTCTGCGGACACCGACTCTCGGCCACTCTGGTTCTCTTCCTGCCGCATGATCTGATCATTCACGCGAATGTAAAGCATTAAAACCACCGCCAGCGCGACGCCGAGAAACAGCGTCCCCAGCACCGCTATCTGCCACTCCCGTCTTTCACCAAACGCACCCGCCTGGTACAAAAGCAATGTTGTCAGAAGGAGTACATATCCAATTCCCAAAATACATCGAAGTGCATGTTTCTTCATACCTGCCCTTCCTCTGTTCCTACAATCGTCTCACTCTCCACATCCGTATCTTCTTCCATGTAATCAATGATCCTGCGTTTCACCTCAAGCTGCAGGGGCAGAAGCAGCATTTCAAAGATTACAGCATAAAACATGGTCAGAATCGCCACCGCCAGATTAGGGCCTAAACTTGTCAAATCAGACAGACAACGCAGCACTGTGATGATTGACATCAGCATACTGATAATTCCCGCATAAATCAGCTGTTTCTGTATCATCTCTACCACATCCAGCGTCCGTCTGAGTTCACTCAAATGGCAGCTATAATCTTTTTTCAGAAGTTTCCAGGCTCTCTTAAAATCCTGCCACACACCACTCCGAAGTAACACCGGCACGATAAGCACCAATATAATAATGAATGACGGAAAATCTATCAAAGCCGTAAAAGCCGGCGCCCACCCGTCTTCATAACCATAACCATACACCCCCAGCAGAAAAACTCCAAGCAAAATACTTATGATTTCCATGATCATACTTCATTCCTCCTTTTCTATTTTCCTTTTCGATTTTCTCTTTCTTTCCCCAACCATACCATGTATTTTTCCCAAATACTATACTACTTTTCCTCTATAATAGTAGTATTTTGCGCGATAAGCAGAGAAGGAAGGTTCCCGAAGCAGACATCATGCCTGCATGAATGTATGCTTTGGGAGGCTTACGACGAGCAACGCGAACTTGGAATGCGAAGCATTCCAAGTCTGCTTATCTTTAATTATAATTAACATAAAAGAAGGAGCCCGCCCTCAGGCAAGCTCCCTCAACCCATCAATATTTTGTCAAAAACTGTCTCGTCCGCTCTTCTCTCGGATGATCGATCACCTGCTTGGGATCTCCCTGCTCCACGATCACGCCCTCGTCCATAAAGATGATCTGATCCGCCACATCTCTGGCAAAGCTCATCTCGTGAGTCACAATGATCATCGTTGTGTGCTGCTCGGCTAGTCCTCTGATCACCTTCAGAACTTCTCCCGTCAGCTCCGGATCAAGCGCCGAGGTCGGTTCGTCAAAGCACAGGATATCCGGCTTGAGTGCCAAGGCTCTTGCAATCGCCACTCTCTGCTGCTGCCCGCCGGAAAGCTGGTGAGGATAATGCTCCATGCGTTCCGCAAGGCCCATCTGCTCTAAAAGCGATTTCCCGTGGACTTCGATCTCCTCCAGAATCTCTTTTTTCCTCTGTTTAAAATCCGGTCTCTCCTGTGCCAGAAGCTTTTCCGCCAGCGTCACATTCTCTAACGCAGTGTACTGGGGAAATAGATGAAACGCCTGAAACACCATGCCGAAATGCAGGCGCTTGGTGCGCAGATCCTTCTCCTGTCCTTTTACGGGGTTGTCCGCGTCAAACAGCGTCTCTCCCCGCACAATAATAGAACCGTGATTGGGTGTCTCTAAAAAATTCAGACACCGAAGCAGCGTGGTCTTGCCGGAACCGGAGGAACCGATGATCGCCAGCGCGTTCCCCTCCTCCAGCTCAAAGCTCACATCATCGAGCACCCGGGTAGAGCCGAAATGTTTTCCGATATGTCTTACCTCTAAAACAGCCATTTCCTCTCCCCCTATCTGAAATAATCCAGCCTGCGCTCGATGTAATTAAACAACAGTGTCAAAATTCCGCCAAACAGCAGATAGAACACGCCCGTGTAAAAGAGCGGCCAGGTGATTCCGTCACTTTTCATAAAGGAATATCCCGCAAAGGTGAGCTCGTAGGCCGCGATGATCCGTGCAAGCGACGTATCCTTCACCAGCGTGATGATTTCGTTGGACATGGGCGGCACCACACGCTTAACCATCTGCAAAAGTGTGACCCTGAAAAAAATCTGGCTCTTCGTCATACCCAGCACTTCGCCCGCCTCTCTCTGTCCGACCGGAACGCCCTCGATGCCGCCCCGAAAAATAACGGAAAAATAACAGGCATAGTTGATGCTGAACGCCACCACCGTGGCTGTGATCCGCCCGGCCTCGCTGCCGCTCCAGATATTATGTCCCAGCCAAAGTCCCGGGCCATAAAAAATGATAATGAGCTGCAGCATCAGCGGCGTACCTCTTATGATCCACACCAGAATCTGAAGCAGTCCCCGCAGCAGACGGAAACGGCTCATCTCTCCGAACGCCAGAATCAGCCCAAGCGGCAAGGAAAAAAGCAGTGTTAATATAAAGATCTGAAAGCTGGTCCAAAGACCGTCTAACAGCGCTTGTGTTACACTCCAGAACATACTTGCACCTCCATGACTTTCCCAACACAATTTTCCGTGAAAAAATACGGTGCAAGTATCAGGATGCACACATGCTGTAAGCAGCATGGCGCGGTACGCTCAGCGCAACAAGTGCGCAGAGCTGTTGCATAGATTTTCTTTTCATAATTCTCTCCCCTGTGTCCGCCTTACTTCCCGGGTACTACAATTACCTGTGCATTGTTGCAGTAGGCATTGGTGCACTCCATCGCCTCTGTCACTTCATTCGTCAATGTCATGCCGTTCCACACCACATCGATATTGTTGGAATCCAGCTCCATGATCTTATTATCCCAGTCGATCACCACAAACTGTGCCTCCACGCCCAGCTTATCCGCCACGATACGCGCCATATCCGCGTCAAAACCGATCCACTCACCGGAAGCGTCTTTGTAATCCATAGGCTCAAACTCCGTGATACCTACGATCAGCGTGCCCTTGCCCTGAATATACGCCACATCACTGTCAGCGGAAGCCGTGTACTCACAGGCCTTCTGCTCTACTAAAGCCTCCTGCACACCGTAGGTCGTAGCCGTCTCCTGCATGGAGCCGTCCGCATAGGTCTCTGCAAACACCGCGTTGATATAGGAAGCCAGATCAGAGCCCTTACGGCAGCCCACGCCATACTCCTCCGTTGTCAACTCATCAGTATGTACCAGATTCGGATAGCTGGTCCCCTCTCCGATCATGGCACCCGCCATCAGAAGATCGATGATCGCCGCATCCGATGTGCCGGAAGCCACTTCCATCAGAGCGTCCGCCTGTGAAGCCACCGCATTTGTCTGAAAGCCTTTCTCCTGCGCCACTTCTTCGCCCGCAGAACCGGCCTCCACCGCATACACCATATCCTTACTGTCCGAGCCGCCGCAGCCCGTTAGAGCCGCACACAAGGTCAAGGATGTTGCTAAAATCATTGCAAGTTTCTTTTTCATAATCTTCCTCCTCCAAAATGTTTTCAAATACTTTTGTATTTTATCATAGTAGTATGCTAAAGTAAATGTATAAAATAAAAAGAGTACCCGTTACAGGTACTCTCTCATATCTTTCACCAGAGTCTCCTCCGCGTCAATGACTTCCTTGGCAATCTTCTTCGCCTTTTCATCTGCCGCCTGATATTGATGCAGGTATCGATAAAGAGTCTTAACACCCATATTGCAGCCATCCGTGATCAGATCCGCCACCACTCTGTCTGAATCCTCTCCGCCCAGCTTTACATTGGTCTTCATCCACGACATCACCTTTGCCATAGGCGCAGGTTCCTTGCCTTCGTCGTGACATTCCCTCAGATATTCATGGGTCCTGTCGCCCAGCATGCAGTGCGTGTCCTTGCTCTTCTTAAGCAGAGTTTCCAGCTTACTGTCCTGTACATGCTCCATCACATCGTCCAGTGAAGAAATTCCCATTTTAATCCCTGCATTGCACTCCCGCAGCAGTTTAATTGTATCGTCTTCCATATGCGGCCTCCTTTTGTCGATCAATCGTATCATCCGTTTCCTGCAAGAAAGAACTGTCCCAAAACGACAGTCCCTTCTCGCACATTAGTATGCCGCAAATCACCAAAATTATCACCGATCACTTCCCGATAACAGAAGCATATTCAAAAACTCTGTTCTGCTGCCCGCAAAGACATTCATATCAATATATGATTCCTCTCCGGCGTATGCATCAAATTTCGCCCGATCTGTATACTGCCAGTAAAGCCAGCGTCCCTTCATGCCAATGTCGGGCGTATAATAGACATTTCTGATCCACAGATCATACTCATTGAAGGCGCCTTCGATAAAATCGTGGTATGCCGAATAGGTAGTGTAAATAATCGGTTTCGTGTGATATTCCTCTTCCAGCGCGCGAAGGAGAACGCCCAGTTGCTTTGTGATCGCTTTGCGGTCCAGCTCGTTTTTTCTGCTTTCCTTACCGCCGTAGTATTCCACATCGACAACCGGAATCAGTTTACCGTCCAGACTGCCGACTGTGGAGATATAATTCTGCGCCTGTGTTTCACCGGCACTGTCAAAGCTGAAAAAATGATATGCTCCATAGCACAGATCGGTCCGTGCTATATTCTCCCAATTGGTACGGAATTTCTCATCCACATGACTGCTCCCTTCTGTCGCTTTGATATAGGCAAAGTCAATGTTTTCGTCCGCCATCTTTCCCCAGTCAATATCGCCCTGATAATGCGAAACATCAACGCCGCGAATCTCGTACTTATTCGCAAATAGCAGATTGAACCGGATTTTTTTAGTTATAGTGAAAAATGTCAGAATCAAAAAAATCAGCAGGGATATGAATGCGATGATTTTTTTCTTATGCCTCATAAACATTTCTCCCATATTTTCCTCACTTCCGCAAAAAGACCCCGCCAAATGGCGGGGCCTTTGGTTCTTCTGCATTTACTCCGCAGTCGTTTCCTCCGTGTACTTCACAGCCAGTTCATTGATCGTGCCGTCAGAGAGCATCTTCTCGATAGAACTATTGATCTTATCAAGCAGCTCCGTGTTACCCTTCCGGACTGCGATCGCGTACTCCTCAGACTCAAATGCAGAGGCATCCTCCACGATCTTTAAGCCCTCGTTGTCGCCCACATACTTCTGCGCCGTAGCGGAGTCGATCACGACCACATCACACTTGCCGTTCACCAGCTCCAGCACAGCCTCCGTACCCTTCTTGAAAGCCTCATAGGTATAACCCATCTCCTGCACACAAACCTCACCGGTATAACCCTGCACCACGCAGATCTTCTTATCCGCCATATCTGTAGCCTTAGCGATATCGGAGTCTTCCTTCACGATCATAACCTGCGTCGCTGTGTAATAGGTCGTGGAGAAATCCACCGTCTCTCTTCTCTCATCGGTAGCTGTCATACCTGCGATGACCGCATCGATCTGCCCGTTCTGAAGCGCTATCAGAAGGGAGTCAAACTCCATGTTCTCAATCGCCGCTGTCATGCCGTTCTCATCAGCAATCTTCTTTGCGATCGCCATGTCGATACCGTCATACTCACCGATCACGCCGCTTGATGTGACGAATTCAAAGGGCGGGAACTCTGCGTTCGTGCCAAAGGTGAGCGTATCGCCGCTCTTGGAACCGCCGCCGCAGGCTGTCAGCACGCCAGCCAGCATTACCATGGCAAGCGCCAGTGTCAAAACTTTTGTTGCTTTTTTCATAATTTTTTCCTCCTCTATATTTCTTTTATATCAATTCGCAGTGCATTCTCGGGAAATCTCCGATTTCCCTCGCACACGGGCTGTCTGTGCACTGCTCATTGCCATCACGATTATAATACCTTGCTCAGGAAATTCTTTGTCCGCTCATTCTGCGGATTACCGAAAATCTCCTCCGGCGTTCCGCTCTCCATGACCACGCCCTGATCTATGAAAAGAACTCTGGAAGCCACCTCTCTGGCAAATCCCATCTCGTGTGTGACGATCACCATGGTCATGCCGGACTTTGCCAGATCCTTCATTACATCCAGCACCTCGCCCACCATCTCCGGGTCCAGCGCCGAAGTCGGCTCGTCAAAAAGCATGATCTCCGGATCCATCGCCAATGCCCTGGCAATAGCTACACGCTGTTTCTGTCCGCCGGAAAGCTGTACCGGATAGACATCCGCCTTTTCGCCCAGATTAACCCGCTCCAAAAGCTCCTGACCGCGCTTTATTGCCTCTTCCTTGCTGAGCTTCTTTAAGAGCACCGGCGCCAGCGTGATATTTTCCATAATGGTCAGATGGGGAAACAGATTAAACTGCTGAAATACCATGCCCATTTTCTGCCGTACCCGGTTCACATTCACCTTTGGGGCCGTGATCAACTCATCGTCTACATAGATTTCTCCCTCGGTGGCTGTCTCCAACAGATTAAGACATCTCAAAAAAGTGCTCTTACCGGAGCCCGAAGGCCCGATCACCACCACCACTTCACCCTGGGTGATGTGCTCGTCTATCCCGTCAAGCACCGTCAGACTGTCAAATTTTTTATGTAAGTTCTTTACTTTAATCATAATAATCTCCGATTACCTTGCATCCGCCCTTCGCAGTCTCTCTTCCACCCTGCGAAGCGCCAGCGTCAACAGCTTGATCAGTACATAATAGATAATCGCCGTTCCGATCAGCGGCATAAAGGCAATAAATGTCGCACTCTTAATGAAATCTCCTGCCTTCTGAATGTCCATCAACCCTACATAACCAACAATGGCTGTCTCCTTGATCAACACAATAAATTCATTGCACAGTGCCGGGAAAATATTTTTTACCGCCTGCGGAACAACAATCCTGCTCATAGTCTGAAACGCGGAGAGCCCCAGAGATCTGCCGGCCTCCGTCTGTCCCTTATCAATAGAAAGAATCCCCGCGCGGATAATCTCGGACACATAAGCGCCGGAGTTGATGCCGAAAGCGATAGCGGCAATAATCCACTTATCCAGCTGCACCGAAGCAAAAATGACAAAATAAATAATCATAAGCTGTGTCACCGCAGGCGTTCCCCGAATCACATCCGTATAAATGCCGCCGATACAGCGGAGCAGTTTTCTCTTTGACAGACTGCACAGGACAATCAACATACCGATCAGAATACCAAGGACGATAGCCAGGAGCGAAACTTTAATCGTCACACCGGTACCACTTATCAGAAGTTTGTAACGATCATCCTTAATAAAACATTTATAAAACTGATCACTCAAATTCGATGCCCACTCTGCCATCTATCTTTCGCCCTTTCTATGCGTTACCCCACGTCCGCTATATCATACCACAACTCGCTTTGAAAGAAAAGCATAAATATACAAAATATACATTTTTTAATCATTCTATCTGCAAAGCTTCTCTCTCCATTCAGCGATAATCTTCTCGCACGCTTCCGTGTCAATATCCTCCACGGCATTTTTCAATTCATCAAAAAACTTCCGCTGAGAATCATCATAGGAATACCGATCCATATCCTGAATCGCCTTCTCCATGGCATCCATATCCAGATTCTCCATGGCCTCTTCCATCTGAGCGAAGAGCGTCTCCATCTCATCCTGATCAGCCGCTGCCCGGTCGCCCTGTTCTTCCTCCGCCTTCGTGAAATAAGGAGCCAGAATACCCTTATAGAACATGTACTCCTCCAACATTCCCGGCGTGACCTTATGAATCAGGGCTGCATTTTCCGCATTGCCGGCCGCTTCCATCTGCTCTGCCGTCTGTGCCAGATCCAACGCGCCTATCTGCCTGGAGGCACTCTTTANCGCATGTACCTCAATGGTATACTCTCTCCATTTTTCATCCTTTTCATATTCCTGTATCAGCGCACACTTTTTGTCGATCACACGATAATATTCTTTCAAAACCGACCAGAAAAGTTCCTCATTTCCCAGAAACTCCATGGCCTTCTGCACATCCAGACCGTCTATGGCGATATTTGTAGTCGCTCCTTCCGCTTTTTGTGTATTCCGGGCAAGTGCGGCATTCTTATTCTTTTTCTTCTCGATCTTTTCCTTGGGAAGCCATTTACGCAGCTTGGAAACAATAACTCTCATCTCGATGGGCTTCGTCACAAAATCATTCATGCCCTCGCTGATAAACATTTCCGCCGTTCCTTCTACCGCGTTGGCTGTAAGAGCGATGATCGGTACCTGGCCATTATCCCCTAGCAGACGCCTGATCACTCTGGTCGTCTCCACACCGTCCATCTCCGGCATCATATGATCCATAAAGATAATATCATANCGCTTATCGGTCACTTTCAAAACCGCTTCCTTACCGCTCAAAGCTGTGTCCAGCTTCATCTGCAGCGGATTTAACAGCCCCTTTACCACGGTCACATTGATGGCATTATCATCCACCACCAGAATCTCCGCAGCAGGCGCAATAAAATCAAAATCCTCCGCCTCCATCAGAGAGAAAGAAGCGTTATCCTCTACGTCATTAAATATATTGGCAAGTCCAAGAATATAGAGNGGTTTTTTCACCACNCGAAGATTCGGCAGATCATAGGANCGCACTGACCGNTAATTTGTCANNAGCACGCCGCAGACATCCGGATGAAGTCTCAGAAAATATTGTACTCCCTCTGTAAATAAAGGCTGCTCCACAAAAAGATATCCGACATTCTCTTCCGTTAATCGGCCTAACATTTCCTCCGATTCTAAGCGTTCATAGGAAACGTCGAGTTTTTCCATATCTCCCGCCAGTTCTTCTGCGATATACTCACTCTGGATCAGCGCCATCGCCAACACCTTCTCTGTCAGTTTCTCGACAGAATGCTGGATGTCGGTCACTTTCTGCGGTATAACAAAAGAAAAGGTTGATCCCTTCCCGTATTCGCTGTCTACATGAATCTTTCCTTTCATCAAAGACACAAGCTGCTTACAGATAGCCAATCCCAGACCTGTGCCCTCAATATTTCGATTTCTCTTGCTGTCAAGCTGTTGAAACGACTGAAAGAGCTTCCCCATATCGCTCTCTTTAATACCGCTTCCCGTATCAGAAATCGCAACGCTGAGTTCTATCATGTCATCTGCTGTCTGGAAAAAGTCAACTTTAACATTAACATTTCCCTCTTTGGTAAATTTAACGGCATTGTTTGCCAGATTTACCATAACCTGCTTAATCCGGACATTGTCACCGAAAAGTCCTACCGGCAGATTCGGATTGACATCCACTGTCAGCTCCAGATTCTTACTGCCAATCCGCGTCATAATAATATTGGATACATCATTGATCATGGACATCGGTTCATATTCCACGTCACTGATATCCATCATGCCCGACTCAATCTTGGAAAAATCCAGAATATCGTTAATGATCGTCAACAGTGTCTGTCCGGAGGACTTGATCTGTCCGATATATTCCCTGGCCGTAGGCGTCAGTTCCTCCCGAAGNGCCATCTCCGCCATACCGATTACGGCATTCATGGGCGTGCGGATCTCGTGGCTCATATTCGCCAAAAAATCCGATTTCATACTGGAGCTTTTTAACAGCTCCATATTTTTCATGTTTACCTGATGATTGCTGAATGCGATCTCCGACAGGATATTGGCAATCGTATAAAGCGCATTTGCAACCTTCTCAATGACTTCTCTGTCTACGATCCTGATTTCTCCTGCAGCCTGCAGCAGCTCATCCGGATCTACACCAATCTCCTCCGCCACCNTGCGAATCTTTTTCTCCTCCGGCGGCAGCGTCGCCAATTGTCCGCCGATAAAGCATCCCACCATATGACCGTGGGCCATAACAGGAGCGGTAAATTCCACCAAACCGGCATGACAAAAAAGGGCATTGGAAGTCTTAGCTCTTCTGGCCCTCTTTGTGCACTCTCGATCACACTGCTCACATCGTTTTCTTCCGACTTCCGTATTTCTGACATACTTCTGACAAAAATTCGTAAATCCGGAAGGCTTCGTCAGAATCGTTCCATGCACATCCGTGATAAAAGACGCAATACCCGACATATCCGAAAAAGCATCCTGTATCTTCTGCAAGGTTTCCACNTCTATCAAGTCGGTCAAACAAAATTCGTCTTCAATGATCTCCATAGTTTCCNCCCTCTGCAAAAGCGCTGCTCTGTCAGCCTAAAACACCTTTGATGGTAGAAGACAGCTTTCCCATATCGATGGGCTTTGTGAGATACCCCTGCGGTTTCATGGTAAGCACTTCCATGATTTTCTGTCTGTCTGTCACTCCCGTAAGGAACACTACCGGCAGATTCTTGGTATTCGGATTTTCCCGTATCTTTCCCAAGACGACCGCACCGTTCTCCATCGGCATCTCATAATCCAGAAGCACCATATCCGTTCTCTTCGTCTCCAGAAACTTGAGAGCGATCTTTCCGCTGATAGCCGTCGCCACATCATAGCGTTCGGCCAGATAACTCTTTAAGAGTTTCAGTACGCTGCTGTCATCGTCCACGATCAGGATGTGTTTCTTTCTCGCCGCCTCTTTTTCCCGCTCCTTCTCCTTCTCTTCCTCTTTNGCAATCTGGGCAAGGAGCTCCTCTGCCACGCGCATGACATCCTCTGTCTTCAATGCNCTCTCCGTCACCGTCACGGAACGCTTCTCCTGTCCGCCTTCCGGCCGTTTCTCCTTCAAAAGCTTAAGAACGCCCTCTTCCAGTTTCTGGCTGGATATAGGCCTGTGGAACATTTTCACCTCCACCGTAGACGCAATACGTTCAAACTCGCTGCAGTCATCATCGTCTCCCACGACGACAATGGGAATCCTTTCCTTAGCGATCTTATTCTCCACGTTGACAAATCGTTTCAGATCATCCGGATGTTCCCCGTGCAGGCAGTAGATCAACGCATCCGGATGTATGTAATTTACATGATTGATAATGTCATCATAACGATCCGAGGTACTGAAACACTCGAAACTTACATCCATGTAGGTAAAAAANTCATTGATGACCATCTTGTTGTTTCCCATAAGCAAAACTTTGTATTTCATACTCTGCACTCCCCCATCCCGTATTTATTCGTGGTATTCCCGCGTATAAGTATATCAGATTTTCNCTTTCATTGCACTGCTATTTTTATCGGCTCTCCATCCTGAGCAGCTTTTCCTTTACGGCAAGGCCGCCGCCAAAGCCCGTCAGACTTCCGNCCGCTCCGATCACACGATGGCAGGGAATCATAAGCGAGATCGGATTGTGTCCCACCGCACCGCCGACAGCCTGTGCCGACATTCGTGATACGCCTCTCTGTTTCGCCATTTCCCGGGCGATCTCTCCGTAGGTCATTGTCTTTCCGTAAGGAATCGTGAGCAGAATCTCCCAGACAGCTTTCCGAAAGGGCGTGCCCTCCGGCGCAAGCGGCGGCAGGAAATCCGGCTCCTTTCCACTAAAATAAAGCGCAAGCCATCTATCGGCCTGCGCAAAAACCGGCAGTTCCTTTTCTGCATAANATACCGGATGCATCCTGTCAAAATATTTCTGTCTGTCAAACCACAACCCTGTCAAAGCCTCTCCGTTACTCACCAGAGTAAGCCGTCCGACAGGGGATTCATACTCGTGGAGATATGTCATTTTCTCCTCTTTTGCCGCACTCCGTCCCATCACTCTGCCTCCTCCTTTATCACCTGCCACGCCTCCACCAGCCGCTCCAGCGAATATCCTGCATTGGCAGGACTGGTAGAAGGCAGGGAGACAGNTCCCCGCCCGTTTACAGGATAAATATATTTCTGATACAGCTGCTGCGCCTTACCGCCATTGGTATAGATTGCCCGGATATCCGCCTGCGANAAGATNNGTGACAGATCGTTTGGNGTCACATTGCGGATGCTGGCNTCCGAAGAGCCNGTNATCTCACAGCTTGCGATCACATCCCAGACCGCCACATGATGNGANAGCAGCATCTCCCGNTTCTGCGAGGTATCCTCCGGCACAGCACAGGCAAACACCTGCGCCAGCACACGCCAGAAGCGGTTCTGCTTATGCCCATAGAAAAACTGCTGTTCTCTGGACTTTACCGACGGGAAGCTGCCCAGGATCAAAATTCTGGACTGGCTGTCGTATACCGGATTTATCGTGTGCTGCAGCATGGCTGTNCTCATATCCTCCTTTTACATAAAAGGACATGGCAAATGCCATGCCCTTCCGTTTTAAATTCTATTCACTGCTCTTCCGTATATTTGTATCTTCGCAAAATACGCCCAAACCCCAGACAGATCGCCACACCGAGAATGCCCAGAAGAAACATCATCATAGCGGCACCCGATCCCTTGCCGCTGCCAAACAGCCGGACAAGTATCCCCTCGGCATACGCCGAAGCCATGAGCGGTTCGCAGACCTGATCCACCATAAGCCCGCCCAAAAACAAGCCCACGGGAATGGTAAAAAACTGCAGGGTGTTTCTGCAGGAATACACACGCCCCTGCATTTCCACCGGAATCGTCGTCCGCAAAATGACATCNAGATTNGCGCTCATAATNGGCACCAACACCCAGCCGATCACNTGTCCTATGCACCAGAAAATCGGTTCCTGNGTAAANGCCAGCAGAAAATTCTCCGTGCCCAGCGAAAAAAGCATGGTCAGATAAATGACCCTGACCCGATTCTTCGGCACCGGCAATACCGTTACGATCAGACTGCCCACCAGCATAGCGATCCCCGCACAGGAACTGACAATTCCTAATATCGCTTCTCCTCCGTTTTCTCTGGGTAATATCAACGCCGGAAGCGCCGCATCAAAGGCGGACGCCACAAGGTTAACTCCTGCCAGAAACAGAATGAGTACCAGAATCAGCTCATTGTCCCGCAAATAAGAAAGTCCCGCCTTTACGGTTGTCAAAAAAGTCTCTCTTTCCTCCCCGCTTTTCGCTGCCAGCAGAGACATTTTTACCCCAAACAGCAACGCCAGAAACGCAATTGCAAACGTCGTCAGATCCACATAAATGACAAGGTTCATTCCCGCAAAGGAATAAAGCGCCGTTGCAAATATCGGATTTAAGATCGTGACAAGCGAGTTGGAAAACGAACGCATACCGCTGGTTTTCTGATAGTATTTCTTAGGCGTGATCATCGTCATCGCCACATCACCCGCCGGCTGCTGCACCGTATTCATCAGCCCGTTTATGATATTCAAAGCATAGATATGAACAGGCCTCAGCAGATCCGCCCGTATAAGTACCAGAACAAACACCGTNCTACAGGCCGCAAACGTATCACAGACAAGCATCACCTTTTTCTTATTCCACCTGTCGCTGAGCGCGCCCGCGAAAATACTCATCACCACGTAGGGCGCATAGCTGCAGATTGCCAAAAGTGCCGTCTGTAAAGCGGACCCCGTCTTTTCATAAAGCCACAGTGTGAGCGCAAANCTCGTCATGGCGCTCCCTAGCTGTGACAGGGACTGGGTGCTCCACAGAATCAGAAAGGTTTTTAAATCTTTTATTGTATTTTTCATTTTACTTTGCTCCTTTGATTTTTATTTGAAATCAAGTTGCAAAGTTTGAGGACACNGTCATTTCTGACTTCCTCCATGCAATGTCCTCAAGCCTTGCATGGAGCNTTTGCAATGCACAACATTTCCTTNTNTNCTCCTTCTCTGCGTTAATGTAACTATTCNAANNNCNTTCGCAAAACTGCNTCTNCNAGGGTTAATTNTTNNTCNATCANCTCTATCAGTGACAAATCCGCCGGCAGCCACTGTACGTCATACAATTTATCCTTGGTAAGCCATCTGGCCGCCTCCGCCTCCTTAAGCACCAATTCACCGCTCTTCACCTGCGCCCAGAAACAATCCATGGAGAGATGAAAGGCAGGATAATCATACTCGATCGTGGTGAACAAGTCGCCCACTTCAATGTCCGTGTCCAGTTCTTCCCTGATCTCTCTGCACAGCGCTTCCTCCGGCGCTTCTCCGCCCTCAATCTTTCCGCCCGGGAATTCCCACTGTCCTTTAAATTCCCCATAGCCTTTGGCTGTGGCAAAAATTCGGGAAGGGGCTTCCATGTTNTCACAGATGATAGCCGCTACGACTCGTATTGTTTTCATTGGTGGTTTACAGGTCATATTCCTCATAATCATCTACATCGACAACCTCCGGCTCAGGCTCCGGCATTTTTGCACCGCACGCGGAACAGAATGCGGAACCACTGGGAGCCTCTTCCCCACATTTCGGACATTTTACCACGCCCTTGATCTCCGCTATCTTTTTCCGGCACTCCTCAATCTTGTCCTGTGACAGCCTCACAGCATCCACATCTTCCGCAAAAGATTCTGCCGGGGAATCGCCAAATTCTTCTACATAACGCTTTCCAATCTGTTCATAGATTTCGCGAGCCTTCTTCTGCTCATCCGAGATCTGGGAACGAAGCTTTGCGATATCAGCTACTTCCTTTCCCTTTTGTGCGGTAGCACGGCCCGCATCAGTAATTTTTTTGCTCATATCATCCAGAAAACTCATATTGTAACCTCCCATTCTTGTGTTTTTTCAAAATTCTAATAGTTTCTATGGGTTTTGTCAATGACAGCAGAAATATACATTGAATTCTTCATGCATCTTATGCTATAGTTTGGAGTACATACTTATACAATAATGTTCTTAAAACATAGAAAATTTGCCCTCAAGCAGACGGAGGTAAAGGAAAAAATGGTTTTATTGGTCATTGATACGCAAAAAGGAATTNCCGACGAACGACTGTATGAATTTGAGCAATTCAAAGACAACATCCTGCAACTGATCTCGGAAGCAAGACGGAATGACGTGGAAGTTGTTTATGTCAGACACGATGATGGCCCCGGCACCGGCTTTTCCGTAGGAGACGAAGAGTTTGCCATATTCGAAGAATTCGCACCGAGAGAGACGGAACGTATTTTTGNCAAGACGGTAAACAGCGCGCTGCACCGATCTACCGGATTAGCCGCNTATTTATCGGAGAAAAACGAAACCAAAATCATGGTGGTAGGATTACAGACAAATTTTTGTATCGATGCCACCATCAAAAGTGCTTTTGATCTGGGATTAGAAATCCTTGTGCCCGATCATGCCAACTCTACCTTTGATAACGACTATATGACAAAAGATGTGTGTTACCACTACTACAATGATTTCCTGTGGCCTCAGCGGTACGCACAGTGCATATCCATGCAGGAGGCTCTNGCAGCTATTCGCGGGGCACATCAATAAAAACCTACTGTTTCATCTTTCCCCGAATATCCGCAAGGCGCTTCCGCCTTTCAAACACATACTCCGTCTCAGACGACAACTCATCTCTGAAAATATATCCCAGCCTGTCAAATTTCTTCATATCTTCCGAATCTTCAATGCTGTTTTCCGCCATAAACCGCACCATCTCACCTCTGGCCATCTTTGCATAAGTTCCCTTGGTGACGATCCTGCCGTCAGACAGCTCTCCGAATGTAACCGTAATATAAGTATCCTTCGGTTTCAGATACTTTTCGATACACTTTGCATATTCTTTGGATGCCAGATTAATTATAATGCCCGAATCATCCCGGACCTCCTCATACAATCTGTCTCCCCAAAAGTCATAGAGATCTTTATATCCTGNAANAGNCGCCCTGGCCTGCATTTCCAATCTGTACGGCGTCACGCCATCCATCGGCTTAAGCACTCCATAAAAAGCAGATAAGATCCGAAGATGCTCCTGCACATAATCAAGCTGTCCGCCCTCAAACACCGCCGGCGCCATATACTGATAGGCGATGCCTTCATACGAAAGCACCGCCGGTGTCAGTCGTTTTTGGAGATCCATATGCTTCAATCTGTCAACATTCTGCTCTGCAATCTTGTCATTACAATTCCAAAGTTTTTTCAGCTCCACATAGGATTTCGATTTCATCCAACTTAAAATTTCTTCTGTTTGATTTAAGAATACAGGCATTCCCTGTATGTCAAGCGAATCCGTATCCACATTCATTTTCTTAGCCGGTGAAAGAATGATCTTCATTACACTTCACCCAGCATCTTCTCCGGATCATCTGCCGCTTTCACCTTATCGTTAGCCTTAATGATGATTCCATTCTCATCAATCAAATATGTGGTGCGTACGACTCCCATCGAAACCTTGCCGTAATTTTTCTTTTCCTTCCACACATCGTACGCCTCAATGACCTTCCGCTCCGGATCCGCCAGCAAAGTAAATGCCAGCCCATATTTCTCTTCAAATTTTTTATGAGAGGCAACCGTGTCTTTACTTATCCCAATTACAACAGCTCCTTTTTCCAAAAATTGCGGATATCTCTCCGAAAAACCACAGGCCTGTTTGGTACATCCCGGCGTATTGTCCTTGGGATAAAAATACAAAATAACCTTTTTGCCCTTGTATTCTTTCAAGGTGTGCATGATACCATTCTGATCCGGCAATTCAAAAGCCGGTGCTTTTGTTCCTATCTCTAACATGTCTGCCTCCTATTCCTTCCCTTCCGGTTTGTAATCACCCAACGGAAATATATTTATATGATATCATATAAACAGCTCTCATTGACATATATTTTGTGCTCATGCCCGCATATTTTATATTACAATGCAAAATAATAATCCCCCGCTTTAATCTTCCCTTTTCTCCGCAAAACGTAATCAAAAAGCAGCGATAGGCAAATAGGCATAACAAAATGTAATACCACCACCGATATAATAGATCTTGCGTTGATTCCCATATCGGTAAAGGTAAAAATCTGTCCCACAAACCCGCAGGTACCCATCCCTGCTCCGGCAGATGTATTCGTCGTTTTTAAAATACAAGTGGCAATAGGCGCTATGATGATTGAAGATAATGTTGGCGGTAAAAGAATCCATGGATTTTTCAAAATATTAGGGAACTGAAACATGGAAGAGCCGAGTCCCATTGCCATGACCCCGCCCATCTTACAGTCTCTATAGCCCGTGGCCGCAAACCCAACCATCTGCGCGCAGCAGCCAACTGCTGCCGCACCCGCGGAAATACCGGACAGATTCAGCATGATGCATAACGCCGTACTGGACAGCGGTGACGTCAGAACAAGTCCCACAATCACCGATACAATGATTCCCATGAAAAAAGGCTGCAGCTCCGTGGCCTTCATAATAATCATACCGATGCCGTTCATCAACAATTTCACAACAGGTCCTATAAAAGTTGCCGTAAGCCCTCCCGCCAAAAGCGTCACGCCCGGCGTGACAAGGATGTCCACATTTGTCTCTTTTGAGACTGCCTTGCCAAACTCCGCCCCAATGATCGCGGAAACAAGCGCCGCTGCTTCCCCGCCGACACTGGCCCCCAGCGCCCCTGTTACCGCGCACGTAAACATGACAAGCGGCGGTGCCTTTAACGCCCACGCAACCGCTATACCAATCGCCGCTCCAACCTGTTTCATCGCAAAGCTACCCAATTCGATAAAGTAAATGAAAACTTTATATTCCCCAAAAAGATTCTGCCCCTGCTCTCCAATCGTTTTAAATATTAGTCCGATCAATAAGGAAGCAAACACTGCCTGAGCCATTTGGGATAACGCATCAATCCCGTATCGTTTCGGTGAAATAACAATATCCTTCCTCTTTAAAAATTCTCTCATTCCCATCGCTCCTCCTTTTGCCTGCTTTGAGTATAAAATATTGATTTTATACTTCCTATATAATTGTTCAAATGCAGGTCTTTTCTTGCATTATACGTTTCTCTATTCTATACTTATATAGAAAAAAGAATGGCAAAACATAAATTTTGAACTATGCAGAGGGGCAGATATTATGAATTATGATTTTTTACCACTGATCACACATTCCTTTGCTTACGGAACGGAACAGATCATGCCCGAATTCATTGTCAGCAATAAAGCCAAGAAGACTCTGATCTATCCGGAATCTTTCTGCCTGCTGAAAACATCCTATGACTATTACATGGAAGGCAACAATCAGGAGTTTTATGAAATCCGATATGTACTAGACGGGGAAGGATATCTGAAATATAACGGACGAAGCTACCTTCTCAGAAAAGGGGACGGCTGCCTGATCGACTGCCGCCAAAAATATTATTACCAGACCGGCAGTTACAATTGGACCAGTACCTGCCTTACTTTTAATGGCATTCCCGCTGTTCCGCTGGTTCAAGCATACTTGCAATCCGGCAATGTCAAGTTTACCGATGCCATGTTTTCAAACTTTGAACCATTACAGACACACATACTGCAATGCACGCAAAAGGCTTCCCTATATATGGAATATGAAGTTTCCTGTACGTTTTATATGCTTCTGACGAACCTTTTAATCGCTCAGAGCAAAACCCGCAACACCTCTGAGGTCATTGAGAAAATCGTTTCTTACATACAGGCCAATTACATGAAAGCCCTTACTACAGACGAGCTTTCTCATCTTTTTGGCATCAGCCGAACACATATGACTCGATGCTTTAAAGCGTATACCGGATTTGCCCCACATGAATATATCACGCAACTCCGTATTTATAACGCCAAATATCTTTTGAAGACAACGAATCTGTCCATCGATGAAATCAGCCGCCAGACAGGATTTTCTGATTCTGTCTATTTCATTCAGGTCTTTAAAAAAATAGAGGGCATAACGCCCTCCAAATTCAGAAAAATGTAATATAAATAACGCTTCCGGCAGCCGGCCCCGCACTCCTATAAAGGCTTCTTTGCTAAGTACAAAATATATGTCTCATTCGCCACAAGCTTATTCCCGGCCTCCAAGACCACTTCTCTGAGCCCGTCGAAAAATTTACTTTTGTAGGGTTCCGGAATCACAATATGATCGCAGTGCGTCCCGCAATATGCTACATATTCATCTGCCGTAAATTCCCGTTTCCCGTAAAACTCATGTCTTTCAAAATCTGTATACCCATAATTGGTCGCATTGGCGTATTGGAATGAGCCATGCGTATATACCATCTCCGGTTTGAAATATTGGTCATACACCTGCTGAATCTTGTTGTACAATTCTTCATCAGGCGTTTTGAAATCTCCATGCAGCAACATCATTGCCAGAATACCGCCCGGTTTCAGCAGCTCAAAGGTCTTCCCAAAAGCAATCTCTTCCGGAATCCATTGGATCGTTGCTGCCGAATAAATCAGATCAAATTTCTGTGCACCAAAATCATGCGTGATAAAATCATCATTTACGATATGAAAGTTCGGATGTTGACCATATTTGCGCTTCATCATCGCATACAAATGCTCGCCAAGTTCAATGGCATTGTAATCGCATCCCGTGTTCAAGATCGGCTCTGTCGCCTGCCCCGTACCGGGGCCAAGCTCTAACACAGACTTCTCAGGACCAAGCTCGGCATAGGTAATCAATTTCGCAAACAGTTCCTTGCAATACCGGGATCTGTATTTATCAAACTGCTCCGGTATGGTATCAAACACTTTTCTAAATTCCATGCTGTAATCTCCCTCCTTTATATTCATCAAACGCTATTTCATCCTTGCTCTTCCAACAGATTAACTCATTTTCTCATATGCCAGTCTCGGATAAGAGTCTTCCTCCACATAAATAGTGCCGCAATGAGTGAAACCGCTCTTTTCAAGCAAATTCTGCATAACGAAATTATCCCCATGGGTATCCACCCGGAGATGCCCGCATTTCTCAAAGGCCCAGCCAATGCAAAATTCTCCGATGCCTTTCACACTTCCGTCTCCTGCCAGCCGATGAATTACCCCGTATGCACTGTCATCCCGCCAACCTCCGTCCTCTATCACGCGGTAGGTCGGTTCCATATCTTCGCCGTATTGAAAGAAAAAGGTACCGACGATCCTGCCATCACAAATACACACATAGCTGTTTTGAGCGGCAATATCTTCATGAATCAATGCATCCGGCGGCCAGTTTGTGGGCCCCCACTGGTTCGGGTTGCCATGTTCCGCCATAAAATGCCTGGCATATTTATAGATTTCCATGATCCGTTTAAAGTCTTTTTCTGTTGAGTTACGTATTTCCATTTGTTCATCTCCCTGTCATGGAAAATATAAATACCTGCAGTACCTTCTGAAAAATACCCGGCTACTCTTTCATATGATTACATAGGTTTCAGATTTCTATTGAGCCTGTCCACCATCCAGGCAATCCGCTTTTCCCGCCCTGCATCTGTCTTTGCGTCAAAGTACGCCCGCGCATAAGTTTTCTTTACGGATGGGGACATCGCCTGAAAATTTGTATAGGCAGGTTCATATTCTTCTAGCACTGCGGATACACGGGCAATATGGTCCTCTGTAATCTCCATGGACTTTGGTGCGTCCCACTGGCCGTTCTTCTTGGCCTCCTCAATTTTCTTTCTTCCGAAATCGGTCATAATTCCCCGTTCTTCAAGGTTTTTAACCAAGCCCTTGTTTTTTTCTGACCACTTGCTGTTCTCTCTGCGCTGAGAGAAATATTTCTTATAAGTCTTATCGTCAATGCTCTGCATCTGTCCGTCAATCCATCCAAAGCAGAGCGCCTCTTCAAGCGCTTCTCCCGCCTTGATCGTTTTTGGTCCTCCGGCTTTTCCAAACAAAAGCCAAACGCCTTCACTTGACAGGCAATTATCATTAAGCCATTTCCTGAATTCTTCTCTGTCGGCAAATTCCATGATATCGCTCACTATGTACTCCTCCAATCACCCTACTTGATAACGGTACTCTGCTGCCGATTCACAAGTTGATTATATCATATTTATGCCTATACTAAAAGTTGAAAGAGAATAGTCCTTGCGTTTCCGAATTGGCTGTGCTATGATAACTTCAATCTTCCCACAGCTGCTGCCTGTGCAACGTATAAGGATTGCTGTGGCATTATGATTTACAGGAGAGAAAGAGATGCTTCAGATATATGGACTGTTAGAGAATAGGGACGACGATAGATAGCGCTTGTAGCTGTGAAGACATAGGTACAAGCGCTGAATGTGTTGTGCCTATGCGGAAAGCAGCCGAAGCCTGAAAGATAACTTCCCACACCGGCGGATGCGTATTGCAGACTGCCATGACAGGGGTATCAATCAGAGAGACCAGTACCGCATTGGTAAGTGATTACAGATGCGAGACTGGTCTTTTTATGTGTTTAGAAAAGGATGACAAAATTAGCATGACAATGGAAAGGGGGTGATCCTATGGGACATTGTGACGATGTCCGTATGGACGCCAGAAACCGTGGGAGTTTTGTATGACTGTAGAGAATATGCAGGATTTTTAATAGAAAGGATGAAAAATCATGACAGTAAAGATAAATAAAGTAACAAAAGAGATTTCCGGCTTCTCCTTAGAGGAAATCGGACAGCAGGCAGGAAAAGAAATCCTTCTCCACGGCAGCGTCTACAAACTGCGGCGCATGAGCGGCTTTGCCTTTGTGCTGCTGCGCACCGGCAGGCATGTAATCCAGTGTGTGTACAGCCCGGAGTTCTCCCGGTTTGACATGGAGGAACTGATGGAGGAAAGCTGTGTCCGGGTCCGGGCGCTGGTGGCAGCCGAGGAGCGCTCCCGTCTAGGCTGGGAATTACGGTTGCTGGAACTGGAGGTGCTGTCCATTCCGACAGAGCCCATGCCCATTGTCATCAACCAGAAAAAAGTTGAGGCATCTATGGAGAAGCAGCTGGACTACCGGATGCTGACTCTGCGCAATGAAAAACAGAGGGCTATTTTCAAAATACAGGAGGGAATCTGCGAGGGTTTCCGCCATTTCCTGCAATCACAGAATTTTACTGAGATTCATTCCCCAAAACTGGTGGAAGCAGGCGCAGAG
Organism: Lachnospiraceae bacterium; assembly: GCA_014804385.1. Taxonomy (GTDB): domain Bacteria; phylum Bacillota; class Clostridia; order Lachnospirales; family Lachnospiraceae; genus UBA3282. The sequence goes on along the minus strand of JAAUZW010000031.1, from coordinate 10,633 downwards.
GGCGGCGCTAATATTTTTTCGCTGGACTATTTTGGCAAACAGGCATATCTCGCCCAGAGTCCTCAATTCTATAAGCAGATGATGGTGGGAGTCTTTGAGCGAGTCTACGAGGTCGGGCCTGTGTTCCGGGCTGAGAAACACGACACCTCCCGACATCTGAACGAATACACGGGAGTGGACTTCGAGATGGGCTATATCAATAGCTTTGAGGAAATTATGGAGATGGAAGAGAGAATGATCCAAGCGGCATTGAGCCATCTGGAGACAGCCTGTGCCCAAGAACTGGAATTGCTGGAGGTGTCCATGCCCCGGTTTGCCAAGGAAGTCTCCCAATCTCTGCAGATAACACTGCCGCCCCAAAAGGAGTATCTTCCTATGGGACGCATCCCCCGAATCCGCTTTGCTCAGGCCAAGGCTCTGGTAGCCGAACATTACCACCGTCCCATGTCGGAAAAGGAGGACTTTGAACCGGAGGAGGAAAACTTATTGTGTCAGTATATCCGGGAACATTATGGAAGCGCCTTTGTATTTGTGACCCATTACCCATCGGCAAAGCGTCCATTCTATGCCATGGATGATCCGGAAAATCCGGTGGAAACCCTGAGCTTTGACTTGCTTTTCCGGGGACTTGAGATCACTACCGGAGGCCAGCGAATCCACAGTTACCCAGAACAGCTGGAAAAACTAACGCAAAGGGGCATGAATGCCGAGGAATTTGCCAGTTATCTGCTGATGCACCGCCACGGTATGCCGCCCCACGGTGGTCTGGGCCTTGGTCTGGAACGCTTTACCGCCCGGTTGCTGGCCCGGGAAAACGTGCGTGAGACCTGCCTGTTTCCCAGAGATATTCATCGACTGACTCCCTGAGTGCTAGACAGGGATCAAAATAAAAACGGCCTCGGGATGAGAGTTTTCTCCCATTCCGAGGCTGCTATATTGTTTTATATTTTATTCTAAAGCTTTCTCGCCTTAATACAGAAGGAAATGGGCAGCATTTGGGCTTTTCTGGTTTTCGGATCAACCTCCCCTGTTGCATGTAACGACTCCTCATCTGCTTCTTCTATCAGCTGCTCAATCGCAAAACCCGCTTTCGCCAAAGCATTAATATATGTCGATATCTTTCTGTTACACAGGACGATTTCACTATCATGCACAGGCATTTTAAAATACGACTCATCGTAGTAGCTTTTCGTCATGACCAGCTTGTCATCCTCAAACACATCTTTCCGCTCTTCACAGGACCACGCCACACAATAATTCAACGTATGATGCCAGCTGAATATAAAGATGCCGTCTTTCTTCAAATAAGACGCGATCTTGTCAAATGTTCCCTGCAAGTCCGTGGTCCAGCCAATGCCATATATGGAATACACATAATCAAAATACTCTTTGGGCACGTCAAGCTCATCTTCCATCTTTGCACATATGAGCCTTGCCGCGTATCCGCTTTCACGCAAAAGTCGGGATGCATTATCAAGCTGCTTTTGTGACAAGTCAACGCCCCATAACTCTCCTGCTCCCCTTTCCGCATGATATTTCAAAGAATGTCCGCTGCCACAGCATATCTCCAATAATTTCTTACCTGCGACATCTCCGAACAGGTGCAGATCATCTTCTGTCGGGAAGCGTACTCCATACTCCGGAAGCGCCGTTGTTCCAAACCACAAATCAGCATGTTCATTCCAATATGTCTTATTGTTTTCAATGATCTCATCAGGCTTTATAATGTAACTACCTCCCTCTGTGTTTCTCTTTCTTTTTCTGTTGTTTCAGTTCTATAACCCAAAGGATATCGATGTTAGAACTCCGGCAATTCTATAAACAACACTTGCTCACCATTGGCTATACCGCCATATACTTTATCACTAAACATTGCTATCTCCAAATAATGCTCTATTACATATTTAGCCGTATAGGGCATTTCTAATGTCTGTAACTCTGAAATATCAAACCATTTCAAAACACCTTCATTGGAAACAAACTCAGAATTTATACATTCACATAATTCAGCAAAGAAATAATAATTTTGCCTGATTTCACCATTTGTTCTTCTTAATGTTACATAACGCATTTCTACATTTTTTAATTCTTTTTCTGTAATTCCGATTTCTTCTTCTAACTCTCGCAGTACACAGGCTTTTGCATTATTTAGCTCATTTTCTTCAAAATGGCCGCCTGCTGAAGCTGTCCATACATTATTTACAACACGACCACCTTGTCGATAAAGTAATAGTATTTTATTCTCATGCATAATATAAATCGAAGTCATATTTCTTAATTTACCATTCATAAGAACACTCCTATATTTTAAATGTACAACTCATTCTCTTTTCTTATGGAACAGACTTTTTTCATTGCTAATGCGGCAACTGAAACCATCGCACCATTTACTTTGCGGGCTGATTGAGGGCATTTTACCACACACCGCATACAGGAAATACATTTTTTACTGTCTGCTGCTTTTAAGTTATCCTTACTTATTGCCTGTGCCGGACAGTTTTCAGCACATAATCCACAATTCGTGCATTTATTGTCTGCTTTTGGTACTAAGCCTGCTCCGCCTGCTTTTTTATATGGATAATTCCCCGGAATTTGCAGGGTGGAAGTTTCCGCTACACCGCTGTTTATTTTTTCTAAAATTTTATCAGCAAAATTTTTTAACTCCTGTTTGTCTTTGGTGTCAGGTCTTCCTGCCACATACTGGTGCATGATAGAATGTTCCGCAATAGCAGCAACTGCAGCAATTACTTTGAAACCGCTTTTCTCTGCAATGTCCTTCAATTCGATCAAAGTATCCTCATATGCCCGATTTCCATATACGCAGACAATGACACACTGCGCCTGATTGCCAGGAATTTTGGAAATTCTCTCGGCTGCAAGAGAGGGAACGCGCCCACCGTAAGAAGGAATCGCAATAATTGCAAGGTCATCTTTTTTCAGACTAAGGGCAGCATAATCGGTTTCAGCATTGGTCAAATCAATTTCGTTGACCGACATTCCCCATGCCTTTGTTATGATATCTGCAACTTGCTTAGTTCCTCCGGTCGGGCTGAAAATAATCTGTGAAACATCCATATGTAAGCCTCCTATGATTTTTAACTTTACACCATTATAGCAGACCGGAATTGTAATATCTATCAAATTTGGTACTTATGGTGCAGCGCTCAACTGTCCAAAAGAGAAGAATAAAGCTTCCACGCCATAAATACAGTCACCACCGCCGCCAGCACATCTGCCACCGGCTGTGCATAGAGAACGCCGCGCAGCCCTAAAACCTTCGGAAGGAACAAAATAGCAGGCAGAAAACAGATTCCCTGTCGGCAGGCCCCCAGAATACACCCCTCCTTCGCTTTTCCCATCACGAGGAAAAGAAAACAAAATACCGTGTGAAAACCAAATGCCATGAAAGAAATCCCATTTGCCCGCAGCGCCATCTGTCCAATCCGAACCATTTCCAAGTCTTTTTTTGTAAACTGCGACATCAGCTCCTTAGAGAATACGGCCACCGTCAGTCCAAAACCCACGCAGAATATGGTTGACCAGATAACAGCCGTCCTGATCGCTTCTCGCAGCCGCTTATAATTGCCGGATCCATAGCTGAATCCGGCAATCGGCTGGAACCCCTTCAAAAAGCCAAACACCGCCAGACTTCCCATCGACATCATTTTTGTGACCGGTCCCATTGCGGCAAGCGCAGAACCCCCATATTTTGTCGCTGCCTCGTTGGTCATTGCAATGGAAAGACTTGTCAATAGCTGAAACAGCAGAGTAGGAATCCCTATCTTTAAAATCTCGGACAGAATCTCTTTTGTGAACCGACAATCTTTCCTCCGAAAATGAAACACGCTTTTTCCCTGAAAGATATAGCAAAGATACACCAACGTAGAAACAGCCTGTGAAATGACCGTAGCTATCGCCGCTCCGGCAACGCCCAAATTGAGATAATAAATACATATCGGATCTAACAGGACATTAAGCCCTGCGCCTGCCAGCAGCGCACACATAGCCGTTTTTGCGGCCCCTTCACTGGATACAATATTGTTCATAGTAACATTGAAAACATTAAACAGGGAACCCACAATATAAATACCTGTATAAGTCAGCGCATAGGGCATCACGCTGTCGATCGCCCCCAGCCGACGCAAAATCGGCTTTAAGAAAAGAAGCACGCAGAGTATGACAACCGCTCCGCCTGAAACGCTGCCATATAAGGCGGTACTGGCTACCTGCTCCGCCGTTTCTTGGTCTCCCTTCCCCAAGAGTCTGGAAAGATACGCTGCCGCCCCATTGCCAAACATCAATCCCAATCCCACAACAATCTGTCCCAACGGATAAGCCACCGTGACCGCACCCATTTGCTCCGTTCCGAGCCCTCCTACAAAATAGGTGTCTACCAGATTGTAAAGCGCATTGATCAGCATACCGATCATTGTCGGAAGCCCCAGAGCCAGAAGCGCTTTCGGTATCGGTGCATTGCCAAGCATCTCTATCTTGTTATTCTTCTCCTCCATGTCTGATTCTCCTTTCTTTCAAATAATATATTTTATATTACTATAATTTATAGTAGTTGCGGCATAAAATGTATAATACTATAATTTATAGTATCTGTCAAGAAAAGTTTAAAGGAGATTCGTATGGCCACCATCGATTTGATCGTACTGGGAATGTTGAAGCAGAAATCACTGAGCGCTTATGATATGCAGAAGCTGGTAGAATACCGCAATATATCCAAGTGGGTCAAGATCAGTACCCCCTCTATTTACAAAAAAGTCATTCAGCTGGAAGAAAAGGGTTTCATCAAGAGCCGCACGGAAAAAGAAGGGAATATGCCGGAAAAAGCGGTCTACTCTTTAACCCCCCAAGGCGAACGGGAATTTGAAAGGCTGATGTTTGAGATCTCTGCAAAATCAGTCAATATATTTCTGGACTTTAATGCCGTCATTGTCAATCTGGACAGCCTGTCCCCCGACAAGCAGAAGAAATGTCTGGCAGAGATTGAAAAGAATGTGAAACAGCTAAAAACATATCAGGAAATAAATCTGCTGGAGAAAGAAAACAGGCCGGATGTTCCCGAAACCGGGAAAGCTGTTTTGCGCCAGCAGCTTATGCTCACCCAGGCTATTGAGGATTGGATTGAGACAATAAAACACTGAAAATTAATGGTTCTCCCTGGATTTGACAAATGCCGATGCCGCATCCGACCATGATTTAATCATCAAAATCTACCTCATGTACCGTACCGCCTGTAGACTCCATCTGAGCCACTGAATTTCTGAGTCTTGTCATATTCTCCTGTGAATAAAACGGATCCACTGATACTTCAAATGGTATGCGCTTCTCTCTTCCCAGCTTTTTTAGATAAATGTTAATAGCTGTCGATAAAGACATTCCTATGTCGGCACAGGCCTGTTCTGCTTTTTTCTTGACATCATCTTCTATACGCAAACTAATTTGAGCCATCGTATCACCTCTTTCTTTATCATTAATTTATTTATAGTATATCCAATTTGGTAGCATTTGTAAAGCATAATGCTTTAAATATTTATTTTTCTTTTAGGTTGAAATTCATGCAATTTTAGCCATTTTAGCCATTGGCCTATACTATCTACTTCCAATAATTCTCTCAAACTGAAAATACGTCAGCATAAAATACAAGCTATATATTCCTAGAAAACTGGTCACCGAAATACCAAAATACAGCCCCCATTTCGTATGTATTCCTGTGTAGATAACAAATTGCCGCCCTACATATAAAATAAATACCGCACTGAACATAACCGAAAGGATAACCGGACACAGGTAGTAGCAAAACAGCTGCTTGGCCACCACCATTCTGATCCTTCTCTTCCCCATTCCAAGTTTGTGTAGAATCTGATATCGGAATTGATATTTATTGGAATCACTCAGTTGCTGAACGGAAAGAACTGTAAGCGATACACATAAAAATACCAGTCCGATATAAAATAACGGAAATGAAAGGGTACTCATTAAAAATTTCAATTCTAAAACTTCCCGGCTCTTGACTTGTATCGTAGCAGGCAGTAAAAAAAGCTCCTCACTTCCGATTTTGATATAATCCGCCAGTTCATCATATCCTCTTGTTTTCCCGGCCAATTCATATAGCGCTTCCGAAAGCTCTTCCGGCACATCTTCTCTGGTCATAACTGCCATAAGAGAAAAATATACATCCATCTCTGCAAGTTTCTGGTCCGGCACCACCAGCAGATAGTCCGCCCCATTATGACCATTTTGTGCAAAGCCCTCCGTTTTGAATCCGGCAAATTGGAGTCCTAAATCTAAACTGCTTTCCAACTCCGTCCCCTTATCTTTTATCTCCTGATATACCCGGTTTGGTATATGAATCAAATATTGATCGTCCTGCAAAACGACAGGCGTTAAACCTAGCATCTGTCGCAAATGATTATAATCCGTAATTCCCATATACACATCATAATCATAATAGGCCACAGCCCTCTTTCCCTCCGCCATAACAGGATCACTGTCTCTGTCGGAAAATAGCCTTAAATTCTGGTATAAAAAATCACCCACATCACTTGTCCTGTTTTGATAAACGGCATATTTCCATATATCCTGTATGTCTGCACTCTCTTTAATTATCGCTTCTTCTTCAGAAAAATCATTCCCTTTTTTGTCACTGATGAGTATCACATCAAAAGGATATTCCACATCTAACTGCTTATTCTGATAATCGCTCAACATAAATGCAAGGGAGCTTCCCACCAACGCAAACATAAATAAAAGACTTAATGTACCAAGCACAAAACAGGTATTTCGCACCTTTGAGGAAAACTGTCTCATCAAAAACAAATATTCCTTTTTGTAAAGCAGTCTCCCTCTGTTTTTTATATAGTTCATCAGAAAAGCAGAGAGCCCTAAGTAGAAAAAGTAAAACGTGAATGTAAGACCGATCATTTCCCATATTGCGGCTATCTTTGTCACCCTGCCGGTAAAGACAAGAAAATATAAAAGCAATAGATTTCCAACAGAGAGAAAGAAAAGCCATTTCCACAGGGAATTTCTCTTTTCATCCACTGTTTCATTCTGTTTATCCATATTGAGCAGACCGATGATCTCCATATGGGAGAATTTTCTCTGATTTCGAAAAAAGGCAACAAAAAGGCACACCCCATACAATAGCATTGTCAATAAAAAGGCGGAGAAAATTTCCTGAACACTCGGATTTTTGAACTCGTAATTTTTCCCGATGCTTTGAAAGAAAACCAAAAATAATACCTGTTTTAACCCGCTTCCCAAAAGTAGTCCTACAAAAAGAGCGCCTATCCCAAGATAGAAATTTTCTTTCCTATAAAGAGCCGCTATTTGCTTTTTCTGCATTCCTGCTAACAGGTAGACCGCAAATTCACGACTTCTTTTTTCCAGAATAAAGCGCGTCATATAATGGATCATCCATGCTACTATGATGAGAATCACTGCCGTGGAAAGGATCATAAAGGTAATCAACATCATGCCTGCTGTAGATAATTCTCCATTATTTCCATAATGGATCATTTCATAAATATCCTTAGAAAAGAGCAGAGAATGAAAAGAAAACATTAACGCCGTTATCACACACAAGGTCAGAAAATAATTCAGATAGTCTTTCCATAATCTGCGGGCGTTTCGCAATGCAATCTTATTCAGCATAGTAACTCCCCACCTCCCATCTGGGACTGTATGTTAAAAATGCGATCCAGATACTCTCGTTTGTTTAGATTGCCCCGCTCTGATTCGCAGTATATTTTACCGTCGCTCAAAAACAAGATCCTGTCACAATAACAAGCCGAAAACACATCATGCGTTACCATCAAGATCGTTGCCCCCAGTTCCTTGTTCATAACCTGTAAAGTGTCCAACAGCATTGTGGACGATCTGGAATCCAATGCTCCAGTCGGCTCGTCCGCAAGAATTAACTTCGGATCATTTGCAAGCGCCCTTGCACAAGCCGCCCGCTGTTTTTGCCCACCGGACACTTCGTATGGAAATTTCCCTAGAATATCACAAATACCTAAAGTTTCCGAAATACTTTTTACTCTGATGTCTACTTCCTCCTTCTTCTGACCGCAAAGAGTCATGGGAAGCATGATATTTTCTTCAATGCTTAATGTATCTAAAAGATTATAATCCTGAAAAACAAACCCCAGATTTTTCTGTCGAAAATCCGCCAATTCTTCTTCTTTCAACCTCGAAATATCCGTTCCTTCGTAAGAAACCTGTCCGTCCGACATCGTATCTATGGTAGAAAGAATATTCAACATGGTCGTTTTGCCCGAACCGGAAGCTCCCATGATTCCAATAAATTCTCCCCGATCCACATAAAAACTGACATGATCAACAGCGCTTACCCTCATGCTTCCTGTGCCATAATTTTTTACAAGATTTTTCACCTCTATATAATGCTCTTTCTTCATAACACGCCGCCCTTCCTCATATGTTTTTTTCGCTCTGATTTCGGAGTAATACGGCATAAGACCAGTACATTCCCGCACAAAAAACTGCGACAAATGCGCAGACGCCCACAAGTATCATATAAAACACATCGCCGTGCCGCATTTCGGCTTCGCTCATAAGATACATTGTCTTCCAATTGATACTGAGAAAATAGTTGAAATACATTTCGTTTATCCCCACAACCGCCAAACATACAACGACGCCCGCCAGTAACACCTTCTTCATCCTTTTAAATTCATCCCGCAGTTCTCTTCTGACGTCTTCCGAAAAGATCAGCTCCTTATTTCTGAGATTTCTGTAAGGATTTTGCTTTAAAATGATGTAAAATGAAATAGACAGCAAAACCATAACCGACAACGTCGTTAAAAAAGGCTGCACCATCAGTTCATAAAATCCCGGTTCTAATGAAGAATAGGAAACCGCGTTACAACCTGATATGAGCCCGCAGGCCATTGCGATCAACAAGAATTTCCTTTTATAATAGAGCAGGAAGCCGTTTGCCGTTTCTCGGTTTACATAATATCCTTCTCTCTTCTCTTCTGTCAGCGCAACGTTTTCATCATTTCTGTCCATATCGTCAGACGCCGCACCTATCTCCCTCTCCTCCATCAAAAGATCGTCCAGACTTACCTGAAAGAGCTTTGCGAGCAGGATAATTTTCTCCGTTTCCGGATATCCGTTATTGTTTTCCCATTTGCTGACTGCCTGTCTGGTGGTATTCAGTTTTTCCGCCAATGCTTCCTGTGAAAATCCATGCCTTTTTCTTAATTGATATAGCTTATCTCCGAATGTCATATCTTTTCCTCCTGTTTTTCCTTTATGATAGCAAAGACATACGGAATGTCTATCGTTTTACGATGACAATTCCGCAACTTTGAGTTGCTGTTGGATTTATACCAGATATTCTACTAATCTTTTGCCATAAAAAATACGGAGCAGCCACCCATTTCGTATCATATCACATAAGATGTTCCTAAAATTAAAATATCTATAAACCTTCTGCAATAGTAGAAATATATCGGCACAAGAACTAGAATGATAACTGTTACATAAAAACACAAAGGAGAATTAAACCATGGACACTGTAAACACATGCATCGAAAACTATCTGGAATACTGTAAGGCTCAGAAACGGCTTGATGAAAAGACACTGAAAGCATATCGGATTGATCTACGGCAGTTTTCTGAACAAAATCCCTATACCCATATTGCAGAAATCACTTCCGATTCTCTAGAACAATACATAGCCCGACTGCACACACAATACAAACCTAAGACTGTAAAACGTAAAATAGCATCTACAAAAGCCTTCTTTCACTATCTGGAATACCGGGAAATTATTGATCGCAATCCATTCAACAAAATAATAATACGTTTCCGCGAGCCCGTAATCCTGCCCAAAACCATACCCCTTCATACCGTCGAAATATTTTTATCTACAATATACAAGCAACGTAAAAATGCCAGAACACTTTACCAGAGACGGAATGCCTTAAGAGACGCAGCCGTTGCGGAACTACTGTTTTCAACCGGCATAAGAATATCCGAGCTGTGCTCCTTAAAAGTCAGCGATGTAAATCTATACGACGGCACTATCCTCATCTATGGAAAAGGTGACAAAGAACGCCGCATCCAAGTGGGCAACGAATCCGTGATCCATATTCTAACCGAATACACAGAAGATTTCAGTGGAGAGAGGCAATCCTGCAGCAACTTTTTCGTGAATCAATCGGGGAAAGCACTGTCCGATCAGACAGTGCGCTCCATGATCAACAAATATACCGCTCTTGCCTCCATAGAGCAACATATAACGCCGCATATGTTCCGCCATACCTTTGCAACAAGCCTTCTGGAGGCAGATGTTGATATCCGCTATATTCAGGAGATGTTAGGGCATAGCTCTATTAACATCACAGAAATATATACCCATGTCGCTGTGGCTAAACAGAGAAATATTCTTGCTACGAAGCATCCTAGGAAAGATTTTCAGATATAGGGGTTGTGGGCAATCCGATAGTTTACGGGTTGCCCGAGTTAATTTATATGGATAATTAAAAGTTATCCATTAAATACTGCATTTCAAAGTTTTAGATATTTTCTGACTTTTGAGTGTTTAGAGCATTTAATAACGGGACACATAATTGCTATTTTATTTAGTAAGAGG
>JAAUZW010000030.1 GCA_014804385.1 Lachnospiraceae bacterium | reverse complement strand
TACGAAGTATGTTAAGATGTAGATATCTATAGAATAACAGAGGGAATTACGAGGGGATGGAGCAGAAGTGGAGTTATCTGGTGGATGAGTACCGGACCATGCTGTATCGAATTGCGTTTTCTAATATGAAGAATCCGGCGGATGCCGAGGATGCGGTGCAGGAAGCGTTTCTGCGTTACATGAAAGAGGAAAAGCCGATTCAGAACAAGGAACATGAGAAGGCGTGGCTGATACGAACCACCATTCATATTTGTCTGGATATTTTAAAAAGCGGCTGGTATCAGAGGACAGTGCCATGGAGCGAAGCCTTTGAGAGAGCGGCAAAAAATATTTATCTGCCTTATCAGGTCAGGGATGACAGAACGCTGGAGGCGGTGCTGCGGCTGCCGGTACATTACCGGAATCCGATCTATCTTTTTTATTATGAGGACTATACGATCCATGAGATCGCCGGGATCCTCAATGTGAAAGAGGCGACGATCAAGACCAGGCTGCGCAGGGGCAGAGAAGAAGTAAAGAAAATTCTGACGGAAGGGAGGCCGTAGNAAATGGGCGTACAGGAGGTACAGGGAAACAACGGGATGCCGGCGTATCAGAAGAATAAGAAGGCGGGCCGGCCGGAAGGCTTTCAGGAGAGCCTTTTACAGAATCTGAAAAATCGGGATCAGGAGAAGAACGGCGTGGCGGACGCAGAGCCGAGAACGAGAACGGAGGAGCAGTCCGGTGTGGGCAGGATCGGTATGACATCCGGTATTCGGGTGAGTACGGTAATGCTGACAGAGGCTCTGCAGACTGCGGAGGTGAGACATATGAGCTATGAGGAGAGCGATCATATAAGAATCGCCGTGACGGAAGGGTATACNNTGAAANGNAAGATTCANGANGNGGATGCACAGGTCTATGTGGAGGCAAANTATGAGGACGGCAGACTGGAGGCNTATCAGGTNGANATGGANAAGGTTNCCGGNGAGACGGAGCATATGATCGAGCGTTTTGCACTGGAGACNATGGAGGAAGCGTAACGATTCGGAGGAGAGAAAGATATGATAAGCAATAATCTATACGGCTATAAAACACCTNCCACATACAATACGGCGGAACTGTTGGCGAAGCAGGTNGCGTCGGCAAATAAGTGGAAGATGGAAAAAATGGAAGGAGACATCGATCCGAACAGCTTTGCCGCAAAATTAAAGCGCGCTGACGAGTATGCGGCGTCAGGAGAGTCCTATGGCGCAACGGATTCTATCGGTATCATTCTGCGGCAGATGGATGAGCCGACGCCGGGGAATCCGGTGACGAAGGATGTATGGCACAACGGNGCCCATGTGTCGATCACCAGGGACGCTTTGCATGGCGACACCATCACCATAGGCGGCAGCGCCAGCCCGGATTGGATTTATGTGAANACTTCTGTGGGAGCGGTGAAGATTGACCTGAATGACATGACCAGCCTGATGAAATGCCTGGATATGTTCTCTCCGGAAGACATCAATCTCATCATGAAAAAGATCACGGAGGTGAAGCAGGCCAGAGAAGCTCTGAGCCAGATAGACCGTATGCAGGATGAACTGATGAAGAATGATCGTAAGAAAGAAGAGAACGGCGACAGTGACGGCGAGCAGTCCATCAGTGAGGCTGTGGGCGTGGTCGGCGCGGAGGAGATGCGAGACATAGAGGGGACACGGGAAAAGAAATTTGTGGGCTGATCGGCTTGCCCCCATAAGCGAAATGGTGTTAGAATAGAGGAATAGAATGCTTATGGAGAAGGAGACGCTTGCAGACCGATGCAGAAGAAAATAGCGATCATAAATGATATTGCGGGATACGGAAGATGCGCCATGACGGTGCTTCTTCCGATTATTTCTTATATGGGAGTGCAGGCATGTCCGCTGCCCACCTCCATTTTTTCGAGCAATACCGCATTTCCTTATTTTTTCCGGGATGATTATACGGATCGGATGGAGGAGTATATCGAGAACTGGGGAAAAATCGGACTTACCTTTGACGGGATCGCTACGGGCTATCTGGGGTCTGTGAGACAGATCGACATCGTGCGGCAGTTCATTCAGGATTTTTCTGAAGAGGGGACATTGGTGATCGTGGATCCCGTGATGGGGGATCATGGGAAATTATACTCTGCGTATACGGTAGAGTTATGTACAGAACTTAGGAAGCTGGTTGCGCTGGCGGATATCATTACGCCGAATCTGACGGAGGCCTGCCATCTCGTGGGCGTTCCCTACCGGGAGACGGGCTGGAAGAAGAAGGAGCTGTACGCCATGGCGGAGCGCCTGGCGGCTATGGGACCTTCTCAGGTGGTCATTACGGGGATTCCCCAGGGAGAATATATTGCGAACTATGTGTATGTAAAGAAAGAGCAGGAAGCAGCCGCCCGCTTTATCCGTGTGCAAAAAGCAGGGACGGAACGCTGCGGCACAGGGGATGTGTTCTCGGCTATTATTGCGGCGGACGCCGTAAACGGTGTGCCTTTTGACAGGTCTGTCAAAAAGGCCTCCGGTTTTGTGAAGCAATGCATCCAAACGGCGCTGGAACTGGAAACACCCGCCACAGACGGCGTTCCCTTCGAGGAGATCCTCTACCGTCTGAAGCGGGTGTAGTATTACTTTCGCAGTGGCGCTTATTCGCTTTGCTTCGCAGTGCATGCTCGAAAAACCTGCGGTTTTCCTNGCTCGCGGGCTGTCTACGCTCCGCTTCGGTCCGTGCTGAACAAGCGCCACCGGCGCTTAGCACCGCNCTATACAGCCATCGGGATAATTGCTTCGGCGAGCAAGCTCTCCGCCTCAATTATTCCTCCGTCTGTGCACTGCTCAGGAGGANAACGGATANTCTAATTCNAACGGNTATCCGTCTTTNTTATTTTCTTCNGAGAGTGTATCGGTCTCGATGACGCAGAAATCNTCGCTCTTGATCACTTCTTTCATTTCNTNNCGTATNGTNTCAAAGTCTGCTATATGGGTAGAGATCCTGCGGCAGGCGAAATCGCCCTGGTCTATAGTGCGGACGGTCTGCGCCGAAGTCTCTGTGGTGGGCGTATCGCCGGTGATCGTGAGGAACATATGGCGCTGGTATTTGCCGCCATGNTACTCGTGCAGCACGCCGGAAGGGTAAGCCACGATCGTTCCCATCTGCTGGGCGGTGACAAAAAGCTTCAGGATATGCTGTCCGTAATANTTGGGGACNTCNATGTCTTCCAGAGGAAGCGTGAGCATTTTGCGGCTTACGATCTCGTTGTGATAGAAGCCGTCGGGCAGCAGAATACCGCTCTTGCTCTCGGGAATCCTGGCAAATCCAGTCACAGGGCTTGCCATATTCTGCAGTGTATCCTGTAGGGTGGCAAGACAGTTATGAATGTCCATGATCCGCTGCTCCGCCAGGATCTTACCATCGTAGAGGAGCTTTTGCAGATTAATGGAAGTGTTTTCCACATAGTTATTCAGATCTTTCAGCGGAATCCCCAGCTTCAGACATACGGTGATCGCATCCAGAAGATAGAGCTGCTCCTTTGTATAATAGCGATAGTTGGTNTCTGTGTTCACAAAGGCCGGCTTTAAGATGCCGATCTGGTCGTAGTAACGCAGAGATTTGATGCTCACATTCTTTAATTTGGATACTTTTCCGATAGACATATACTGACTCATAGTAAACACTCCGACATTCGATTATAATACTGTTATTTCTGCATTTCACACCAAACTATACCCGTGGGTCAGAGTTGGCTAAGTCATATTTTGTCACAACTTTCGGTGAAAAACAAGCCCTTTTGGGAAACTAGTGGTCATAAAAAATCCGCATACAACATAATGTATGCGGATTCATTGTGACGTATTTTACTTCGTGCCCATAGTTACGACCACATCGTATGAAGTCTTTCCTTTCTCATAAGGCACTATGCAGCCATCTACAGTCTTGCCGTCTACGGTAATGGATTTCACACCTTTCTCCACGTTGTCGGGATTTACGACCTTAATATTGTAGGTGCCCTCCCGGAACTTTCTTGTGAGAGTGAAGTCACCGAAGCCTTTCGGTACGCAGGGGTCAATGCTCAGACCCTGATGGGTGGGATATACGCCCAGAATATGCTGAGACACGTTCACGAATGTCCATGCCGCCGTACCGGTCAGCCAGCTGTTCTTCGCCTCGCCGTGTGTCTTTGCGTCAGCGCCTGCCACCATCTGAGAATAAACATATGGCTCTGTGCGGTGAATCTCACTAAACTCTTCTACATAGGCAGGGCAGGTTTTCTGATAGATCTCGAAAGCTCTGTCGCCGCGTCCGATCACAGTCTCCGCGATGGAAACCCAGGGGTTGTTGTGGCAGAAGATACCTGCGTTCTCCTTGTATCCCGGCGGATAGGAGGAGATCTCGCCCAGCTCTAAGTGATACTTGGTATAAGCGGGCTGAAGGATCATGACGCCGTATTTGCTATCCAGTTTTTCTTTTACGGAATCTAANGCTTTCTGCGCCAGGCCCTCTTTTACGCCGACGCCGGCAAGAGGACAGAAGCCGTTGGACTCGATGTAGATCTGTCCCTCCTCGCATTCTTTGGAACCAATCTTCTTACCATAAGCATCGTAGGCGCGGACAAACCATTCGCCGTCCCAGCCATCCTTCAATATCGCGTCATACATTTTCTGCACTTCGCTGCGGGCACGATCCGCTTCCGCCTGATCGCCCATCAGCTCGCAGAGCTGAGCATACTCTTCACCGTACTTGACGAACATGCCGGCGATGAACACGGATTCCGCCACAGGACCCTCGGAGGGACCGAAAGTCTGGAAGGACTCGCCGGGATGCTCTGAGAAGCAGTTTAAGTTCAGACAGTCGTTCCAGTCGGCACGGCCGATCAGGGGCAGAGCGTGAGGCCCCTTGTGGGTTACTATGTATTCGAAGGAACGTTTCAGGTGTTCCATCAGAGGTTTCGCCTGATTCATGTCATTGTCGAAAGGAACCATCTCTGTCAGAAGAGAGGTGTCGCCCGTCTCGCGCACATAAGCGGAGGCGCCTGCGATCAGCCACAGCGGGTCATCGTTGAAGCCGCTGCCGATGTCGGAGTTACCTTTCTTCGTGAGAGGCTGGTACTGATGGTAAGCGCTGCCGTCCGGGAACTGGGTGGAAGCGATGTCAATGATACGCTGTCTCGCCCGATCGGGGATCAGATGTACAAAGCCCAGCAGATCCTGACAGGAATCGCGGAAGCCCATGCCGCGGCCGATACCGGATTCGTAGTAGGAAGCGGAACGGGACATATTAAAGGTCACCATACACTGATACTGATTCCAGATATTGACCATGCGGTCCACCTTATCGTTGGATGACTTCACGGTGTACTTGGATAACAGATCGCTCCAGTATGCGTTCAGGTCGGCGAAAGCCTTGTCCACATCAGCATCGGTCTGATATTTTGCAAGCATTGCGTTTGCAGGTTTTTTATTGATGATGCCGGGAGACTCCCACTTTTCGTTCTCGGGATTCTCCAGATAGCCCAGAACGAAGACGAAGGTCTTGCTCTCGCCGGGCGCCAAGGTCACATTGATCTGGTGGGAAGCGATGGGGGACCAGCCGTTTGCAATCGAGTTAGTCGCTTTGCCGTTTTCTACAACCTCCGGATTCGCCACACCGCGATAAGCGCCCAGGAAAGCGTCGCGGCTGGTGTCAAAACCGTCAACAGGAGTGTTTACGGAATATACCGCATAGTGGTTTCTGCGCTCTCTGTACTCTGTCTTGTGGTAGATGGTCGATCCGATCACTTCTACCTCACCGGTGTTTAAGTTACGCTGGAAGTTACGGGAATCATCATCCGCATTCCAGAGACACCATTCTACATAGGAGAAGAGCGAAGCGGTCTTTTGCGTGTCGCTTAAATTGGTCAGCTTCACCTGGCTGATCTCACAGTTGTCGTCCATGGGGATAAAGGTGAGGACGGAAGCCTCAAGCTTATTCTTTTCGCCCGTGAAACGACTGTAGCCGATACCGTGGCGGCATTCGTAGCGGTCAAGTTCTGTCTGGGTGGGCTTCCAGCCGGGATTCCAGACATCGTTGCCTTCTTTGACATAGAAGTATTTGCCGTTGATGTCGAGCGGCACATCGTTGTAGCGGTAGCGTGTTATGCGAAGAAGCTTCGCGTCCTTATAAAAGGTGTAGCCGCCGCAGGTGTTGGAGATCAGCGAAAAGAACTCATTACAGCCCAAATAGTTGATCCAGGGTAAGGGTGTNTTAGGTGTGGTGATGACGTACTCGCGGTTNGCGTCATCGAAGTAACCAAATTTCATAGCTNCATTCTCCTTTTTTTGTTTNTTAAACGTTTANGTAAAACGCACTACTGTGTCGATAAACAAATTATACCGAAGAAATGATAAAAATGCAATAANTATATATTTCCCTNAAATGCAAAGAAAGAGCCGAAATACATTGCATTGACNGAGAATGTGTTGTATAATAATAACACGAAAACGATTAAGCGAATAAGGCACATACAGACCGTGACAAACTTCGTAAAATAAGGGGATTATAATATGGTATCCATGAAAGATATTTCTGCGGTTTGTGGTGTGTCCGTGGCGACAGTAAGCAAAGCGTTGAATGATCAGAATGATGTGGGAAAAGAGACCAAAAAGCGGATCCGTCAGGTAGCGGAGGAGATGGGTTACTTTTCAAACTCAGCGGCCAAGATGCTTAAGACGAACCGCAGCTATAACGTGGGCGTACTTTTTGCCCATGAGGATTACAGTGGCCTGACTCACGATTATTATGCTTTTGTGCTGGACAGTCTGAAGCGCACCGTAGAGGAGAAGGGCTATGATATCACCTTCATCAATACCACGAAACAGAAGGCCGGGACACTGAGCTATCTTGGTCACTGCAAATCCCGTGGGTTTGACGGTGTTGCCATTGTCTGTACAGATTTTTATTCTCCGGATATCCTGGAGTTAGTCAGGAGCGACATTCCTACGGTGACATTGGATCATCTGTTCAATGATGTCTGTGCAGTCATGTCCAACAACGTGCATGGGATGCAGGAGCTGCTCACATACGTTTATCAGAAAGGACACCGCAGAGTGGCATATATCCATGGAGCGGACTCCTCGGTTACCCAGAGCAGACTGGCTTCCTTTTACCGCACGGCAGGACAGTTGGGTCTTGAGATACCGGATGAGTATATCAGTATGTCACCTTATCGTGATACAAAGGGAGCGTACATGGAGACGATGCGGCTTCTTCATTTGCAGGAGCCTCCTACCTGTATCCTTTATCCGGATGATTTTTCCGCCTTTGGCGGGTATAATGCGATTCAGGAGATGGGACTCCGGGTGCCGGATGATATTTCCGTTGTCGGTTATGACGGCATTCGGATCGCCCGGCATATTGAGCCTACGTTGACCACACTGCGTCAGGATACGGCAGAGCTGGGACGGCAGATGGGGGAGAAGCTCATCAGCCTGATCGAGAATCCCAAGACTACACTGGTAGAGACCATCGTGGTGGAGGGACATGTGTTTGAGGGTAACTCCGTGGCAGATATCAGCGAAAAGGGAGAGCGGCATGCCGTCACAGATCATATTTGACCAGAGCAAATTAAAAGTATATGATGGTCTTATGAGACTGTGTGAGTTTGCAGGGAAGAGCGAGGCATGGCAGCAGACGCTTTGGAGTGAATTTTTGCAAAGCAGAGAGCTCTATGATGCGTTCCTGTATTATCTGGAGAATCACAGTCTGCCGGAATTCCCGAAATGCGAGGGATATTCTTTAGCGGACTGCTATGTGTGGCAGATGGAGCAGGATAACCTGCGCAGGGATACCGGAAAGAACACGGCGCAATGTAATAAAGAAGATATGGTACTCAGGTCGTTTCAGACGATGGCCGATATGAAAAAAAATCCGGCGGCTTTTTTGAAAAAGTTAAGCGACTGGAGAGGCATGGATCAGACCACGTAAGAAAAAGGAAGTAAGTATGGATCGAACGGAATTTATAGAAAGATTACAGCGTGCTCTTGCCAGCGGTGTGAACAGCTCCCAGGTGGCGGAGAATGTGCGGTACTATCAGGAATATATTGATGTAGAGATCAGGAAAGGCAGAAGCGAGGAAGATGTTCTGACAAGTCTGGGAGATCCGAGGCTTCTGGCCAAGAGCATCATAGAGGCGAATAAACGTGCCGGGGTCAATGAGGGGACTAACCGGAATTATGATGAGGAGACGGCAGAAGGCGCGTATGACACGAGACAGGACAGGGTTTACGGTGGGCCGAAAGTGGTTCGTATGCCGACCTGGCTGCTCCTGCTGATCGTGGGCGTGGTCGCGATCCTGATCATCGGCGTGATCTTTTCTGTCATATCCTTTATAGCGCCGATCCTGATCCCGGTGCTTATTATTGTGCTGATAGTGAATTATTTTAAAAGCCGGTAGCACAGAAATGGCAGTATATAAAATACAACAGACCGTTTATCGAAATAAACAGTCTGTTGAGGGGAGTATAAATATTAATATAAGGGTCTGTAGGCGGAGAATGAAGGGGTATCTCCGTCTACATTTATTATTATACCATTTTTACGGCAGAAAACAATAAAGAATAGTACCAAAGTACCANCCTNTGTTTTGGTGGTTTTGAATAAAAAAATNGTACTAAAGACCTATGNCGTGCNTGAATAAGTTTGATTTTATCTTCTCATACTATTTCTGTAACATGAAACCAATCAGGAGGTATGGAAGATGTCTAAAAATGATTTTAACCAGAACAGCCAGCAGAGTGAGAAACAGCAGGACAAGAACAATCAGAACAACTCAAAGAACAGTTCTAACAACAANTCCAGCAACAGCACAAAGAACAGCTCGGGCAACAGCAGCAAGGATAACTACTAAGCAGGANNCNGTCTGAAGGGGGCGCGNGGAGCGTCCCCTTTTGTGCTGNGANAAGGAAAACAAAGTTGACAGGCTTTTGTCTACGGCATAAAATGNAGCTATGGAAAAATTAGAGTATATCGTGCCCTGCCATTTTGGGCTGGAGGCCGTTTTAAAAAGAGAGATCACGGATCTGGGTCTGGAGATCACCTGCGTGGAGGANGGCAGAGTTACCTTTGCCGGAGACAGGCAGGCNCTNTGTCGTGCCAANNTATTTCTNCGCAGNGCGGAGCGGGTGCTCATTAAGATAGGAAGCTTTCATGCGGAGAGCTTTGAGGAGCTTTTTCAGGGGACCAGAGCGCTGCCCTGGGAGGC
Organism: Lachnospiraceae bacterium; assembly: GCA_014804385.1. Classification (GTDB taxonomy): domain Bacteria; phylum Bacillota; class Clostridia; order Lachnospirales; family Lachnospiraceae; genus UBA3282. The sequence continues at coordinate 3,219 of JAAUZW010000030.1, read as the reverse complement.
GTATATTCCGAAGGACGGCAGATTCTGGGTGGCCAAGGCGGCCAGCGTAAAGAGCAAATTGTTCAGCCCCTCGGATATCCAGTCCGTGATGAAAAAGGCCATGGTCGAGCGCATGAAGAGCGTTTATCATATAGACTGGTTTGCGGAGAACGGCGCATCCTATCCGATCCGGGTATTTATTAAGAAGGACGAGGTGGTCGTAGGACTGGATGCCTCGGGAGAATCCTTACATAAAAGAGGCTATAGAAAACTTACTGCAAAAGCGCCGATCGCAGAAAATCTGGCAGCGGCGCTGCTCATGCTGACACCCTGGCGGGGCGACCGCATTCTTGTGGATCCTTTCTGCGGCAGCGGAACGATCCCCATTGAGGCGGCGATGATGGCTGCTCATATCGCACCGGGTAAAAACAGAACTTTTCTGGCAAAAGAGTGGGAACATCTTTTCCCTGAAAAACTCTGGAAAGGAACCCTGGAAGAAGCAAAGGCGGCGGAGACGCCGGAGGCGGAGACCCAGATCCAGGGATACGATATAGACAACGAGATGGTTTCCATTGCCAGAGCCAATGCCAGACTGGCAGGGGTGGAACATCTGGTGCATTTTCAAAGACGGGGCGTTGATCAGCTCAGCCATGCAAAGAAATACGGGTTTATTCTGACGAATCCGCCCTACGGAGAACGGTTGGAGGATAAGGAAAACCTTCAGGCTCTGTATCGGACACTAGGAGAAAGATACCAATCGCTGGATTCCTGGTCCATGTATCTGATCACAGCCTACGAGCAGGCGGAGAGCGCCATCGGCAGGAAGGCGGATAAAAACAGAAAGCTGTATAATGGCATGATGAAGACTTACTTTTATCAATATATGGGGCCAAAGCCTACCGGGAGCAGAAGATAAGAGATGCAGCAGCAGAATAGTTTGATGAAAAGTACATTGGTATATTGTATCCTTTTTGTGGTGGCGGCAATGAGTGTGATGCTGTATTACGCGGCGACAAAGACAGTGGGTGTGACAGATCTGGCTCAGGATGAGGTGGTTCATTCCGCAAATCAAGAGGAGTCTGTTGCGGTTACACCGACGGAGGGGGACAGCATAAATATTGACCGATCAAGTCAAAGTACAAACTATTTTTGTATTCCTATGCCGGAAACGGTGAAGGCAGAGGAAGTGGTCTTAGAGAATCACTATATGAACAAGGAACTGTGGGTGAGTATTCAATCCACAAAGACTCAGGAATATGAGGAGTTTTACGGACTGAACAGTGTTTACGGAGATTGTGAAAGCGTGCTGGAGGGGCATTTCGAGGCGTCACCGGAGAGAGTCTGTCTTCGGTTTGCATTGACAGGTGTGTATGAGTACCGCAGTATCTTTGAGGATCATACGCTGTATGTGGAATTTGTACCGCCCAAGGAGGCATATGAGAGAGTTATTGTGATTGATCCCGCTTACGGCGGCGAGGAGACAGGTGTTGCCGTGGATGGGATCTTGTCGAAGGATATTACGCTGAATATCGCCCAGGCTGTAAAAGCGTTGTTTGATGAAAGCGATGTGAAGGTGTACTATACCAGAATGGATGACAGCAATCCGGCAGCAGCAGACAGGGTGGAGCTTGCTGCGGCTACAAAGGCCGATATGCTGATCCGCATTGAGGTGAGTGGTGACGAGAACAGTAAGCTCTATGGTACGTCGGCAGTTTATAATAGTAAATTTTTTATCCCTGGCTTCGGAAATGTAGAACTGGCAGATCTTTTAGAGCGTGAAGTAGTCACGGCGATCAGTGGTAAGGCCGGCGGTCTGATCGAAGCGGGGCCGGCGGATGAAGTGATCTCCGCTGCCACGGTGCCGGCGGCGGCTATCCGGGTAGGGTATCTTACGAACAGTCAGGAAGCTATTTTACTACAGCGTGAGGATTATATCAAGCGGATCGCGGAGGGAATCTATAACGCGGTTGAAAAAGCATATGAACAATGATGGGAATTGGAGTACAAAAGAAATGCGGCAAATCATATTTGCAACGGGCAATCAGGGGAAAATGCGGGAGATACGTGCCATTTTGGAGGATATGAAATGGGATGTGGTCTCCATGAAGGAGGCCGGGATCGATCCGGAGATCGAAGAAAACGGCGCAACTTTTACAGAGAATGCAGTGATTAAGGCGCAGACAGTGGCAGACAATCTTGCCGATGAGAAGAAAGCGCGGGAATGTGTGATTCTGGCTGATGACTCTGGTCTGGTGATCGACTGTCTGAACGGGGAACCGGGTATTTATTCTGCCAGATATCTTGGGGAGGAGACTCCTTTTTCGGAGAAGAGTGCCGATCTGCTCAGGCGGATGAAGGATGTGCCGGAGGAAGAGCGGAGTGCCAGATTCGTCTGTGCTATTGCAGCAGTCTTTCCGGATGGTGAAATGATTACCACCGAAGGGACTGTGGAGGGCAGGATCGGTTATGAGTTGAAGGGCGAAAATGGCTTCGGATACGATCCGATCTTTTATCTGCCGGAGTATGGGCGCACAGCGGCGGAGCTGACGGATGATGAGAAAAATCAGATCAGCCACAGGAGCAGGGCACTGGAGCTGATGAAGGCGGAACTAGAGAAAAGGATGTTTGGATAATTGTTATGAAAGTGTTGATCGTGAGTGACAGCCATCGTCACAATGAGAATTTGCTTACTGTTCTGGAAAAGACAGGACCTTATGATATGATGATACACTGCGGTGATGTGGAGGGAAGCGAGCATATCATCAGCGAAGCGGCGGGCTGCCCGGTGGTGATGGTGCAGGGAAATAATGATTTCTTTTCTGCCCTTCCCAGAGAGCAGGAATTTATGATCGGCCGGTATAAAGTCTGGCTGACCCACGGGCATCATTATTATATTGCCATGAATACGGAGACGATCAAGCAGGAGGCCAGAGACAGGGAAGTGGATATTGTGATGTGCGGGCATTCACACAGACCGGTGATCGATATAGGAAATGATATTACTTTGATCAATCCGGGCAGTATCAGTTACCCCAGACAGGAAAATCGCAAACCCAGCTATATCATTATGGAGTTAGACAGAGAGGGCGAAGCACATTACACCTTAAATTATGTGTCATAGTAGGGTGAAAAAATAAAAGAAAGCGGTTGACAGAAAAAAAACCGTATTATATAATGGAACATGCGTTGTGAGAGTTCGGCGCAGGATCCTTGCGGGGTGTGGCTCAGCTTGGCTAGAGC
>JAAUZW010000029.1 GCA_014804385.1 Lachnospiraceae bacterium | reverse complement strand
GTGTAGTTCAATGGTAGAACACCAGCCTTCCAAGCTGGATACGTGGGTTCGATTCCCATCACCCGCTCTCCGCACGGCAATTTGTGCGGTCAGCAGTACGTGTTCGTAGCTCAGCTGGATAGAGCAACGGCCTTCTAAGCCGTGGGTCGGGGGTTCGAATCCCTTCGAGCACGTTTGTTCTATTATATGGTGGGTATGGCGCAGTTGGCTAGCGCGCCAGATTGTGGCTCTGGAGGCCGAGGGTTCGAGTCCCTCTATCCACCTTTCACGGGAAAGTGCGGAGCACAGCCTGCTATTACCAATAATGGGCTATCGCCAAGGGGTAAGGCACAGGACTTTGACTCCTGCATTCGCTGGTTCAAATCCAGCTAGCCCAGTTACGGACCACTAGCTCAGTCGGTAGAGCACCTGACTTTTAATCAGGTTGTCGGGGGTTCGAATCCCCCGTGGTTCATTAAATTAGTACAGAGAGTAGGTTGGGGGATTCGAACCCCCAGGGCGACATCCCCCCGTGNTTCATTAAATTAGAAAGTTTGAAGGCAGAGTTATATTGTCTTTCAGGCTTTTTTTTTGAGGAAGGAGNTTTTTATGGAACAGACAAAAGAAAATAAGATGGGCACGATGCCAGTGAATAAATTGTTGATCAGCATGTCACTTCCCATGATGATATCNATGCTTGTGCAGGCGCTTTATAATGTGGTGGATTCGATCTTTGTCTCCCGTGTCAATGAGGCCGCACTGACAGCCGTGTCACTTGCGTTTCCCATTCAGACACTGATGATCGCCGTAGCAGGCGGCACCTGTGTCGGTATCAATGCGGTGCTCTCCAAGGCGCTGGGTGAGAAGGAGCAGGAGCGGGCNNANNANNCGGCGNCNAGTGGTNTTNTNCTGATGGCNNNNAGCTATCTNCTNTTNNTNNTGNTNGGNNTNTTNGTNACNAAAGGNTTTTANNTNAGTCAGACGNANGATGANCAGATNGTNCAGTACGGNGTNGANTATNTGAGCATAGNNTGCTGCTGTTCCNTNGGNNTNTTTGCACAGTTTGTGTTTGANNGGCTNTTNCAGTCNACNGGNAGAACNTTNTATATTATGATCACCCANGGNACNGGCGCTATCATCAATATCATTNTNGANCCGATNTTNATTTTCGGNCTGTGNGGNATGCCNCGNATGGGNGTTGCCGGTGCNGCNGTGGCNACNGTGACAGGGCAGATNNTNGCGGGTANGATNGCTTTNNTNATCAACAGNAANAAGAATGATGANATNCANNTTTCTNTNNNGAAGCTNNNGCTGNAGCGGTNANATNGTGGGGCAGATNTATAAGATCGGCNTNCCCTCNATGATCATGCAGGCGATTGGATCGGTGATGACCTATGGCATGAATCTGATCCTGATTTCCTTCACCTCCACGGCGACAGCGGTGTTTGGAGTATACTTTAAATTGCAGAGCTTTATCTTCATGCCGGTGTTTGGAATGAACAATGGTCTGGTGCCGATCTTGGCCTACAATTACGGTGCAGGCAGAAGAGACCGCTTNGTGCAGGCGTTAAAATGCGGTATCTTCTATGCGGTTGGTATTATGGCTGTGGGAGTGGTGATTTTTCAGAGTATTCCTGATGTGCTTCTGGGCTTTTTCGAGGCTTCGGAGGAAATGCTTGCGATCGGCGTGCCTGCCCTTCGGACGATCAGTCTCTGTTTTGTGATGGCAGGGTTCAGTATCATTTGCGGCACGTCCTTTCAGGCGCTGGGCAATGCGGTGTACAGTATGATTATCTCCATTGCCAGACAGCTTGTGGTGCTGCTCCCGGCAGCTTATCTGCTGTCTCTGACGGGCAATGTGGATTATGTGTGGTGGGCATTCCCCATTGCAGAGCTGGTGTCCCTGGGAATGACGGTGCTTTTCCTCATTCGGATCAANAAAANAGTTATCCGGCATATTGGAGAAAACGTACAGGGTATGCCCGGACAGACCTGAAGAGATATGNAGACAGCTTCGGTGTGAGTCGTTGACAGGCTTCATGGAAAATGATATGATACATGGGCGGACGGAATAGAAGCGACATGCGTGTCATGTTTGCTTCCGGATGCAGAATGGGCGGATATGGCGGAATTGGCAGACGCGCTGGATTTAGGTTCCAGTGGGAGACCGTGCAGGTTCAAATCCTGTTATCCGCAGTAAATTTTAAAGATGTGTGAGGCAGGATTTGAACCGGTTTAATATCCTGTTATCCGCAGATGAGAAGTGCTTAAAACGGGCACTTCTTTTATTCTGTGTGATATAAGGAATTGATTTGTATAAATAATGGAAAAGGCAGATAACAGAAGTTACCTGCCTATAAGTTTGAATGAAATAGGTGGGTGACAATCCACATCTCCTAACAAAGGGCGACGGCCGCCTGTTCCGTCCTCAGATTTCATCCAATATAGCTTACTCATTTGGTAACTTAATTATACAATATATTCAGTTTGTGTCAAGTTTTTTTAATGTACCCTTTTCCAGATAGCGTTCAGCATTGCAAGTGCTTAGTAAATGTAATGTCTTTGCAAAGCATTTTCCGCCATGTGTGATTTTAACGGCGACACGGACATATTCCCCATCTATTATNTATAGTTTTACAAACAGGATTGAACCATCCTTTGGGTTCAAACCTACATAATCGGGAGCATTTATTATCATATCAATATCCTTGTAATACTTGTCGTATTCATATGGATGCCGGTTTTTGATATGTTCTACATTGGATTTGCCAATAAATACGGGTGTATTCGGTTCAANTTCTAAATCTAATTGTTTAATAACAGATTGGGAAATATAACCAATTATTTCCATTAGCAGTTCCTTTCGCGGTTATCTTATTTTTATAGTCCCCTCTCTTTCAATCCCTTCACAAGGCTTACATAAAATTCCCTCACATCAAATCCCGAAATATTTTCCCGGTTCAGATCGATCATATCGCCATGGGAGATACCTCTGCCCTCGGGCACGGTCAGATAGATAAATTCTTCGCCCCACTTCATGCTNTCCACAGATACCAGGCCGTCATTGGCNCCATCGAAATGCCTCACCATCGGATAGGACAGATTCAGGGGAAATCTGCCGCTGGAAGCGCGGTTCATCTTAGTGCCCACACTCTGATAATATACCTCCGGGCTGTCGGGCAGTTCCTCATTTAAGCGGACACAGGCGGAGGCAGTCAGATCCTGCACGGCCTCCATAAAATTNGGATCGTGGTCGCCCAGCAGAGTCAGTGCCGCGTTGTATTTTGCGGCCACCTTATTGCAGACAACATCGGGGATATGCTCCAGAAGATAATCCGCAAAAATACAGCCCCGGTGAGGCGTGTTTACGGTGGTCAGGGAGGCCACATAGGGGGNCATGCCGCATTTGGAGATGGCGTAGCGGCTGTCCAGGCCTCCNTTGGAGTGGGCGATGATATTGACCTTTTCCGCACCGGTCTCCTGCAGAATCTGTNGGATGCGCNGAGCCAGTTCTTCGCCGCAGGCCGCCACGGAAGCGGCAGACTGCTGGCTGCCGTAGTAGACCTGNGCGCCGTTNCTTTTCAGNTCCGCNGGAATCCTGCCCCAGTAGTTCAGGAAACGGAAATCCCGAAAGAATACGCCGTGAACGAGCAGGAGGGGATATCTTGTCAGGCACTCCTGATTCTCGGCGCGCACTTGATTGAGCAGATATTTTTCGTTTTCACAGAGCACCTCGTTTTGGGTGATCCGGATGATNTTACAGAGGACATAGAGATGCACGATTGGGATCAGGCCGCAGAGGGCACCGATCACGCGCCATTTGATACCGAGCTGCACTGAGGTCAGATACACGCGTATCATGCCGTTCCAGAAAAGGATAAATTCTACCAGAAAGGCCAGTCCAAACTGTCTCAGCCAGAAAAAGGCATGACTGAAGCCGGTGTCNTAGCCGGGCAGTCCCACAATGAGCATGGTGAGACAGCATATGATTTCAAGCGCGGTCGTTCCCNGAAAGATCTGAAGCAGGGCAATACCGTTTTCCAGAATTTGATTGCGGGTCGTGGAGACCTTGCGAATCGTCAGCATGGGAAAAAAGTTAATGTATAAAAGTAATAAATAACAGACAAACTCTGCGGCAGCACAGGGGGCAGGAAACAGAGTGTCGATNCGGTCTGCATAAAATAGAAAGGTACAGACAGAGCGGATATTGAGAGCCACCAGTACGATTGCCGCACTGAAANGTTTAGCCAGAGTTTTCAAGGGTGTCTTCATAGTCTTCTCCTGTATGTCGGTTGCAAAATGCGGGTACATTGGTATAATGTAATATTATGCAGTATTCTCTGTGTTCATCGTAGCAGATGCAGTGCTGTTATGCAAGGCAAAGGAGTGGGAACCATGGCGGATACAACTGCAATGACTCGTGAGGAGCGGATGGCGACAGAGCCGATCGGCCGCCTGATGGTAAGCATGACGCTGCCCTCGATTCTTGCGCAGATCATCAATATCCTTTATAGCATTATAGACAGAATATATATTGGCCACATGGCGAACGTGGGAGCGAACGCTTTGACGGGGGTGGGTGTCACCTTCTGTATCACGGTGTTCATCTCTGCTTTCTCGGGATTTGTAAACAATGGAGCGGCGCCGCTTGCGGCCATCTGGCTGGGAAAGCAGGACAGAGATCATGCGGAGAAGATTCTGGGGAACAGCGTGAGCTTTCTGGTGTTCTGCACAGTGGTTCTGATGGCGGTATTTTATGTTTTCCAGCGCCCCCTGCTATACAGTTTCGGTGCCAGCGATGCCACTATAGATTATGCGGTGGACTATCTGACCATCTATCTGGCGGGCACTCTGTTTGTAGAATTTTCCCTCGGTTTAAACGCTTTTATCATCTGTCAGAGCAAGCCGGGGACAGCCATGNTCTCCGTGCTGATCGGTGCGGTGGCGAACATTATTCTGGATCCNGTTTTTATTTTTGGTCTTCGNATGGGCGTNAAGGGCGCGGCGGTGGCGACGGTGATCTCTCAGGGCCTGAGCGCGGCTTGGGTCATGGCGTTCTTGCTTGGTCCCGGCTCTTCGTTAAAGATCAGGAGAAAGTATTTAAAGCCGGAGAGGGCAATTTTGATCAGCATTTTTTCGTTGGGCATTTCGCCTTTTATCATGCGTGCTACGGAGAGCTTTATCAGCATCGTACTAAATCACGGCCTGCAGACCTACGGCGGCGATCTTTATGTGGGGTCGCTCACGATCATGCAGAGTGTGATGCAGCTTTTNTCCGCACCCATCGGCGGCTTCACACAGGGTATGACGCCGATCATCAGTTATAACTTCGGTGCGGGTAATTTTGCGCGGGTCAGGCAGCTTTATCGCTGGATGATTGGTCTGTGCTTTGGGTTTTTGGCCATCTCCACGGCTACGACCATGTTCTTTCCGGAATTCTATGCCGGCCTGTTCACTGAGGAGACGGCACTTGTGGAACTGGTGGGTAAGGTAATGCCGATTTTTATGGCGGGTATGCTGGTATTTGGTCTGCAAAACGGGATCCAGCCCACTTTTTTGGCGCTGGGGCAGGCGAAGGTCTCTCTCTTTATTGCAGTGCTTCGCAAGATCATTCTGCTGATCCCGTTAGCTATTATTCTGCCGCACTTTTTCGGTGTGATGGGCGTGTACTATGCCGAGCCGGTGTCGGATACCCTTTCCGCAGTTACNGCGAGTGTATTGTTTTTATATAATATCAAAAAGATCTTGTCGCAGGAAGCGCTTGAAAAGATTCGGTAGAAATTAGATAATAAGAAAGGGAAGGGCTCTGTCTTTTCGTGATAGAGAGAGGAGCACTTCAGAACGGAGGAAGATATGACAGTAGTAATTCAACTGATGTTGCTGGCGATAGGCTTCGCACTTCTGGTGAAGGGGGCGGACTGGTTCGTGGAAGGTGCAAGCCGGGTGGCGGAAAAATTCGGAATNCCGCAGCTTGTGATCGGTTTGACCATCGTGGCCATGGGGACTTCTCTTCCGGAGGCGGCGGTCAGCGTGTCGGCGGCACTGAAGGGGAGTGCGGAGATCACCATCGGCAATATTGTGGGGAGTAATATCATGAATATACTGCTGATTCTTGGGATCACCTCTGTCATTACGCCGATCGCGGTGCAGGCGTCCACGGTGAAATACGAGATTCCCTTCGTGATCCTGATATCGGGGATTCTCATGGTACTTGGCTATACGGACAACGTGGTAGGACGCGTTGACGGCGTGATCCTGTGGGCGCTGCTGCTCTGTTATCTGGGATATCTTCTGGTGATGGCGAAAAAGGGCGAGGGCCTTTCGGAGGAGGTGGCGGAGACGGACAAGCCTATGCCTGTCTGGAAGATGCTTCTTTTNATCGTGGCNGGCGGCGTGATGATCGTGGCGGGGTCTGATGTGGCGGTGGATGCGGCCACAGAATTGGCGCGGCTCTTCGGTATGAGTGAGAGACTGATCGGGCTGACCATCGTTGCCTTCGGCACCTCTCTGCCGGAACTGGTGACTTCTGCCACNGCGGCGATCAAGGGTAAGGCGGATATCGCGGTGGGCAATATCGTGGGCAGTAATATCTTTAATATTCTGTTTGTGGTGGGTACCTCAGCGCTGATCACGCCGGTGGCGTATGCGGATAATTTCTTTACGGATAGTATCGTGTGTATCGCGTCGGCAGTTCTTCTGTGGCTATGTGTCGTTAAAAATAAAAAGCTTGGCCGTGCGGGCGGCGCAGTCATGCTGGTGTGTTACGCAGGGTATTTTATCTATCTGATGCGATAAAAAATGGGATAAAAATGGGCCGACTGTTCAGTCGACCCTTTCTTTTCCCCAGAAGAACACTGCCACGGTTCCCGGACCGGTATGGGCGCCAATGGTGGTGCCGATGCTGTTGATCAGGACATGACCGTTCAGATTCGGGAAACGCTCCTCGATCAGATCAGCCACGCGNCTTGCNTCTGCATAGCAGGCGGACTGGGAAATATAGCATTTGCCATTGTAAGAGGTTCCTTCCTCGATACATTCCTCCATCTTATCTACGATGGCGTGAATGACTTTTCTTTTGGTTCGGATCTTATAGCGAGGGATCAACCGCCCCAGATGATCCACGTTTAGGAGCGGGCATATGTTTAACATATTGCCGATCATACCGGAAGTCTTCGAGATGCGGCCACCTTTGATATAGAAGGTCAGGTCGGTGGAGAAGAACCAGTGGTTCAGATGCAGACGGTTGTCCAGGACCCACTGGTAGAGGTCCTCTATGGACATCCCTTCATCCCGCAGATCCGCCAGCTTGTCCATGAGAAGGCCGAAGCCTGAGGAGGCAGCCAGAGAGTCTACGATATAGATTTTTTGATCGGGATATATTTCTTCCAACTCTTTTTTGGCTGTCATGGCAGAGTTCATGACGCCGGAGATGCCGGAGGACAGACACAGATGCAGGACATCTTTGCCGGCCTGCAGGAAGGGTTCGAAATATTCTATAAATTCTGTCANATTGATCTGAGAGGTTTTGGTGTCGGCGCCGTCTGCCATAGCCTGATAAAAGTGTTCAAAGGACATACTTTTTCCCAGATCGTCCAGATATGTCTGCCCGTCCAGTTCATAGTGAAAACAGGCATAGGAAATGCCGCGTTTTGTAAAGTGCTCTAGTGAGAGGTCTGCCGTTGAACAGCAGCTGAGAACATATTTTTTCATAATAATAGACTCCGTGTTTTCTCACAATATGCTGATTGTGATGGATTTATTAGTTACAACTTACGGTAAGAGTGTAACATGTTTGGGAGGCAAATACAATTGGATATTCTTTTGAAAGTTGTCGTTCCCAACCCCCAATATATACTGTAAAATAGAGAATAAGAATCCTTGTATAGAAAAAGGGGATTGTAAAGTTCCCTGCCATTTGAGATAAGACAAAAAGGAGACAGGAGAGTATGATNCAAAATCCGATTTTGCCCGGTTTTAATCCGGATCCCTGCATCTGCCGCAAGGGAGATGATTTTTATCTTGCGGTGTCCACCTTCGAGTGGATGCCGGGAATCCCGGTCTATCATTCCCGGGATTTAAAGCATTGGGAAATTTATACACATGTTCTGACCGACGATGAAAAGGTGGATCTGAAAAANCTGCCCTCCGCAAAAGGCATCTGGGCGCCATGNCTGACCTACTGTGAGGAGGAAGATTTGTTTTATGTGGTTTATGGCGTGATGAATTCTATGAACGCCAGATATTTTGACGTGGACAACTTCCTGATCACGGCAAAAGATATTCGAGGGCCTTGGAGCGAACCGGTATACCTCCATTCAGCCGGATTTGATGCGTCTCTGTTTCATGATGACGACGGGCGGAAGTATGTGGTGTCGCTGGAATGGGAGACCCGGGAAAACTACGAGAAGCCTGGCGCAATCTGTCTGGCGGAATACGACCCGGCAAGGCAGGAGATCATCGGGTATCCGAAGCGCATCTGGCGGGGCGGCACGGACCGGGGGTGTATCGAGGCGCCTCATTTGACAAAGCGAAACGGCCATTATTATCTGATGTGCGCGGAAGGCGGCACAGGGTATAATCACTGTGTCACGATGGGGCGGTCCACCTGCGTGGACGGGCCTTATGTGAAGGACCCGGCCAATCCGATCGTCACCAGTACGCCCGGNTATTCCTATGAACGGCATGATCCGGATCATNTGAAGCCGCAGTATTATAATCCGGATTCCGTTTTGCAGAAATCCGGACACGGAAGCTATGTGGATCTGCCGAACGGAGAAACTTATCTGGTACACCTGTGTGCCAGGCCCTTTCTGCCGGAGCTGCGCTGTACCCTNGGCAGAGAGACGGCAATCCAGAGAATGATGTGGACGGAGGATGGATGGCTTCGTATGGCGGATGGGGGGAATCTGGCACAGACAGAGGTGCCGGAGCCTTCGCTTCCGGAATGCCCGATGCCCGAACCACCGTCTTTCGATGATTTTGACGAGGAGATTTTGGGGAATTATTATTACGCGCCGCGTATTATGCCGGAGCGGTTTGCCGATTTGAAGGCACGTCCCGGATTCGTGCGTCTGCGCGGGCAGGAGTCCAGGACCTCTTTAAATAAGGTCAGTATTCTTGCCCGCAAGCTGACAAGCGTACATGCGCGGATCACGACAAAGATGGAATTTCATCCTCAGGTGCCGCAGCACAGCGCGGGGCTGATNTTATATTACGACAACATGAACTATCTCAATCTGCGCAGATACCGCAGTGAGACACTGGGGCAGGATGCTCTTTTGGTGATTCGGATGGAGAATGGCGTCAGAACCGAGTTCTTGGAGGAACGCACACCGATAGAGGGTGATTTTGTCTGGCTCCGCCTGTATATTGAAGAACGGGAATGCTGGTTTGAATGGAGCGCGGACGGCGAAGCCTACCAAAAGATCGGGCCGAAGTTTGACACCAGCCTGTTTTCGGATGAATATTGCAAATACGGCGAATTTACCGGAACGATGGTGGGTATTACCTGTGCTGACAGAGTGCGGCACAGCCATTATGCGGATTTTGATTTCTTTGAGTACATTGTTTAACAGTTTAGATATGTTACCAACATTTCTCGGCTTGTACTTGTTTTGAACGGAAATTTTTGGTATACTATTAAGCGCATGAAAAAACGATTTATGTAAAAAAATAAAAAGATAAAGGAGAGCAGTCACATGAAAGGAAACATTGTTGTTGGTCAGTCCGGCGGCCCCACAGCCGTTATCAACTCTTCTGTAGCAGGCGTGTATGCAGCCGCTAAGAAGCTGGGCGTAAAGAAGATTTATGGTATGGTACACGGTATCGAGGGATTTCTGGAAGACAGAATGATCGATCTGGGAGAGTATCTGGACGATGAGACAGGGATCGAGCTTTTAAAGAGAACCCCTTCTGCTTTCTTAGGCTCCTGCCGNTTTAAGATGCCGCAGATCGAGGGGCATGAGGATGTCTATGAGAAGATTTTTGAGATCATGGAGAAGCACGACATTGAGTGCCTGTTCTATGCGGGCGGCAATGACTCCATGGATACGGTAAAGATGCTGTCTGATTATGCAGCGGCACACAATAAGCCCCAGAGATTTATGGGNGTGCCCAAGACCATTGACAATGACCTGCCGGTGACAGATCACTGTCCTGGTTATGGTTCTGCAGCGAAGTATATTGCGGCATCCCTGAAAGAGATTATCCGTGACAACGAGTCCTTCGGTGCGAAGAAGCCTACGATCTGTATCGTGGAGATNATGGGACGTAATGCAGGGTGGCTTACTGCTGCTGCTGCATTGGCTAAGGGTGACGACTGCAGCGGATGCGATGCCATCTATCTGCCTGAGAGAGTGTTTGACATGGATCAGTTTATGGCTGACGTGAAGAAGCTGGCGGAGACAAAGTCTTCCGTAGTGATCGCGGTATCCGANGGCGTTAAGGTTGCGGACGGCAGATATGTCTGCGAGATCGGAAGAGAAGTNGCGGTAGACGCATTCGGACANAAGCAGATGTCCGGTACNGCNGTNATGCTGGCTGACAAGATCGCGGCTGAGACAGGACTTAAGACTCGTGCGATCGAGTTCTCTACCTTACAGAGAGCAGCGACTCATCTGGCATCCCTGACAGATATCAATGAGGCGTTCCAGGTAGGACACGACGCAGTGATAGCGGCGGAAGAGGGTAAGACCGGCATGATGATNACACTTGACAGAAACGGTGANGATCCTTATCAGTGCGGTACCAGCGCTTACGATATCCATGCAATCGCGAATGTGGAGAGAAACGTNCCCGACGAGTGGATCACNGCGGACGGCAAGGGTNTGACGGAAGGATACGAGAAGTACGCAAGACCGCTCATCATGGGCGAGCTGCAGCCTCTCTTNGTAAACGGCCTGCCGAGACATCTGGTAAGAAAGTAAGAATCGGAAAGTTTTTATAGCGAAAATAATTTGTAACAGAGGAAACCGGAATTGCTGGTATGTACGGCAGTTTCGGTTTCTTTTCAAAACGGAATGGNGGAAGCANAGTATTTTTATTGATGAANCAGGAGATTTTGGAGAAACAGAGGAAGATATATGAATCAGAAGATTAGAAAACTAATAGGTNCAAACATGGATATTGATTTTAGTAATGAGGANTTTGGGAATACGGTGTGTCCATGGAATGCAGATGACAAAACAGAGGAACATAAATGTGCGGTTAAAAATACATCAATCTGTAAATATTTTTGCGGTGTCCAATATTTGGATAGTGTCTTATGCAGCTATCCAAACGAAAACTTGACGGTNCTGGAGCCGGATGAGATAGACAGGAATATGCAGCATTAAAATACTCATTTTATCATTTTTAAATTTTTTCAAAAGAGAGGTTTACAAAGCCAATCTTTTGTTATATGATGTTATTGGAAAACGATTTCCGGAAAACATTTTCCAAACTGAAATCGCTTTCGGGATGGAATTAAAATGGTATCAATCAAGGATGTCGCGAAACAGGCGGGGGTGGCGATTTCCACCGTATCTAAGGTGCTGAACAACTATCCCAACGTGAGCGANNAAANGAANAAAAAAGTGAATCAGGCGGTGACNGAATTGAATTTTGTCCCCAACACTGTTGCGGCGGCTTTATCTTCCAAGCAGTCCGGCAGGGTNGCGCTGTTGTTAAATCTGAGTAACGCGGCGCAGTCGGTGGACGAGATCAATATGCAGTACATGGCGGGAACCATTGGTCGGGCCGTGGAGCTGAATCTGGATGTGATCACCATATTTGATTCCATGCTGAAAAATAAGAATCTGGAAGAGGTAGTGCGCTATCTGCGTTCCCAGAGTATCACGGGACTTTTGATNTTTGGGATGTCCAGGGATGACAAGGTGCTCCNNCAGCTGATCGATGCGCAGCTGTTTAAGATCGTGACGGTGGATGCGCCGATCGTGAATGCTTCTTCCTCCGCAATCTGGATCGATCAGGAAGCGGCGCAGTACGAAGTGGCGAAAAAGACGCTCACGGAAAATAAGGGAAAGAGTATTCTCTATCTGGCCGGCAAAAAGAACGGCTATGTCACCGGGGAGCGTCTGCGGGGGATACAGAGACTGGCGGAAGAAAAAGAGATACCGCTGCTTGTCAGAAACGGAGAGTTTTCGGAGCTGCAGGCCAGAAANCTAACCTTTCGATATGCCAAAAAGAGAGATATCGTGGTNTGCGCCTCAGATCTGATGGCGATCGGCGCCATGCGGGCGCTGATGGAGATGGATATCTTCCGCCCCGTGTGCGGCTTTGACGGAATCACGCTGATGGGCTATGCCGGCAAGCAGATGAATACGGTGCGGCAGGATTTTACCAGGATCGCATCGGAGGCNGTGGTGGAGCTGAAACGGCTTCTGGATGGCGGCGAGGGACAGCAGATCGTGCTGGACTANGANCTGGTGAGAATGAAATATGAGGATNTAATAGCCGCAGAAGAAAAACAAAGCACCGCCGCGGCAGAGAAGAAAGCCTGCGGCTGAAGCGGCATTTGTTTTTCAGGAAAATCGTAGATTTTCCGCGGCATATAACGAGTAAACGTCCGATGAAATCGGACAATGAGCGCGAAAGCGCGGGTTTACGAGTTTTATAAATNACGGATAAAGTAAACANAAAGGAGGTTTTAAAACATGGCACAGGCAAGCAACCTGAAAAGAGATGTACTGGTAATGAATCTGGAGCAGGAGCTGGAAAACCAGACACAGAGCGATTATGGGAAAGCCGTTGCTGCGTGCNGCAACGAGGAACTGTATTACAGTATTTTACAGCTTTCCAAGAGATTGATGGAAGTGTCTGAGAGGATCGAGGGGGAGAAGAAAATCTACTATATTTCTGCAGAGTTTCTGATNGGAAAGCTTCTGTCCAATAACCTGATNAATCTGGGCGTCTATGACAATCTGGAGAAGATNCTTGCNAAGAACGGCAANCAGCTTTCTGCGATCGAGGAGGTAGAGCCGGAGCCTTCTCTGGGTAACGGCGGTCTGGGACGTCTGGCAGCGTGCTTTCTGGATTCCATCGCATCTCTGGGACTTCCGGGTGAGGGAATCGGCTTGAATTACCACTTTGGTCTTTTCAAGCAGGAGTTCAAGGATAAGCTGCAGACTGCACAGAAGAACGACTGGATTGAGGAGAAGTCCTGGCTTACCAAAACGGACACGACATTTGAAGTGGCATTTGGCAAAAAGAAGGTGACTTCCAGACTGTATGATATTGATGTGATTGGATATGACAATGGTGTCAATAAACTGCGTCTGTTTGATATCGAGTCCATTGATGAGAGCNTGGTGAAGAAGGGCATTGATTTTGACAAAGAAGACATCGAGAAAAACCTGACACTTTTCCTGTATCCCGATGATTCCGATGAGGCCGGCAATCTGCTGCGTATTTACCAGCAGTATTTCATGGTGAGCAATGCGGCTCAGCTCATCTTAAAAGAGATGAAAGAGAAGAAATATGATCTGCGCAAGATGTATGATCATGCAGTGATCCAGATCAACGACACCCATCCCACCATGGTGATCCCGGAGCTGATCCGTATTCTGGTGGATGATAAGGCATTCACGATGGATGAGGCTATCGACGTGGTGAGCAAGACCTGTGCTTATACGAACCACACGATTCTGGCGGAGGCGCTGGAGAAGTGGCCTCTCAAGTATCTGGAGAAGGTGGTGCCTCAGCTTGTGCCCATCATTAAGGAGCTGGATAAGCGGGTAGCCGCNAAATACAAGGATCCCAAGGTGCAGATCATNGACNAGGATGACCGGGTACACATGGCGCACATCGACATCCACTATGGNTTTTCAGTAAACGGTGTGGCGGCGATTCACACAGAAATTCTGAAGAATACGGAATTAAATGCATTTTATAAGATCTATCCGGAGAAATTTAACAATAAGACNAACGGTATCACCTTCCGGAGATGGCTCTTATCCTGTAACCATGAGTTGGCCGGTTTCCTCTCCGATACCATCGGAGACGCCTATAAGAAGGATGCGGCAAACCTTGAGAAGCTGTTAGACTATGCAGATGACGAGGCAGTGCTTGACCGTATTGCGCAGATCAAGAGAAANCGCAAGGAGGATCTGGCGGCTTATGTGAAAGAGGNGGAGGGCGTNACTCTGAATCCCGATTCCATCTTTGATATCCAGAGTAAGAGACTGCACGAGTACAAGCGGCAGCAGATGAATGCCCTTTACATCATCCATAAATATCTGGAGATCAAGGCAGGAAAGAAGCCTGCAAGGCCTATGACCTTTATCTTCGGTGCGAAGGCGGCTCCCGCCTATGTGATCGCACAGGATATCATTCACCTGCTTCTGGTGCTGCAGGAGATCATCAATAAGGATCCTGAGGTCAGCCCTTACATGACCGTGCTCATGGTGGAGAATTACAATGTAGCTTATGCGGAGAAGATGATNCCGGCCTGCGATATTTCCGAGCAGATATCTCTTGCATCCAAGGAGGCTTCCGGCACGGGCAACATGAAGTTCATGTTAAACGGTGCNGTGACGCTGGGCACTTCGGANGGCGCCAATGTGGAGATNCACGANCTGGTNGGCGATGACAATATCTATATCTTCGGTGAGAAATCNGAGGCAGTCATCGAGCACTACGAGAAGGCGGANTATGTNTCNAAGGATTACTATAAGAAGTCTCCTGTGATCAAGGAGGCGGTAGACTTTATCGTCAGCAAGGAAGCTTTGAAGGTGGGNCATAAGGAGAATCTGGAGAGATTGTATAAGGAGTTGTTAAATAAAGACTGGTTTATGACTCTTCTGGATCTGGAGGACTATATTGCCACCAAGGATAAGATGATGGCTGATTATGAAGATCAGAAGAAATGGAGAAAGATGATGCTTGTGAATATTGCCAAGGCAGGATTCTTCTCCTCCGACAGAACCATCGAAGAGTACAACAGAGATATCTGGAAACTGCGCTGATTGAGTGCCCGCGCACTCAATCGATGGTATTAGATAGTGGCAAAGGGACAGCGACATGCTTGCATGTACNCTGTCCCTTCTTTATTTATGACGAGCAACGCGATGCGGAATACGCAGTATTCCGAATGCGCGTCTGCCTATGCGTTTACAAGCGCCGCCAGCCTCTGCTTTGCCGGTGCGTATTCCCCACATTTTTCATAATACTTCCGGGCTTCTGTGATATGCCCTGTGCATTCATAGATCACACCGATATTATAGNTGGCCATGTAGCTGTTTGTGCCCTCTACCGCAAAATCTTTCATAGAAGCTGCCTTCTGAAATTCCGAAATGGCCTGATCAAAGAGCCCATTGTTCATATAGACAAGCCCCATCAAAAAGACAAAATCNGCTCGNACCGCAAAGATATCATAGAGGGAGGAGAGTTCCAGCGCCTCCCGGTTCCGTCTCAGATCCAGCAGGGTGTAGCCGTAAGACTCCACCATGGTCTTCACATAATCGAGATTAGGATCTACTTCCATGGACAGGCCGGCGTCGAAATANTCGAAGGCNTTNTCGTGNTCTTTCANTCTGCGGCAGCTTAANCCNAACTGATAATANAGNTANGGGTCTGGACCTTCTTTGGCAAGCTCTGCCTCTAAGAGTGCAATATTGCGGCGACACTTATCCTGCATTATGGATTCGCTTGCATCGTAACCCACATGCAAAATTGTGACAGGAGCGTCATAAATCTTTTTGGCGCTTGCCTGTGCGGCGTGCATTTCTGACACTTTTGCCACAGTGTCAGGACGATATGCAAGCTGTTCATGCACCGTGCCCAGGAAGTGAAAATACCGGCGGTCTGCCAAACGGCTCACCCGCATCTGTTCAAAGGAGGTTTGCCCGTCTCGGGTAAAACGGCTGCGGATCAGAATCCGCCCTGCGGCATCCGGGTGCTCCTCCATACATTTACGGAGAGCATTTATATCTATCTTCTCGATATATTCGTCACAATCCAGAGAAAGTATCCAATTATGGGAGGCTTTTTCCATGCAAAAATTTCTCGCGGCGCTGAAATCATCGCACCAGTCAAAGTGATAGATGCGGTCAGTGTAGCGGCCGGCGATCTTAAGAGTCTGATCCGTGGAACCGGTATCTGTCAGGACAATCTCAAAGCCGTAGGGGGCAAGCCTCCTCAGGCATTCTTCCATGTGTGCCTCTTCATTTTTGGCGATGATACATACGGATAGAGGAAACACGGATTCTCCTTTCTATAAGGTCGGTCAGGAGATGGCTTCCCCTGCCGAAAGTTCTCTGAGTCTTCTGATGGCCGGCTCAAAATCGCCGCATTTTTTATAGTAGATCCGGGCCTGTTCCAGGTTGCCCATAGTCTCGTAGACGCCGCCGATAT
The DNA here is from genome assembly GCA_014804385.1 of Lachnospiraceae bacterium. GTDB lineage: Bacteria > Bacillota > Clostridia > Lachnospirales > Lachnospiraceae > UBA3282. The sequence goes on along the minus strand of JAAUZW010000029.1, from coordinate 26,032 downwards.
GAAAATAGGCACGGTAACTGTTGACGCCTTTGCGGGAGTAAGCCGTGAGGGTGGTAGCTTTCTCGAATTCCTCGATAGCCTTGGAGAGTTCTCCCTTCTTCATATAGAGCATTCCCATCAGATAGACAAAATCCGCCCGGTGGGAGAGATGACCATATTTATCCTTAAGGGACATGACCGCATCGTATTTNGCCAGATCCATCAGGCAGTAGCCATAGGTTTCCGCCATACTCTGCACAAGGTCGGACTTCGGATCCGCGTTCAGGGCAAGGCCCATTTTGTAATACTGCGCCGCCTTTTCCATGTCGTTCAAGGAGATATAGTTTTGTCCCAGATGGAAATAGAGATAGGGGCTGGGACCCTTCACNCTCAGATCGTGCAAAAGCATCTCCAGATTTCTGGTGGCGCGCATACGCTTGTCAGATTCCTCCACATAGCCTTCGTGGTAAAAGGTCAGGGGAATCGAGAAGGTTTCAGGCTCTCTGCCCTGTAAGGTGCGCACCTGCTCGTGGATGTTGCCTTCAAAGTGGCAGTATTTTCTGTTAAAGAGACGGCCGATCCGCTCCGACATGATGGAGCGTGTACCCAGCACTGTATAAGGATTATTGCGGGTGATCATGCCCACGGAGTCCATGTTATGGGAGAGTGCCTCTTCCAGTTGAACCAGATTGACATTTTCGAGATATTCGTCACAGTCTATGATCAGAACCCAGTCGTTTGATGCCTGCTGGATCGAAAAGTTNCTCGCNCTGCTGAANTCNTCGCACCAGGCAAAATGAAAGACNCTGTCNGCATATCTATGNGCCANCTCTACGGTGCGGTCCACGGAACCGGTATCGACNACGATGATCTCNAAGCGGCAGGGACGNAGTCTTTTGAGACATTCNTCAATGTGATTATCTTCNTTTTTTGCAATCATACACACGGAAACNGGTAACATANTAACACCTCTTTTGTGATTCATTTTCTATGCCTATTTTAGCATTTTCTTGACAGTACGACAATACAGTTTTTGGACTTGACCATAGAGACGATATTTCGTCAAATAACTTCGTTTGGTGGTTCCTTTTTCAAAAAAAATGTGTTATACTGTGCAAAAGNAGAGAGGAGCGGACCTCTTCTCATAAAGAAAACATCACNTGATAAGGAGGTCTATTATGACTAAGGCAGAAATTTTAAAAGCAGAGATTTTAAAACAGCATAAGAGTGTCAGACAGTTTGCGATTGAAATGGAAATTCCGTATTCTACGCTGGTTACAGCGTTGGACAGGGGAATCGAGGGTATGGCGTACGGCACTGTGATCAGAATGTGCGATAAGCTGAACCTGAATCCGGTAGACTTCTCTCCGATCAATCAGAAGAGTCTGTTGGGCGGTAANATCATGGAGAACCGCGTGATGCAGTATTATGTAAAATTNAACAAGGTTGGCCGCAAGAAGGCTCTTGAGTTGATGGAGGATTATGCCCAGCTGGAGAAATACAGGGCGGTTGAGGAGTAACAGATGAATTATGATTATCTGATCGTGGGCGCAGGGCTGTANGGCTCTGTGTTTGCCCATGAAATGAACAAAAAGCACCGGCGAGTGCGCCTTATCGACAGAAGGCAGCATATCGCCGGTAATATTTATACGGAGGAAGTGGAAGGGATACAAGTGCACCGCTACGGTGCGCATATTTTTCATACCTCGGATANNCAGATNTGGGATTATGTAAACCNNTTTGNGGAGTTTAANCACTATATCAATTCNCCGGTGGCNCGNTANCNGGNAGANNTNTATAATCTNCCNTTTAATATGAATACNTTTAACCGGATGTGGGGNGTGGTGACACCGGCTCAGGCGAANGCGAAGATNGCNGAGCAGATCGCGNANCTGGGCATCACAGANCCGAANAATNTGGAGGANCAGGCGCTNTCTCTGGTNGGTNCGGATGTATATGAAAAGCTGGTGCGGGGNTATACCGAGAAACAGTGGGGCAGNNACTGTAAGGANCTNCCNGCNTTTATCATCAAGAGACTGCCGCTNCGNTTTACCTATGACAATAATTATTTTAATGACCGTTATCAGGGNATTCCTGTGGGAGGCTATACCATAATGGTAGAGAAAATGCTGCAGGGGATCGAGGTGTTGACCGGCGTTTCCTANCGCGATTTTGTGACNGGACAGGAGGAGAANGGGGGCCGNGTGACCGACAGAGAGGGAAATANCTACGAAAAGGTCGTGTACACGGGGATGATCGANGAGTATTTCGATTTNGCNNTGGGNCATCTGGAATATCGNTCTCTGCGCTTTGAGACAGAGTCGCTTGCGGACTGTGATAACTTCCAGGGTAACGCAGTGGTAAATTATACGGAGCGGGAGATTCCCTATACCAGAGTGATAGAACACAAGCACTTCGAGTTCGGCACACAGCCCGGTACGGTGATCACCAGAGAGTATCCGGCGCTCTGGCAGGAAGGGGAGGAGCCTTATTATCCCATCAATGACGAGAAAAACGATGCATTGTTCAAGCAGTATCTGGAGCTTGCAGAAAAGAAGTCAANCGTGATCTTCGGGGGCAGGCTNGGTCAGTACAGATATTATGATATGGACAAGGTGATCGCACAGGCGCTGGAGGCGGTGGAGCGGGAGAGTAGGTAGTGTTCAGCGAACGCCATTCGCAAAATCGCGCTTTTAGCGCTTCCCGCTGCGATGCAGCTCTTTTTGCTCATATACAGGCGTTCCCTCAGAGCAGCATCTGTCCGCCAAATTTATGCAAGCATGATTTGTCTGCCAGATACCGCTCTGGCTGAACTGATAATATAAAATATTCAGGCAGAGTATTGACAAAGCGTGGTACTCTNCCTATAATACAACTNNAAAGTTTGAATATCAAAGTATTGGAAAGTCAAACAAGATGGAGGCGCTCTATGAACTGGAATGAGGCGAATAAGGAACTTGACAGAAGAAGGGAGAAAGCTCTGTTGGGCGGCGGTCAGAATAAGATCGATAAACAGCATGCTGCGGGCAAGCTGACGGCCAGAGAGCGGATNGAGATTTTACTGGATCCGGGCACTTTCGTGGAGGTGGACGGNTTTTTGGAGTCCCGNATCAACGATTTTGATCTGGATAAAAGACGTGTGCCGGGCGACGGCGTGGTGACAGGCTATGGTGAGATTGATGGTCGTCAGGTGTTTGTGGCCAGCGAGGACTTTACAGTGNTCGGNGGTACGCTGGGAGAGTATCACTCTTTTAANATCTGCCGGATTCAAGATATGGCTATGGAGATGAAAGCGCCCCTGATCTGCATCAATGACAGCGGCGGCGCCAGGATCGAGGAAGGGATCTCTTCTCTTAGCGGTTACAGCGGAATGTTCCTGCGCCATACAAAGGCGTCCGGGGTGATTCCTCAGATCGCGGTGATTCTGGGTCCCTGCTCTGGCGGCGCCTGCTATGCGCCGGCCATCTGTGACTTTATCTTTATGGTGAAGGATATTTCTAAGATGTTCATCACCGGGCCGAACGTGGTGAAGACGGTCATCAACGAACAGGTTTCCGTGGAGGAGCTGGGAGGCGCCGATGTACACGCTAAAAAGAGCGGTGTATCGCATTTTACTTACGANACGGAAAACGAGTGTCTGATGGGAGTGCGTAAACTGTTATCCTATCTGCCNNGCAATTGGATGGAGAAGCCGCCCGTGGTGGATACGCCGGAGAGACAGAGTATCCCTTCCAGAGTAGGGAAGGTGTTTGGCAGAAGCGACAGCGTGAGGCTGGATAGCACTATGAGGGCTAAGGCGGCCAAGATTAAGGATATTGTGCCTGATAATTCCCGCCATGCCTACGATGTGAAGGAAGTCATCGACTGTATCGTGGACGAGGGCAGCTTTTTTGAGGTNCAGAAGGAGTTNGCTACCAATGCGGTGGTGGGCTGGTGCCGNATGGAGGGCAAGGTCGTAGGTATCGTGGCGAATCAGCCCAATTCCATGGGAGGCTCCCTNGATTATCATGCATCCGACAAGATTGCCAGATTCATACGGTTCTGNGACTGCTTCAATATACCGCTGATCACTTTGATCGATGTACCNGCNTTNTTGCCCGGTACGGCTCAGGAGCACAATGGCATCATCCGTCACGGGGCAAAGATCCTTTATGCCTATTCAGAGGCTACCGTGCCTAAGATCTCGCTGATCATGCGTAAAGCTTACGGCGGCGCTTATATTGCTATGAATTCCAAGGAGATGGGAGCGGACATTGTATATGCGTGGCCTATCGCGGAGATTGCGGTGATGGGAGCGGACGGTGCNGTCAACATCGCCTTTAAGAGAAANATCAAGGCGGCGGACGATCCGGAGGCTATGCGGGCACAGTGCAAGAAGGAATATGAGGANAGATTCCTGAATCCTTATGTGGCGGCGGCCAGAGGCTACGTCAANGAGGTGATCAAGCCGGAGGAGACAAGAGTGGCTCTGATCAAGGCGCTGCGCGGCTTAAAGAATAAGCAGGCGGAGAATCCNAAGAAGAAGCACGGAAATATACCGCTGTAGCCGTCAGCNCGNGNTTGCGAGTCTATATTACATATATAAATATTAAAGAAGAGACAGGTCGTTTGNCTGTCTCTTTTATTACTATAGTATTAGGGATAAAAAAATTCCTTAAATCAAAGGAAACGGGCAGGCTGCACTAATGTTCCTACGCAAGACTACAGCGAGAACATTAGCGCGGTCTGTTCGTNGTAGCTTACAGAAAAATCTTTTGAATTGTGTAGCTGATAAAAATAGAGTATAGTTATAATGAGAAATTTGAAGTTGAAAGGATGAATATAATGTTAACGAAAGAACGCAAAAAGCAGCTCGATATAGATTTATGGACAATTGCTGTAATATCATTTCTGATTCTTGCAATTTATATCATTTGGGGAAGAAGTATAAACGAAATAGTGGCTGACACTTCTATCAATATTGTATTACGTGTCTTATTTGTAGGGGGTATTTTTCAGTTTGGACTTGCAGGGCTCGGCATAACGATAGTTTGTTGTTTCAGAAAAGAAAACTTTTTAAACTATGGTTTGACATGTAAAAATATCTTAGTTGCCATATCGCTTAGNGTGTTATGTTGTATTCCNGATTTCCTTTATAACTATTTTGCCGGGAATGTACATTCCTGGTTTCCATTTTCAGATGTAAATACAACNGCAGAAGTGATTGAAAGCGGTTTTCCATATAATATTCTCGGTATGGTTATTACAGCTATTTGCTGGGGATTTTTTGAAGGATTTAACTATGTTGTGATTTGTGATAAAATCAGTGAGCGTTATCCGTCTAAAAGCAGGTTTTGGGATTGGGGAGCTTTTATCTGTGCTATCATGTGCATTCTTATACACGGCGTGATTGGAGTAACCCCTGATGCAATAGTTGAAATGCTATGCACAATGTTTTTAATTTATGGAATGCTAATCACTCATAAATTAACCGGAAATGCGTGGGGATGTATATTGATTTTTGTATTATATTGGAATGCGCTGTAGGCAATAAATAATTTTTATNTTGAAATGGTGAAGCTTGTATAATCGGNACAAAAAAAGNGGCAAACCAAACGGCTTGCCNCTTTCCTTTTTATACTGTTAGCAATAACTGTTAAACATCATCCCACTGTACGCGCTTGTGATATAAGGGCTTGCAAAGTTCTTGCCGGGATTCTTATAAGCCACGATCACGTTGTTGACGTAGTGCATCGGGTTTAAGGATACCTGGTTTGACTTGCGCAGAACCGAGTTCGTAAATCCCTTCATGGAGGAGAATGCCTCCTTGGCGTCTTCNCTCGTAGCCTTCTGGCGCAGGACATTGTTGTCTACTTCTAATGTNCCGTCCAGATTCAGATTCANTCCGGCGGAGGTCAGTCCCTTTGCATATACTCTGGCAACGCTGCTCATCTCCTGNAAGAGCCGGTTGCTCTTAGGCTGATCGGCCTTGTACTCTGAAACTGCCTGCAGGAAAGAGTTATATCCCCTCACCANAGTNTTGATATTCTCGGCCAGAGATTCTACNTCGGTCTTAATACCGATGGAAGCCGTTTCGCCATCTTCACTGCTCACACCNTTAAACTGTAATTCATAGGTGTTATCCAGCGTGTAATGGTTGGCAGCGGAGGAATGCTCCTCACCATCCACCAGGAAAGATGCGTTTGTAGCCGCGGAAGTCACATGGTCAAGTCCCATATAATCCACTACGCCGGCAGTTTTACTGGTGCGGTGATCGGAAATGATAAACTGTTCCTTTTTTCCATCCTTCAGGCCGGTAGCATCNGATTCCATACGGAGAGCGGAATTTCCGTTGTCGTCTGTCACGACCTGAGCCGTCATACCGATGTTGGCGTTAGTGATCAGACGGGACAAACGTGCCTGCACATCTTGGTTGGTGTCAGTCGACTTGATACTGAATTGGAACTCGTAACTCAGATCATCGATCCCTACGTCGAAAGAATAAGTGTCGGGAGCAAGCGTCACGGGCTCGTTACCGGGCAGGAAATTTCCGAGGTTTACCTGAGGGGAAGCGAGATGCTTGACCTCCACCTCATAAGAAGGAAAATCNTCATCCGGTTTCTTAGAGCCGATATATTTNGCNGNAGCGATATTCTCATTGCTGGAATAAGCCACCTTNTTATTCAGAAGTTCTTCTTCGTCAAGACCACCGAGAGAAGCGATCGTNTTGCGAAGTTCTCTGGCGTTTTCNTTTATATCAACAGCAAACTGCTGNGATTCCTTACTGGTATCCAGAATAAACAGAGGGGATTCCTTATTCATCTTGACAATAGAATTATACACGCTTCGAAGTTCGCTTTTCTTATGCGTATCATAACGCGTGCTCGACTTCGGCGCATAAGTAGTCATGTAGAAATTGTAGACATTTGTTAAATTATGAACAGAATTAAAAGCCATGAGCCCCTCCTTTCTTCCGTGAAATCATCGCAGACACCTCCTGCGGCTGTCCATAGCCTGCAANGTATCTCCGTGGGCATTTCCTTCATAATAATNTANAGATATAGTTTATTTTACCACAATAANCCCGAAAAAAGCAAGTATTTGCGGGAAAATGTGGATATTTTTGCATCAAAAATAATATGGTTACTTTATATATCGTACGGTGCAGTTGTTTTATAAAGGGAAAAAAGAAAAAAATTTATTTTTGATAAGTAAGAAATATATGAAATCTGTAAAAAATATANAAAAGCAGTTGACTTGCGGCNNTNCGTATGATATATTGTGTGAGCGAGATGAGATTCAGGTCTTTTTTTTATGCTCAAAAAATGAGAGATTAGGCAATCAAACGAATCGTAATACAGGTGGAGGTGGCGAGATGCGCACAAGGATCACATTGGCATGTACGGAATGTAAACAGCGTAACTACAATACAACAAAGGATAAGAAGACACATCCCGACAGGATGGAGACAAAGAAGTATTGCAGATTCTGCAAGAGACATACCATGCATAAGGAGACAAAGTAACAGGTCGGTGGTTTGAAAAAGGAGAAGAGCAAGTATGGCAGATTCAGCGAAAGCAGAAAAGAAAGCAGTCAAGTTTTTTGACGGCGTGAAAGCTGAGTTTAAGAAGATCAGCTGGCCGGATAAAGAGTCCCTTATGAAGCAGTCTGTTGCGGTCATTATTATTTCCCTGGTGGTAGGAGCGATCATCGCGGTGTTGGATTTTGGTCTGCAGTATGGCGTGGACTTTATCACCACGCTGCAGTTATAGGACTGGTTCTTACATCTATAGAGAGACAGGGAGGATCCGTATGGCAGAGGCGAATTGGTATGTTGTGCATACTTATTCCGGATATGAAAATAAGGTAAAGGCCAACATAGAGAAAACGATCGAGAACAGACATCTGGAGGAAGAGATTCTGGAGGTCAAGGTGCCCATGCAGGATGTCACGGAGTTAAAAAACGGTGCCCGTAAGACCGTACAGAAGAAGATGTTTCCCGGATACGTTCTGATCAATATGGTTATGAATGACGACACATGGTATGTTGTGAGAAATACCAGAGGTGTGACGGGATTCGTGGGACCGGGGAGTAAGCCGGTGCCGCTCACAGAGGCGGAGATGAAGCCTCTGGGCATTAAGATGGAAAATATGACAGTCGATTTTGCGGAAGGAGATACCATTGCGGTGGTTGCGGGTGTCTGGAAAGATACCGTGGGCGTCGTACAGCGGATCGACTATGGCAAGCAGACAGCCACGATCAACGTGGAACTGTTCGGCAGAGAGACACCCGTGGAGATCAGCTTCGCGGAGGTCAGAAGTATGCGGTAGATATTTATTCCGCTTCGGCGGTGTAGATATGTGTGGAAGTCGAAAGACGTTATACCACAATAATATTAGGAGGTGCCGAAATGGCAAAGAAAGTAGAAGGATATATCAAGTTACAGATCCCTGCTGGTAAGGCAACACCAGCGCCCCCGGTTGGTCCTGCACTCGGACAGCACGGGGTAAACATCGTTGAATTTACAAAACAGTTCAACGCTAAGACAGCCGATAAGGGTGATGTGATCATCCCGGTTGTTATCACAGTGTATGCAGACAGAAGCTTCAGTTTCATTACGAAGACTCCCCCTGCGGCAGTTCTTTTAAAGAAGGCATGCAACATCAAGTCCGGTTCCGCTACTCCGAACAAAACGAAGGTAGCTACCATCTCCAAGGCTAAGCTGCAGGAGATCGCAGAGATGAAGATGCCTGATCTGAACGCGGCAAGCGTAGAGGCGGCTATGAGTATGATCGCCGGTACTGCGAGAAGCATGGGCATCACAGTAGAAGAGTAATGGAGGGTTCGAGATGAAACACGGTAAAAAATATCAGGAGGCGGCTAAGCTGGTAGATCGTACTACTATGTACGATACAGCCGAGGCGATCGCCTTAGTGAAAAAGACAGCAACAGCAAAATTTGACGAGACTGTGGAGGTTCATATCAGAACCGGATGTGATGGTCGTCATGCAGAGCAGCAGATCCGTGGCGCGGTGGTACTGCCCAACGGAACCGGTAAGACGGTGCGCGTGTTAGTATTTGCCAAAGGTGATAAGGTTAACGAGGCAGAGGCGGCAGGTGCAGATCATGTGGGCGGCGAGGAACTGATTCCCAAGATCCAGAACGATGGATGGCTTGACTTTGACGTGGTAGTAGCAACACCTGATATGATGGGTGTGGTAGGTCGTCTGGGTAAGGTACTTGGCCCGAAAGGTCTGATGCCCAACCCTAAGGCCGGTACAGTTACCATGGATGTGGCTAAGGCGATCAGCGATATCAAAGCCGGTAAGATCGAGTACAGACTGGATAAGGCGAACATCATCCATGTACCTGTAGGAAAGACTTCCTTTGAGGAGAGCAAACTGCAGGAGAATTTCGAAGCACTGATGGAAGCCATTGTAAAGGCGAAGCCCTCAGCTCTTAAGGGACAGTATCTGCGCAGTATCACGCTGGCAACGACCATGGGCCCCGGCGTGAAGGTAAATGTAGCGAAGTATTAACACAAAAAAGAATTTCGGAAAGTGACGGGCTGTGGCTCGTCACTTTTTTGCGCGCATAAGCAGAGTCAGAAAGCGGCAGAGACAGGCCGCATGCTTGCATGTAGGACTGGAAATGGCGATTTATGACGAGCGACGGGCGAACCGAGTCTGCTTATGAATGACAGTGGGAATATTTTAGTATATTGCCATCTGAGAATATGATACAATAACAATATGGCTAAAAAAAGAACGCGAAAAAAGAAAAAGAGAATACGACTGCACCACAGCTTTTTTATCCCTTTTATCCTGACCCTCACCATAGCGATGGCGGTTGGGGTTCTGGCGTTGGCGGCTCATCAGTGGATTACGGAACCGGTAAGATCGAAGAGGACAGAAACGGATTCTCGGGAGAGCAGGGAATCTGTGTCGGAGCGGAGAGAAGTCATAGAAACGGACGCGGATGTCCGAGAGCCTGAGGATTTTTTGGAGGAAAAGACGGAGGAAACGGCAGAAGAAATGACAGAGCCGCCCTCCAGATATCAGGAGATTCTGGATGATCCGGTCTATATGGAGGAGAATCATATCTACGCGAGGGAGGCGGGTGTCTCCGGACAGGTGACACTTGCTTTTGCGGGAGATATTCTTTTTGATGACAACTATGCGATCATGGGGGCTGTCAGAACCGGCGGAGACATTTCGCAGGGCATCGCGCCGGAAGTGCTGGAGCGGATGCGGGGAGCCGACATCATGATGCTCAACAATGAATTTGCCTATTCCAGCAGGGGGACGCCCATCGAAGAAAAGCAGTTTACTTTTCGTGCAAGACCGGAGACAGCAGGGTATCTGACGGATATGGGAGTGGATCTGGTATCTCTGGCGAATAATCACGCCTACGACTACGGACCGGATGCTCTGGTGGATACTCTGGATATCCTGCGGGAAGAAGGAATTCCTTATGTGGGCGCGGGGCGGAATATCGATGAGGCGAGAAAGATCGTCTATTACATAGTGGGCGATATGAAGATCGCCTTCGTGTCAGCGACTCAGATCGAGCGGCTGGATACGCCGGACACCAAGGAGGCTACGGAAACCTCGGCGGGCGTATTTCGCTGCTGGAATGGAGAGAAGCTCTTAGAGACTGTGCGGGAGGCGGCTGCCAACAGTGATTTCGTGGTGGCTTATATTCACTGGGGCACGGAAAATCAGGCGGAACTGGACTGGGCACAGTTGAAACAGGCGCCGGAGCTGGTAGACGCCGGCGCGGATCTGGTGATTGGAGATCATCCGCACTGTCTCCAGCCGATCGGTGTGATCCGCGGGGTGCCGGTGATCTACAGCCTGGGGAATTTCTGGTTTAACTCCAAAACCATAGACACCGGTATGGTGGAGGTGGTGATCGATCAGACGGGGATCGTGAGCTATCAGTTTGTGCCCTGTCTCCAGAGCGGCTGTCGGACAACTCTTTTGCAGGGAACGGAGAAGGACAGGGTGCTTTCGTATATGCGCAGCATTTCCGAAGGGGTGCAGATCGATGCGGAAGGGTATGTAAGCTGGTGAAGGTTTGGTTTAACCGATAAAATTTTTCCCGAATGAAACTTTTCGCCTTGTTGAATCGTATTAACTGTAGAAAGGCAAGAAAACAGATACGTAATGGCATATGAAAGAAAGGGATCAAAGCTATGAATGTAGGAAATCAGGGATATTCTTCATGGATTCGTAATACATCTCCGACGGGATACGGGAACCGCTCAGCACAAACTGGCAAGTCCGGTAGGGATGAAGCATTTCCACTGAGAGATGGAATAAATGACACTGCTGTCACAAATGAAGCGGGTGCGCAGCGTACGGAGCCGGATGGGGAACAGAGCAAGACGGAAAAGGCGGCTGAAACGCTGACTTACCGTGAGCAGATTCTGGCTCATATGGAGGAGATGGCAAAGAAGGTGAAGGACGGTACGGTGGAGCCTGCTTTCCAGATCGGAGCCCAGTCCTTTACGATAAAAGAGTGGGAGAAACTTCTGACAGATTTTGATGACGCCGAGGAGGCTTTGCAGGAGCAGATCAAGCAGTTGATCGCAGAGGCAGAGGCACAGGCTGAGAAGGAAGCCTTGCGCAGAGCGGTGGAAAGCGGCACGGCGGATCCTGATGAAGTGACAAGTGTGTCAGTTCCGGAAGCGGCACAGCCAAAGACGGAAGCAAGCGGCAGCGTGGCAAATCCCAAGACGGAATCCTCTGGCAGTGCGGCAAGTCCCAAGCCGATAGAAGTAAAGGAAGAAAATGTTACCACGGTGCAGGTGACGGATCCGGAAGAGATTGCGGAGCTGCTCACGGGCGTGAGGTCCAAGTGCAGTTTTTCCACAGAAGATCCGAAGCAGAAACACTGGTATATTACCTGTTACGGGAAGAATGGGATCATGTGCAAGGAATCCTATTTTGACGGTACGGAGTGGGTGAACAAGGACTGTTGGAAGCTTTCCTATAAGGAGCGGGGACAGTATGAGAAGGTCATGNCCTTTTTGCAGCGGTTCCCTCAGGACGCTAATCTGCGTTTTGCGGCGCACGAGAATTTCTGGCAGGATTTTCTGGCGGGTGAGGTCGATGAGGACGATTTTGTTAATTTCTTTGAGACTTCGACGAAGGACGGCGTGCCGGATTACACCTACGAGAAAGANGGCTCTACCTACATAGACAGGGAAAAGATCAAGTATGCTAAATATATGAACGGCTTTGGCGCCACCATGTATACGGCGGAGGAGATGGATTTGATTTGGCGGGCGGTCATCAAGGAAAACTCCAGGGATCTGAANAAGATATCCGACTATGACGGACAGATGCCGATTCCCGGGAATGCAAAAAGCGGAGATGCCAAAGAGGAAGAGGACGACCTGAAGACTCAGATCATCACTAAACCCGATGGCTCTACTGTATTGCAGATCGAAACCAGCTTCGGAGTGATGGAGATCGAGGTTACGGAGGCNCAGAAGTTNGGCCTGCAGTACAANGCNCNNNCCGGGGCGGAGGCGAATCCCTTTGCGGGACGGGGGCTCCGGACAGGGGCATCTGCTGCAGTCAATAGATAAGTGGCAAAAGGCAGATCATACCATGCTGCCGCGCTGACGCTTTTCAGGGGGCGCCTTAAGATATGTTCCGCCTTTTTTGTTCAGCTTTTTAGCTTTTTGTATAAAAGAGTTGACAGATAAAATCATACTGTGCTATAGTATCAAAGGTTGTAAAACCATGCCGAAGACAGTAGGTGCCGTATTGCCGGCGTAAGAGTCCGCCTACCGAGGAGAGAAGAGATCGTATTGACAGTATCATCCTCCCTGTCTTCAGGGAGGATTTTCTTTATGAATACTCCTTTCGGCACTAAAATCTATAAGGAGGTAATGTAATGGCAAAGGTGGAATTGAAGAAACCTATCGTAGAAGAGATCNCCGCTGCCGTAAAAGACGCNCAGTCAGTCGTTCTGGTTGACTANCGCGGACTTACGGTGGAACAGGACACACAGCTTCGTAAGCAGCTGCGTGAGGCCGGGATCACCTACAAGGTTTACAAGAACACAATGATGAATTTTGCATTCAAGGGTACGGACTGTGAAGCGCTTCTTCCTTATCTGGAAGGCCCCAGCGCAGTTGCGATCTCTACAGAGGACGCAACNGCTCCTGCCAGAGTGTTATGCAAATTCGCTAAGACCGCAGACGCCCTTGAGGTGAAGGGCGGCATAGTGGAAGGCATCGCCTATGACGCGAAGGGAATCGGCGAGATCGCTAAGATCCCGTCCAGAGAAGAATTGCTGTCCAAGCTGCTTGGCAGTATCCAGTCTCCTATCGCTAACTTCGCCCGCGTGATGAATCAGCTGGCTGAGAAAGGCGGCGCATCCGAGTGTGAGGCACCTGCTAAGGAAGAGGCTGCACCTGCAGAGGAAGCNCCCGCAGCAGAAGCTGCACCTGCAGAGGAAGCACCCGCTGAGGCAGAAACGGCTCCCGCAGAGGAAGCATCTGCTGAGACACCTGCAGAATAGCCGGTTTAAGCGGTTTAAACGCTACGCGTTAAAATCAAAACCCGAGTCTGCCAAGGCAGCCTCGAATAAGTAGTTGAAAGTAAATGATAAAAAATATGGAGGAAAACAATCATGGCAAAGTTATCTACTCAGGAATTGATCGACGCTATCAAAGAGTTGACAGTATTAGAATTAAATGATCTTGTAAAGGCTTGCGAGGAGGAGTTCGGTGTATCCGCAGCAGCAGGCGTGGTAGTTGCAGCAGCAGGCGGTGACGCAGGTGCAGCAGCAGGCGAGGAGAAGACAGAGTTCGACGTAGAGCTGACAGAGGTTGGCCCGAACAAGGTTAAGGTTATCAAGGTGGTTCGTGAGGCTACCGGTCTTGGCTTGAAGGAGGCGAAGGATCTGGTTGATTCCGCTCCGAAGGTACTCAAAGAGGCTGCTTCCAAAGAGGAGGCTGACGACATCAAGGCTAAGCTTGAGGCTGAAGGCGCAAAGGTTACTCTGAAGTAATTCGAGAACAAAAGACGAGACCGTTCATGGGCGAACGCCATGGACGGTCTTGATATTTATATTCTAAATTTTTTTCAAATCTCTTATTTTTCTAATTGACTCCCAGAAGGACTTGTAGTAGAATGTAAGGTGCACTATTGTGGTGTGCTATGCTTTTTTGAGGTGTTATTTCCGATCAAGCATGGATCAATCATAAAGAACGGGGTGAAATGTCAATGGAAAAGAACAGGATCCGTAAGACTGCAGCCGGCAGAAATACGCGTATGACTTATGCACGACAGAAAGAGGTTCTGGAGATGCCGAACCTGATCGAAGTTCAAAAGAACTCCTATCAGTGGTTTCTGAATGAAGGCTTGAAGGAAGTGTTTGACGATATTTCTCCGATTTCGGATTACAGCGGTCATTTGAGTCTGGAATTCGTTGATTTCGAGTTGTGCGAAGAGGACGTTAAATACTCTATTGAAAAATGTAAGGAGAGAGACGCCACCTACGCAGCCCCTCTCAAGGTGAAAGTACGCCTGATCAACAAGGAGAAGGATGAAATCACGGAGCATGAGATCTTCATGGGCGATCTGCCTCTTATGACGCAGACAGGCACCTTTGTGATCAATGGCGCAGAGCGTGTTATCGTCAGCCAGCTTGTGCGTTCTCCCGGCATTTATTACGGGATCGGACACGATAAGATCGGTAAGCGGCTCTTTTCCGCTACTGTGATCCCCAACCGCGGAGCGTGGTTAGAGTATGAGACAGACTCTAATGATGTCTTTTATGTGCGCGTGGACAGAACCAGAAAGGTTCCGATCACTGTGTTGATCCGTGCGCTTGGCGTGAGCTCAAATGATGAGATCAGAGAGCTTTTCGGTGATGAGCCGAAGATCGAGGCGAGCTTTGCAAAAGACACTTCTGAGAATTATCAGGAGGGTCTGCTTGAGCTGTATAAAAAGATCCGTCCGGGCGAGCCGCTCAGTGTGGAGAGCGCAGAGAGCTTGATCATGGCGATGTTTTTTGATCCCAGAAGATATGACCTTGCCAAGGTCGGCAGATATAAATTCAACAAAAAACTGATGTTCCGCAACCGGATCAGACATCATATTCTCGCTGAGGATGTGGTGGATACCCAGACCGGTGAGATTTTAGCCAAGGCGGGCGATAAGGTGACGGCAGAGATGGCGGATGCGATCCAGAACGCCGCGATACCTTCCGTGTGGATCCAGACGGAGGAGAGAAATGTGAAGGTGCTCTCCAATATGATGGTGGATATCACGAACTTTGTGGACTGCAATCCCAGAGAGNTGGGCGTCACNGAGCTGGTTTANTATCCTGTNCTGNAGCAGATTNTGGACGAGTACAGCGCAGATCCCGGGCAGCTTTTTGAAGCGATCCGGAAAAATGTGCATGAGCTGATCCCGAAGCATATTACNAAGGAAGACATTCTGGCTTCCATTAACTATAATATTCATTTAGAGTACGGTATCGGAAATGATGATGATATCGACCATCTGGGCAATCGTCGTATCCGTGCGGTGGGCGAGCTGTTACAGAATCAGTACCGGATCGGCCTTTCCCGTCTGGAGAGAGTGGTCCGCGAGAGAATGACGACCCACGATGCGGAGGAGATNTCTCCTCAGGTGCTGATCAACATCAAGCCGGTACAGGCGGCGGTGAAGGAGTTCTTCGGATCCTCCCAGCTGTCCCAGTTCATGGATCAGAATAACCCGCTGGGTGAGCTGACCCACAAGAGACGTCTCTCCGCATTGGGACCGGGCGGTCTGTCCAGAGACAGAGCCGGATTCGAGGTGCGTGATGTGCACTATACACACTATGGCAGAATGTGCCCCATCGAGACGCCTGAGGGACCGAATATCGGTCTGATCAACTCTCTTGCGTCCTATGCAAGGATCAATGAGTACGGCTTTGTGGAGGCGCCTTATCGTAAGATCGACAAGAGCGATCCGGAGAATCCGCGCGTTACGGACGAGACGGTCTATATGACGGCGGACGAGGAAGATAATTACCATGTAGCGCAGGCTTCTGCGCCTTTGGATAAGGACGGATACTTTACGAGAAACAGCGTATCCGGCCGGTATAAGACAGAAACCCAGGAATATCCGAAAGGCATGTTTGATTATATGGATGTGTCCCCGAAGATGGTATTCTCGGTGGCGACGGCGCTGATCCCGTTCTTGCAGAACGACGATGCGAACCGTGCGCTGATGGGGTCCAACATGCAGAGACAGGCAGTGCCCCTGCTCTTTACCGAGACTCCCGTGGTGGGAACCGGTATGGAGCCGAAGGCGGCTGTGGACTCCGGCGTCTGCGTGGTTGCCAGAAAGTCCGGCACCATCGATTATGTGTCGGCGGATGTGATCAAAATGACCTGTGACGACGGGGAGAAGGATGAGTATCATCTGATGAAATTCTCCCGCAGTAACCAGTCCAACTGCTATAACCAGAAGCCCATCGTGCAGAAGGGTATGCATGTGGAGGAGGGCGAGGTGATCGCCGATGGTCCTTCCACGGAGGGCGGCGAGCTGGCTCTGGGTAAGAATCCGCTGATCGGTTTCATGACCTGGGAAGGTTATAACTACGAGGACGCGGTACTTTTGAGTGANAGACTGGTGCAGGAGGATGTCTANACCTCCGTGCACATGGAAGAATACGAGGCGGAGGCCCGGGATACCAAGCTGGGACCCGAGGAGATCACCAGAGANGTGCCCGGTGTGGGCGACGATGCGCTGAANGATCTGGATGACAGAGGTATCATCCGCATCGGTGCGGAAGTGCGTGCCGGCGATATTCTGGTGGGTAAGGTGACGCCCAAGGGCGAGACCGAGCTGACNGCAGAGGAGAGGCTGCTGCGCGCGATCTTCGGCGAGAAGGCAAGAGAAGTGCGTGATACTTCCCTGAAGGTGCCTCACGGCGAGTATGGTATTGTAGTGGATGCCAAGGTGTTTACCAGAGAGAACGGCGANGAGCTGTCTCCCGGCGTAAACCAGGCAGTCCGTATCTATATTGCACAGAAGAGAAAGATTTCCGTGGGTGATAAGATGGCAGGCCGTCACGGTAACAAGGGTGTGGTTTCCCGCGTGCTGCCGGTGGAGGATATGCCTTATCTGCCCAATGGTCGTCCTCTGGATATCGTGTTGAATCCTCTGGGCGTGCCTTCCCGTATGAATATCGGGCAGGTGCTGGAGATCCATCTGTCCCTGGCTGCGAAGGCTTTGGGCTTTAACGTGGCTACACCGGTGTTTGACGGTGCAAAAGAGGATGATATCATGGACACTCTTGATCTGGCAAACGATTATGTCAATCTGGAGTGGGAAGAGTTTGAGAAAAAGCATAAAGCGGAGCTTTTGCCGGAGGTTATGGAGTATCTGTCCGAGAACAGAGAGCACAGAAAGCTGTGGAAGGGCGTACCGATCTCCAGAGACGGTAAGGTGAGACTGCGGGATGGCAGAACGGGTGAGTATTTCGATTCACCGGTCACCATCGGACACATGCACTACCTGAAGCTCCATCATCTGGTAGATGATAAGATCCACGCTCGTTCCACGGGTCCTTACTCTCTGGTAACGCAGCAGCCTCTGGGCGGTAAAGCACAGTTCGGCGGACAGCGTTTCGGTGAGATGGAGGTGTGGGCGCTGGAGGCTTACGGCGCGGCTTACACTTTGCAGGAGATCCTGACGGTGAAATCCGATGACGTGGTGGGCCGTGTGAAGACCTACGAGGCGATCATCAAGGGTGATAATATTCCTGAGCCCGGCGTGCCGGAGTCCTTCAAGGTGCTTTTGAAAGAGCTGCAGTCCCTGGGACTGGATGTCAGAGTGCTTCGTGACGACCAGACCGAGGTGGAGATCATGGAGACCATCGATTACGGCGAGAACGATTACCGTTACGAGATCGAGGGAGATTCCCGNAATTATAATTACGAGAGAGAATCCTTCGGTTCCATGGGCTACCAGCGGCAGGAGTTTGACGATGACAGCGGACAGCTTGTGAGCAGCGAGGACGAGGAGGATGCCTTTGAGGAGGCGGACGAGGCGTTCGAGGAAGCCTACGAAGAGTAAGCTTGCACTAATTTGAATGTTTATAAGGCAGACGAATGGAGGTTAATGCAGGATGTCAGATATGAAACAGGAAGCGTATCAACCCATGACATTTGATGCGATCAAGATAGGATTGGCATCCCCTGAGAAGATCAGAGACTGGTCCAGGGGNGAGGTCACGAAGCCGGAGACGATCAATTACAGAACCTTAAAGCCTGAGAAAGAGGGCCTGTTCTGTGAGAAGATCTTCGGACCCAGCAAGGACTGGGAGTGCCACTGTGGTAAATATAAGAAGATCAGATATAAGGGCGTAGTCTGTGATCGTTGCGGCGTTGAGGTAACCAAGTCCAGTGTCCGCAGAGAGCGCATGGGCCGCATTGAGCTGGCGGCGCCGGTATCTCATATTTGGTATTTTAAGGGAATTCCCAGCCGTATGGGGCTGATTCTGGATCTCTCTCCCAGAGTGCTTGAGAAAGTGCTCTACTTTGCGTCGTATATCGTACTGGACGGCGGCGAGACGGATCTGGATTACAAGCAGGTTCTCTCCGAGAAGGAGTATCAGGACGCCAGAGAGACCTGGGGCAATAAATTCCGTGTAGGCATGGGTGCGGAGGCAATCAAGGAGCTTCTGCAGGCCATTGATCTGGAAGAGGAAGCGGCGGAGCTGAAGGAGGGCTTGAGAGAGTCCACCGGACAGAAGCGTGCCCGCATCATTAAGAGACTGGAAGTGGTGGAGGCTTTCCGGGAGTCCGGAAACCAGCCGGAGTGGATGATCATGGATGTGATCCCGGTGATCCCGCCGGATCTGCGGCCTATGGTACAGTTGGATGGCGGCCGTTTTGCGACCTCCGACTTAAATGATCTCTACAGAAGGATCATCAACAGAAATAACCGTCTGAAAAGACTTTTGGAGCTGGGCGCTCCCGATATCATTGTCCGCAACGAGAAGCGTATGCTGCAGGAGGCAGTGGACGCTCTGATCGACAACGGCAGAAGAGGCCGTCCCGTGACAGGCCCCGGCAACAGNGCGTTAAAGTCNCTGTCCGANATGCTCAAGGGTAAATCCGGACGTTTCCGTCAGAATCTGCTNGGAAAGCGNGTTGACTATTCNGGTCGATCTGTTATCGTGGTGGGACCNGAATTAAAGATNTATCAGTGCGGTCTGCCCAANGAGATGGCGATCGAGCTGTTTAAGCCTTTTGTGATGAAAGANCTGGTATCNCGCGGCATTTCTCAGAATATCAAGGCNGCTAAGAANCTGGTAGAGAGACTGGANACNCAGGTGTGGGATGTNNTGGAGGAAGTGATCACGGAGCATCCGGTGATGTTAAACCGTGCGCCTACCCTGCACAGACTNGGTATTCAGGCGTTTGAGCCTATTCTGGTAGAGGGTAAGGCNATCAAGCTGCATCCCCTCGTTTGTACNGCATTTAATGCCGATTTCGATGGCGACCAGATGGCAGTGCATCTTCCTCTTTCCGTGGAGGCGCAGGCAGAGTGCAGATTCCTTCTGCTCTCCCCGAATAACCTGTTAAAGCCGTCAGACGGCGGCCCGGTGGCGGTGCCTTCCCAGGATATGGTGCTGGGTATCTATTACCTGACGCAGGAGAGACCCGGTGCAGAGGGGGAAGGAAAGTTCTTTAAGAACGTGAATGAGGCGATTCTTGCCTATGAAAATAAAGTATGTACCCTTCATTCCAGAATTACTGTCAGAGTAACGAAAAAGACGGCTGACGGTGAGGAAGTATCCGGTAATGTAGAGTCCACTCTGGGAAGATTCCTCTTTAACGAGATTCTGCCGCAGGATCTGGGATATGTGGACAGAAGCGACCCGGAGAACCTTCTGAAGCTGGAAGTGGATTTCCATGTGGGTAAGAAGCAGCTGAAGCAGATTCTGGAGAAAGTCATCAACATTCACGGTGCAGTACGTACCGCGGAGGTGCTGGATCTGATCAAGGCTACCGGTTATAAATATTCCACCCAGGCAGCGATGACGGTTTCCATCTCCGATATGACAGTGCCTGCTAAGAAGGAGGAGATGCTTGAGGCGGCACAGGCTACCGTGGATAAGATCTCCGTTAACTTCCGCAGAGGATTGATCACTGAGGAAGAGAGATATCGTGCGGTGGTAGAGACCTGGAACGACACGGATAAGGAGCTTACAGAGGTGTTGCTGTCCGGTCTGGATAAGTACAATAACATTTATATGATGGCGGATTCCGGCGCCCGTGGTTCCAACCAGCAGATCAAACAGCTGGCGGGTATGCGTGGTCTGATGGCAGATACCACAGGCCGTACCATCGAGCTGCCGATCAAGTCGAATTTCCGTGAAGGCCTGGATGTTCTGGAGTACTTCATGTCTGCGCACGGCGCCCGTAAGGGTCTGTCCGATACCGCGCTGCGTACTGCGGACTCCGGTTATCTGACCAGACGAATGGTGGATGTATCTCAGGAGCTGATCATCCGTGAGACGGACTGCTGCGAGGGCAAAGAAGAGATTCCCGGCATGACCGTCAAAGCTTTTATGGATGGCAAGGAGACCATCGAGGGTCTGAAAGACAGGATCACAGGACGTTTCTCCTGTGAGGATATTCTGGATAAAGACGGCAATATGATCGTGAAGAGAAATCACATGATCACTCCCGCCCGCGCTGAGAAGATCCTGAGCGTAGGCGTAAATAAGAATGGCGAGCCTGTGGAGGCACTCAAGATCCGTACGATCTTAACCTGCCGTTCTCATGTGGGAATCTGTGCAAAATGCTACGGCGCTAATATGGCGACGGGCGAAGCGGTTCAGGTCGGTGAGGCTGTCGGTATCATTGCGGCACAGTCCATCGGTGAGCCTGGTACACAGCTTACTATGCGTACTTTCCATACCGGTGGTGTGGCCGGTGATGATATCACCCAGGGTCTTCCCCGTGTAGAGGAGCTTTTTGAGGCCCGCAAGCCGAAGGGTCTGGCGATCATTGCAGAGTTCGGCGGCGTGGTGGCCATTAAAGATACCAAGAAGAAGAGAGAGATCATTATCACCAACGATGAGACGGGCGAATCCAAGACCTATCTGATCCCTTACGGATCCAGAATCAAGGTGTTGGACGGCGCTACACTTGAGGCCGGCGATGAGCTGACTGAGGGTAGTGTCAATCCCCATGATCTGTTAAAGATCAAGGGCATCCGTGCTGTACAGGACTATATGCTCCGTGAGGTACAGAGAGTGTATCGACTCCAGGGTGTGGATATCTCTGATAAGCATATCGAGGTGATCGTGCGCCAGATGCTTAAGAAGGTGCGGATCGAGAATAACGGTGATACGGACTTCCTGCCCGGCACACTGGTAGATGTATTGGATTATGAGGATATGAACGAGGCGCTTGTCGCAGAGGGTAAGGAGCCCGCAGAGGGCAAACAGATTCTTCTGGGTATCACCAAGGCGGCGCTGGCTACGGATTCCTTCCTGTCAGCCGCATCCTTCCAGGAGACCACCAAGGTTCTGACGGAGGCAGCTATCAAGGGTAAGGTAGATTCCCTCATCGGCTTAAAGGAGAATGTGATCATCGGTAAGCTGATTCCCGCAGGTACAGGAATGAGACGCTACAGAGACACCAGACTCAGTACGGATGAGAACCTCTTGAGCCGTCTGCGTATGGAGGACGAATTTGCATTTGATGAGGATTCTCTGGAGGACGAAGATTTTGATCTGACAGAGGAGATNGAAGAGATTGACGGATTAGAAGATCTGNAGGACGAAGAACTCGATGATCTGGAAGACATGGAAGATCTGGATGAGTTNACCGGTGCGGAGGAGGAGCTTGCGCCGGAGGTAGTGGAGTAAGACTGTGCTGTAGTTCAGCCCGCGCCATTTGCAGGTTGTGACAGTTCGGCTCACGCCTATTCGCAAAAANGCGCTTGCAGCGCTTTCCGCTGTTGCACAGCTACTTTTGCTCATTGGCAGGCGTTCCCTCAGAGCTTCATCNATCNGCCAAATTCATGCAAGCATGATTTGTCAGACAGATTTGCTCTGGCTGAACTGATAGAGGCTGAACTGATAAATAAAAAATGTATTGACAACGCATTCATGGGNAAGTATACTATTTTAGTGTGCACATGAATGCGTTTTTTTTGTGTGCGCGCGGAAATATTATANCAATTTATTCTTATTTAATAGGAGGTGAAAAGAATGCCAACATTTAACCAGTTAGTCAGAAAGGGTCGTCAGACATCTGTGAAGAAGTCTACAGCGCCTGCATTGTTAAAGGGTTACAATTCCCTGCACAAGGCAGCTACCAATACTGCTTCTCCGCAGAAGAGAGGCGTCTGCACCGCTGTTAAGACAGCAACNCCNAAGAANCCNAACTCAGCGCTCAGAAAGATCGCCAGAGTACGTCTTTCTAACGGAATCGAGGTAACGAGCTACATTCCCGGCGAGGGCCATAACCTGCAGGAGCATAGCGTAGTGCTCATCCGTGGCGGAAGAGTCAAGGACTTACCCGGTACAAGATACCATATCATCAGAGGTACACTGGATACCGCGGGAGTCGCTAACAGAAGACAGGCTCGCTCCAAGTANGGCGCTAAGAGACCTAAAGCAGCGAAGTANNTNNGCTAGGNGNATNANNNNCNNAANNNTGNTACNCAANCTTNGCTCGTNGGNCANNNTGTANCAGTANCANANACAGAACTAANTTAGTGTTGGGATTNTTAGATATANAATCAGAGTTACCNCGCACGGACACATTGAATTAGAGGACACATGTGAGTACCTGAGATTTATTTGTTATTTTATGAATAAGGAGGGAAGAATCGTGCCACGTAAAGGACATATTCCGAAGAGAGATGTATTAGCAGATCCCTTATACAACAACAAGGTTGTTACAAAGCTTATCAACAACATCATGCTGGATGGTAAGAAAGGTGTAGCACAGAAGATTGTATACGGCGCATTTGCAAGAGTGGAGGAGAAGGCCGGAAAGCCCGCTCTGGATGTTTTTGAGGAGGCTATGAACAACATCATGCCCCTTCTGGAGGTAAAGGCGAGACGTATCGGCGGNGCTACCTATCAGGTGCCGATCGAGGTNNGNCCNGACAGAAGACAGGCTCTTGCACTTCGCTGGCTGGTCATGTTTTCTCGTAAGAGAGGCGAAAAGACCATGGAGCAGAGACTTGCAAACGAGATCTTAGANGCTGCAAACAACACAGGTGCAGCCGTTAAGAGAAAAGAAGATATGCACAAGATGGCAGAGGCGAACAAGGCNTTTGCGCACTATCGTTTNTAAGTAATATAAGGAGGAAAAAATCTTGGCTGGAAGAGAATATCCACTAGAGAGAACCAGGAATATCGGTATNATGGCTCATATCGATGCGGGNAAGACCACATTGACAGAGCGTATCCTGTATTATACTGGCGTAAACTATAAGATCGGTGATACTCACGAAGGCACAGCTACCATGGACTGGATGGAGCAGGAGCAGGAGAGAGGNATCACNATCACNTCNGCCGCNACCACNTGTCACTGGACTCTGGAAGAAAACTGTAAGCCAAAGGACGGCGCGCTTGAGCACCGTATCAATATTATTGATACTCCCGGTCACGTCGACTTTACAGTAGAGGTAGAGCGTTCACTCCGCGTACTTGATGGTGCCGTAGGCGTATTTTGTGCAAAGGGTGGCGTGGAGCCGCAGTCAGAGAACGTGTGGAGACAGGCTGACACCTACAACGTACCCAGAATGGCGTTTATCAATAAGATGGATATCTTGGGCGCTAACTTCTATGGTGCGGTAGATCAGATCAGAAACAGATTAGGTAAAAATGCGATCATTCTNCAGTTACCNATCGGTAAAGAGGATGATTTCCAGGGNATCATCGACCTGTTTGAGATGAAAGCCTACATCTATAATGATGATAAGGGTGAAGATATCACGATCACAGAGATTCCTGCCGATATGGCAGACGATGCAGCTCTCTATCATGATGAGCTGGTGGAGAAGGTCTGTGAGCTGGACGATGATCTGACCATGATGTACCTGGAGGGTGAGGAGCCTTCCGTAGAGGACATGAAGAAGGCACTGCGCAAGGGTACCTGCGAATGTACGGCAGTTCCCGTATGCTGCGGTTCCGCTTACAGAAATAAGGGTGTGCAGAAGCTCTTGGACGCTGTTCTTGAGTATATGCCCGCACCTACCGATATCGAGGCTATCAAGGGCACCGATATGGAAGGCAATGAGATCGTGAGACATTCCTCTGATGAGGAGCCTTTCTCCGCACTTGCTTTCAAGATCATGGCTGATCCNTTCGTGGGTAAGCTGGCATTCTTCCGCGTGTACTCCGGTACCTGTAATTCCGGTTCCTATGTGTACAATGCGACGAAGGATAAAAAGGAGCGTATCGGACGTATCCTGCAGATGCANGCAAACAAGAGAGCGGAGCTTGACAAGGTGTACTCCGGTGATATNGCGGCAGCNGTAGGGTTTAAGTTCACTTCAACCGGTGATACTATTTGTGACGAGCAGCATCCGGTTATTCTGGAGTCCATGGAGTTCCCGGAGCCCGTTATCGAGCTGGCGATCGAGCCCAAGACCAAAGCCGGTCAGGGCAAGATGGGCGAGGCTTTGGCAAAACTTGCCGAGGAGGATCCTACCTTCCGTGCACACACGGATCAGGAGACNGGNCAGACCATCATCGCAGGTATGGGCGAGCTGCATCTGGAGATCATCGTAGACAGATTGCTGCGTGAGTTCAAGGTNGAGGCTAACGTGGGTGCACCTCAGGTTGCCTACAAGGAGACCTTTACCAAGCCTGTGGATCAGGAATACAAATATGCGAAGCAGTCCGGTGGTCGTGGACAGTACGGTCACTGTAAAGTNAAGTTCGAGCCNATGGATCCNAANGGCGAAGAGACCTTTAAGTTTGAGACCTCTGTAGTCGGCGGTGCGATCCCGAAGGAGTATATCCCGGCGGTCGGCGAAGGTATCGAGGAGGCTTCCAAAGCAGGTATCCTCGGTGGATTCCCTGTACTTGGCGTATCTGCTAATGTATACGACGGTTCCTACCATGAGGTCGACTCTTCCGAGATGGCTTTCCACATTGCAGGTTCCATGTGCTTCAAGGAGGCTATGAAGAAGGCGAATCCCGTACTGCTTGAGCCTATCATGAAGGTAGAGGTTACGATGCCNGAGGAGTATATGGGCGACGTTATCGGCGACATCAACTCCCGTCGCGGACGGATCGAGGGTATGGATGACATCGGCGGCGGCAAGATGGTAAGAGGTTATGTACCGCTTGCAGAGATGTTCGGTTATTCCACCGATCTGCGTTCCAAGACACAGGGTCGTGGTAACTATTCCATGTTCTTTGAGAAGTATGAGCAGGTGCCTAAGAGCGTACAGGAAAAAGTATTAGCGGCTAAGGGCAAGTAATTCAGTGCATTCCATTTAGAACAGGCTCGAAAATGCTTTGCATTTCCTCGCTGTATTGGATTTATCCAATAAAAATATTCAAAAATAGTCTTTTATCCGCAAGCGGCTAACGACTATTTTCAAATATTTTTGCTGTTCTAAATGGATATGACAAATAATGCTTGAAAAACTTGGCAATCTTTAATATAATCTATGATAGTGAATTCTATTAAAGTTGGTAACAAGGTAAGTAAATCAATTTAAGGAGGACTTTAGAAATGGCTAAAGCTAAATTTGAGAGAAACAAACCCCATTGTAATATTGGTACNATTGGTCACGTTGACCATGGTAAGACAACTCTGACAGCAGCGATCACCAAGGTGCTTTCCGAGAGAGTTGCAGGTAACACTGCTACCGATTTCGAGAACATCGATAAGGCTCCCGAGGAGAGAGAGAGAGGTATNACCATCTCTACCGCTCACGTTGAGTATGAGACAGACAAGAGACACTATGCACACGTTGACTGCCCTGGCCATGCTGACTACGTTAAGAACANGATCACCGGTGCTGCTCAGATGGACGGCGCTATCNTCGTGGTAGCTGC
>JAAUZW010000028.1 GCA_014804385.1 Lachnospiraceae bacterium | reverse complement strand
GAACATTTCTTTGGTATTTTGATAAATACCATCGATAGCCTCTGACATCTCCGAGACACTTTCCTGAATACGCACCACCTGATTACGGCTTTCATCACAATCTTCTGATGTATCACGAGCAGAAGATACAATCTGTTCATTGGCACGCCGGGAGTTCTCCAGATTTTCTTCCACATTTCCCACCATAGTAACCAGTTCCTCAGAGGCAGATTCACACTTTTTGAGAAGTTCAGCCATCTGCATTCCTTCCTGCTCTTTTTGGATTTTTTCCAAAAGGGTGTTTTTGATGTAATTTAAGACAGCATTAAATGCCACCAGTGCCATAATTCTGGGAAACGCAAAGAACAAAATAAGATTCACCAGATTCGTATTAATATTAAAAGTGCCTGCTAAAAGTGCTTCTGCTTCTTTGGTTGAGGTTGTCGTAGTCAAAAGTAATGTGTTGGCGTCACACAGTCCCCAATAATATCCGCCAACAACAGAAAGGAAGAAACCGCCAATGGTCAATGCAAAAGTAAAACTCTTATACTTTTTCTCAGTATAGACAATGGAAGTAACCATAGGAAAAATCATAAATAGGGATGCATGATAAGCCAATTCCATATTAGCAAAGGAAATCATAGCCACCAGCAAAAAAAGCATGATGTAGTTGGATACCGCCTTCTCAAAACCAATTACATATTTAACAGCATGTCCCAACAACACAAATATAGTTACACCAATGAGAGCGCTGTTCATAATAGTCTGATCCACTATAAAAATGTGCAGCACGTTCAAAATCCATGCTATAACCAATACAATAAAAGTGACGCGCATACATTTTAACGAATAGTTATTCGCTTTTTTAAACTCAATCTCGTTTACCATACCGATCCTCCGCATTCTTAATCCTTATGTATCTTTTTACATCAAAACTAACATTTTATGGTAAGCACCAAAACTTCTCTGCAAAGAGAAATAGAAATTTCTTAATGCAATATGCATACATAATATCATCTAATAGGTAAATATTTATTGGCTTGGTACAATTCGCACTTTTTAGGGTATAGATTGCAGTTTCGCATTTGGAGGACTCTTGATATGTGGTTGATATGTATATATTTTTCTTTCTGATACAAAATAATAATTACATAACTATAAATTAAAAATACCATCAAAAAGGAGAATTTCATGATAAAAAATATAGATAAAGATACACTCACCGAAGCACTCGCCAGAAACACACTGGATGATATTCCGCAGCCCAAAAGCGATGCAAAAGAAATTGTCGGTCTTGTCAAAAGCAGCGGTCGCATCAACGGCTATCAGTTATCCGACGGTTCCACCGTTTCCAAAGAAGAAGGCGTAGCCCTTGCCAGAAACGGGGAAATTAAAGGCGTCGGCATTGCCCATAGAAAAGATACGGAATATTTGAAGTCACTGCCGGATGGTACTGAAAACAATAACTTAGGAAATCTACCTTCGGTATCAGGTTAAAACCGATAAAAACGGGGGATTCCATGCTTTTTTGGAATACCCCGTTATACGTTTTCATTCAACGATACAAGCCCACCAGATAATCAATCACCATCTGTTTTCTCTCGCTTTGTGCCAAATATCCTGCTCCATACGTTTCCTTGTTATTTTCTACATACTCCTCTCCCATTTCTTCCGCCTGTTCCGCGAAATAGGTATCCGCATCAAATGACAAGCCTGCATCCTCAAAGACAGCCTGATAGATCATTTCCTCTTTTACATTCTCCTTGGCCCGCTCTGTGAGCTCTTTCTCATAAGCAATTTCGTCATCTGCCTCCGGACTGTTGTCGCCATATTTCAGAATGGACTTTTGGGTCTTGACATACTTATTAGGATAAGTATTCACCGTGGAATTTTCCAACACATATGTCGTAAGATACTCCTGAAGATGCTCCTGATAAAAATCATCTTCCACTTTTGCACGGTATTCTGCCGCAGTCGATACGCCCTCCGTATCCTCCAAATTCTCTGCTACAAAAGCATCTGTAAGCTCCGGTGTCACCATAATACCGTTGACAGTCACCGCAAAGCTGGCATCTTTACCGGCCAGTTCTTCGCTGTAATCTTCCGGAAAAGTCACCTCCACAGTCACCTCATCGCCCGGCTTATATCCGATCAACTGCTGTTCAAAATCATCGACAAAAGATCCTGATCCGATGGTTAGATCATAACCTTCTCCACCGCTGTTTCCGCCTTCAAATTCAACACCGTCAACAGTTCCCACAAAATCAATATTGACTTCATCACCATCAACAATTTCCAATTGTTCATCCGTGCTGAGTTCCTTGTAAGCTTCCAGCGTTGAACTGATCTCCTCCTCTACTTCTTCTGCCGTAGCGGCAACCTCATTCGCATCCACCGGAATATTCTTGTAATCAGTCAGGGTAACCATTGTCGCCATATCCGCATCCGCAATCCTGCCATCCTCTGTAAGTCCCGCACTGTAATCTGCGGAAGGAGTCGTGCGGATCGACAAAACGTACAACTGTCTTCCCACTATCAGCACAATTCCAAGCACAATAACCGCAACCACTGCGATTCCCGTTATTTTAGCAGCATTTGCATTCCTTTTTGCTTTTTGAACCTGCTTTCTGCGTGCTTCCCGTTTTGCCTTACTTTTGCTCAGATTTGATTGCTCGTCCATTTTGGCAGACTTTTTCTTTTCCATGATATGTTCCCTCTTCCTGTCGTATTTTATCTTTCAAGAACTTAATTTAACACATTTGTACGGTAAATGAAATAGATTTCACAAATAATGCACAATTTAGCTGCCGTCATGAATTAAATGGGAAAATTGTTTATCTTTCCTCTTTAAATCTGTCACTGCCCCTCAGAAACTCCCAAAATTTCCCTATTTCAACCGGCTTCGAGTAATAATATCCCTGAAACCAGGTGGCATGATATTGTCGAAGGTAATTCTGCAATTCCTCGGTTTCCACGCCCTCTAGACAGGTACTCATGCCGGAACTGTTGGCAAAGTCTACGATTGACTTTACCATCGCCTGTTTTTTTGCATCCTCGGCAATCCCCCGAATGAAGCTCATATCAAGTTTGATCTCATCCATCGGCGCGTGAAGCACGATCCCTGAAGAAGCGCTCCCGGTTCCATAGTCGTCCATTGCCATACGAATCCCATATCCCTGGAAAAATTCCACCTCTCTTTTTATCACGTCAAACGGCATATCCTTACACCGTTCCGTCAATTCCAGGCACAAATGATCGGCCGGAAACTTTGTCTCTTCCAAAATTTGCAGCACCTTTTCGCGAAACTCTTCCCGCTCCATCTGTCTTGCCGATACATTGACATTGATAACAAACTTCGGTAATTCTTCAAGCACTCCCACCATTTCCTGTAAAGCCGTTTGCAGAACATAATTCCCCAGATCATACATACTGGGATCCTTTTCCATCCATTCAATAAACATGCCCGGCGGCACATTCCCATAAGGCTCTCTTCGCCATCTGACCAACGCTTCCGCTCCTACGATGCATCCTGTTTCGGATGACACTATGGGCTGATATACCACATAGAATCCTTTACAACCTTCCCTGACCGACTGATGGATCACTTTCATCAGATCCAAATCTACATTTCTGGAAATACGCACCAAATCATTAAAAATGATCAGTTTTCCCTGATGCTCTGTTTCTGAATTTCCCAGTGCATAGGCTGCCTTGGAGCTTACGGAATCTCCGTTTCCGCCATACTGCTCGATCAGGATCGCTCCCGCACATATTTTCACCGGAATATTTCTATTGTTTACAGGGATTCCGTGTGCCAGTCTTTCCCTAAGCTCCTGCTCAAAGGCAATCAGTTTCTCCCTGCCGCATCCCCTGAAGATAAATCCGAATTTCGGGCCGTCCAGACGGTAAACCGCACTGTTTTCATCCATCATATAAATGATCTGCAGCGCCGTCTCTTTTAAAATCTGGTTGGTAAATTCCGTGCCATAAATAATATTCAAATTGGTAAATCGTTCTAATTTTATCATCAAAACAGCAAACGCTTCTTTTGTGCCGATCATTCTTTCCAGATCCGTCACAAACCTTGCCTGAGAATACAGATTCGTCAGGGCATCAATTCTTGGCAGAACATTTTCATTATGCAGCAAAAGAAGCAGATACGATTCCGCACTTTGCTCATCCGTCACAATATCCGTATGGATACTGAACATATGGAATTCTCCAAAAGTATCTTTTATCCGAATACACAATTGCCTGTCCAGATCCTTGCCCTGCGTCCTTGGAGGAATTCCTTCCTCGTACTCCCACAGATCATCCGGATGGATCAGCTTACGCATAACCTCATAATGATCCGGGACATAGGTATCCGGTATCCCGAAATAGTCTTTGGCAGTCTCTGAAAACCACGCTCTGTTCTGTTTTAAATGCAAGATATATATGTAAGTATCTTCCGCCAGCATATTCACTTTATTCATGATCGAATCGATGTAGTCTGCATTTTCATTCCAAAATTGCAGTTTGCTCATGCTCTTTTCCTCCTGAACTTTTAGTGCTGTATCCCCTGCATCCGCTCTTCTCTGTTTCTATCGTATATAGGTTTCATACACTTTTCCAAAACAGGAATCAGTTCGTGGTCAAAATTCTCACGTACCATTGTCTCTTTGCCGATCACAAGCGTACTTTCCCTCTCCGGCGTACACGCCTTCCATTTGGGCACTTCCGTGTTCTCCGGATTTCCGTTTCTGGCAAATGCCATAAATGAATCAAACATCAACTTCTCTATCCGTTCCGTAACGCCCTGTTCCTGCGTATAGGGCGCCAATTCTGTATTATGGAAAAAATAAGGAATATCTGCACAATGCCAAGGCGTTCGTCCGCCATCCAGATTCATGTCCAGATTGAACAGATAGGACCAGACGCCACCGCTGCACCTGCTTCTTTCCCTGATGTAGGTGATCTCCGGCCGTCTGAATATAAAATCCATAGTCATGAGATCCACCGGATTCCGCTCGGGATAGGTCTCCTGAAACAATTGGATCAATTCCTTGGATTCCTCTTTGCCTACCGCCTGCTCCACGATTCGGATTCCCTCTTCCCTGGTCAGCTTAGAACGATTATAAGGGGTCGGCGAAAAAGAACCGAATTCCCCGAATACACTGCCCACCATTAAGGGAATATGGGCTGTCTCTTTCCGGAATCCGTTCTTCACCGGATCTCCTTTATAAAAGGCATTTTTATAGGGAGTGCCTCCTATATATTCTCCCGCTTTCTCAAGGGCAGGCGTCACTTTATTGTAAGCTCTGACTAACTCCTCATACGGAACAGTTTCCAGGGCTTTCACCTCTGTCACCTTAAGTTCCTCCATAAGCGCATGTCCTAATTTCTCTCCGTTGCCCTCTCCGTCTGTCGTGGCGGGATCCTCTATCACGCCGCTCATGTTGATTCCCTTGGCATAGAGCCCGTCTGCCGCTTGCGTCTGCAACAGCGTTGTCACTTTCGCTCCGCCGCCGGACTGTCCGAAAACGATCACATTCTCCGGGTCCCCGCCGAATTTCTCAATATTGTCATGAATCCATTGTAAAGCCGCCACAATGTCATCGGTTCCCGCATTCCCGGAATTGGCATACTCCTCCCCGAACGGAGAAAGATCAAGGTAGCCCAACAGATTCAGCCGATGGTTCACAGACACCACAACAACCTGCCCCAGCTTACACATATTTTCACCTTCATAGGCCATCTGCTCGATGGAAGATCCGGCATAAAATCCGCCGCCATGGAGCCACACCATAACAGGGCGCTTCCCGTCATCCAATCCCGGTGTCCAGACATTCAGATTCTGGCAGTCCTCGTTCATGACCCAGTAGCGGTGAGGCACCAGCAGTTCTCCCTCCGGCTTTGGCATCTCCATGAGCGGACACACATATCCGTAGCTTGTAGTCTGCAGCACACCTTCCCAGGGTTCCAGCGGTTTGGGCGCATGAAAACGCTTTGCCTTCGCATAGGGAATTCCCTTAAAGATGTACATGTCATCATAAAAATACCCACGTATCTTTCCTTTTCTCGTCCCCACAACCGCAGTATCTTCGTCATAAACAAATTTTTTCTCCATACAGCTGCCTCCATTTATACAATACCAATACAGAAACCTTATCCTAATAATAATATGCTACAATGGAATCAGAAACAGGTCAAGCGCGGGTTTTTATTCACCCGCGCTTGATTTCTGCTTAATCATTAATACCTTTTCCATTTCATCCTCATACACTAGCCGCAATGATCTCCATTTCTCCCTGCAGTTCCACCTCACCATAGCCGCAGGGCAGGATGAAATGATCCCCCTTCTGAATCAGTTGTCCGTTGAGTAATCCGTCGCCCGATGTCACGCTCATAATCAGGAAAGGATGCTCCTGCGGGAAGGAAATCTGATCCGCCACATCAATCTTCCATACCTTATAATAGTTGCATGCAATCAGCATATTTTTCTGATCCTTAGGCAGATCAGCCGCCGCCTTAACACTCTCCTCTGCGGGCTTAGCAGGCACTGTGATCACATCAATACTCTGTTCCACATGAAGCTGTCTGGGTTTCCCATCGGTGAGCCTGTCATAATCGTAAACGCGATAGGTGATATCCGAATTTTGCTGTGTCTCTAAGAGCATGATGCCGCCCTTGATGGCATGCACCGTACCAGGGTCAATCTGGATAAAATCTCCCTTTTTCACGGGCAGTTCTCTGATAAACTCTCCCCATCTGCCCTCTTTGATCATAGCCGTGAGTTCTTCTTTATCCCTGGCATTGTGACCGATCACCAGAGTCGAGTCCTCCTCACAATCCAAAATATACCAGCATTCTGTTTTCCCCAGAGAGCCGTTTTCATGGGTGCCGGCATAAGCATCATCGGGATGTACCTGAATGCTCAGATCGCTCTTGGCATCAATGATCTTTGTCAGCAGCGGGAACCGGTCAAGGCCGGTATTTCCAAAGAGTGAAGGCTCCTCCTTCCAAAGTTCAGACAATGTCTTTCCTGCATAGATGCCCTCTCTCACAGTGCAGTCCCCATTGGGGTGGGCGCTCACTGCCCAGCACTCCCCGGTGCCTTCTCCCGGTATCTGATAGGGCCAATCTGTCCCCAGGCGTTCTCCGCCCCAGATCATCTGCTTGAACACGGGATTCAAGAATAAGATCGGCTTCTCCTTCCGGTTGATCGAAAGCGTCTCTCCATTGCTCTCTATCACTTTCTTATACCAGTAAGCGGAATCCTTGGCGATCCGCTTCTGCGTCTGAAAATCCACATACACCAGGCCGAACCGTTCGGTGTAGCCCTTATTCCACTCAAAGTTATCACAAAAAGTCCAGAGGAAATACCCTCTCACATCCACACCGTCATCTGCCGCCCGCTGCAGCTGCGACAGATATTTATCCAAAAACGTGATACGGTTAGGATCATGTACTCTGCCGTCCACAGATACAATATCATGGCAGGACATACCGTTCTCCGTGATATACAGAGGCAGCTTATATCTCTCATATAGGAACTTCACACCCCAATACAGGCATTCCGGCGTCACCGGCCATCCCGCCGCCGTCTTAGGGAATCCCGCAGGCCGATCCACAAACTCCGGCTCTCCGTCCTCACCCGCACGCACGATATAACCGTTATAGATATTCTGTCCCATAAAGTCTAAAGGCTGACTGATCAGCTCCAGATCCTCTCTGGTGATCTCCGGCAGATACTCCTTAAATTTTACAAGTCCTTCTTCCGGGTATTTTCCCAGAAATACGGGATCCGAAAACCATGCCACATTCCAGGTCCAGTTATCAAGCGGATTATAGAAAGAAAAGAGAACCTTTCTTGCCGCCTCGATATCCGCCGGACTGTCGCTGGCCGGATAGGCCATGCCGCAGGTGGGCGCATACCCTACCTGAATGGGACGCTTGGCAAATTTGCGCAGATTGATCACCGCCTGTCCGTGGGCACGCAGCGCATTGTGCGTGATCTGAAAGGTTTCCTTGACAGAAAGCTTTTTGCCCGGCGCATTGACCCCGTGCAAATGTCCCAGCCCCACAAAACACTGTGGCTCATTAAGCGTGATAAAATATTCACAAAGGTCCGAAAAATTCTCTGTGACCACTTTGGCATACTCGCCGAACCACTCCACAATCTCCTCGTTCAGCCATCCGCCCCGGTCCTGGATTGCCTGAGGCAGCTCCCAGTGATACATAGTGATATAAGGTGTGATCCCATTCTTCTTCATTTCCAGAATCATATCTCGATAAAGCGCAACGCCTTTCTCGTTGACACGTCCCGTCCCCTCCGGTATCAACCTCGCCCAGTTGATGGAAAACCTGTAAGCCTTCACACCCAAAAGCCGCATCAGCTTATAGTCGTCCTTGTAACGGTGCATATGGTCGCAGGCTACATAGGCATCCGTGTGATCCACAATATTACCTTCCTCCGTAAAGGTGTCCCAGATCATCTTCCCCGCACCATCCTCCGGGTCCTTTCCCTCTACCTGATAAGAACTGCTCGCTACACCCCAGACAAAATCTTCTCGAAACATATGTATTCCTTCCCTTCTTTTATAGTTTTTTCTCATGCTATCACAATACAATACTTATGCCGATACAATCAATGATACCAGATAAAACGGCACCGCATCATCCTCATGAGTCTGCGTCAACCGAATCTCCACCCTATGCACGCCCATAGGTATATGATGCGCCAGCGTATCGATATGAAGACAGTCTCCCCAAGTCTCCTCAAAATTAGCGTCCAGTGTGATTCTGTTGGCTTCATCCCCGTCTACCACCGCAACCGCCACAGGCGCCGGGTGTTTCACCGACTTTCGATACTGCACGGCGATCTCTGAACCCTCCACCTCAAAGGTAATCTTTGCTCCCTCCTTCGATGCCGTCCATCCACCACAAAACATATCGTTCACATACTTCTTAGGTGTATTGTCCTCTGAAAAACCCTCGCAGACGGGATGACAGTTATGATTCTGCAGACGATCTACACCCTCGTAAGCATTTTTTGTCAGGGGATCCGGCATGGGGAAAGGTTGTTCCTCCTCATCCATCTGCCTATATATGTTGTCCAGACAATGTGTAATGACCTCCGCAAGCAGCGCATGTCCCTCCGAATTGGGATGCAGATCATCCGGTGTGATCTCCCGGTTCTGGATGACGCCGGAAGCAACCTGTTCATAGACAGTCGGTTTCATACTGACGCTGGGTAGTTGGTAATGCATCCCGATTTCCCGATGTTTCTCCTCCGCGCTGATACCGCTGTCATAAAAAATATTATGTACCAAAAGCACCGCAGGGGCAAATTTATTTCCATACACCTTCCGCACAAGCCCCTCATAGGTTTCCTGATAGAAATCGGTGTTGTCGTCGTTAACAGAAAATTCAATGATCACAAAATCCGGCTTAAACGCCAGCACATCCTCCTCCACCCTTGATACGCCAAACTGCGAGGTCGTCCCGCCCACACCCGCATTCACATAAGTAAAGGCTGTCTTGGGAAACCGTCTCACAAACCAGTCATAGACCAGATAGGCATAACAGTTTGTGTATTGTGAGGAAACGGACCCCTGCGTGATCGAGCCGCCCAAAAATGCCAGTGTAATGCGATCTCCCTGCCTTGCCCGCCGCATCAGTTTTTTCATGCGGTAGAGATTTCCCCTGTTTACAAAACCCTTTTCGGCGTGTACATCGTATCCCATATTGTAGTCTCCTTCGTTTCATGTCAGTTTAACCAATCAATATTGCAGATTAAAAAATTAGCATCAATCAAAGCTAAATTTAATCCAAATACCCAACATCAATTAGCTAATTTAACTTCATTTTACTATGCAAANAGTAAAAAGACAAGAGAAATAATCAGTTCTTTCGTTTTTTCTCGTTGAAACATTCTTTTTTATTACAGCACACCAGCAATACAACAAAATGGTGCATAAACAACCACCTTCCAAGACATACTATGGGAAACAATGGTAAGTCACGGAAGGAGTTTTTGTGTTGAATAATAAGGAAAAAATGACACCCTCTCTACAGGAAAATATGGAGTACATGAAGGAGCATATGGCGCCGGATACAAGCTTTGATGTAGTATACCGTGTGATCGANGTGGGCGGCAGNCAGGCCTGCATCTATTTTATTGACGGTTTCTGCAAGGATGAGCTGATGATGAAGATCCTGCAGTACTTTATCGGGCTGACGCCGGAGAATATGCCGGAGAGCGCCTATGAGATGGCGAAAAANGCCACGCCATACGTGGAGGTAGATCTCAAGGATAAATGGGACGATATCATCTATAATGTTCTTTCGGGTGTGTTTGCGCTCTTTATCGACGGCTATGACAGATGTGTGCTGTTGGATTCCAGAACCTACCCGGCAAGAAGCGTTTCTGAACCGGATAAAGATAAGACACTTCGCGGCAGTAAGGATGGCTTCGTGGAGACNGTGGTCTTTAACACGGCACTGATCCGGAGACGAATCCGAAGTACAGAACTTCGCATGGAAATGATGAATGCAGGAAAAAGNTCTAAGACGGATATCGTGCTCTGCTATATGGATAACCGGGTGGATCACGCCTTTTTGGAGAAGGTGAAAAAGCGGATCGAGAACATCAAGGTGGATGCTCTGACCATGAATCAGGAGAGTCTGGCGGAATGCCTTTACCAGCGGCTGTGGTTTAATCCTTTTCCGAAATTTAAATTTACGGAACGACCCGACGTGGCGGCAGCCCAGGTGCTGGAGGGAGACATCGTAATCCTGGTGGACAATTCTCCCTCGGCAATGATTGTTCCCACCTCAATTTTTGATATTGTGGAGGAGGCAGATGATTATTATTTTCCGCCCGTCACAGGAACCTATCTGCGTCTGACACGATTCATCATCTCGATCCTGACCTATATCATGACCCCGACCTTTCTGCTCCTGATGCAGAATCCCCAGTGGATCCCGGACAGCTTTCAATTCATCATGCTGCAGGAAGATTCCAATATTCCGCTGATTGCACAATTTCTCATCCTGGAGCTGGCCATCGATGGGCTGAAGCTGGCGGCGGTAAATACACCGAATATGCTGAGNACCCCCCTAAGTGTCATGGCGGCGCTGGTGCTGGGAGAGTTCTCTGTCAACAGCGGCTGGTTTAATAGTGAGGTTATGCTGTATATGGCCTTTGTAGCCATAGCCAACTACACCCAGCAGAACTATGAGCTGGGTTATGCGCTGAAATTTATGCGAATCATTAATTTGATCCTGACAGCCCTCTTCGGAATCTATGGGTATGTGGCGGCGGTTGTGATCTTTCTGCTTGCCATCGTGTGCAACAAAACTCTTTCGAATAAGAGCTATATCTATCCTCTCTTGCCCTTTAATTTCAGGCAGCTCACGAAGCGGTTATTGCGGCTGCGGCTGCCGGAGGCGAAACAGTAAAGATTTTAAGATTTTTCAATATAAAAAAGCGATAGAACTGTGATAGTTTTATCGCTTTTTGAAANTCATCCAAAAGTCAAGCTTTTCCCGTGCTGCCATGCCCGCCACGATCGGCATTTTCTAAATGCTCCACCTCATCAAAGACGATCCTGGGCTGATTCTCCATGATACGGAACTGACAGATACGGTCATTGACATGAATCTCTGTATCCCTGACAGCATAGACCGGCATAAACCACTGATCGTTATCTCCGCAGTAAGAAGCATCGATCACCCCCTGATGATTGGTCTGAATAATACCGAAATTTTTAAAGGTGGAGCTTCTGGGTACCACATNNGCCTCATACCCCTCAGGGAGCTCCATCGCCACTCCTAAGGNAANCAGCTTAAACTCTCCCTTTTTTAAGACCACATCCTCAGCCGCCCGCAGATCGATCCAGTCCGACTTNCCGTCAATATAGGTAAGCTTTTCTATTTTATCCGTAAAATATTTAATCTTGATGGTCTTCATCGATTTTCCTTCCCGTCACGCATAATCCGTACTGTAGAGTACCGGAATGGAAGGGTCTGTTTGCGCCAGACTCTTTTGTACATCAATCACTCTCTGGTTCTTACTCCCCTTCCAGAGCAGCTTCACATCTTTTAAAGCAATCTGAAACTCGCCATCCACCAGCACATCTACATACTTCATCATGGGATAGTGCAGGATATCCTCCCAGCTGTCGCCGGTATAGAGCCAGATCGTCTTATCCGGATAGTTCCTTTTGATCTCTTCCATCAGGCTCCTCACGTCCAGGCGGTTCGCCGAGTGCAGCGGATCGCCTCCGGAAAAGGTGATACCATTGATATAAGNTTTGTCCAACTGTGCAAAAATCTCCTGTTTTGCCGCCTCGTCAAAGGGAATACCGCCGTCCGGATCCCAGGTGATGGGATTCTGACATTCCTTACAGCAATGAGAACAGCCAGCCAGCCACAGCACCACCCGCAGGCCATCGCCGTTTAACATATCNTCTTTNGTTATATTGTGNTATCTCATAAAATATCCTCTTCCATAGTTTCATGTGAAAACCTCTGCACTTCTTGCAGAGCCTTTCCACACTCTTATGTGAAAACCTCTGCACTTCTTGCAGAGCCTCATTCGCTACGGCTACGCCTTCGCTCATGATGTACGCTCGTCATAAATATGACACTTCCTGTAAACAGGAGTGTCATATTCCTGACTCGCTGTTTTCACATGCTTTTCCTCTCCGCGATCTCCGCCATCTTGGCCTCGCTTAAGCGGGTATC
The DNA here is from genome assembly GCA_014804385.1 of Lachnospiraceae bacterium. Lineage (GTDB taxonomy): Bacteria > Bacillota > Clostridia > Lachnospirales > Lachnospiraceae > UBA3282. The sequence goes on along the minus strand of JAAUZW010000028.1, from coordinate 23,427 downwards.
GCCATGCACGCGGGAATACGCAAGATAGCCGTTCATACGGTCAATTTTCGTCAGATTGCGGCTGCCGCAGACCGGACAGACATCCATCTCAAGCTCCTGATGTCCGCAGTCGTCACAGTAAGCCAGAGACAGATTCACACCCTCATAAAATCCCATATCCATCGCTCTGCGGATCAGAGTCTTGATCGCATCAATATTATAATCGATCGGATATTTCACATACTGAATCTTACCGCCGTTTGCCATTTCCCAGAAACGGTACTCCAGATCCTGTTTCTCAATGGGTGTGATATCCTCCGTCACATGACAATGGAAGCTGTTAGATACATATTCTCTATCGGAGACGCCTTCTACAATGCCGTACTTGGCCCTAAACTGCTTCACCTGCAGACCGCACAGATTCTCTGCCGGTGTCCCGTAGATGGCATAAAGATGACCGTCCTCCTCCTTGTACTCCGTAATCTTATTGTTAATGTGTTCCAGCACCTCCAGCGCAAACGCCCCGTCCTCCACCAGAGACTTGCCGTTATAAAGCTCCTGCAGCTCATTGAATGCAGTGATGCCAAAGCTGGCTGTGGCGGATTTCAGAATCGGCTTNATCTTATCGTGAAGCTGCAAATGTCCGCCCAGGAAGCCGCCCTCACAGTAAGCCAGCGGATTGGTGGACGCACGCATCTCACCAAGGTATGCGTAGGTCCTGATGTGGAGCTGTCTGATCAGATTCAGATAGTAATCCAGCACNTCNTAGAAGTCCNTGCCCTCCTGTCTGGACTTCGCCANNATCATNGGCAGATGNANAGANACNGCTCCNACATTGAATCTGCCTACAAAGANAGGNGTATCCTCCTCNTCNGCCGGATGCATACCGCCCCGCTCATACCAGGGAGACAGGAACGCACGGCATCCCATGGGAGAAATCACCTTCCCATACTGTTTATACATACTTGCAATATAGCCCTTGCCGGTAAGGCTCAGCCAATCAGGATACATGGTCTTCGCGGAACACTTGACGCCCGCCTCAAACACATCCTCCAGCTCCTTGCCCGGACCATGAAGATTTTCGTCATATAAGAATACGATCTTCGGGAAAAGAACCGGCTTCTTACACTCTTTCTTTCCCTGTCCCTTACGGCGCACCGTGAGCAGCATGATGGTCGCCATTCTGGCGAAACGCCCGGTACCGATACCCGCTGTCACAGTGATAAAGGGATAATCGCCCCGGCTGCTTGCCACCGTGTTAAACTTATATTCCCATCCCTGAAAGCCCTGCTCAAACTCCTTCTTCACATCCGCCAGAGCCTCCGCCTCCGCGGTCTCCTTATCGATGCCAAGCTTCTTATATTTTGCTATATTTCTCTTGTAGGATTTCTCTGCATAGGGCTCCAGGATCTTATCCACCTCCGGCACTGTAAAGCCGCCGTACTGCTGGCTCGCCGCGCTTAAAACGATATCTCCTATGACATCGAATGCCACGTCGAGCGTCTTCGGCTCATTGTACCAGATATTACCCATCTCAAAGCCGCCGGAAAGCACTTCCGCCACGTTAAAGAGACAACAGTTCATGGTGTCTCTTCTGGCAGACATATCGTGAACATAGATATAGCCGTCCCGGCAAGCCTGAATCTCCTCCGTTGTCATAAAAAACTTCTGGTATAATTCCTTATTAAACTGGTTAAAGATCAGGCTGCGCTTTGTGGAGACAAGGGCNCTGTCCGTATTAGCGTTCTCCTTGTCGCCTATATACATGATCGACTGGCTCTTCTTATAGACATCATCCATCATGCGCACAAAATCCTGCTTGTAATTGCGGTAATCACGATAACTCTTAGCCACGATCGGCTTCACATCTTCCAGCGCACTCTCCACAATATTGTGCATGACCTGGATCGGAATCTTTTCCTCATCCAGCTCATTNACCTTATCGATGACCGTCTGGCAGATATGACGCTTCTCCTCATCAGTAAACTTCGTGAGAGCACGATATGCNCTCTTCCCNACCGCGTCGATGACCTTCTGGACATTAAAAGCCTCCAGNCTTCCATCCTTTTTGATCACCTTCACGCCCTTCTCCGGATGAAATTTCAGACCGTAATCTTCCCCATCCGATTGACCTGCTTCAAACTTACTGCTCATGCTCCCCCTCCGTAGTTTCATCCTTGGCTNCCACAAAATATAGTGTCAGTTGACATAATAATACTATATATTGCGGTTTAGGATTAGTATACGTTAAGAATGAAGTTATGTCAATGTCCCATCCGGGAAAAGCCTNNTAAAATAATACCAAAAAAGGNCTANTCNTTTTGTGCATATTGAGCCAGCGTTTTTTCCAGATGAATGCGGTAGGCTTCCNGCACAGCCGCCGGGGCCACGATCGCAGCCCCCTCTCCCAGCCCTGTCAGCCATCCGAAAAACTGTCCGCTGACCGCCACCCGGACTCTGACGGAAAAATGTGCCTCGTCCCTGATGCGGACAGCCGCCTCCCTGCCAAAACGATCCATCACCACACCGATCAAATGATTTTCAAACAGCAGCGTGACAGTCTCCTCCTGACCGCCGTACATACCGAATGTCTTATTGGCGTAATCAGCGATATCGAAACGTTCAAAAAGCGCCGCTCCCTCCCGTTTGCTCTCCTCCATCACCCGGATCTTTGCCATCTTATCCACCCGGAAATGCTTGATCTTATCCTCTTCACTGTCATGNGCGATCAGATAGTAATTCTCATCTTTACAGGTGAGTGCCCAAGGACTGACCTGATAAGGTTTTCCGTCCCTGCGGGGCACCAGCTCTCTGTTCAGATTCCATTCCAGATACTGAAAGGAAATCTGCCTGTTATTCTGGATCGCCCTGTGGATATCGTCCACCACATAGTAAATGCTCTCGTTGGCAGTCTTNATNCNGTTCGCCACATAGACCTGTCTNTGCAGCTGTCCNGCNTCCGCCTTGGAAGCCAGCTTTTCGATCTTGGAGATCANCTCCCTGGANTTATTGACCGTCAGAAAACGGGATGCCTGTACCGTCTCCACCAGAAGCTTTAATTCCGCCAGTTCAAAATCCCGACCCGCCAGATAATAGCCGCCGCCTGTCTTCGCCTTCACCAGCACGATATCATACCCGAAATCAATAAGCTGAGCGATATCATCGTAGATGCTCTTGCGCTCCGCCTTGATCTCATAGGCCGCCAGAGCTTCGATCAAAGCCTGGGCGCTCATGCAGTGTTCCTCATCGGACTGCTCCGTCAGGATTTTTAAAAGATATAACAGTTTCAGTTTTTGATTTCCGGATCTCGCCATTTTTCACTCCTTTAACTGCGCATACGCACAAAGAGGATGTTCGCCATCCGAACACCCTCTCCCATTCTCTCTTATATACCGGCCTAGGCCGTTGTATTCGTACCTACTGCGTCCGTCTCGCCGCCTGCAGCCGCCTTGGCATCCTTACTCTTTCTCCACTTCACACCGATGATACATGCCACGATCACCAGCGCAACGATCAACACGAAGACCAGAAGATACGATAAAAAAGCATTTACAAATAAAATCAAATTTGTCATCTGTCCACATCCTTCTCTTTCTAAAATATCCTGTCTGAAAACGGAACGTCCGCTCTCTGATACTGTTCTTATGATACCACCGATCAGAAGGAATCGTCAAGTAGATCCGTTCCATCCGCCGCCGTAGTAGCCAACTTGTCACACCGTTCGTTCTCGGGATGGCCGTCATGTCCCCTGACCCACTGAAAGATTACATTGTGCGGCTCCATGGCCCGCAGCAGACGTTCCCAGAGATCCACGTTCTTGACCGGCTTATTGCCCGCCGTCTTCCAACCCTTCTTAAGCCACCCATCGATCCAGTTCTTATTAAAAGCATCCGTCACATATTTAGAATCTGACACAAGTGTCACATCGCAAGGTTTCGTGAGCGCCTCCAGCCCCACGATCGCCGCCATCAATTCCATCCGGTTATTGGTAGTCTTCTTATACCCGGCCGAATATTCCCTTTCATGTAAAACGCCTTTCGGATCCACATACTGGAGGATCGTCCCATAACCGCCCGGTCCCTCCGGATTTCCGCGCGCCGCGCCGTCCGTGTAGATTGTCACCTTCATGCTCTTTGCCTTTCCATTTTTTCTCCGTTACAAAAGATATGTGCTCTCGTTCCGAAAACTACTCCGATTGCCAGCTCCCCTCAGCCAGAAATCTCTCCGCCATAGTCTCCGCCGCCGCNGTGATCNGCTCGTCATANCCNAGCATCTTAAGCAGGGCGATGGCATTTCTGGTAGTCGCCGGNCNCNTCATCAGCTTATAGGGAAAGAAAATATCATTTTCCGCAATACGCTCCTCAAAGTGATAGTTGTCATAGAACGGCGCAAGCAGCNTGGTCAGCTCCACATCATGGGTGGCCGCAAAACACAANACAGATCCCACAGCTAACATCCTCATGATCTGCGTGGAAGCCGCGATCCGCTCCACCGTATTNGTNCCNCTGAGCACNTCNTCCACAAAACANAGNACGGGNCGNTTTCCCGGCTCCCGTACCTGATCCAGGATCCGCTTAATGGATTTGATCTCCACCATATAATAACTGTCACCGCCCGCCAGATCATCCTTTAGAGACATGGAGGAACAAATCCGGAAAANAGATGCCCGGTAGCCAGCCGCCGTACAGGTGTGTATGGTCTGTGCCAGAAGTGNATTCACCGCCACTGTCCGCAGGAAGGTGGATTTCCCCGACGCATTGGAGCCTGTCAGCAGCATGCCCCGTCTGACAGACAGTGAGTTAGCCACCGCCTCCTGCAAGAGCGGATGATATAAAGCCTCCGCCTCCAGAAAGGGATCCTCCTGCTCTGTCTCCTGCAGATCCGGTACACAGTACGCCTCCTTCAGACTCTCCCGATAAGCCCCCACCGCCACCATGCACTCCAGCTGTCCCAGAACGGTGACCATCTGATCTACTTCTCCCATATGTTCACGCAGCGCCCGAAGCGCACTGTTAAATCGAATCAGATCCAAATAAAACATCATGCGCAGATAATCAAACAAAACCTCCAACGGATTACCATTCCCCTGACTGGCAGATGTCACCAGATAGGAGTTTCGTAAAAAACTCCGTAGTTTTCGATGAGAGTCACGAAGCGCTGTAAGCTCCTCTTTGATCTCCCCGATCTCTTCCCCTGCAAGTTCCTCCGCCCCCTGCAAAAGCCGTCTCACATAGGCAAAGCTGGTGACATAGGGTTCCACCTGTCGATACTCCTTAAAATACCCGATGAGATTATGACACAAAATAAGGAGCAGACAAATAAGCCCCACCGGCAGGGATACAAACATAAGCCCCAGGCTCACAAGAANCAGTCCGTCAAAGAAGAGATATTTCGTATTTTTCCGCTCTCCCAAAAGATCCAGATGATCCAGATACTCATAGAGCGAATGCCGCCCGGTCCGTCCCAGCTGATAAAATGCCCTCTGAAGACTGTGCCGCTCCTTTTCATGCTCTCGGAAAAAGCAGATGCGGCGTTCCATTTTTAAAAGTTCGTCCACATTCTCTGCCGGCGTTCTGAGCCTGTAGTACAGATACTCGTCCCCGGCCGCGGAAAGGCAGGTATTCAGCCTTTGATAGACCGCATCCATATGCAGATCATTCCAGGTGATATCGTCGATCTGATCCGCCTGAGGATGCTTCTTATAATACATACTGATATGGGCAAGCTCCTCCGCTCCATAAACCCGTCCGGGGACAGTGCCATAATCGGCATAAATCTGTTCCAGCCGCTTTTTATGGAACTGCCTGCTGTTGTAATATTCCTTTCCCATAAGGAGCATGATCAAAAGTACGATCATGCCCGCGAGCGCCAAAGAATCCATGTCTATCTGAGACTGTCTATGATCTCATTCGCCTTTCTGTAGATTTCTTCCACATCATATGCTTTCGTAAATATACCATTCTCATACAGGATTTTTCCCCGGATCATGGTCATTTTTACATTCTGCTTACTGCCGCTGTAGACCAGATTTTTCGGGATATTATTGAGCGGCTGCATGTTGGGCTGGTGCAGATCGATCATGATCAGATCCGCCTGTTTTCCCGCCGCCAGCACATCCGTATCCGGCAGATTCATCGCCAGAGAGCCGTTTACCGTAGCCATCTTCAACACCTCAAGTGCATCCACTGCCGCCGCATCCTGCTCTTTCAGTTTCGCAAGGCCTGTGACCAGAAACATCTCCCGGAACATATCCAGACAGTTGTTGCTGGCCGGCCCGTCCGTGCCGATAGCCACATTGATTCCCCGCTTCAGATACTCAGAGATCGGCGCGATCCCGCTTGCCAGCTTCGCATTGGAGGCCGGGTTGGTCACCACGCTTAAGCCCCTCTTCCGAAAGATCTCCATGTCCGCCTCATCCAGCCAGACACAGTGATAGCCGCCCCCGCCATAGTCAAATATACCAAGAGAATCCAAAAGTTTTACCGGCGACATGCCGTAACGCTCTTTACAGCCCTCCACCTCCGCTTTCGTCTCACTTAGATGGGTAAATACCGGCGCCTGATATTTATGTGCCATGGCGGACACCTGCTCCAGAAGCGCTTTGGAACAAGTATACTCCGCATGAAAACCAATAAAATAGGAATGCAGCGGATCCATCTGATTTAATGTATGATACCGCTCCTCCATCTTGGCAAGGGATTCTTCAAAACCCTCCTGCCCGCTGACTCCGCTGACCTGCACGCAGCGCATCCCCATCTCCACACAGGCCTGCGCCGTGGTCTCCGGTGTCAGATACATATCAAAAACCGCCGTGATACCGCTGGTCAGATACTCTAATACCGCCAGCTTCGTGAGATGATAGATCATCTCCCCGTCAAGCTTCGCCTCCATGGGAAATACCTGCTTGGTCAGCCAGTCCTGCAGCGGCAGATCATCTGCGTAAGANCGCAGGAATGTCATAGCCGAATGGGTGTGGGCATTCTTAAAGCCCGGCAGCAAAAGATTCCCCTGACAGTCGATCTCCCGGTCCCANAGAATGCTCTCTATGGAAAGCTTCTGACAGATTGCCGCCACATCNCCGCCTTCCCCCACATAGAGGATTTTATCATCCTGTACCCAGAGCTCTCCCTCCAGGATGTCTGTCGTTTGCATGGTCAAAATTCTTGCATTGTAAAATCTGTAATTCATGGTTGCCTTAACCTTTCTGTTGATTTTGTATCTGTTTCACAGTGCAGNTCGAAAAGCCTTCAGTTGCCATCGCGCAGGTTTTCCGGTCCGAANCTNTCGGGAAAAANNTCTGCCAGNGCANCAACNCGANAATCTGTCTCTGACTTTGCCACNATCACCTGAAAGCTTTCCGGCTCACAAAACTCCCGCATCACCTGNCGGCACACACCGCAGGGATAGGCATANTGNGTNATTTNCTCNCCNGCNGNACTTCCCACAATGNCGATNGCTNTAAAANCCCTGANNCCTTCGCTGACCGCCTTAAAAAAGGCTGTCCGCTCAGCNCAGTTGGAAGGCCCGTAAGCCGCATTNTCTATATTACAGCCNGTGATGATCTGTCCGTCCCCGGTAAGCAGCGCAGCGCCCACCTGATAATGAGAATAAGGTGAATAGGAAAGNCTTCTCGNCTCTATCGCCTTTTTGATCAGTTCCCGTATCTCTGTCTGCTGTAACNCGACACACCCTTCCATCATGACATCCTTCCCGTTCTTATCTTCCATCCTAACGCTCCATCCCAAAACATCCGGCCTAAATCAACGCCCTAAATTTGGTGATGGANTCCACCAGCAGCTTCTCAAATTTAGGCGCCACCGCNTTGGCNGCCTCCTGCACTTCCTCATGGGTCANNGGNGNNGTGTTCATACCCGCCGCCAGATTGCTGACACAGGACACCCCGCAGATCTTCATGCCCATATGGTTTGCNGCGATGGCCTCCACAACCGTACTCATNCCNACNGCGCTGACNCCCAGCTTGTGGAGCATCTGAATCTCCGCCGGTGCCTCAAAGGAAGGCCCGGTAAGCTGTGCATACACGCCCTCAAATAATTCGATTTCATTTTCCTTCGCTGTCTCGGTTATCATTCCCTGCAGATCCTCATCATANACATGGGACATATCCGGGAACCTGGTNCCCANCTCGTCGATGTTCGGCCCAATCAGCGGATTCGGNGCAAAGAGAGANATATGATCTTTGATAAGCATCAGACTGCCCGCATGGAACGCCGGATTGATGCCGCCGGANGCATTGGTAAGGAAAAGAATTTTCGCACCCATCATTTTCATCAGGCGGGTGGGAAGCACCACATCCGTGATCGGATATCCCTCATAGTAGTGCACCCGTCCCTGCATCAGAACCACCGGAACCTCGTTGATATAACCAAAGATAAACTTACCGGCATGTCCCGGAACAGTCGATACCGGGAAGCCCTCGATCTCGCTGTAGGGAAGCTCCGCTTTCACGTCCACCACCTTGGCGAAATTGCCGAGACCTGAGCCTAACACTACCGCCACCTTNGGNTCNAANTCNATCTTTGCCTTGTANCATTCATAGCATTTCAATAATTTTTCGTATACAGGATTCATATGTTTCCCACCTTTCCGCAAATATAGCATGTCTGAAGCATTCTGGTTATTAAACCTGTGCCCATTATAGCACATTTGAAGATATCGTTACAGAAAAATCCTGCGGCGCCTATCACAAAAATAAAATAATACTGCAAAAAAGCAATGAAAGAACAGGCATAGTGTGGTAAAATATTTCATGTTGAGCAAAATCTAATCACCCAAGAGGAGAATACATTATGAAAAAACAAATTTGTTTCCTTTTTACATTACTTCTGACTTNCCTGCTTTTCGGCTGCGGCAGCAATGCCGAAACCGCAGACAACAATGCTTCTGCGCAAACCGCCGACACAACGAAACCGCTNGTGGTNGCNATGGAACTTGCTTATCCNCCNTTTGANACAAGGGANGATGCCGGGGAACCCTCCGGGGTCAGTGTGGACCTGATGAAGGCTTTCGGCGAATACTGCGGTCGGGAAATCAAGATTGAAAACACCGCGTGGGACGGACTGATCCCCTCCCTGCAGACGGGCAGCGCGGATATCGTAATCTCTTCCATGACCATCACGGAGGAGCGAAAAGAATTAATTGATTTTTCAGACCCTTATGCCAACGCCCTATTGGCGATCCTTGCCAACGCGGACTCCGACATCAACTCGATTGACGATTTCAAGCAGACTGGAAAAGTGCTTGCAGTAAAATCCGGCTCCACCGGGCATATGTATGCGGAAAAAAATCTCCCTGACACGGAGCTTCTGGTTATGCCGGATGAGAGCGCCTGCGTGACCGAAGTCGCACAAGGACGTGCGGACGGCTTTATCTATGACCAGCTCACCATCTACCGCAACTGGCAGAATAACCCGGACACCACCAAGGCCGTTTTTATCCCCTTTCAGGACGTGGAAAAATGGGGAATCGCGGTACAGAAGGGAAATCAGGAACTACTGGATCAGATCAACGCATTTCTCGCAGATTTTCAGAAAAAGGGCGGCTATGAAGAACTGACCGAAAAATATCTCTCCGAGGAGAAAAAGGCTTTTGATGAACTGAATTTTCAATGGTTTTTTGATATGAAGGAATAACAGGTAACCCCATGAATCAATTCAAACAACTTTTTTTGATACCGAATAATAAAAAAGTCAGCCGGACCGCCGCACTTGTAAATCTTCTGGTGGTTACAGCCCTGTGGGTGGCGCTGTTTTGGCTCTCACTCAGAGCCATCCATGTGCAGCTTGATTTCACCTTTTTGGGCCAATTTCGCATCCGCATATGGGACGGTTTTCTTGTCACNCTGGGNNTNAGNCTGTGCAGTCTGNTNTTNAGCCTTATNATNGGCATTTTGAGCGCTGCAGGACAGAGTTCACCTATTCTCTTTGTCCGCTTTTTTTGCAGCGTCTACGTGAAATTTATACGGGGAACACCGCTGATCATGCAGATTTATCTGTTTTTNTATATNGTNGGCACGGCCTGGGGCGTGAACAGCCGCTTCACCGCCGGTGTTCTCATTCTCTCAATTTTTGAAGGCGCCTACATTGCTGAGATCATCCGCGGCAGTCTCCTCTCCCTGGAGGAGTCTCAGTTGGAGGCGGCNCGGGCAGTGGGCTTCACCAGAAAACAGACCTGGCGATTCGTGATTCTTCCCCAGATGATCGCGCGTACACTGCCGGCGCTCACCGGACAGTTCGCCTCAATCATCAAAGACTCTTCCCTGCTCTCTGTCATTGCCGTCATCGAACTGACACAGGCCATGCGGGAGATCAGCGCCGTGAATTTTCGACTGTTCGAGTGTTATCTGTTCCTCGGTATCCTCTACTTATGTCTGACACTGCCGATATCCTTCATCAGTGAGCGCTTAGAAAGAAGGTTTCAATATGAGAGTTGANTTTCAAAACCTTTCCAAACAATANGAGTCCGGACCGGTCATTTTACAACCCATGGATTTTTCAGACGAAGTGCATACTCTGGCCATTATCGGGCCCTCCGGCGGCGGCAAATCCACCCTGCTTCGCATCATCGGCGGCCTGATCGCACCCACCACCGGCANACTGTGGGTNGATGGCGCGGAAATCGAGCAAAGCGAAACCTCCCTGCAGCAGTACCGCAAAAAGATCGGTTTTGTCTTTCAACAGGGAGGGTTGTTTCGGCATATGAACGCCCTGGATAATATTGCGATCCCCTTGGAGCGGGTGCATGGTTACAGCCGCACCGACGCCCGCAATCAGGGTATGGAACTTTTAGAGCGTTTCGGACTGAAAAATGACTGGCAGAAAAAACCGGCCGCCCTCTCCGGCGGCCAACAGCAGCGTGTTGCAATCGCCCGGGCCATCGCTGCCAAACCCGGTCTTTTGCTTTTAGACGAACCCACCAGCGCATTGGACCCGGAGTATACTACCGAAGTATTGGATGTGATCCGAGAACTGAAGGAGGAGGGCCTACGTTTCATTATCGTAACCCACGAGATGGGCTTTGCCCGCCATGCCTGTGATAAAGTCGCNTTTCTCTGNCANGGNTCNCTGNTGGAATACGGGGAGAGNGCCCNNCTCTTTGNCCACCCGGANACAGAGCAGCTNCANCAGTTTNTNGGAAAACTGTTGGAGTGGAANATCTCNCTTTAATCNGTTTCTCTTATTTTTTCTCTCGCTTCNATCANATCCTCGCAGACAAAGGTGCAGTAAGGCCGTNTTTCGGGGGACGCTTNCATCAGATCGGGGATCATGACGGTGCGGCAGCCCGCCGCATATCCCGCCTTAATCCCGTTNTCGCTGTCCTCAAANACATAGCAGTCACNCGGTCTGCGGGAAATTNTCTCCGCCGCCAGAAGGAAAATATCCGGNGCCGGTTTCCCATGTTTTNCTTCNGTNCCGCTGACGATCTCGGAAAAGTATTCCCGTATTCCCGCTATCTTCAGATTTGATACGATCTGCTCTACGGCGCTGCTGCTCGCCACTGCCATAGGAATATTATTCTCTTGAAAAAACTCTAATATTTCAGGCACACCTTTTTTCATCGGAACCTGTTTGGACAGTTTTTCCCTTACCCGCTTCATGCAATCTTCGATAATTCCGGCGCCGTCGGGAACATGATAGTAGTCTTCCACTACCCGTCTCATGTGAGCCCCGTTTGTTCCGGATATGGCCCCGACGAAATCATTGCCAAGAACCACACCCTTCTCTTCTGCAATCTCATGCCAAGTCTGTTGGTAAACCCGCTCCGTGTCAAAGAGCAGGCCGTCCATATCGAAAATTGCGCCTTGATATGCCATTATTTTACTTTTTCCTCCTTGCCTCCAGCTCCTGTGTCATCTCACTGCGCAGACTATCCAGCTTATAAAAATAGGTAAGTACCGCAATCAAAATGCACAGGACTATGGGAATCCAGATAAAACAGATCTCAATATAGGAAAGCGCCTTCGGTGTCTGTTCCGCATTAGCGACATAGCCGCCGTTTTTCAGAAAAACACCGATAATAAAGCTGGTAAGTCCCATGCCGCCTTTTACAAAGAACCCCTGAAAGGCCGCGATCAATCCCGCCACGCTTGCATTCTTCTTATACTCGGAATAATCTATCACATCCGGCTGCATCGCAAAGGTAATACCAAAAATACCGTAAATGCCAAGTCCCGTAATGACCAGACCAATCAGAAGACATGCTGCCGAGCTTCTGCCCACATAGATCAACAGATCGCCCGCTATGTAAAGAATGGTACTAAAAAACATCAGATTCCTTTTGCTGAACTTTTTCTCCAACGCCGGAAGTAACAGTAACATCGGTAACCCTGACAGTATACCAAGAATTCCCACCAAAGACAACCACTCTGTCCGGCCGAGATTGTATTTAAAATAGTAAATGACCGTTGTGCTTCTCACCACATAGAGCGAAAAATAAAACAGATTCAGCAAAAACAGTATCCACGCCTGCCCGGTAAGACCCTTAAAATCTTCCTTTAGAGAAGAATGACTGCTCACCGTCGGCGGAACCACTTCCTTTGTGCTTGCGAAAGTCAAAAAAAAGATAAGCATAGCGGCAATTCCGTATACCGTCATGGTAACCAGATAGCCCCTCGCCTCGTTGCCCTGTCCAAAGAAGCGCACCAGAGGCTCCGTGATCGACATAACAATAGCCGTTCCGATCATCGCACACACCATTCTCGTGGACACCAGAATATCTCTCTCATGGATGTCAGAGGTAAGTCTCGGCACGATCGTATTGAGCGGAATATTCACCACCGTATATGCAGTACAGAGCAGACAGTAAGTCACATAGGCCCACACGAGTTTGCCCGTACTCCCAAAATTCGGAATATAGAAAGTCATGAAAGTAAAAACGGCAAAAGGCACCGCTCCGATCAGAAAGTAAGGCCGTCCCTGTCCCCACCTCGTGTGCGTTCTGTCCACGATCAGACCCATGCCCGTATCCGTGAATGCATCAATAAATTTTGTCACCAGCATCATTGTTCCGGCTGCCGCCGCCGTGATGCCAAATACATCTGTATAAAAAACCATCAGATAGGATGCCATGGTACTGAAAACCAGATTACAGCCCAGATCCCCAATTCCATATCCTATACGTTTTCCCCATTTCCCCATATTTTTCTTCCTTCCTTTTAAATTACGGCATCTGTAAAGTCTCTTACAGACGCCGTATTCATCTCATATTTCCAATTTATTCAGTTTAGAAGCATGTGAATGCACCGTCAATAATAAAATCAGACCCCGTTGTGAATGTGCTGGTGTCGCCTGCCAGATAGACGCAGATGGACTCCAATTCCTCAGGCTTTCCCATCCTCCCCAGAGGCGCCATCTCATTCCATTTTTCGATCAGCGGGATCAATGTCGGGGAATTCAAGGTAAGTTCTGTCCCGATATAACCGGGGCTGATGCTGTTGACACGAACCCCTCTCTTCGCCCACTCAATCGCCAGAGATTTGGTGAGCTGTATCACAGCAGCCTTTGATGCGTTATAAGCGCACTGGGGCTGAGGAACATTGACGATATGTGCAGACATGGAAGCCGTATTGATAATGGAACCGCCGCCATGCTCCAGCATATATTTTCCTGCCGCAATGTCGGTGAGAAATACGCCGTTCAGATTGATATTGATCACCTTGCTCCACTGCTCGTAAGTCATCTCCTCNGCCGGAGCATTAATGCAGATNCCNGCNTTNTTNTGNCAGAAATCGAGTCCTCCCAATTCCTCTACCACCTGTGCAACCATCGCATCAACCTGCTCNTTGTCCGTGCAGTCCGTCTTGATCGCGATCACTTTCCTGCCCGTCTGCTCAGCCATCTCAGCGGCCGTCTTCTTAGCCTCCTCATAATCCAGATCCACGATTGCCACATCTGCGCCTGCCTCCGCAAATGCCGTTGCCGTACACTTGCCAATACCTCTCGCCGCTCCTGTCACAAATCCTTTCTTTCCGTCCAATCTCATTTTTTCAATAATTCCCATGATACTCTCCTTTCTTTAAATTTATTTTGTAAAATCATTTATCAAATTATAATTACATAATATTCTTTGATAATGAATTAATCAATATGTAATCCTATACATTTTTTTNTTTTNNNNACTATACAAAATATACAATACAATTTTTTNTTNNNTNTTTTACTACTATGGCATTTCTATCTGTGATATAATATTATTTTGTAAAGTGAATTTGNAAAATAAGGGATAGGATTATGAAAAAAAGCATTACACCTAATCAGATTAAACAGAATAACCGCAGCATCATCTATCAATTCATATACAGAAACAAAAAGGTTTCCCAGCAGGACATATCCTACAACCTCCATCTGAGCCGCCCCACGGTCGCTGCAAATCTGACGGCCATGGAAGAGGATGGTATGATTCGAAAAGACGGGTGGATCGATACGGAATTTGTTGGCAGAAAAGCTGCCGCCTATTCTATTGTTCCTGATTATCGCATTAGCATTGGAGTAGAAATTTTAAAAAAAGAAGTAAAATTGATCGCCGTCAATCTGTACGGTGACATGATCGACTGCAGAATAAACGGAATTGCATTTGAACGCAATGAGGCATATTATAAAAAAATCTGTGATAGGATCCTGGATTTTAAGAATTCCCTTTCTGCCGAAGATGAGAAAATCCTCGGCATAGGCTTTGCCATGCAGGGACTGGTGACGCCGGATAAACAGACCATATTGTACGGCGAAGTCCTGTCCTGTACCGGACTTTCGATCACTGAATTTTCCAGGCATCTTCCCTGCCGCTGCACCTTTATCCATGATGCTGACAGCGCGGCCATTTCAGAAATGTGGGTATCTCCCGAGCTGACAGACGCTTTCTACCTGTCACTCAGCAGACATCTGGGTGCTGCCGTCATCTCAAAGGGTGCCATAGTCAGCGGAAAGCACGGCCATAATTCCACCATCGAACACATTCAGATGAACCCCAACGGCACTCAGTGCTATTGCGGAAAGGTAGGATGTATGGAAACGCTGTTGTCACTGACGGCGCTTCTCACCGAGCAGGAAACCGCTGAATCCTTTTTTGACAGGTTGCGACAAAATGACCCCGCCTGCCTAAAGCGCTGGCATGTTTTTCTCTCAGATTTGGCAAAAGCCGTCAATATGCTGCACCTGGTCTATGATACAGATTTTATTCTCGGGGGATATATTGCCCAATACTTATGCGAAGAAGACCTTGCATTCCTCCACGGACAGATTCAGCAGATGACACCTTTCTCGGAGGAACCCGATTTCCTTCGGATCAGCAAAATGCCCCTGCACAATATCGCGATTGGGGCGGCACTGCCCTATATTCAGGCGTTTCTGGAGGATGCGGAGCTTCCAGCGTCCCCGAATCCTCCAGAGCAGAAACAGCTAAACTGTTAAATGATGATACACACCATTCCTCCATTACTGTCATTTACGATCTTCTGCATGGTCTCCTGAAGCTTCACCTGACTCTCCTCATTGATCATGGAGATCTTACCTGTAATGCCGTCGTTGACCAGCTGTTCCACTGTCTTGCCGAAGATATTCGTCTCCCAGATGCCCTCCTCGCTGGTGCCCGTATCGGAGATATACTGGATCAGGTCTCTGGCCTGCTCTTCTGTCCCTACGATGGGTGAGATCTCTGTCTCGATGCTGGCTTTTATCATATGGATGCTGGGACTCTCTGCCTTAATTTTAACGCCAAACTTATTGCCCTGCTTGATGAGCTCCGGCGTCTCCAGAACGATCTCCTGCCTGTCGGGCATCACCACACCGTAGCCTTTGTACCGCACGGCCTCNAGGGCATGCAATACCTTCACATACTCCCGCTTCATCTTCGCCATCTCGCGCAGCGTAGCTAACAGCTGATACTCACTGCCGATGGATTCTCCCACCAGNTCACTCAGCATCTCGTAATAGTAGGCGTCNTCCACATCCAGCACGATCCGCACACTGCCGTCAGACATATCAACGCCGTCCAGTTTACACTTTTTGACATANTCGCTTTCCACNAGAAAACGGTCNGTNGTGATATCCCGGATATGATTCAGATTTCCCATCAANAGCTTCAGCTGNGAAATGATATCNTTCTTCATCTTGTGATCGCAGGGAAGCATNTCCACCCACTTGGGCATATAAAACTCGATCATGGTGAGCGGGAACTCATAGAGAATATTCTCCATGATATGNTTGATNTCCTCTTTNTTTAACTGCTCNCAGTTTATGGGCATGACCGTGACCTGATACTTCTCGCTGATCTCGTCGGCAAGCGCTCNGGTCTCCTCCGCATANGGCTTCNNNGAATTTAACAGCACCACATAAGGCTTNCCNAGGGCCTGCAGTTCTTTGATGGTGCGCTCCTCCGCCTCTAAGAAGCTTTCTCTGGAAAGCTCNCCGAAGGAACCGTCNCANGTCACCACAATACCNATNGTNGAATGATCTCTAATCACCTTTCTCGTGCCAATCTCCGCCGCCTTCGTGAAAGGGATNTCCTCCACAGACCAGGGGGTTTTGACCATGCGCTCNTCCTCTTTCTCCATGTGCCCCGTGGCGCCCTCCACCATATAGCCCACGCAGTCGATCAGCCGNACCTTCACATCGATATCNGCGCCCAGCTTNACATGAGCCGCCTCCTTGGGGATAAATTTCGGCTCTGTGGTGGTGATGGTCTTACCGCCCGCGCTCTGGGGCATCTCGTCCTGNGCCCGNTCCTTCTCATGCTCATCCTCCATATAGGGAAGCACCAGAAGATTCATAAACCGTTTGATAAAGGTGGATTTCCCCGTCCTGACAGGCCCCACCACGCCCAGGTAGATTTCTCCTCCCGTTCTGTGCTGTATATCTTTATAGAGGTCATATGTATTATTCTGTAAGATATCCATAAAAAATCCTCCTGCCTATACTGGTAAATGTATATGCAGAAGGATTTCTATCTATGCCGTCCGGCGCAAAAGTTTTCGCCGCACCTTACTGTGCAAGCTTATGGAAAATAATACAGTTCGGCTGGTCCACCTTGATCTCCTTACCATTCATCACCAAAAGACCGTTCTTGAGATCCACGTTAAAGAAAGTCATCGTGTTCGTCTCATGGTTTAAGGACACCAGATGTTTATTGTCCGGGAAGAGCGCCGCATCCTTGGGATAATCGCCGCTGATAGGCAGACAGAGTACCTTCTCAAGCATTCCCGTCTTCTGATCNATCTTATAAATAACNGCGCTGTTATCNCCCGCATTGGAGCTGGTNAGATATTTAAAATCTTCTGAAATATTCAGGGCGCTGGCCGCAGATCCGCCGGCATGGTAATCATTCAGCGTGGAGATCGTCTGTATTTTCTCAAACTCCGGGACTCCATTGACCTCCTTATAAGTATAGACATCAATATAATTTTTCAGTTCNTGAACNATATATAAAATGCTGCCGTCCTTGGAAAATTTCATATGNCGGGGCGCCGACTCCTGCTCGCTTCGGATCATATCNATGGGCTTTAATTTCCCGNTTTCGTGATCCACNCGATACACGTTCACATGATCCAGTCCCAGATCAGCGGCACACAGATAGTGATTGTCTCTGGTCATCTTCACACAGTTGACATGGGGTCTGAAATTGCGTTCCGCAATACTGCCCAGGCCCTTATGATACACCTCGTCAGTAATCTCCCCAACGCCGCCATCCTCCCGCAGACGAAGCACCGTGATCTTGCCGTCATGGTAACCACCTACGAAGAGCAGCTTATCCTCATAATCTGTAGAGAGATAACAGCCACGCATGCCGTTGATCGTTCCCTGATTTATGACCTCCAGATCACCGCCCGGCAGGATCTTATACGCCTCCACCCCAAAATCCGTGATGGAATAGAGATATTTCTCGTTGTGGGAGATCGTGATATAAGAAGAGTTTGTGATCTCCACCTGATTTTTCTCCGTCATCCTTCCGTTTTTCAGATCCACATCATAGATCTTGATGCCGTAATTATCCTCTTTCGCCGTCGTGTAGGTAGACACGTACGCCACATATTTATCCTGACTCATCGCCGTAACCACGCCCTTTCCTCAGTCTTAGGATTATTTTAACATAATATNNNACTCTTGTTAATCCTTAAATTTNAGAACNGAAAGGAATTTCNATNCATAAAATAGAGTAAATCCACATAAAATTATAGGTTACAGATTATGTATTACGCCCTGTTTATTTTGTTGTTACTCGTTCTATTCGGCATGATATTCTCCTGTGTCCGCAGGAAAAAGATCATCTGCCGAATCAATTGCATGGATCNATGTCAGAAATGTTCAAAATTGGCACAACTCGCCGAACCGTTCGGNTACGAATATCATTGCCGCTATGGTTTCTTCTCTTCCACTCTGGACGCATGGCAAAAAGACGCCGGCTACACATGGCTCTACGATTATATGGCGCCNCGTTTTCAGATGGTTCTCGATGCCCTTCCAATCTATTTTGATTATCACGGCAAAACATGGCTGATTGAACTCTGGAAAGGGCAATACGGCATCAATACCGGCGCGGAAATCGGCATTTATCACGCTGACCGTCTTCTGTCGGAAGAAGAATACAANACAGCTTTTTTCACTGCCGCCGAAGACTCCGAGATGCTTCCCTGCACCTTACGGCTGTGCGACAAAANGGAAANGGTATGCNCCCNGNTTTCCGAACGNCATTGGTGGCTGACTATGTTTTTNCCCGGNCNTTTCNCAGAACCTTCTGATCTNTGTATGGAAGTTTCCATCTGTTTCCCCACTNTGCAAATGNGCANNGCTTTCNNTGATGGACTCTNNNATGCAGGATATNCNATGNANGATATCTCCATANAGGGATGTTGTCTNTCTCTCCTGTTNNGAACCTGCCGGNANGAAAATTTCAATCTNCTGACACGCTTNTGGCGCCGCCTGTCCCANTTCCTCAACCNGATATTCTGCANNCTGTATNTNTGGGTNACAAGNCCATTCCTCTGCACANAAGANCGTATNCTTTTCCTCTACTACCATCTTCCTGTTGCCTTCAGAATGCTGCTTCGNNTGCGNAGATTNCACAGACGCTGTCATAAGAAAAACGGCTGCCGCCCGCCAAGATATTATTGCCCATGCCGTACGCGTAAGGAGGATGTNTCATGAGTACCTCNNGNCGTCTGGAACATGCCTTTGCACAGGCTCCCATCCTCCCTTTCCATATGTGCTCCAAATATGTCCTTGTGAGTGACTGTCACCGAGGTGTGGGTACGTCCTCCGACAATTTTTTAAAGAATCAGCACCTATACTTCGCTGCGCTGGAGCATTATTATCGAAACGGCTTTACCTATATTGAACTTGGCGACGGGGAAGAGTTGTGGGAAAACAGGAACCTGCGTAATATTACCGAAATACACAGTGATGTCTATGATCTGCTTTCCTGTTTCGATTCGCATAACAGGCTGCATCTGATCTACGGCAATCACGATATCGTCCAAAAGAAAAATCCGGCTTATCACGAGGCGCTTATCCTGCGCCCGGAAGCCTTTCCCGAAAGATCACTGTATCTTACCCACGGACATCAAGCCAGTCTGCTCAATTCCACCTTCTGGCGTGTAGCTCGTTTTCTGGTGCGATACTTCTGGAATCCGCTTGAAAATCTCGGCTTCTTAGACCCTACAAGCGCGGCAAAAAATTATAAAGTAAAAGAAAAATGCGAGGAAAAGCTGCGCCGTTTTGCAGAGGAAAATCATCATATTCTGATCACCGGACACACCCACCGTCCGGTCATGCCCGAGGAACCTGCCTATTATTACAACACGGGAAGCTGTGTGCATCCCAGCTGCATTACTTGTATTGAGGTGGAACGCGGNCAGCTGACTTTAGTGAAATGGAGTATGCAGGCAAGACCCGACCTCATACTGTATGTGGAACGGGAAGTGATCGGCGGTCCGATTGAAATATTATAAAACACAGTGGACATAGAATTGCTAAAAATATTGCCAAAAATATTTTAAATTTCCATTGACATACCGAAAGTTTCTTGTATAATGGGATTCAATATGTAAGTTTAGTTTTGGTAAACTTTTAGTTTAATGGGAGAGCTCTATGGACGGCAATTCCGGTAAAACCGGCATCGGCAATAAAATNAANGAACTTCGTAATAAAAAGGGANTGACCCANGAGGAGCTGGCGGANCGCTGTGAGCTNTCCAAAGGGTTTATCAGCCAAGTGGAAAACGACCTGACCTCACCCTCCATCGCNACNCTGATNGATATNCTNCANTGTCTGGGNACNAGCCTCAAAGATTTCTTTAACGACGCGGACGACGAACAGATNGTTTTTACTCAGGAAGATTTTTTTGAGAAGGTGGACACGGATCTCCACAATAAGNTTGAGTGGATCATCCCCAACGCCCAGAANAANATGATGGAACCGATCCGCGTCACNCTGGAAGCCGGNGGNTCCACNTATCCCGANCAGCCCCATGAAGGAGAAGAATTNGGTTATGTTCTTTCCGGTTCCATAACCGTCATCATCGGNAACCGAAGCATCCGGGCCAAAAAGGGNGACGCCTTCTATTACCGNCCGGATTCCGAACATTATATCAAAGCAGGAAACAAAAGCGGCGCTGTCTTTTTGTGGATCAGCACACCGCCAAACTTTTAATAATGAGCAGTGCCGGACGGCATGCACTGCGGATAAAACAACATATGATTCGGAGGGCATACTTCCATGAAAAAAGAACTGATACAACTGATCGATATCTCCAAATCCTTTGACGGACAAATGGTTTTGGATGAATTAAATNTAAGCATACATGAAAATGAATTTGTCACTCTGCTGGGCCCCAGCGGCTGCGGNAAGACCACAACCCTACGCATTTTGGGCGGATTCGCAAATCCCGACAAAGGAAGCGTAATTTTTGACGGACAAGATATCACCCATGTGCCTCCCAACAAAAGACAATTAAACACTGTNTTCCAGAAGTATGCGCTCTTTACCCACATGACCATCGCAGAGAACATTGCCTTCGGACTGAAAATAAAAAAGAAATCCAAAAGCTACATAGACGACAAAATCCGCTATGCTCTTGATCTGGTCAATCTGGAGGGCTATGAGAATCGCATGCCGAACTCCTTAAGCGGCGGCCAACAGCAGCGTATCGCCATTGCCCGCGCCATCGTCAANGANCCCAAGGTNCTNCTTTTGGANGANCCTCTGGGNGCNCTNGANNTNAAACTNCGTCAGGAAATGCAATATGAACTGATCCGTATGAAAAATGAGCTGGGTATCACCTTCGTCTACGTCACCCACGACCAGGAGGAAGCCCTCACCATGTCCGACACCATCGTGGTCATGAATCAGGGCTACATCCAGCAGATCGGNACACCNGAGTCCATCTACAACGAACCCGAAAATGCTTTCGTGGCCGACTTTATCGGGGACAGCAACATCATTCCCGCCACTATGATCGAGGACAAGCTGGTCAATATTCTGGGTACCCGCTTCGCCTGTGTGGATACNGGCTTTGGCAATAACAAACCNGTNGACGTNGTGATCCGTCCGGAGGACGTGATCCTNGTGGANCCNNCAGANGGCAGTATACANGGCGTTGTNACCCATNTGATCTTTAAAGGCGTTCACTATGAAATGGAAGTACANGCCGGNGGTTTTGAATGGCTGGTGCACTCTACCACCCTCTTCCCGGTTGGCAAGGAAGTGGGNATCAAAGTGGACCCCTTCAATATCCAGATCATGAATAANCCGGAATCTGAAGACGAGGAGGCGGTTGCAATTGACATCTGAGAAGAACAAATGGCTTTCCGCACCTTANCTGGTCTGGTCCGCCATCTTTATCATCATCCCTCTGGGTATGATCTTTTACTACGGACTNACCGACAAGACGGGAGCTTTCACTCTTGACAATATCATAGCGATCACCACGGCAGGACACGCGAAAGCGCTGCGCCTTTCTCTCCTGCTNTCTCTGATCAGCACGTTGGTCTGTTTCCTGCTGGCCTATCCTCTGGCAATGATCCTTGCCCAGGGAAACGCCAAGAGACATAATTTTATCATTTTGATCTTTATCCTGCCCATGTGGATGAATTTTCTGCTGCGCACCCTGGCATGGCAGACGCTGCTTGAAAAAAACGGCGTGATCAACCAGGCGCTTGCTTTCTTCCATTTACCGGCCTTAAAGATTATCAACACCCCGGCAGCGATCATCCTTGGCATGGTATATAATTTCCTGCCCTTTATGGTCCTGCCACTATATAACGCCTTATCCAAAATCGACCAGAACGTGATCAACGCTGCCCACGATCTGGGCGCGGGAAGTGTCTATACCTTTATCCGCATCATACTGCCGCTCTCTGTGCCCGGTATCATCAGCGGTATCACCATGGTGTTTATTCCCGCCCTCACCACCTTCGTGATCAGTTCACTCCTTGGCGGCGGCAAGCTTCTTCTGATCGGCGATGTGATCGATCAGGAATTTACCAGAACCTCCAACTGGCATCTGGGCAGCGGCCTGTCCATGGTGCTTATGATATTTATTGTGGTCAATATGATTTTGTCCGCTATTTTCGATAAAGACGGGGAGGGTAACATGCTATGACATCCATTGNNAAAAAAATCTACATAGCTCTGATCGTTCTTTTCCTGTANGCCCCNATAGGNACCCTTATGGTGCTNTCCTTTAACCGNAGNAAGACCAGGGCNAAATGGGGCGGNTTTACCCTGAAATGGTANNNCGCNCTNTTCCANAANGAAGANATNCTGCGNGCCCTTTTCAANACNCTGCTCATNGCGCTTTTGTCCGCTCTCGCCGCNACGATNATCGGNACGGTGGCGTGCATCGCCATGACAGGCATGAAACGCAGGACAAANNCNATCCTCATGGGNATCACCAATATTCCCATGCTGAATGCGGAGATCGTCACAGGCATCTCCNTAATGCTGCTCTATATCAGTCTGGGGATNCGGTTCGGCTTTGGCACCATACTGCTGTCCCACATTACCTTTAACATCCCCTATGTGATCCTGAGCGTCATGCCCCGNATGAAGCAGCTGAANCCCAGCGTCTATGAGGCGGCGNTNGATCTGGGTTCCTCCCACCTGAATGCCTTTTTCANGGTNGTATTTCCCGACCTGCTTCCCGGTATCCTTTCCGGGTTCCTCATGGCANTCACGATGTCNCTGGACGATTTCATCATCACCCATTTCACCAAAGGCGTGGGCGTGGATACCCTGTCCACGAAGATATACACCGAAATCAAAAAGGGAATCAAACCGGAAATGTATGCGCTCTCCGCGCTGATCTTTATGACAGTGCTGCTGTTGCTTATTTTGATCAACCTTTCACCGGACAAAAAATCGCCGCTCCACAGCAATGATCAAGGAAATAAAAAGGAAAAACTATGAAACAAAACACACTTGTTAAGATAAAAAGAACAGCGCT
>JAAUZW010000027.1 GCA_014804385.1 Lachnospiraceae bacterium | reverse complement strand
AGGTTGTCATCGTCTACGCCATAGGGGATCAGTGCCGGCATACCATCCAGAATTTCCAATGAAATCTCCCGATTCTCCTGATTCGTCACCGTCACTTTTCTGACAAGAGCGCCCACCTTCTCCCCCGGAAGCGTGAAATAATCTACTTTCACAAGCAGTTTTTCCGCTTCATTTACTTCCTGTATGGACAGGCCGTTCATTCCGATCTCCATCTTCTGTGCAAGCTTCTCTTCGGAAAAACATTCCATATACTTTCCGTCTTTACGAAGGAATGTGCGGAATCCCGTCCGCTTTACATTCTGATAGGCCACATGAGCCGGATAAAACTCCATGATCGCACAGTCCTTATTGTCCACACCGAAGCTGACCACACACTGACCGCGATTTACATAGTAACACCAGATCGGAATGCCCCGAACCCCTGCAATTCCCGGCAAAAAGCTCGCAAACGTTGACTTTCTGCCGTAATCTTTCATGATATATTTTTTCTGATCTTGTCTCATACTCACCCTCTTTTCATGCCTCCAGCAAAATTTCTATTTTATGTACGCCTTCGGAAAGCGCCTCTATTTCTGCTTTTCCGATCACTGCCTTAACCGCCGTTTTTCCGCTTACACATTGGACTTTTGCAAGCACGATCTCTCTGCCGTCTATCGCTGCGTAACAGATGCGATAGTCTTCATATTCCAGCCTTTCCGGATTTCTCATGATGATGTGGAATTTCTTTCCCGCGAAAAGGAACTCCATCTCCGCTTTTCCATCATTGTCAAACTGTTCTTTCATGAGTGCCGGAACAATCTCCAGATCTCCTGCTTTCCCCCTGACGCCAAATACTTCCGTCACAACTGTCAGCATATACCAGCTTGCCGCTCCGGTCAGATAATGATACATCCCCCGCCCGTTGGCGTTAAAATATTCCGGGATACCGGGATAAATCTTACTCGTCTCAAAATCCATCGCTGTATCTGCCAGAGTCTGCAGCGCTTTGTATCCTTTTCTTGCAAATCCTCTTTTGTACAGCGCATTGGCATACATGACCGTCATGTGAGAGAATACTGCCCCGTTTTCTTTCTCGCCGTAGGCAAAGCCAAACATTCTTCCCAGATCCGTTTTCATCTCATGGAAGTCCGTATTCAGGCGGTAGCCCCCTACATGACTGTCATACAGATATTTATCCGCGCTTCTCGCAATACTCTGAATCCGTTCTTCATCCGCCGTGCCGCCCATGATAGCGAAAACCTGCCCTGTCAGCATCATACGCACACCGCTCTCGTTCTCACCCTCCACCTGTCTGCCGTGATTGTCGTAATAGCCGTTGAACCATCCGTCTTTGTCCTGATCCGTCACCCATTCCGTCTGATTGATATGGTTTCTCATCCAGTCCGCTTTTTGGCGCAGATCCTCAGCCAGACTTTCGATCTTTACAGCGACAGTCTTTCCGCTTACCGAATGCCGACATGCCTTTCCGTATCGGGAGAGTACCTGATTCTTTTCCTCCCAGCTGTCATATTTGTTCCTGTCCACATCCAACAGCTGCAGTAGTTCTTCCGCAACATATATTTCCGTTCTTCCGGTCTTCTCTTCATAGCGTTTCAAATATTCCGCCAGTTCCCACAAATTGCCTGCATAGGCATTGGTAAATGCAACACTTTCGCCACGCTCCTGTGCCATATCCAACGCATCGTTCCAGTCTGCCCCCCGCAATCTGCAGTGATTATGCTCGCCAACTTCATAGAAAGCGCATAAATTTTGCAACAGTAAGTGTTCCAGAACGGTTCCGTAGTAAACGCCGCCGTCTCTATCCTTCTGACGGCTTCCGTATGCATCGTCCCACTGTTCATCTGCCGCAGACCCTCGCTCCACCTGTCGGTCCTTAAAATAAGGCACCTTTTCCTCAAGGATCTCAATGTCTCCGGTCTGATCCATATACAGCTTCGTCGTCATAAAGGGCCACACACCGTGATCCATCCACACCCGTGTAATGTTATTTCTGTCTGCAATAAACTCTCCCTGTCTCGCGCCGATGATGGTAGCGTTTGTCCCGTCCATTCGTACACCGCCGAAATTGTCTAAAAGCATCTGCCGTACGCCCTCCGGGTTCATCAAAAGCAGAGCGAGACAGTCCTGCCAAAGATCCCGCCATCCTCGTCCTCCTTTTCCGTAATCATGGTAGGGAAGGAAGGAACAGCCGTATATTCTCCTCAAAATAGGCTGAAAACTCACCCAGCGCATAAAATTATCAAATTCCGGATTACCCGTATGATAAGTAATATTAACCTTTTCCTGCCAGTAGGATTTCGCTTTCTCCAGTGCCTCTTCCACTTTGTCCGTCGTCCGGTACGCATTTACAGTTTCTGCTATCTCCTCCGGGTTTTCCGTCGCTCCCAAAAGGATCGTAAAGGATGCGCTATTTCCCGGCTCCAGCACAGTCTCTGCAAACCTCAGACCGCCCACCGCCTCTTTACCTTCTATCCTCTTTCCCGCCGGGATGCCGGGATAATCTGCCCAGACAGCCCGCGGTCTGGTATAACTGCCGCCCTCCCCGATAAATTCCTCCGCCGTCGGAAAGAAAGCTTTCGGGTTTTCACCCTCTCCCGTCACGCCACAGACAAAATAACTGACCTTATTCTTCTGATGTCCCCTCTCATCAAAGGAAAGCGTCGGCGTCACCGTCACACCCTCCTCAATCACTCGAATACGGTGCAGCAGTGATGTGACATGCCTGTGATCCCGGATATTATCCGCGCTTCTCCCGTAGATAGGAATTGCCGCCGTGGGCACAAACGTAATCGGTCTCTCTCCGATATTTGTCAGTTCCACCCGCATGATCTCCACATCATGATCCACCGGCACGAAGGAAGTCACTTTCGCTTTCAGCTGATATTTACGGGAAATTCGTGTGATACTCTGCCACATCAATCCCGCCGTCATTGTACTTTCATCCTGCATATCCGTGAATTTTTCCTGCTCCGCCTCCGCCGAGGCTCCTGTCGCAGACCAGTTTCCGACGTCCTTTATATGGCACCAGAAATTTCTGGTGGAGCGGTTATTATGCAGATTTTCCACGCTGACCGGCTCCAATATAAATTCATTCTGGTTTCGTTTACTGTCACCTCCAAAATCAGGCGTCAGCGCACTTTTGATCCCCCTTTCACCAGCTACCGGGAAATACTGATAACTGTAGTTCTCCGGCATATGCAGTGTAAAAGTTCCCTGATCATCCAAAAAATGATACCCCTCCATAATCATTCTCCTTCCTGCCTTTCTCCCACTCCTTTGACCCTATATCTTTCATAAAAATCTCCAGTATGAGTATTTCTTCCATTCTATAAAAACGTGACCATTGTATTTAAGGTGCTTTTTGTTAATTTGGTGTCTTTTTTTTAGTTTTGGAACGCGCGCCGCAAGGTGCAAATCAAAAAAGAGAGGGAAATCCGAAGATTTATCCCTCCCCTAATATTACCTGTTTTCTTTTGCGTCTGTTAGATTCCCCGGAACGTAAAACTGAAGGTCAGCTTCGCCCCCACATAAATNTGATATTCNGGATGCACGGGAGCGCCCCAGCTGTCATCGCCGCCTATCCCCATCTGGTTACCTGCCACACGCACTACCGTGTAGTGCACCGGCGGCAGCTCGTAGTGATGCTTTGCGTTTTCTATTTCATGGGGTGTATAGGGCAGCGCCGAGAAGTTCAAGTCCTTGCCGGTAAAAAGCATTCCTCTTCCCTGCCTGTCCATCACCTTGGCATAGCGGACTTTTGTTTTGTTTCCACACTCCTGAGGCACCAGATAGGCCGCCATATTGTCCTCCACCTTATTGTGGTAGATGCCCAGCTTCGCGCCTTGATCTCTGTCTGCGTAAGTCTCTTCGGGGCCATAGCCGTACCATTCCACTTGATCATAGTCCGCATTCAGCTTAAACAGTACGCCAAACTCGGGCATATCCGGCAATCCCTTTACGGCATCGTAGGAAAGCGTCGTGCGGATGCGTCCATCTCCGTAAACCTCATAAGTAAGCTGACAGGTCGCCGCCGGAGTGGTCTGGAGATCATAGAGAAAAGTCACACTGACAAAATCCTTCTCCTCCCGGACGATAGGATTTTCATAGACCACACCTCCCGGTACATCCAGCTTTTTCCCTACTCCTTTATGGGTCGCATAGAGGCTTGCCAGCTTCCACTGCCCCTGTCTCCCCATCATGTTGTTGCCCTCATCGTTGTCCGTGGGCGCACGCCAGAAATTGGGTCTGGGAATCGCTTCGATCAGCTCCTTACCCGCATAGCGGTAGGATACCAGTCCCCCGGAAAGCTCCGAGAAAAGTACATCGAAATTCTCTCCACGGACACCGATATTGTCATTGCCGCGTATCAGCTCAAAGGGCTTATTCTTTTCCTCTACCGGAGCATCCACCTTACCGATCACTGCCTGTCCAAATGCTGCCTCATGGCCCGCCTTCGCCCACAGGGTATCTTCCTTCAACCGGAAGGAGATCGTCACCGCATACTCGCCCGGCTCCTCGGGCAGAGTATAGGGCATCGGATAAGCACATTTACTGTCCGGCGCAACCGCAATTCCCGCAAGCTCTTTCTCCGCCACCTTCACGCCGTCCTGTAAAAGCTGCGCCACNCAGAGGAANCGTTCCGTGGAAACAAAGAGATTCTTATTCCACACTTCGAATTTATCTTTCTCTACCGTCACCGTAATATTCTGATAATTAAACTTCACCGCCTGCATTTTGGGCGAAGCTTCTCTCTCTCCGCCATAGGCAATTCCGTTGCCGCTGAAATTATAGTCGGTGGGCCGCTCCCCGAAATCGCCGCCGTAAGCCTGNAACCATTTTCCGTAACGGTCTTTTTTATAGATGGACTGGTCTATATAATCCCAGATAAAGCCGCCCTGATAACCGGAATTCTCCTGATCTGCCAGCTCTGTGTACTTGTGCATGGCACCACAGGAATTCCCCATNGCATGAGTGTACTCACAGCAGATGAAAGGCTTTTTCCCATCCTCTTCCAGATACTCCCTGATCGCCTCCACCGTAGCATACATACGGCTCTCCATATCAGAAGAATCGTTGTAGCGTCTATCGTTGAAGACGCCCTCATAATGCACCAGCCTGGTGTTATCCAGCTTGCGGAAAAGCTCGGACATCTCATAGATGGTTTCTCCGCCGTAAGATTCGTTGCCCACAGACCAGATGAGCACCGCCGGATGGTTCTTATCGCGTTGATAGCCGGAGTTGATGCGGTCATACATCATCTCCTTCCACTCCGCCTTGTCATCAGGCACCACAAAGGACATGTCTTTTTTGCCCTTCATATATGCCGCCCAGGTTCCGTGTGTTTCCATATTGTTCTCCGCGATCATATACAGCCCGTAACGGTCACACAGCTCATAGAGCCTCTCATCGTCCGGATAATGACTGGTACGGATCGCGTTGATATTGTTGCGTTTCATCGTCACAATATCCTTCACCATCTCCTCGTAGGAGACACATCTTCCTGAAACGGAACTGAAGTCGTGACGGTTCGCGCCCTTAAAGACAATACGCTTTCCATTCAGAAGCATTCTCTTGTTCTTCATCTCAAACTTGCGGAAACCCACCGACTGGGANACGAANTCCGTCACTTTGCCGGATCCGTCCAGACAGGCAATCTCCAACGCATAAAGATAAGGCTCCTCCGCGCTCCAAAGCTTCGGCGCTTCCACAATCTCTTCAAAGGCTATTTCCGCCGCTGCGTTCTGCTCCTTCTCTAAAACCAAAACCGCTCCATCTTTGAGACGGAACCGGCACACACCGCTGCCTTTCACCTTACAGCGCACAGTCAGCTTTGCCCTGTCGAAATCCTCCCCCTCAAAAAGTGTCCGTACCTCCAGATCCTCCACATGCACACCGGGAACCGCATACAGATATACACTTCTGTAGATGCCGGAGAAACGGAAAAAGTCCTGATCCTCACACCAGCTTGAGGAGGTCCACTTATATACCTGCACCGCCAGTTTATTCTCCCCATCCCGCAGATAAGGCGTCAGGTCAAACTCGGAGGGTGTAAAGCTGTCCTCACTGTAGCCCACATAAGCGCCATTACACCAGAGCGCCATACCACTCTCCACACCCTCAAAGACGATGCGGACCTCCTGTCCGCGCATGGACGCCGGCACTTCAAAATATTTCACATAGCTTGCCACGGGATTAAACCGCTCCGGGATCTCTCCCGGCACGATCTCCTCTCTGCCGTCCCAGGGATACTGCGTGTTGGCATACTGCGGAATGTCATANCCTTCCATCTGGATATGTGCCGGCACACGGATATCCGCCCAACACTTGCAGTCGTAGGTCTCCTTTTCAAAGCCTTTTATCGCAGAAGCCATATTCACCGCATAAGAAAATTTCCAGATGCCGTCCAATGACTGTGTCAGGCTGCTCTTTCCGCGCACCGCCTCCGCCTCATCGGCATAGATCCTAAGCGCTGCGTGGGCGGGANGCACATTCTCCTTAAAAAAGCGAGGGTCTTTCACTCTATCAAATTCAAACTGTGACATATTGCAACAATACTCCTTTTCCCTATCTTCACATCAACTTCTTTTTTTAGAAAAATCTAATTGAGCNAAAAGCACTGCCGCAAATACCAGCACACATCCCAGCACTTCCCTGCGGCTCATACGCTCCTGCAAAATCAGCGCTCCCGCCAGCGCCGAAAAAACAGATTCCAGACTCATAAGCAGGGAGGCNACCGTGGGATTTAAGCCGTTTTGCCCCACGATCTGCAGGGTATAGGCAACACCGCAGGACATCACACCCGCATACAGGATCGCGATCCAGACGCTGACGCCTCCGAGACTTTGCAGCCACCCGTCCAGTCCTGCCTGCCGCATATCCACGGCAAACGTCGGAATCACTCCCAGNAATCCACAGGTCAAAAACTGAATACAGGCCATGCGCACACCATCCACCAGAGGCGAAAAGTGATCTACCACCATAATATGTACGGAAAAGCAGACCGCNCACAGAAGCACCAGCNCNTCACTGAATTGAAATGTAAAACCGTTCGTCAGNCACAGAAAGTAAAGNCCTNCCAGAGCAACCACCACACTCACCCAGACGTTCCAGCCGCACTTTCTCCCAAACAATATACCCAGTATAGGCACCAGCAGAATATAACATGCNGTAAGGAACCCCGCCTTTCCCGCCGTGGTGCCATAATACAAGCCAAGCTGCTGCACCGTGCTGGACACAAAAAGCACGATCCCGCAGAGAACGCCGCCCGTTACGAGCACACGNTTATCTTCCGCCGTTTTCGGCTTTTTTTCGTTCCCGTGTCTGTCCAGAAAATAGAGCACCGGCAAAAGCACTACCGCCCCCAAAAGGGAACGAATGCAGTTAAAAGTATAAGGGCCCGCCTCCGCNCCGCCCTGTCTCTGCGCCACAAAAGCCACGCCCCAGATCAGGGCCGTAAGCAGCAGGAGCAATGAATTTCGCACTTCCAGTTTCATCTTCGGTTTTTTCAAAGAAAACACCTCGCATCTCGTTTCTTCCATAACACCGAGAAACAGTTTACTCCCTCTGTAGGCTTTTCGTCAATATGGAGAAGTGTAATATTTCCTGGCACTTTCCTTACGGTTTTTCTTGCGCAATATAGAATTGTGTTTTATAATAAATTGCGTATTGGCAGAGCGTTCTGCTCTGTCGTCTATAAGGTTCTTTCCGGCTATCGGAAATAATCCCTTATTTGTTACTTTTATTAACTGCATACCGGGAGAATGCAGGATTGCCGCATGTGATCTGTTCCTATCTCATCTGCTTTGGACTTTCTATGACATCTCCTTGTATTCAGTAAGAAAATACTGTATAATGGAGGAAAATCTATGGGAAAACGAAATCTGAGACAGTGGTACAGGCATGGTAGCTGGTGGCGAAGACTGTGGATGAACCGCAGGTATAAAGATGCGCTCTTTCGGCATCTGTTTCGGGAAAAACAGGATCTTCTGGAACTCTACAATGCCNTGAACGGCAGTACATACACAGACCNCGAGGAACTGGAGGTAGTCACNCTGGAAGACGTAATCTTCATGAAGATGAAGAACGACCTGTCCTTTATCATCGGCAGCAGCTTAAACCTCTACGAGCACCAGAGCACCTGGAATCCCAACATGCCACTTCGAGGACTGTTATACTTTGCCCAGCAGTTTGAGGGCCTGCTCAGCNCNCGAGGGGATGATATTTACGGNAAGAAACATATCGAGCTTCCCACACCGGTGTATATCGTATTCTATAACGGCAGCGGTATGCAGACAGACAAGGTGATGCTCTATCTGTCAGATTCTTTTTCTGCAGGAAGGGGAACCGGATGTCTGGAATGTACCTGTGAGGTGTTAAATATCAACCGCGGTCACAATGGGACCCTAATGGAGAAGTGTCACCGTCTCTGGGAATACTCAGAGTTTTCGGCAGAGATCGAAGAAAACATAAAGAACGGTATGGACAGGGAGGAGGCAGTAGAGACTGCCATCGACACCTGTATCGAAAAGGATATCCTCAAGGATGTTCTGCTCAAGCAGAAAGCGGAGGTGCTGCATATGTTGTTGACACACTATGACGAGAAGAAGCATTTAAGGAATACCTTCATGGAGGGCCGCGAGGAGGGATTGGAAGAGGGACGAATGGCTGGCCGGGAAGAAAAGCTGAGGGAANNGNTTCAGANAAAGCTGTCCAAAGGCAAGANCCTTACGGAAATCGCNGAAGAGCTGGAAGAAGAAACAGCTGTCATTGANCAAATCGTCAACAAGANATNATAGNAGANGNACGCACCTTTTGTATGTATNACAAATCTTTCACCAGCAGAAGGTGCTTTTTCCCGTCCAGCATCGTCTCTCCCNCAAGANTAAANCCCAGNTTNTCACACAAGNCTCANAGAANTNNTATTTCCCGGCTGTACCANCGCCTGNACCNGCTCCATANNAAGNTCTGTCTTTGCATAGGCAAGAATCGCCGTGCAGACCTCGAAGGCATATCCCTGTCTCTGCCAGGGCACACCGATCACAAATCCCAGCTCCGGCAGTTCGTATCCCTCCCGCCAGCTGATCCCTGCTCTGCCGATCACTTCNCCGCTGTTCTTCTTAAGAACCGTCCACATACCATAGCCGTAAAACCCATACACTTTCTCAATATAAGTTTTCGTATAGGCAATCTCCTCATCTCTGTCCTCGAAAAGCGGCTCCATATACTCTGTGATGGCAGGCTCTTCATAGAGCCGGTAAAAACTGTCCACATCCTCCACTGTCGTCTCTCTTATCATGCACCGTTCGGTCCGCAGGATCTCCCAGGGCAGACCCGCCAAACGCCGGTAGGCCATCTCAAGGGACGTCTCCTCCACCTCCTCCAGACATTCGACCGCATAGATTGCCCCCGGAAAGACCGCGCCGCGATTGCCTTCATGGTAATAGGGAATCACGTACCGCCCTTCTTCTGTCAGCGCGGCATAGATTTCCTCCTGATCCGTAATATATAAGGTCTCCTCCCGCCCGAATCGGATTTCTTTTAACATTTATCTTTACCTTCTTTTTATTTTCTTATAGAATAAAATTAAGTTTACTATCAATCTTGCATTTAGGAAAGGAAATTTTATATGNCACAGAATCCAATCGTAACTTTTACCATGGCAAACGGCGATGTGATCAAAGCAGAATTATACCCCGAGATTGCACCGGAGTCCGTCAACAACTTTATCAGTCTCATCAACGCCAAATTCTATGACGGCCTGATCTTTCATCGGGTCATCAAAGGCTTTATGATTCAGGGCGGCGATCCCGAAGGCACCGGNATGGGCGGCCCGGGCTACTCCATCAAAGGAGAATTTCGCCAGAATGNTTTCCCCAACGACTTAAAACACACTGCGGGCGTACTCTCCATGGCAAGAAGCATGCAGCCTGACTCCGCGGGCAGCCAGTTTTTCATCATGCACAAGACAAGCCCNCATCTTGACGGCGCTTATGCGGCGTTTGGAAANGTGATCGANGGACAGGAAAATGTAGACAAGATCGCAGAGACCGCTACCGACTACGAGGACAGGCCTCTGGAGGATCAAGTGATGCAGAGCGTTACCGTGGATACTTTCGGAGTAGAATATCCGGAACCTGAGAAGCTCTAACGAGTTTCGGGGAAAAGTANNACCCATTATCTCCCCCAAAATGAGGGATGATAATGGGTTCTCTTACTATAATTATAAATCTGTCATTTCACTACACAGTTCAACTCTCTGATCGCTCTTTGAAAAGTTTGCTTCCAACACACAACACGCCNTCTCCGGCTCAAAGCTACTCCATGCGGCTTCATTATTCGGATTCGCCAAACAATATCTTCATATAATCCATTTTTNCNATAATAATCCGAATGATTTCTATATAGTTATCNTGCACACGATAGAATGCCTTATACTTTTTAAAACTGACTGCATAAAACCCTGTAAAAAGTCCCCTGTAAACAAGCGGTATTCCGGAAAGCGGAAATTGCTTTTTCTTCTCCAGTTCGTCTATAAAATCATTCACATATCCGTCGGCAACATCCGGCTCCTTTGAAACTTCATATACACCATCCCATACCGCATCCATATCGCGCATTGCCTCCGGTGTATAACGGATTTTATATTTTGTCATCNGTCATTCCTTCTACTATTTTTAAAATGGCTGCGGAAATCCTCCTCTGAAATCCACCCTTCCTCTTCTGCTGAGCGGATACCGGCATTGAGTTCACACATCAGCTGAATCATTGCCTCTGCTTTCTGGAAATTTTCTTCATCCTTCATATCACGAATACTGTATGCTCCGTGTCCATTCCGTGTTAAATATACAGGTGAGCCGGCCGACACTTTTTCCAAAACACTGCCATAATTTCTTAAATCTGAAACAGGTGCGATCGTTGGCATATATCCACATCCTTTCGATGAATTTATAGAAATATCATAACATAGTCTCTCCATTCCTTCAACAGATTATTCGATGAATTTATCGTAACTCTTTTTGGAATCATGCTGCCAGTTTGTTGTAAACATACTTTAAAAGTGATAAAATATCTGGTAAATATGCATCTTATCTTCTTTACCCTTTTTAGAAAGAGAGGTTATGGCATGATCGAATCAAATAAAGTGCACAAGATTCTTTATGGCGGGGATTATAACCCCGAACAATGGCCCGAAGAAACCTGGGAGGAAGATATGCGTCTGCTTGCACTGGCACATATCGACGTGGTCACGCTGAACGTCTTTAGCTGGGCAGCCCTGCAGCCGGATGATGACGTCTATGATTTTGAAAAGCTGGATAAGATCATGGATCTGGTTAAAAAACACGGCTTAAAAGTCTGTCTCGCCACTTCTACCGGCGCCCATCCTGCCTGGATGGCCAGAAAGCATCCCGACATATTGCGGACGGAATTCAGCGGCATGAAAAGAAAATTCGGCTGCCGTCACAATTCCTGTCCGAACAGTCCGACTTATCANAAATATGCCGTTGCNCTTGCCTCNAAGCTGGCCGAGCGCTACAANGNCTATGACAATATCGTTGCNTGGCANATCTCCAATGAATTNGGCGGCGTATGCTACTGTGAAAACTGCGANCGNCACTTCCGGGANTGGCTGAAAGANAAATATAAGACGATCGANGAAGTCAACCGGGTNTGGGATGCGGCTTTCTGGGGACATACTTTTTATGATTTTGAAGANATNGTTGCCCCCAATGTNCTTTCCGAACANTTTNCNCCGAACCAGACCACTTTTCAGGGNATTTCNCTNGATTANAGAAGATGTAACTCCGACAGCATTTTAAACTGCTATCGGTTNGAATCCGATGCCATCCATGCGATCACNCCGGATATTCCGATCACCACCAATCTGATGGGCGCNTATCAGGATCTGGATTATCAGAAATGGGCTTCCTATATGGATTTCATTTCCTGGGANAACTATCCTGCCAANGANTCTCCCATTGAGGAAANNGCNTTNANGCATGANCTGATGCGCGGTCTGAANCAGGGCAANCCNTTTGCNCTCATGGAGCAGACNCCCAGCGTTACCAACTGGCTTCCTTATAATTCCCTGAAACGTCCGGGCGTCATGCGNCTGTGGAGTTANCAGGCAGTNGCNCACGGTGCNGATACNGTCATGTTCTTNCANCTGAAACGCAGCATCGGCGCCTGCGAAAANTANCACGGCGCNGTNATTGACCATGNNGGTCANGANAATACCCGNGTTTTCCGGGAGNTTGCNGAGCTCGGTGCAGANCTNACTAAAATAGGAGATCTNACNTTGGGCGCCAGAACCGANGCCAANGCCGCTATNGTNTTTGACTGGGATAACTGGTGGGCNACAGACTACTCNGCCGGGCCGAGCNTACACCTTCATTATNTTGATGANNTCATGAATTATTATAANGCTTTCCACAANCTGAACATCCCNGTAGATCNCATCAGCGTAGANGACGATCTNTCNGGCTATGCNTTCNTTGTCGCTCCNCTTCTGTATATGGTGAAGAGCGGTTATGACGAGAAGNTGCGNCAATTTGTNAAAAACGGCGGCCGCTTNTTGNCNACCTTTTTCAGCGGCTATGTGGATGAGCACGATCTGGTGACAACAGGCGGTTATCCGGGTAAGTTAAGAGATATNCTCGGCATATGGGTGGAGGAAGANGANGCCCTGCCGGANNATNCANGCAACAGNTTTACCTACCGGGGCACNTCCTATCCGGCCACNCTGATCTGTGATCTCTTACATACAGAAGGNGCCGANGCNCTCAGTTTTTATGAGAAAGATTTCTACGCAGGTATGCCCNNACTCACCNGTCATCTTTTCGGCAAAGGNTACGCCTACTACGTCGCCACGCGCTCCAATGCAGAATTTTATCAGACCTTTATTGAAGAGATCTGTACAGAAGCAGGCATTGAACCGATCATCGAAACGCCTGCGGGTGTTGAGGTCACGAGGCGCTCCAATAANAACGGCACTTTCCTCTTCTTCCTGAACCATGACGGGAAAAAGCATAATATCCTACTGAACCATGNCGGCNCCGATATTCTGACAGATGTGTCATATGAAAAAGGGNGCACGCTTTCCCTTTCCGCCAAGGGCGTTGCCATTTTACGCATAGAGTAGGTCGTTCATAATTTGTTCATATTTAATTTTAAAAAACTTCATTTTAGAATCATGATTTAGACATTTCTCATTCGTATACTAAGACCATAAGATACAACACAGCGAAGCCAATAGAAAGCAGCTGATTAATTTAAAACTTTTTCATAATAAATGCCAAGTAAGGGAAACCTTACTTGGCATCCTCCCTTTTCTGNGGCTTTTTTTATTTTCTGTTTTTTGTTATCCATATTATCCATGTATACAATTTTCTTGCCAAACAATCTTCCTTATGATATACTTGAACCTTGTAAGCACTATTATTAAAATTGAGTGCCCGNTCACTCGATTTTATAATAAGGAAAGATTTCCATCACCGTCGACGTAGACATTTAGATAGGATGTCTGCGCCTTTTTGCTTACGGAAAGATAAGGAGGAAATGTATTATGGTAGAAATGATCACAAATGTGAACAACGCCATCAACGGCTTCGTTTGGGGGCTCCCTATGCTGGTGTTGCTCGTTGGTACGGGTATTCTCATGACTGTCCTTACCAAATTCTTCCAGCTGTCCCACATCGGACACTGGTTTAAAAATACCATCGGCGGTATTTTCAGCGACAAACATATCACCCAGCACACGGACAAGGAAGATCAATCCATCTCCCAGTTCCAGTCTCTGTGTACGGCTCTCGCCGCCACCATCGGCACAGGTAATATCGTGGGTGTGGCAAGCGCCCTGATTGCCGGCGGCCCCGGCGCTATCTTCTGGATGTGGATCGTGGCATTCTTCGGCATGATGACNAACTATTCGGAAAACGTGCTTGGTATCTACTATCGCCGCAAAAACGAGAAGGACGAATGGTGCGGCGGCGCCATGTACTACTTAAAGGATGGTCTCGGCTCCTACAAGGGCTTTAAACAGATCGGNGCAGTGCTGGCTGTTCTGTTCTCCATCTTCTGCGTGCTGGCTTCTTTCGGTATCGGTAACATGAGCCAGATCAACTCCATCTCCGGCAACATGAAGGCGGCCTTCGGCATTCCTACTTATGTGACGGGTATCGCACTTTTGATCCTGGCAGCGCTGGTGATCGTAGGCGGTTTAAAGCGTATCGCCTCTGTCACGGAAAAGCTGGTGCCTTTTATGGCTATCATTTATGTGATCGGCGCTCTGGTGATCTTCTTTATGAACATCGACCAGTGCGGCGCAGTCTTCACCGCTATCTTCAAGGGTGCTTTCGGACTCCGCGCCGTGGGCGGCGGTATTGTCGGCTCCGGCGTCAAGCTGGCTATCACCTGGGGTATGAAGCGCGGCGTGTTCTCGAATGAGGCCGGACTTGGTTCCTCCGTTATGGTACACTCCAGCTCCAATGTCAAAGAGCCCGTTCGTCAGGGTATGTGGGGTATCTTCGAAGTATTTGCAGATACCATGATCGTCTGTACGCTGACCGCCTTTGCGGTACTCTCCTCCGGCCTGATCGATCTGGACACCGGCGCAGTCCTAAGCGCATCCGAGGGTTCCGCCCTGGTGGGAGAAGCCTTCGCCACCCGGTTCGGCAATATCGGTCCTATGTTTATCGCTATCGCGATCCTGTTGTTTGCATTCTCCACAGTGCTCGGCTGGAGTCACTACGGCTCTAAGGCATGGGAGTATCTCTTCGGCACCAAATCCATGATCGCCTACAAGATCGTGTTTGTACTGATGATCTACGTAGGCGCTACCATGAACCTGGGCCTGGCATGGGATCTCTCCGATACCTTTAACGGCCTGATGGCGATTCCGAACCTGATCGGCGTTTTAAGCCTGTCACCCCTCGTTATGAAGATCACGAAAAACTATGTGGCGCGGGTTCTCAAAAAGGAAAACATACAGCCTATGCTCTCCGTGTTCCCGGAGATTGAGGATACTCATGCGAAAGAATTGAAGGAAATGAAGCAGAACTAATCGCTGCGGCGTTTCTACCAGGGAGAAAAAAATGACATGACCATTTCGGTCATGTCATTTTTTAGTTTAATCTCTAAATTTGTTCAGATAATTAAGCCTTGCCGTCAGAACCAAGTACATTCTTAATCTTATGAGCTACCATATCCTTAACAGCCTGTCTTGCGGGCTTCAGATACTGACGAGGATCGAAGTGATCCGGATGCTCAGCGAAGTACTGACGAATGTTACCTGTCATAGCCAGACGGATATCGGAGTCGATATTGATCTTACATACAGCAAGCTCTGCTGCCTTACGGAGCTGCTCCTCCGGGATACCAACCGCATCAGGCATGTTACCGCCGTACTGGTTTACCATCTTAACAAACTCCTGCGGCACGGAAGAAGAACCGTGAAGCACGATCGGGAATCCGGGCAGTCTCTTGATGCACTCCTCCAGCACATCGAAACGAAGCGGAGGGGGAACCAGAATGCCNTCAGCNTTTCTCGTACACTGTGCAGCNGTGAACTTATATGCNCCGTGGGAAGTACCGATAGCGATNGCAAGAGAGTCACAGCCTGTCTTNTCTACGAACTCCTCAACTTCCTCAGGACGNGTATAGGACTCTTTACCAGCCTCTACTACTACNTCNTCCTCTACGCCTGCCAGCGTACCCAGCTCAGCCTCTACCACTACGCCCTTATCNTGAGCGTACTCAACGACCTGCTTGGTCAGTGCNATATTGTCCTCGAAAGACTTAGAAGAAGCATCGATCATAACGGAGGTAAAGCCACCGTCGATACANGACTTACAAAGCTCGAAGGTGTCNCCGTGNTCTAAGTGAAGCGCNATCGGAATCTGAGGATTCTCTGCNACTGCCGCCTCAACCAGCTTTACCAGATAGGTGTGGTTAGCNTATGCACGCGCACCCTTGGAAACCTGCAGGATAACAGGGCTGTTCAGCTCGCCNGCTGCCTCTGTGATACCCTGAACGATCTCCATGTTGTTTACATTGAAAGCNCCGACTGCATAACCGCCGTCATAAGCCTTCTTAAACATTTCTTTCGTTGTTACTAATGCCATACTGTTTTCTTCCTTTCTATTATGATTTTTATTACTTTCCATGATCTGGAATCTATCTNTTATTTTAACAGTCATGTCCTCGAAAGTCAANGNNTAACAGNTNACAGTTGNNNTTGTTACTCTGNCTCCCTCGGGAACACGGATCTCCAACGCNCGATGCCAGTTCTCGATCTGCACCTTGTNNTGTTCTCCGCCAAACTCNCCGTCCAGCGTCCANGCTACAGGNTCCTCCGACTCCACCTTCATGCTCTNAGTCGTNAANGTATAAATATATTCTGATTTCACNCTCTTATCNACCANCGCNANAATNATATTATTGATNTCCANCGGATTNGANGGCTTGCGGATCANTGTCACCTCAAANACACCNTCNTCNAACGCCACGTTCTGNCCGGTAATTCCNCGNAAACCNCCCACAGAATGNGAATTGGTGATCATACCNTAGAGGAANTCCCCNTCGATGATCTCCTCGTTACAGGTAATTTTCANAGGATANGCNCGCACAGAAGGGAGACGCTTTACTCCCTCTATCAGATAGGCAGCATGTCCGAGTACATTTTTCGTATTCTGGGGCGTACCGTAAGACACGTCAGTAAAAATGCCAAAAGCCGCCACATAGATGAAGATATCCCCATTAAACTTACCCACATCACAGGCAAAGGTTCTTGCCGTTTACCACCACATCCGCCGCCTGCAGCATACTCTTGGGAATTCCCAGACTGTTCGCGAAATCATTCGTGCTGCCCGCAGGGACATAGCCTATGGGAAGCCGCTCTTCGGACTTCATCATACCTGTCACCACTTCATCAAGGGTGCCGTCACCGCCGCTGCAGGCCACGATTTCATAACCGCCGCGCCTCTCCTGCACCGCCTTGACAGCGTCCCCCGGTGCCTGCGTTGGATAAGCCGTCACCTCATAGCCCGCCTTCACAAAAGTATCAATGATATCCAAAAGATTACTCCGAATCTGCGCCTTGCCGGCCCTCGGATTATAGACGAAAAGCATCTGTCTTGCCATATCCGCATTCCTCCCTACTCTATTAAGTGATAAGCAGATTCGAAATACTTCGCATTTCTCATTCGCGGTCTCCGTTCCACTCCGGTCCGCGCAGAACAGACATCCCCCGGATGTCTTGCGCCTCGTCATAAGCCGTCATAGTCAGTTCTGCATGCAAGCATGCGAACTGCCTTTGCCGTCTTCTGACTCTGCTTATCACGTAAAAAACTGCCCAGTGCCTCATCTGCGAATCCGCACGGCTCTGAACAGTTTCATATTATGCCTTATCAAATGTCAATCAATTCTGTCTCACCTATGTCTATCTGGTGGACAAAAACTTTTCGATCTCTGCAACGGCCTCCTCCTCATCGACGCCGTCCGCAGTCACAATCACCTCTGCCCCGCTGTCGAGTCCCATGCTCATCATACCCATGATACTCTTCGCGTTCACCTTTTTGTTGTCGGAACCAAGGTACACTGTGCTTTCAAACTGGCTGGCCACCTGTACAAGCATCGCCACCGGCCTTGCCTCCAGGCCCGTCTCCAGCTTGACCTGGATTGACTTCTGAATCATAATAGTTTCCTCCTCTTTTTATGATCTGATTTTCTCGGCAATTTCACTCAGCCTGCGCAACCTGTGATTCACCCCCGATTTCCCCACGATCGGTTCCAGATATCCGCCCAGCTCTTTAAGCGCTGCGTCCGGATACTCCAGCCGAATCTCTGCCATCTGCCGCAGATTATCCGGTAAATTCTCAAACCCATACCTGTCTCTGATTAGAAGGATGTCCTCAATCTGCCTTCCCGCAGCCGTTACCGTCTTAGAAATGTTGGCTGTCTCGCAGTTGACCCTTCTGTTGATGGAATTGCGCATCTCTTTCAGGATCCTCATGTTTTCCAGTTCCATCAAAGATACATGCGCCCCCATGACGTTCAAAAGATCCACAATGCACGCACCCTCTTTCAGATAGACCACCTGATATTTCTTTCGTCCTATGATCCTGGCCTCAATCTGAAAATCTTTAAGCACATCCCGCAGTTGTATCGCCTGCGCCTTCTCATCGCAGACAAACTCCAGATGATAGCTCTTTTTCGGGTCGCTCATGGAACCTGCGCTCAGAAAAGCACCGCGCAAATAGGCTCTCGCACAGCAGGAATTTTTAATAAGCAGGGAGTTGACCGGTTCAGTCAGTATAATCCTCCCATCTTTGCTGTCCGCAAGATACAATGCCTGTATCACCTTGCGCTCCATCCCATTATCAGGGATCAGTCTTTCTCTGCCCCGCATAACAGTTTCTATATTAAATGTTTTTTTAAGTAATGTAAAGCATTTTCTCGCAACTGCGTCATTTTCCGTGTCCAGCACCAGATGCTTTCCATCATCAGTAGTGCCGCCGTTATAGAGCAAAAGTGCTGCCAGCTCCGCTAGCTGACAATGTCTGGCTGAACCCGCCTGTGACGCGAGTTCCTCCTTTACAGTCCCCGAAAAAGACATGGTTCTTTCCCCTATTTAGTGATATCTCTGTGATACAGCTTCACGCCGTAGGTACCGTGGTCTTTTAACTTGGCATAGAGTGCATTGGCCAACGTCACACTCCTGTGTTTGCCCCCGGTACACCCGATGCCGATCACCAACTGATGCTTGCCCTCTTTCACATAATTAGGAATCAGAAACGTGAGCATATCTGTCAGCTTTTGCAAAAATGTGCCGGCCTCCTCGAATTCCATCACATAGTCCTGCACTTCTTTGTCATTCCCTGTCTTGTGCTTCAGTTCATCAATATAGAAGGGATTGGGCAAAAAACGCACGTCAAAGACCAGATCCGCGTCCGCCGGAATTCCCTTTTTAAAGCCAAAGGAAAGAATCGTGACGATCAGGGAATTGTACTCCTTGTTCCTGACAAAAATATCGTCTATCTCTTCTTTCAGCTCTCTGGTCAAAAGATGAGAAGTGTCTATAATATAATCTGCCTTCTGCCGGATCTCCTGCAGAATCTCCCGCTCCCTGTGGATACCCTCCACCACCCGGCCCTCCGGAGAAAGCGGATGGAGTCTTCTGGTCTCCTTGTACCGTTTTAAAAGGACATCATCTCCCGCTTCCAGAAAAAGAATCTCAAAGAGATAGCCGTTCTCCCTTAACTGATCCAACATGCGATGCACGCCGCCAAAGGACTGATCCGCTCGCACATCAAGCCCCAGAGCCACTTTACTGACCTCGCTCTGCGGCATCGTGATCAACTCCACAAATTTCTCGATCAACGCCACCGGCAGATTATCCACACAGTAAAAGCCCACATCCTCCAGCATTTTCATAGCGGTCCGTTTTCCCGCTCCGCTCATTCCCGTCACGATCACAAATCTCATGTGTACGTCCTTCTTTCGTGCCCCTGCTATCGCAAAATATGATCCTAAAAATCTCCCAGAAAAATGACCTCCGGCTCCAACCGGACATGAAATCTATCCTTCACGCGCTCCTGCACTTCCTCGATCACTTCTTTGACATCCGCCGCCGATGCGCCCCCCGCATTGATCACAAAGCCGCAATGCTTCTCAGACACCTGCGCGCCACCGATACGGTAACCCCGCAGCCCTGCATCCATGATGAGTTTCCCCGCATAATACCCTTCCGGCCGCTTAAAGGTACTGCCCGCACTGGGGTATTCCAGAGGCTGTTTACTCTTGCGAAGCGCCATCAGCTCCTCCATCCGTATGCTGATCTGCTCTGTTTCACCCGTCGTCAGTTCCATGATCACACCCAGCACGATAAAGGGTCTGTCCTTGATAATACTGGTGCGGTAGCCGAACTCCATCGTGTCATTATCAAGCGTCAGGATCTCTCCCTCCTTATCCATCACACGAACCGTTTTCACGACCTGCTTCATTTCGCCGTCATAGGCGCCGGCATTCATGACAATGGCTCCGCCAATGGTTCCCGGTATCCCTGCGGCAAACTCCAGTCCGCTTAAGCCCGCGTCTCTGGCCGCTGCTGAAACCTGAGAAAGCAGGGCACCCGCTCCTGCCACAATATGATTCCCTTCCACACGAATCTGCTGCATTCGCTTACCCAGCTTCAAAATGACGCCCTGATAGCCCTTGTCTCCTACCAGCAGATTGCTTCCGTTTCCCAGAACAAAGTATTCCCGTCCACTCCTGCTCAGATACTGAATCAGCTGCGACAGCTCATCCTGTGTTTCCACCATAATGATGCACTCCGCCTCACCCCCCACTCGTAAGGTAGTGTGACGGCTCATCGGCTCATGAAACAGAAGCCTTTCCTCAGGTACGAGCGTCCTGATATATTCATACATAGATGCACTCAAAATTTATACTCTCTCACTTCTTTTATTATATAATATATTATATCCGTTCATACGCGATATTCATTCGCCATATTTATTTGCTCTGCTATACTTCTTTCGCCGTGCCAATTCGCAAAATCGCCGCTTCGCAGCTTTCCTTTTGCTCATTGACGGGCTATCGCCCTATAGATTTACATCATCTCAGCCGTCCGCAAGTAAACTTTCGTCCGTCTGCGCTGCCGTAAATCTGCACGGCTCAATGCTAGAGCAACATCCTCGCAGCTCCATAGATACCCGCATCATTTCCCAGAGTCGCCAGTGCAAAGATTGCTCCCCTGCTGCCATGAAACGCTGTTTTCTCAAAGGAGGGCTTAATATAATCGAAAAGCACCTCTCCTGCCTTAGACACGCCGCCGCCGATCACAAAGATCTCCGGATTGATGATACCCGCGATCACACCCAATCCTTTTCCCAGGTAATCTCCAAACTGCTGTGCGATCTCAATTGCCAGCTCGTCCCCCGCTTTTACCGCATCGAACACAGTCTTGGCAGACACCTCTCCGCTTCGCAGAACGCTGGCTTTATCGCTGGCCTTCAGCGCACGGTTCGCCAGTCTGGTGATACCTGTGGCAGAGGCATATTCCTCAAGACAGCCAAAGTTCCCGCAGCCACAAGCCTCCGTCTCTTCGTCCTCCACATGAATATGCCCGATCTCGCCGCCAGCACCGGTTGCGCCCGTCATGATCTCTCCGTTTATGATAATGCCGCCGCCGACACCCGTTCCCAGAGTGACCGCCACCAGATTCTGATGACCCTGACCGCCGCCTTTCCACATCTCACCAAGAGCCGCTACGTTAGCATCGTTACCGCCCTCCACACGCATACCGCCCAGAAGTGTGGTAAGCTCTTTTTTCAAATCCAACTCCGCCC
Source organism: Lachnospiraceae bacterium (assembly GCA_014804385.1). Classification (GTDB taxonomy): domain Bacteria; phylum Bacillota; class Clostridia; order Lachnospirales; family Lachnospiraceae; genus UBA3282. The sequence goes on along the minus strand of JAAUZW010000027.1, from coordinate 14,022 downwards.
AGCCGAGATTGACCGCCCGGTGCACAATACCGTCTCTGTCCACAGGTCCCGGCACACCGACGCCAACACCGATCACGTTATCCTTTGCGATGCCTTTCTCAGACATTTTTCCCTGAATACTGTCTGCAATGTCAGGGAGAATGTTTTCTCCATGATTCTCTGTCCTGGTGGGAATCTCCCATTTTTCCATTACATTGCCATCCTTGTCAAATAAGCCCATCTTGACGGTCGTGCCGCCTACGTCCACTCCAAATATATAGTTCGCCATTGAATCTCCCTCTCCTCTCTTATCTATCTTTTGTGCAATCAATCTTCATCTTCATCTCTGCCGTGCGCCAGAGAATTCTGTACACGCTTGTAAAGCTCCTGCGCCGCATTATAGCCCATCTTCTTCTGTCTGTGATTGACCGCCGCAGACTCACAGATGATAGCCAGATTACGGCCAGGTCTGATCGGAATGTTGTGGCAGACTACCCGATTGCCCAGATACTCTGTATACTCCTCCTCAAGACCCAGACGGTCGTACTCCTTGTCCTTGTCCCAGTCCTCCAAACGAACGACCAGGTCGATGTTCTGGGTCTCCCTGACGCTGGAGGCACCAAACAATGCCTTCACATCTATAATACCGATACCTCTCAACTCAATGAAATGCTTCGTAATATCAGGGGCGGTACCGATCAACGTGTCCTCGCTCACCCGACGGATCTCCACCACATCGTCCGTCACCAGTCGGTGGCCTCTCTTGATCAACTCAAGCGCAGCTTCAGATTTTCCGATGCCGCTCTCACCCGTGATCAACACGCCCTCTCCGTAGACATCCACCAGCACGCCGTGTACCGAGATACAGGGCGCGAGCTTTACATTCAGCCATCTGATCACCTCCGCCGTGCAGGCCGAGGTAGCCTTTTTACTCATCAAAAGCGGCACGCCATATTTGACTGCAATCTCCCGGAAAATAGGGTTCGGATTCAAGTCTCTGCAAAACAGGATTCCCGGCAGCGGATTGTTCAAAAGTTTTTCAAAGATTTCCCGCTGTCTCTCTTCATCCAGGCCATTCATGTAGGAATACTCTACAAACCCCACAATCTGTAACCGCGTCGTCTCAAAGTGCTCAAAATAACCCGCCAGCTGCAGCGCAGGTCTGTTGATATCCGGCTGCGTCACCTTGATCTTGGAAATATCAATCTCCGGCGTCAGATTCTCCCACTTAAATTTCTCGATTACCTTTGTCAAATGGATACTCGCCATAACCCTCTCCTTACCCCCTCCTATAGTTTTTCTTCTATCCATAATATCATACAAAAAACCCGTGTGCAATAATCGGTATCTTCGTTTCCTGCCTCAGAAAAAAAGAACCACCGTCTGAGACAGTGGCTCTCTTCTTTTACATCTATGATGTAAAATTCCCCTTTTTGCCGTTTCCGGCGCACTGAGCAACATATCATACATCAACGATGATCCGTAGATGTATTATCGTTCCCATTGCTTAGTTCTCTTCCTGGTGTTTCTCTGCCCACTTTGCGAGCTGCACGTCTTCCTCGGGCTCATAAGCATCATACCGCGAGATAGAATCTACCGTGGACATGCCAACTGCAAAAATCCCGTTTAGAACATTTGCCAACACACGACTTTTCATTTCCTTTTCCTCCTTTTTCTCATTATGATTAGTAAAACTACTATATTACTTGCCGCAAGAATCTGTCCGTACAAATCCAGTCCGAGAACCGCCAGACCTACGGCAAGACAATACCATACATTTAAACAGAGAAACGCTTTCCTCCTGGCGCCGAGAAGCCACTCCCCGGTATACTTTTTCCTGTCATTTGGGATCGGCGCAAAAAAGTAAAACGCCAGCTCCCCCAAAAGCATGCTGCACACACTGTAGATTATCAAAAACAGGCCATTACCACTTCCGAAAATTACCACGGTGACCATATCCGCAAGCAAATAGAAACCGACAAAAATGCTAAAACAACCCGCCCGGGTAGGCGCATGATATCCTCCTGAATATCTGCGGACAGTCAGGAAAAAAGAAAGATAAATAATAGCTTCCAGAAATCTGCCCCGTATCAGACCGAGCACGCCTATCGCCGTCCAGTCAATTAGGGTAGAAAAAATAACATCCAGCCCCACCACATATGCAATTTTCCCATCCTCCTCGATCCAGCCCCTTGCAACAAAAAGATCAGCAAGAAAATGTGACAGTCTGATACTTAAGCTCAAATCAAACCATGCCTCCACTTCGGTGGTATTTTGGACTATGCCATGTCTTCTTTGTCTACTGTAACACCTCCTTCTTGTAAAAGAAATTCGTTTGTCATTTTTTGTCGGGATTTGTCATTTTTGACCATAAATGATCACATCCGCATAAAACCACTCTCCCTCATCATAAGTGATCAGCTCTCCGCCATACCGCCCCACAATTTCCCGGATATTTCGCATGCCAAAGCCGTGCTCACCCGCCATCTTCTTAGAGGTAAACGCTTTCACATCACTGTTCTCTGCCGAAAAAGTATTGGATATTTTAATATACAGACAGTTATATTCCTCTCGGACACTGATCTCGACCCGTTTCTCCATACTTTTCACAGCGGCCTCCATCGCATTATCCAGCAGATTGCCCAATAAAATAGATAAATCGACCAGTTCCATGATTGTCTCGTCCGGGAATAAAATTTCTTTCTCAATACGGATTGCCTCCGTCTCATATTTCTTTTCTATGTTCGTAATAACGGTCTCCACAATATTCTGAGAAATGGAGATATTTTTCGCGTCACCGCACAACTCGACGATCATCTGTTTCAGAACACGAAACCCTTCCTCCTTCTGATCCTTTTCAAACAGATACTGCACAGTAAAAAGTTTGTGCTCCAGTTCATGCCGCAATCGATACAATTCCCTCTCCTGACCGATAAATTTTTCCAGTGACTCGCTCTGCAAATGCAGCATGTAATTCAGTCTTTCTACATCGTACTCTTCTCCTGCTTTTCTGACTGCATGAAAGGATAGATAAATGGTCGCAATTACAATAAAATGTATCCCTGTCATAACGCCAATCATTTTCATGCCAATCACTGGTTTCATTTTGTATAACTCTGCAAGTGTGCTTGTCAACAGAACGAAAAAAAACAAGACAAAAATCGGTAAAATACTGTAGCATAACATGGGAATTCCCTGCCTATGAAGCCGGAATTTATTCCGAAAAAGTATAACAATAATCGAATAAAACAACAGTAATATTTTAGATGAGACAAGAATTCCTGTCCTATAAGCAGTACCACTTGATTGAAATGCCAAAACTATGCCTGACTCAATAAAAGAAAGAATAGAAGTTGGAATATAAACGCTGAAATATAAGCCTAAATGATATAACACAAATCCAAGTAAAAAATTGGTTAATGTGCCTTTCAAGAAGAACCACCAAAAGAAAGCTGTGATGATCAGATCCATCATCAAAGAATACACATTATACAAACCATATAAATCAGAGATGAAAATATTCAGAAACAGCAGCCCCGATGATAAAACGACGCCTAAGAAAAGCTCCTTTCGTCCTTTCTTCGGCTCCAGAAAGAGTGACAGAAATACAGAAAACAAAACTGATTCAAAAAGACTCGCCAAAATCTCACCCACTACCAGCCTCCTCCTTCTGTTCTCTCAAATTCATAACGATCATATGAATTTTTCGTTTATTGGCACGGCTAATAGGGATTTCCTGTCCATTGGCAAGTATGATCTTATCTGAAGATATTTCTTGTATGTATTCTGAATTGACCAGATACCTGGAATGAGTTCTTATAAAATGATATTTTGACAACATTTCTTCTGCCTGATCGAGCTTCATACGATATAATTTACTCTGTCCATCGTCCCACACAAACCGGACATAGTGTTCCTGACTCATGCAAAAAAGAATCTCCATCGGCTTTATCTTATCGAATTGATTTCCCTTACAGGAGATCTCTACCACTGCATTTCTTTTCCCGTCCTGCTCTATCAACACTTCCAGCGCATCCGGCAGATCCTTCTCCAACTGCGCTTTCCTGATAAACGCTCTTGGTCTTACGTCAAATGCCCGCCACACATATTGCTCATGAAAACTGAGAAAGATAATCTCCGTTTTGATAAGGCGGGCACGCAGCTCTGCAGCGAGTTCCAGCCCATTCATCCCACTCATCTCAATGTCAAGAAAATAAATGTCGTATACAACAGTTTGTTGTAATGCTTCCCTTGGATTATGACAGACCTCACATTCTATCGTGATCCCCAGCTTCTCAACGCCATCCCGCAGACGCGCCAGAAAGATCTCGCAGAAGTTAACATCATCCTCCACCAGTATCGCTTTCATTTACAACTCACTATCCTTTCCTCATTCGTATCCTTTCTCCACATTTTAACTGCGATTACAGTATATCATTATTCTGTGATGCTGAAAAGTTTGCCTCCCTGAAAAAATCGTAGATCTGCCTTCCGATATGCTCCGGAATCTCCGGCACTTCACACAGCTTTTCCACCGATGCCTCCCTGATCTCCTTAATGGATCCGAAATGACGCATCAACGCCTTGCGTCTTGCAGGTCCCACTCCCGGGATCTCATCAAGCACCGACTTTACCTGTGCCTTGGAGCGCAGGGACCTGTGATACTCAATGGCAAAACGATGCGCTTCATCCTGGATCCTGGTCACCAGCTTAAACCCTTCCGAATGGGTATCAATGGGAATCTCCACATTCTGATAATACAAACCTCTGGTGCGATGGTTGTCATCCTTCACCATGCCGCAGACCGGAATATCCAGATGTAATTCCTCCAGCACCTGCAAAGCAATATTCACCTGACCTTTGCCGCCGTCCATCAAAAGCAGGTCAGGAAACTTCGTAAAGCTCCCGAAAGCGTGATCCACCTCCCGGCGATCCAACTCCTCCTTCTCCTCCATGCCATGGAGAAACCGCCTGGTCAGCACTTCTCTCATACAAGCATAATCATCCGGGCCGGACACAGACTGAATGCGGAACTTCCGGTAATCGCTGCGCTTCGCCTTGCCCTTCTCAAAGACCACCATGGAGCCCACATTGGCAAATCCGCTTATATTGGAAATATCGTATGCCTCCATACGGCTTACATCCTCCAGATCCAACAACGCCGCAATCTCCTTCATGGCGCCGATGGTCCGACCTTCCTCCCTGCGAATGCGCTCTCTGTCCTGACTTAAGATCAGTCTGGCGTTCTGCGCTGCCAACTCCACCAGCTTCTCTTTCGCGCCCTTTTTCGGCACTCGCAGATAGACCCTGCCGCCCTTTCTGGCGGTAAGCCATTTCTCCAGAATCTCAATATCCGCAATCTCCTCCTGCAGCATCAGCTCTCTGGGAATATACGGGGTTCCCGCATAAAACTGCTTCACGAAATCCAAAAGAATCTGTGCGCGCTCACATCCCTCCACATGAGTCATATAAAAATGGTCTCTGCCGATCAGCTTCCCATCGCGCACAAAAAATACCTGCACCACCGCATCCCGTTCATCTCCCGCCATGGCGATGATGTCTTTATCCTCACCGTCCGAATCCGTTATCTTCTGTTTTTGCGCCACACTCTTCACACTGTTATAGAGATCCCGATATCCGGCCGCCTCCTCAAATTCCAATTTTTCTGACGCATCTGTCATTTTTTGTTCCAATTCCCGAAGCATAGGCTTATAGTTTCCGTTCAAAAAATCCAATGCTTTCTCAATCTGCGCCCGATACGCTTCTTTGCTGATATAATCCTGACAAGGTGCGGCACATTGCTTGATATGATAATTCAGACAGGGGCGTTCCAAACCGATATCTCTGGGCAGTCTGCGGTTACAGGTCTTAAGCTGATAAAGCTTATTCAGCAGATCTATGGTATCCTTCACTGCCGCCGCGCTGGTATAGGGTCCGAAATATTTCGACTTATCTTTTTTCATCTCTCTTGACAGCAAAATACGCGGATACTCCTCCCCCATCGTCACCTTGATATAGGGATAGGTCTTATCGTCCTTCAGCATCGTGTTGTACTTCGGGCTGTACTCCTTGATCAGATTATTCTCCAGGACCAGCGCCTCCAACTCCGAATCCGTCACAATATATTCAAATCGTGCGATCTGCTGCACCATTTTATCAATCTGGGGGCCCCGCCCCACAATTTTCCGAAAATAGGAACGCACTCGATTATGCAGATTGACCGCCTTGCCCACATAAATGATCGTATCTTTTTCGTCGTGCATCAGATACACGCCCGGCGCATTGGGCAGCTTTTTTAATTCTTCGTCAAAATTGAACATATGGTATCCTCTGTTATGTTACTTATACTCACAAACACGCAGTGCACGCTCGAAAAATCTTCGATTTTCCTCGCTCACGGGCATTCGCCCTATGCATCCATTCGGATAAATACTTCCGTGAGCAAGCTCCCTCCGTATTTATCCTCTGTCTGCGCACTGCTCATTGCTTTCGCGCATATTATACCATATTCACAGATGCCAATATACTAAAACATTTCTGAAAGAATTACGGAGTAATTCTTTAGTCGCAGGATGCTGATCCTGCGACGATTTTATCATATAAGAAAAATAAGGCAAAGCCCACCGGGGCTCTGCCTTACAATCCTTCTCTATGATCTATTTCTCATCCGCAGGATGCTGCGGATCGGGCGCCTGCGAGAACAGCCCTCTGTTGACGGGCGGCACCTGCTGCCCGGATGGCCTCTGTTCGCCTGCCGGTGTTTCCTGTGCCCCAACGGGCCGCTGTACATCGACCGGCGCTCCCTGCCCTGATCCGGGTGTCGGAGCCTGCTGCCATGCCTGCATATCACCAGACACAGGAGTTTGCTGCTGCTCCTGCGGTTTCATTGCCACATCGGGCGCCTTCTCCTGTGACTGCTTCGTCTCCTCGCCAGCCGTCTTTTCTTCTTCCTCTTTAGGCTCCGGAATTCCCTTCTCCTTGCGGTAGATCTTCATAAATTCCTTACCCGTGATGGTCTCCTTCTCAATCAAGTAAGCTGCCAGCTTATCCATGATCGCGCGGTTTTCCTTCAGAAGCTTTTTCGCCTTCTTATAGCTCTCGTGCAGCGCTTTCATCACTTCCGTATCAATATCTGCTGCCGTTACATCCGAACAGGTCAGGGACGCTCTGCCGTCCAGATACTGGCTTTCCACCGTAGCAAGTCCCATCAGTCCGAACTTCTTACTCATACCAAAACGGGTGATCATATTCCGGGCAATGCTTGTGGCCTGCTCGATATCATTTGCTGCGCCGGTCGTAACCGTATCAAAAACAATCTCCTCCGCCGCACGGCCTGCCAACAGGCTCACCAGCCTGTCTCGCAGCTCTGCCTCGGTATCCAGATACTTCTCTTCTTCCGGCACATGCATGACATAGCCCAGCGCTCCCATCGTACGGGGCACAATGGTGATCTTCTGCACCGGTTCGGAATTTTTCTGCAAAGCGCTCACCAGCGCATGACCCACCTCATGGTAAGAGACGATCTTGCGCTCCTCCTTACTCATGACACGGTCCTTCTTCTCCTTGCCCACAAGCACCTGCTCCACCGCATCAAACAGATCCTTCTGGCTCACATACTCCCTGCCCATCTTCACGGCGTTGATGGCCGCCTCGTTGATCATGTTNGCCAGATCAGANCCNACGGCTCCGGANGTCGCCAGCGCGATCTCATTTAAATCCACCGTATCGTCCATGAGCACATCCTTGGCGTGCACCTGCANAATCTCTACACGGCCTTTCAGATCCGGCTTGTCCACGATGATCCGTCTGTCAAACCGGCCCGGTCGAAGCAGCGCCTTATCCAGAATCTCCGGCCTGTTAGTTGCCGCCAGAATAATGATTCCTTTTTTCCCGTCAAATCCGTCCATCTCAGAAAGAAGCTGGTTCAGTGTCTGCTCCCGCTCCTCNTTGCCGCCGCCGTATTTGGAGTCACGGCTTCTGCCGATGGCGTCGATCTCATCGATAAACACGATACAGGGCGCATTTTTTTCCGCTTCCTTAAAAAGATCACGTACGCGGGATGCTCCCACACCTACATATAATTCAATAAAATCGGAACCTGACATAGAGAAGAAAGGCACATGCGCCTCGCCCGCCACCGCTTTCGCCAAAAGGGTCTTACCTGTACCGGGAGGCCCCACCAGAAGCGCTCCTTTGGGGAGTCTTGCACCGATCTTGGAATATTTACCCGGATTGTGCAGGAAATCGACCACCTCTACCAGAGATTCCTTCGCCTCATCCTCCCCGGCCACATCCTTGAAGGTGATACCCGTCTCCTTCTGTACATAGGCTTTCGCGGTACTCTTGCCCACACCCATGGGGCCGCCCTTGCCCCCCATACGCCGAAAGAGCAGACTTAAAAGTCCCCACATCAAAAGCACAGGCAGAATATAATACAGCAAAACTGTCATGATCACGCTGGAACTGTCAGAAACCTCTTTTTTCATTTCCACATTATGCTCTAAAAGTCTCTGCGCAAGCGTGTCGTCATCCTCCATCTTACCGGTATAGTAAGAGGTCACACCCATACCATAACTGTAGAGAAAGGAAGTTTCATTCTGCTCTGTTTTAGGGTAGATCGTGATACGGTCAGAGCCTATCCGAACATTTTTTACCTTCCCGTCCTCCACCATCTGAATAAATTCATTATAGGTGAGCTCCTGGTTAGTCGCGCCCGCCATCATCTTCATAAACGCACTGATACAAAGCAGCGTGATCAGCGCCGCCACCACAAGCATAATAAGACTCTGCTTGCGCGGATCGCCGCCGGAGCCTCCCGGCCTTCCCGGGCCACCCTGTCCTCCATTATTACCGGGGCCGCCGGGCCCCGGACCGCCACCATTATCATATTGATTAACATTATCTGCCATGAGGCATCCTCACTTTCCTGTACTGTATATATGATTCATATTGACCACACTACCTATATTATAATTGATACCATGATAAATCAATAAGAGAATTATGAATTTGTGGACACATATATTAAAGTATTATAAAGTTTTTCCCCTTTTTTTCCGTTATTTTCTTTTTTGGTATAGATTTTCCATTCAAATTTCTCTATAATACAATAAGATATGTCTTTTAATCGCTACGATCCAGCCGTAGAGCTGAATTGTATTTTTTATTTCAGGAAAGGAACAGACAAATGGCAGTAAAATACGTATTCGTCACAGGCGGCGTTGTGTCGGGACTCGGCAAGGGAATCACCGCCGCATCGCTGGGAAGACTTTTAAAGGCGCGCGGTTACAAGGTGACCATGCAGAAGTTTGACCCTTATATCAATATCGATCCGGGAACCATGAATCCGATCCAGCACGGCGAGGTGTTTGTCACGGAGGACGGCACTGAGACGGATCTGGATCTGGGGCACTACGAGCGTTTCATCGACGAAAATCTGGATAAAAACTCCAACGTGACCACCGGCAAGGTATACTGGTCCGTGCTGCAGAAGGAACGGCGCGGCGATTACGGCGGCGGCACCGTTCAGGTCATCCCGCATATCACGAATGAGATAAAGAGCAGATTTTATCGCAACTTTACCGATCAGGAGACACGCATCGCCATCATCGAGGTGGGCGGCACAGTCGGCGATATCGAGAGTCAGCCCTTTTTAGAGTCCATCCGTCAGTTCCAGCATGAGGTAGGCCGGGAGAATGCGATCCTGATCCACGTTACGCTGATTCCTTATCTGAACGCCTCTCAGGAACTAAAAACCAAACCCACCCAGGCCAGTGTCAAAGAGCTTCAGGGCATGGGACTTCAGCCAGACATCATTGTCTGCCGCAGTGAACATCCGCTGGATCAGGGCATCAAGGACAAAATCGCGCTGTTTTGTAACGTACCGAACAATCGTGTTTTACAAAATCTGGATGTGGAGCATTTATACGAAGCGCCTCTGGCCATGGAAAAAGAGCATCTGGCACAGGTGGCCTGCGAGTGCCTGAAGCTGGACAGCCCGGAACCTGATCTGACCGACTGGACGGCTATGGTNGAGTCTCTGCGGACACCCACCGATTCTGTCACGATNGCTCTNGTCGGNAAATANACNCAGCTNCANGACGCNTACATCAGTGTGGTNGAAGCCTTAAAGCACGGCGGCATTTCTNATCNNTGTGTGGTAGATATTAAATGGGTAGATTCNGAAACTGTCACNAAAGANAATGNNGNNTCNCTTCTNNNNGATGNGAACGGCATTCTGGTGCCCGGCGGTTTCGGTGACCGCGGCATTGAAGGCAAGATTGAGGCCATCACCTACGCCAGAGAGCACAAGATTCCTTTCCTGGGTCTCTGTCTGGGCATGCAGCTTGCCATCGTAGAGTTTGCGAGGAATGTGATCGGCTACAACGATGCCCACAGCATTGAGCTGGCTCCTTCCACCACCCATCCCGTGATCGCGCTGATGCCCGATCAGAACGGCGTGGAGGATATCGGCGGCACACTTCGCCTGGGTTCTTATCCCTGTGTATTGGACAAGTCCTCTCGGGCTTATACACTCTACGGCGAAGAAACCATTCATGAACGGCACAGACACCGCTATGAAGTCAACAACGATTACCGCACGGTGCTTACCGAAAAGGGTATGCGCCTCGTGGGACTGTCTCCGGATGGTCGTATCGTGGAAATGTGTGAACTGTCTGACCATCCTTTCTTCGTAGCGACTCAGGCGCACCCGGAATTAAAATCGCGCCCCAACAGACCCCATCCTCTTTTCAAGGGATTTGTGGAGGCGGCGCTTCAAAATAAAAATTAAAAATGTACAAATAGCATAACCATCGCAGACACGCTTTTGCTCCGTTCCAAACGTATGGTTATGCTATTTGCAGTATGATTACAATATTAAGATAAGTTTTATAATTAACTAACTTAGTTGTATTACAATTCCCACATAGAGCATATCCGGATCATCCCCTATCAGCGCTTTATTCGCCTCATAGATCCCGCTCCAGCGCATACCGTCTCCCAGCTGCTTTTCCGCTATATCCCAGAGACAGTCTCCTTTTTTCACCACATAATATTTTCCTTTTCCGGCGGTTTTTGGTTCCGATGCTTCCTGAATCACTTCCTGCACCGACTCCGAATAATATTCTGCCATTTTCTCCTGAACCAACATGTGGGTGGATTCCAATAACTCTACAATTCCCGGATTTTCTGCCAAAGCCTCGTTGTACCGCTTATTCACCTCGTTCGATCTGTCCACTATCTCATCCGACAAAGATATCTCTTGGATTTCCTTGGCCAAATCTTCCAAATCATCCTCTGCCGCTTCGCTGTGAGTCTCTATCCACAGGTTTCCATCCTTATCGCTTCCCACCAGCTCCGCAGTCAGCCCCGGTAAGGCGACACCAAGCCCCTCCATAACCATATCATGACTCACATACGCAACCCAGTGGACACCATCTGACAACGGATAGGCTATCACATCAATGTTTTGGTGTCTCTGAAAGCCACACTCAATAAACACCCGATATTGTAAAAGATATTCTTCCATCGCCCGGCACTCTGCATCTGCCGCATAGTCCGCAAGCGTGTCAATATCATTCGGTGTATGCGCCTTATAATATGCCGTGACAAACTCGACAACTTCTTTCTCCGTAACACCCGTTTGGGCTTCAGAGCGAATGACAGCCCCGCCGCCAAAACAGCTTAGGAAAACGAGCAGACAAAGAAGACACCTGACAGCAATCCTGAACCGACATGCCGCATTTTTTCTCTTCCGTTTCAAGATCTCTACCGTTTCCTCTCTTATTCATCCTCCAACGCATTCATCCTGTCTACCAGCGCCTGTACGTCCGCCATCGTCACGCTGCCGTCGCTGAAACTCACGGGGCCACGCAGAGGCATATACCGCATCATGGCTTCATTCATCTCATCGCTGATCGCCTCTTTGGCCGCGCTTTCCTCATTTCCGCTTCCAAAAAGATCGTTCTTGACCAATGCCTTCGCAATCTCCCACGCTCTTGGATCTTTTTTGACATCGCCCATGGTGGTGTCCGTGGTGTACACGAAGGGAAGCTTCACCGTAGATTCTACATTGACTTCTTTAGTTAATCTAATGTCTTTGGAGGACGCGCCAATCATGATCGCAAATTTTCCGGACTCCACATGCCAGTCATGAATCCTTACACTATAGTAGGCAAAGGCTCTCTTATCTAATCGGAAAGTGACAGTCTTCGTCTCGCCGGGTGCAAGCTCCACTTTTTCAAAGCCTTTCAGTTCCTTTATCGGCCGTATCACCGTACTCTCCTGATCCGACACATAGAGCTGTACTACTTCTTTGCCTGCCACCTTGCCGGTATTCTTGATATCCACAGACACTTCCATACTGTCTGTATCCTTCATGGAATCCTTATCTGTGCGAAGATTAGAATACTCAAAAGTGGTGTAGGAAAGTCCGTGTCCGAAGGGGAACAGCACATCCATTTTCTTCTTATCATAGTAGCGGTAGCCCACGAAAATGCCCTCACGGTACTCCACCATATCGCCCTCTCCGATATAGGAAAGATAGGACGGGTTATCCTCCAGTTTCAACGGAAATGTCTCCGGCAGCTTCGCGCTGGGATTCACCTTACCAAACAGAATGTCGCAGACTGCGCCGCCCACCGCCTGGCCGCCAAGATATGCCTCCAGGATGCCTTTCACCTCGTTCACCCAGGGCATCTCCACAGGAGAACCGTTGTGCAGTACCACGATCGTATTGGGCTGTACCGCCGCCACTTTGGAGATCAACTCATTCTGGCAGTTCGGCATCGCCATATGCTCTCTGTCAAAGCCCTCCGACTCAAAAGCATCCGGCAGTCCCGCAAAAATCACCGCCACCTTCGCCTTTTTCGCCGCCTCGACAGCCTCCGCAAGGAGCCTTTCATCCGTTTTGTCTTCCTTATCATCAAAGCCCTGTGCATAGCTCACATTTGCCATACCTTCTACTGCATCCAACGCCGATGTGACTTTATGGCTGTTGATGTGAGAACTGCCGCCGCCCTGATAGCGAGGCTTCTGTGCATATTTCCCGATAAAGGCAATCTCGTCCTGATCAGACAACGGCAACACACCTTCGTTTTTCAGAAGAACGATCGTCTCATGTGCCACCTGGCGCGCCATCTCATGGTCTTTATCTTTATCAAACACTGCGTTTTTATCCCGGTTCTCTTCATAGCGGAATATAATGTTTAAAATACGCGCCACCGCCGCATCCAATACCTTTTCCGACAGTTCTCCGCTCTGTACCGCACCCACGATCAGCTTATCGTTGGTGCCATTTGAAGAAGGCATCTCCAGATCCAGTCCCGCCTGCAGATCCTTCACACGGCTGTTGACCGCGCCCCAGTCGCTCACCACATAGCCGTCAAAGCCCCACTCGTCGCGCAGCACCTCCGTCAAGTACTTGTGATTCTCTGCCGCGTAGGTGCCATTGATCTTATTGTAGGAGCACATCACTGTCCAAGGCTTTTCTTTCTTTATCGCACCCTCGAAAGCCGCCAGATAAATCTCCCGAAGAGTTCTCTCATCAATACGCGAATCCCCCGACATTCGTCTGGTCTCCTGATTGTTTGCCAGAAAATGCTTAATGCTGGTGCCCACATTTTTACTCTGTACGCCGTGAATCAATGCCCCTGCCATCTCGCTCGCCACAAAGGGATCCTCAGAATAATACTCGAAATTACGCCCGCAGAGAGGAGATCTCTTAATGTTCACCGCTGGGCCCAGAATCACGCTCACGCCCTCCGCCTGACACTCTTCGCCCAGCGTCTCGCCCATTTTGTGCAAAAGATCTCTGTTAAAGGAAGCCGCTGTACCACAGCCCGCCGGAAAGCATACTGCCTTGATACTATCGTTGACGCCCAGATGATCGCCCCCCTGATCCTGCTTGCGCAGTCCGTGCGGCCCGTCAGACACCATACTTGCAGGAATCCCCAGACGCTCCACCGCCTCCGTGTGCCAGAAATCCGCGCCGGAACACATGGAAGCCTTCTCCTCCAGTGTCATCTGCGACACGATCTCCTT
>JAAUZW010000026.1 GCA_014804385.1 Lachnospiraceae bacterium | reverse complement strand
TAAATGAGGGATATGAATGGATAGTGGACATAGATTTAGAGAAATTCTTTGACAATGTACCACAGGATAAACTGATGAGCCTTGTACACAACATCATTAACGATGGAGATACGGAATCGTTGATACGGAAGTATCTGAAAGCAGGAGTAATGATACAGGGCAGATACGAAAAGACGGACAGGGGAACACCGCAGGGAGGGAACCTGTCGCCGCTGCTGTCAAATATCATGCTGAATGAACTGGATAAAGAACTGGAAAGACGGGGACTGCGGTTTGTGAGGTATGCAGACGACTGTATCATTGCAGTCAGAAGTGAAGCAAGCGCCAAGCGCGTCATGTATGGGGTAACGGAATGGATAGAAAGAAAACTCGGGTTAAAAGTCAATGCAGAAAAGACGAAAATAACGAGACCGGGCAACCTGAAATATCTGGGCTTTGGGTTTTACAAAGACGCAAAGGCAAAAGAATGGAAATGCAGACCCCATAAGGAATCTGTGGGGAGATTCAAGAGGGCGCTAAAGAGGCTGACGAACAGAAGCCAGTCCATGGCATTTGCAGAGAGGGTAAAGAAACTGAACCAAGTGATCAGAGGGTGGATAAACTACTTTGCGTTAAGCTCGATGAAAAGAACAATGAACGACATAGACGCTCATTTGCGTACAAGACTGCGTGTAATCATCTGGAAACAATGGAAAGTACCTAAGAAGCGACAATGGGGATTGCAGAAACTTGGTATAGGAAAAGATCTTGCAAGGTTGACCGCATACTGTGGAGACCGCTATCAGTGGGTAGTGACGAAAACGTGTGTTGTCAGGGCAATCTCGAAAGAAAAGCTGTCACAGGCAGGACTAGTGAGTTGTTACGATTATTACATGGAACGTCATGCTTTGAAGTTATGTTGAACCGCCGTATGCCGAACGGCATGTACGGTGGTGTGAGAGGGGAGATTAAATCTCCCCTACTCGATTAAAAATACAGTCCGGCGAATTGTGACCAAATATTTCCATCATAAATCCGCAAAAATCTCTATACATTCCCGCAAAAACATGGTATAGTTGTTAAGGATTGTTACAAAATGTTACAACTTGTAATATTTTGGAAACAAAACTGTTACAAATGCGGCATGGTAGCAATCTTCGCAAAAGAAAACGGTATATGAGAATACGAAAGGGAAATATCCGGCGGCAGTGCCGAAGGATACAAAGTACAAATGATAAAAATAAAAGAAGCATTGTTACATAAGCTGCAAAAAAGCGGNAAGCAGANTANTNACGNTGTGTCTTGCAGGAGCACTGGCTCTTGCGCCGGGATTGCAGGCGGAGGCCATCGGAGCGGGCAGTTCTATCGCCAGAGGCATCGATGTCTCGAAGCACAATCTTGGGATCGACTGGAGTCAGGTTCCTTCCTCCGGAGTTTCTTTTGTGTTTGTGAAGGCGGGCAGTACCAATTCCGGGATCGATCCTTATTTTGATGCCAATATGCGCGGCGCCAGTGCAGCAGGACTGCGGACGGGCGTTTATTTATATTCTTATGCGACGAACGTGGAAGAGGCGAAGAATGAGGCGAACCAGCTTTTACAGTGGATCGGAAACTATACGGTGAATTATCCGGTGGTCTATGACGTGGAGGCNCCNTGTCANAAAAANATGTCCCAGGGTCAGCTGCAGGAGNTGATCAATGCGTTCTGNTCCATNATTGAGGCGAACGGNTANTATCCGGTGGTCTATTCCAGCAGGAACATGTTCCGGGATAAGATCGGAAACATCGGTTATGACAAGTGGGTGGCACAGTATGCGGATGCACTGGAGTATGACGGTGCTTCCTTCTGGCAGAATACCTCTCACGGCAGTGTGGCGGGCATTCCCACCAGAGTGGACATGAACTATCAGTTCAAGGATTACGCGTCTCTTATCGTGGCGGACGGCTTTGCTAAACGTGGGGAAAATACAGTGTTCTATGCCGGCTATCGGATGCAGAGGAACTGCTGGGCGAACTGGGAGGATAAAAAGTATCATCTGGACGAGAACGGTTTCGTGCAGAAGGGCTGCTGGTTCGAGGATGAGACGGGCAGATATTTCCTGGCAACGAAAGACGGACATGCCCTGCGGGAGGACGTGACGATCGAGGGACAGGATTACTACTTTGACGAGAATGCGGTAATGCAGAGGGGTCTGGTGGCCAGACCGGACGGCAACGTTTATTACTATGACCCTGCCACGGGAGCTTTGCAGAGAAACGTGACCGTGGAGGTAGACGGCGTAAGTTATGCGGTAGATCAAAACGGCATTGCGACGGCAGCGGTACCAGAGGAGCCAGCACCGGAGGCGCAGCCACAGGAGCAACCACAAGTGCAGTAAAAATGGATAAATGATTTTGGAATCGGGCGCGGGAGCGCTCGATTTCTTGTATTATAATAGAAAAATGCCACAGTATGAATCATTTAAGGAGAATGCGGAGCATTCTCTGAGTCGAATGCGCCGGCACTCGATTTTTGGTTGTAAATGCCCCTGTGATGGTATATAATATTTTCTGTGTGGGCACCTGTGAACGAGTCTGTGGAAAGATGAGCGGCGGGTATGAACTGTAAAGAAGCAGAGAAAAAAATACCTCTCTTTCTGGACGATGATCTGGATGGGAGAGAACTGGCGGAATTTGTGGAGCATATCGAGGATTGTCCGGATTGCAAGGAGGAATTATCCATCCAGTTTTTGGTGACGGAGGGTATGGATCAGCTTGAGCAGGGCAACAATTTTAATCTGCAGAAGGCATTGCTCTTAATGCTTGGGGATGCGGAGGATAAAGTTCGGATCAACCGGATTTTGCGGAATATTTTGTTATGTCTGGAGATCGCAGTGGCGGCGATGATCATTATAGCGGTGATCATCGTATCGGTATAGAGGAGCAGCCGGCGACACACGATAGGGACTGTGCAGGGAATTAAGAGAGGCGTAAGGATACATGGCGCAGAAGTTAGTATTGATAGATGGACACAGCATATTGAACCGGGCGTTTTACGGTGTCCCGGATCTGACGAACAGTCAGGGCCTGCATACCAATGCGGTGTATGGGTTCTTGAATATTATGTTTAAGATTCTGGAGGAGGAGCAGGCGGATTATCTGGCGGTGGCCTTTGATGTGCATGCCCCCACCTTTCGGCATGAGATCTATAAGGAATATAAGGGCACCAGGAAGCCGATGCCCACGGAGCTGAGAGAGCAGGTGCCTGTGATGAAGCAGATGCTTTTGGCTATGGGAATCTGTGTGGTGGAGCAGGCCGGGCTGGAGGCGGATGATATTCTGGGAACCATTGCCAAACGCGGTGAGCGGGAGGGACTGGAGGTATCGCTGGTGTCAGGGGATCGGGATCTCTTGCAGGTAGCCACAGATCATATCCGGATTCGGATACCGAAGACCAAGGGCGGCCGTACGGAAGTCGAGGATTATTATGCGAAGGATGTGGAGGCAGCTTATCAGGTGACTCCGCTGCAGTTTATCGATCTGAAGGCGCTGATGGGAGATACGGCGGACAACATCCCCGGAGTGCCTAAGGTAGGAGAAAAGACGGCCACGGAACTGATGGTGACCTATGGTTCNCTGGAAAATATATATGCTCATGTGGAGGAGATTTCTAAGAAGGCGATACGGGAATCGCTGATCCGGAACCGGGAGCTGGCGGATCTGAGTAAGGTGCTTGCCACGATCAATGTGGATGCCGAGATCGACTTTGCTTTTTCGCAGGCGAAGGTGGNAAATTTCTATACACAGGAGGCCTATGTACTGTGTAAGCAGCTGGGCTTTAAAAATATACTGTCCCGTTTTTCCGCGGAAGCGGCGGTGGTAAACGATCAGGAGCAATATTTCCGTACCGTGACAGATCTGGGGCAGACGGAGACGCTTTTCGCTGATTGTAGAGAGCGCGGCGAGCAGGCAGAAGGAGCCTATGAGATCGGGCTTTTTGTTTTCTGTGACGGGGGTGCTCACGGAGAGGACTGTATGGGTATCGCCCTTGCTCTGACAAAACAGGAGGTCGTGTTTATTCCCTGTCAGGGAATGGTGACGGCGGCTTATCTACAGGACAGATTGACAGCGCTGAACAGAGACAAGTTATGTAAACTAACAACCTTTGGCATCAAAGGAATATATGAGAAGATAGAGGATACGGAGAGCGGCAGTATGTGGCGCGCGGCGGAGGGAAAGCAGGATGTCCTCAGGCCATATCGAGACAGACGCTACTTCGATATTCTGGTGGCGGCTTATCTGCTGAACCCGTTAAAGAATGATTATCAGGTGGAAGATATTGCGGAGGAGTATCTTGGTCTGACTATCCCCGATCGAACCCAGGTTTGTGGAAAAGCCACCTATGCGGAAGCCTATGAGAAAACGCCGGAAGCCTTTGCCCAGTATGCTTGCTATCAGGCCTATGTGTGTCTGGCGGCGGCGCCTCTTTTGCGGGAAAAGCTGGAAGAGCAGGGAATGACAGAACTGTTTTATGAGATCGAGATGCCGCTCTCCAGAGTGCTCTGCGACATGGAGCGTTACGGTGTGCTGGTGCAGCCGGAACAGCTGAAGGATTACGGAGAGGCGCTTACGGGCAGGATCGTGGAGCTGGAACAGGCAATCTATGCGCAGGCCGGGAGCGAATTTAACATCAATTCGCCCAAGCAGTTGGGAGAGATTCTGTTTGACAGGATGGGGATAAAGGGCGGCAAAAAGACAAAAACCGGCTATTCCACGGCGGCGGATGTGTTGGAGAAGCTGGCGCCGGATTATCCGATCGTCTCTGATATATTGGAGTATCGTGGGCTGGTGAAATTAAAGTCCACCTATGCGGAGGGGTTGTCCGCCTGCATTGCCGAAGACGGCAGGATCCACTCTACCTTTAATCAGACCATCACCGCCACGGGGCGGATCAGTTCTACGGAGCCGAATCTGCAGAATATTCCCATGCGTATGGAACTGGGACGGCGGATCCGGAAGGTGTTTGTCCCGGGGGAGGGCTGTCTATTCATGGACGCTGATTACTCCCAAATCGAGCTGCGGATCTTAGCTCATATGTCCGATGACGGACAACTGATCGAGGCCTACAAGATGGAGGAGGATATTCACCGGATCACGGCCTCTAAAGTGTTCCACACTCCTTTTGAGGAGGTGACGGATTTACAGAGGCGCAATGCCAAGGCGGTCAATTTCGGTATTGTCTATGGCATCAGTTCTTTTGGGCTCAGTCAGGATCTGAGCATTTCCAAGAAGGAAGCGGCGGATTATATCGAACAGTATTTTCAGACTTATCCGGGAGTGAAGCGGTTTCTGGATCATATGGTGGCGGAGGCGAAGCAGCAGGGCTATGTGACCACGATGTACGGTCGCAAACGTCCCATTCCGGAGTTGTCTTCCAACAACTTTATGCAGCGCTCCTTCGGAGAGCGGGTGGCCATGAACTCCCCGATTCAGGGAACGGCGGCGGATATTATGAAGATTGCCATGATCCGGGTGTGGGAGAGGCTGCACAGAGAGAATTTAAAGTCACGACTGATTCTGCAGGTGCACGATGAGCTTCTGATCGAGACCTATACGGAGGAGGAAGAGCAGGTGCGAAAGATCCTTACGGAGCAGATGCAGCAGGCGGCGGAGCTGTCCGTGCGGCTGGAAATCGATCTGCATACGGGCACGGACTGGTATGAGGCCAAGTGACAGAAAAGCCAAAGACAGAGAAGGCGGAAGAGATGAAGGTTATCGGAGTTACGGGCGGTGTGGGCGCAGGAAAATCAGAGGTGCTTGCCCATCTTGCAGGGAAGTATAACTGTCGTGTTATCATGGCGGATCGGCTGGCCCATCAGATGGAGGAGCCGGGAGGAGACTGTTATGAACCGCTTGTGGCTCTTTTAGGGAAAGATGTCCTGGATAGGAACGGCAGGATCGATAGACAAAAGATGGCGGCTGCGATCTTTGCAGATGAGATACTATTACAAAAGGTCAATGCGATCGTACATCCGGCAGTGAAACAGGCGCTGCTTACGGAGATCGAACAGGAGAAGGCGGCGGGAGAGCGGGACTGGCTCTTCATCGAGGCGGCGCTCTTGATTGAGGAAGGTTATGCCGGGATTCTGGACGAGCTGTGGTATGTGCACGCAGAAGAAGGGATCAGGCGGCAGAGGCTTAGGGAGTCAAGAGGCTATACGGAGGAAAAGATCGACGCCATCCTGCAAAATCAGCTTTCGGAGAAAGCCTTTTTTGAGCACTGCGACGTGGTGATAGAGAATAATGCAGGGCTGGAAAGGGTATATAAACAAATAGAGAAAGAATTGGGGGAAAACCAGTGGCAGAAGCAAAGAAATTTCCGGGACAGTTAGTGTTTGGTCTGGATATCGGGACAAGAAGCATCGTGGGAACAGTGGGATACCGCACGGGCGGTAAATTTCATGTGGTGACGCAGAGTATCAGGGAGCACCAGACGCGGGCCATGCTGGACGGGCAGATTCACGATATTTATAAAGTGGGCGGCACCATAAAAGAAGTCAAGGCAGAGCTGGAGGAGCGGATCGGAAGGACTCTTAAGGACGTCTGCATAGCGGCGGCAGGACGTGTCCTGCAGACGGTGACCCTGCGGGTAGATCAGGATCTGGAGGGCGAAAGGGAAGTAAGCGGCGAGGATATCTATGCGCTGGATTCTCTGGGCGTGGAGAGAGCCTATGCGGAGTTTTTGGAAAACAATAACATGGATATGAAGTTCTACTGTGTGGGATATTCCGTTGTGCGCTATTACATGAACGGTTATACGATGGGGAATCTGGAGGGGCACAAGGCAAAAACCATCGGGGAAGATCTGATTGCCACCTTCCTGCCGGAAGATGTAGTGGACGGCCTTTACAAGGCGGTGGGCGTTGCCGGTCTGGATGTGGTGAATCTGACATTGGAGCCGATTGCGGCGATCCAGGTGGCGATTCCCGAGATGTACCGNATGTTAAATATTGCACTGGTNGATGTGGGNGCGGGCACTTCCGATATCTCTGTCACAAGGGACGGCAGNATNATNGCCTANGGCATGATTCCCATTGCGGGAGANTCCCTNACNGAAGTGGTGGCGAAACATTGTCTGGTNGATTTTNCCACGGCGGAGCAGATCAAGAGAGAGACCGGCGTGAAGGATGTGATCGAATATAAGGATATCATGGGGTTGACGCAGACCATNACCACCGAGGAAGTGGAGCGTGTGGCGGCGGATGTGATCGACAACATGACCACTCAGGTCGCAGATAAGATCAAGGAGTTAAACGGTAATAAGTCCGTAAGCGCCGTGTTTGTGGTGGGCGGCGGCGGCAAGCTTCCGGGTTACACGGAGGCTCTGGCAAAGAAACTTGACATTCAGAGCGAGCGTGTGGCGGTCAGAGGCGGGGAGGTCATGCAGGATATCACCTTTTTGGAGGAGGACGCAAGAAGGGACTCCCTGATGGTGACACCNATCGGTATCTGCCTGAGCTATTATGAGCAGAGCAACAATTTCATCTTTGTCTATTTCAATGAACAGCGCGTGAAAATATATGACAACAGCAAGGCGGCTGTGGTGGATGCGGCCATGCAGGCGGAGTTTGCAAGCGACGGTCTGTTTCCGAAACGGGGAAAGGAGCTTAACTTCACGGTGAACGGGAAGCCACGTATTGCCAGAGGAGAGCTCGGAGAGGCGGCGCAGATTACCGTAAACGGAAACGAAGCGGATATCTACACCTTGATTCACCCCAACGATCAGATTCGCGTGATTGAATCCACNGCGGGAGAGCCGGCGAAAATGACCCTTGGCCAGCTGCCTGAGTTTGGTTCCAAGATGTGGGTCGAGGTCAATGACAAAAAGGTGGATCTGCCGAAATTTGCCAGCGTGAACGGGGAATTGCAGTCCGAGTATTATGAGATTCAGGAAAACGACGAGATCGAAATTCTGGGATATTACACGGTGCGCCAGATTTCGGAATTTATGGATGTGGTTATTGACTGGAATATGAATATCTATGTCAACAATAAGGTCGCAGATATGGAAACCAGGGTCTATGAGAATTTCTCGGTGATCTGGACACTGGAAGAATTGCATCTGTCTGATGTGGANGCGTATGAGCAGGAGCAGCCGGTGCAGGAGAAAAAGGCGGTGGACGCGGACAGACCGGCAGGGACGGCGGGCTTTTCCATGCTGTCTGCACAGAAAGCGGGAGATGACGCGACACCGGAGACGGCTGTGAACGAGGAGGCCGAAGCGGCCGAGGCGTCGGCTTCTGGTGAGGCAGAACAAGNGGCCGCAGAGACNGTGGGAGCGAGTGCAGAACCGGCGGCTGAGCAGGAACGGTCCGGAGAGAAGAGAAAAGGTGCGAGAATTGTAATGGGTCCGGGTGTCCGGCGTGCCGAGGAGGAAGCCAAGGCCAAGGCCAGAGCGAAGGAGGAAGCGGCTGCCAAAGCGAAGGAAGAGGAGGAAAAGAGAAAGGCTGAGCTTTTGAGCAAGGGCGTGCCGACCTCTATCATCGTTACTGTNAACGGAGATCAGATCAAGCTCTCCGGNAAAAAGAGTTATGTGTTTGTGGATGTGTTTGAATATATTGATTTTGACCTGTCCAAACCTCAAGGGAGCGGGATCGTGACTCACTTGAACGGCAGGGAGGCAGAGTATATGGAGAGCATACGCGGCGGAGATGTGATCGAAATATACTGGAAACAATGAGAAAGAGAAGGGCGGCTGTGAGATGTGTGCACAGCCGCAAAAGGTTTACATAAATATGAGACTATGCAGCATTGCCAGCGGCAGCAGCGGGAATTGCGTCTATGTGGGCAGTGATACCACCCATCTTCTGATGGATGTGGGGGTCAGCGGCAAACGGACGGAGGCCGGTCTGCGGGAGCTGGGATTGACCATGAGGGATATTGACGGGATCTGTATCACTCACGAACATTCAGATCATATAAGCGGTCTGGGTGTTTTATCCAGAAAGTACGGCATACCTATCTATGCCACGAGAGGGACGGCGGAGGCCATTCTACAGAGCACGTCCGTGGGGGAGATCGACGAGTCCCTCCTTCAGATCATTGCCCCGGATGAGCGGTGTGTCATCAAAGATATTGCACTCTATCCCATACGNACATCCCACGACGCGGCGGATCCCGTGGCTTACCGCATCGATCACGATGGCCGCAGGATAGGGCTGATCACAGATCTGGGGTGCTACAATGACTATACGGTGGAATGTCTGCGGAATTTAGACCTGCTGTATCTGGAGGCGAATCATGATGTNCACATGCTGCAGGTGGGGCCTTATCCCTATTATTTGAAACAGCGGATTTTAGGAGAGAGGGGACATCTGTCCAATGAAGCGGCGGGAAAGCTCCTGAGCAGACTTTTGCACGATGGGATGCAGGCAGTTGTGCTGGGGCATCTGAGTAAGGAGAACAATCTGCCGGAGCTTGCTTNCGAGTCTGTCCGGGTGGAGGTGACCATGTCCGATACCAANTATAACGGCAATGACTTTCCGATGTATGTGGCGAAGCGGGACGAGGTGTCGGAAGTGATTGAGGTGCGGCAGGGATGAGACAATGTCATATATAGGTAGATAAAAAGGGTCGCTTTTGCGATTCTTTTTCTTTATCAAAATGATATTAAAATATTCCACCATTTTGAAAAATAGGTATCTGTAAACCCGTTTTCGGAGATGTTAGGATAAAACCATCAAAATACAACAGAAACGGGAGGAAAAGAAATGAAGAAAAAAATTGTAGCATCGTTGCTTACAGCAGCAATGACCGCAACCCTGCTTGCAGGCTGCGGCGGATCAGACAGCAGCGCACCGGCGGCTTCTGATACACAGAGCAGCACGCAGGAAGCGGCAGAGGAAGAAAGCGCACCGGCGGAGGCAGACACGGAAGACACTGCGGAAGCGGGTTCAGGCGAGGCAGTAACGATCAAACTGTTCTCCAACCTGCCTGACAGAAAGAACGGACAGGGATTGGTAGAGCAGATGATCATCGACGAGTATATGGCGGCAAATACCAACGTTACCATCGAGGTTGAGGCTCTTGACGAGGAAGCTTACAAGACAAAATTCAAGGCTTATGCGATGGACGGTATGCCGGATGTNGTCAGCATCTGGGGACAGCCCTCTTTCCTGAATGAGGTTCTGGATGCCGGTGTGCTCGCTGAGTTAAACGAAGATGATTATGTAGATTACGGATTTATCGCAGGATCTCTTGAGGGCTTCAAGAAAGACGGAAAATTGTACGGCCTTCCGAGAAACACGGATATCCAGATTATGTATTATAACCAGAAGATGTTTGACGATAACGGCTGGAAGGTTCCCGCTACATATGATGAGCTGCTGACACTTTGCAGTGATATCAGAGCGGCAGGAATTACGCCTGTGGCTATGGATGGCGGAGACGGCTGGCCGATGGCATGTTTCCTCACAGATATTCTGGTGAAGGTTGCCGGAATTGATTATGCGGATATCGTCGAAAATGCGGTGGCAACAGGCGATTTCACAGCACCGGAAATTCAGCAGGCAACACAGATTCTGGTGGATTCCGCAAACGCAGGCATGTTCCAGACAGGATATGACTCTCAGGATTACGGTACGGCGATGAACCTGTTTACGAACGGTCAGGCGGCAATGTTCAGCATGGGTAGCTGGGAGTGCTCCATGGCATTGAATGAGGATATTCAGCCTGANATCAGAGATAATATTCGTGCATTTACCCTGCCTGTTGTAGACGGCGGCAAGGGCGGCGCAAACGATATCGCAGCATGGAACGGAGGCGGTTATGCAGTATCTGCAAGCTCTTCCGTGAAGGATGAGGCAATCAAGTTCCTGAACTATATGTATCAGCCTGATAAGCTTTCCAAGTATGGATGGGAGAATGGTGTAGGTATGTCCGCACAGGATCAGACAGCATATCTGACCGGAGATGAGACCGACTTACAGAAACAGGTTATGGATATTTTGAANAATGCAACCAGCGTTTCCGGAACACCGATCAACGACTGTGGCCCGGCCGCTTTCAAGACAGCTATTGAGAGCGAAATTCAGGGCGTATCCAACGGTTCAACATCTGTGGATGACTTCCTCGCGGCAATCGGAGCGGCATGTGAATAATGACAGAATGACTTGAGTAATTCATGAGAGGATGTCCCAAAAGAGATTTGCTTTTGCGACATCCTCTTTCTTATCATCAGCGTGAAAGGAGATTCCCATGAAAAAGCTGTATAGTAATAAATTGGTTATTTTTAGTCTTGTCCTGCCGGGTGTATTGGTTTTTCTGTTTGCGATACTGGTGCCGATCTGTCTGAGNGTCTATTATGGCTTTACGGATTACACAGGAATGGGAGAAGCGCATCTGATCGGATGGGATAATTATGTGAAATTATTTTATGACAGCGCCTTTGGTCGTTCTTTAAAGAACTCCTTGCTTTTGGCGATTGGTTTTATCTGCATCCAGCATCCGATCGCGATTGTGGTCGCNGCAGTGCTTGATAAGCTGCAGGGNAAAGCGGAAGGCGTTTTCAGATGTATCTATTTTATACCTAACGTTATTTCCGTAGCCGTCATCGCTTATCTTTGGAAATTTATATATAATCCGGATTTCGGACTTTTGAATAACGTATTAAAGGCATTTGGCTTTCAGGGACAGATCAACTGGTTGTCACAGCAGAATGCGATTTGGTCTGTATTGGTTGTCCTGATCTGGCATGGATTCGGCTGGGGTATGTTGATCTATTACACCGGTATTAAAAATATTGACCCCGTGCTCTATGAGGCTGCTTCCATTGACGGGGCGAGCTGGTGGACAACATTTTTTAGAATCACGCTGCCGCTGATGAAGCCGGTTATTCAGATTAATGTGACAATGGCGATCATNTCCGCCTTAAAGCAGATGGAGACAGTATATCTGTTGACGAACGGCGGCCCAAACAACAGCACGCAGTTTGCGGCGAACTATCTGTATCAGCAGGCGTTCAAAGCGTTTAAATACGGATACGGCAATGCNATCGGCGTTGTATTTATCATAATCTGTATTCTGACAACGGTAGTTCTTAACACCATCTTCAGAGATAAGCAGGAAGCATAGGAGGGGAGCGGCATGAAAGAAAAAGATAGAAAGATCAGTAAAGTAATTTTGTGGATTGTGCTTGTCGCGGTTGCGGTGATTCAGCTGTTTCCGTTAATCTGGCTGGTGGACTTTTCCCTTGGCAGCAGTAATGAAATGTTCACGAACGGTCTGCTCATCATTCCCGAGAAAATACGATGGGATAATTACGTCAAGGCATTCGTGGACGGCAACTTTCTGCATTACCTGAAAAACAGCGTACTGATTAATACACTTGCGGTGATTCTTGTTGTTATCATATCCATTATGGCAGCCTTTGCCTGTCAGAGAATGAAATGGAAACTCAGCGGGCTGGTAAGCACTCTGCTAGTTGTGGGCATGATGATTCCGATTCACGCGACACTGCTTCCGAATTATAAGATATACAATATGCTGCATCTGACAGATACGATTTGGGCGCTTCTGATTCCCTATGTGGCATTTTCCCTGCCGCAGGGCATGTTCCTGATGACCGGTTTTATTCAGTCCGCGCCGAAGGAGCTTGAGGAGGCGGCGGTTATGGANGGCTGCGGTATATACAGGATTGTGTTTCAGATCATCACGCCGATTTTAAAGCCCTCTATCGCTACGGTGGCAATTATGACTTTTCTGAATAACTGGAACGAGTTTATGATGGCGAGTACTTATCTGAGCACACCAAAATGGAAAACACTACCCTTTTCCGTATTGGAATTTACGGGAGAGTATTCCTCCAATTATGCGGTACAGTTTGCGGTGATGGCATTGACGGCTGCACCGGCGGTTATTGTGTATGTGATATTAAATAAGCACATTACGAAGGGTGTTGCAATGGGAGCCGTAAAGGGATAAAATAAATCGAATTTTTATTTTCAGCAGGCGGAGGATGTTATGAGACGGATCAGAAANTGGATTGCGAAGCTGAGTATTCGGCAGAAGCTGGTTTTTTACAGCTATGTCATTATTACGCCCATTTTACTCCTGATCAGCATTCTCCTCCTTGNGTACAATTACCGGTCNGCGGTAAAAAATGAGGAAAACCGCTGCATTCAAAANGTGCGCAACATATCGGACAGTATCAGCGTAGTNCAGAATAACATCATGGAGATGGGAACCTATATCAGCATCAACGAAGAANTCAANCAGATATTGACGGCGGATGATCCGAAAGAGCTGAACAGGGATGCCAGACTTTGGATGAACCGGGCGCCGATGCAGATTATACAAGACATGGTGTCGATTGACGGACAGATCAAGAGCGTCGCNATATATCCGGAAAATGGCATCAATCCCTATTTAAACTGTATCGANCGCTCNTCCTCCTATCTGGGGGATATCGGGCAGGTAAGGAAGCAGGAGATCTATGCGCTTGCGATNCAGGAAAAAGGAAAGTTTCTCTGGCAGAGAGTGGGACGCGGGCAGAGNGATACCTATCAGATGAATCAGCACGAAAAAATAGTGATGTATCGTGAGATTTACGATATGGCGCGGAANAATAGGCTGGGATATCTGGTGATCGGTTCCTCNGCGGATATTTTTGANGAGATCTGTCAAAACTCTNTGCGTGACAGACGGGAGTCTGTGGTGGTAATGAGNGAATACGGCGCGGAGCTTGTGCGCTGCGGGGATATAGAGGATGAGCTGCTGTCGGNGATGATTGCGGAGANTGGGTTTGAGCAGTTGGGTGAAGCGGCAGTTCAAAAGGGTGTCCGGGGAAACTATCACATATATCGGTGTCAGGACCAGGACACGGGAACGGTTGTCTATGAAGTCGTACAGCGGGTAGGCTGGAAGGATTTGAGCGACACNGTTATTTTTGCACCGCTGGCGCTGCTGATCGGATTTCTGTTTGGACTGTATCCCGTTCTGCTNGTGGTTTCCGANATTGTTTCCAAACCATTACATACGCTGCGGATTGCAATGGAAAACTTTATGCAGGGAGACTTCAGCCAGAAGGTAGAGGTGATGACGCAGGATGAGGTNGGNGAGGCTTCAGCCTGCTTTAACAGAATGGTGGATGATATCAGGGAGCTGATTGATAAAAACTATGTCCTGGCGATCAGGGAGAGGGANAGCGAGCTGGATACGCTTCAGGCGCAGATTAATCCGCATTTTCTCTATAATACACTGGATTCCCTGTACTGGAAAGCGACAGAATCAGGCAATGACGAGATCGCAGAGGACATTTTATCGCTCTCACAGTTATTCCGCCTTGTCTTAAACAGAGGGGATGGCATTGTGACTGTGAGGACAGAGGCGGAGCTGTTGGAAAGGTATCTGCATATTCAAAAAATGCGGTTTGGAAAGAGGCTTACTTACGAGATATCCCTGGAGCNGGATATTTTGGAGGAGGAAATTCCCAAGCTGATTTTGCAGCCCTTTGTGGAAAACGCNATTGTGCACGGTTTTGAGAGCGCAGAGGGCAGCTATACCCTGTCTGTGACCGGGATAAAAGAAAAGAAGAATATGGTTTTCNGGATCAAGGATACAGGTGTCGGTATGAGCGATGAGCAGCTGGNGGCTATCTGGGAAAAGGCGGATACCCGTAAGTATGCGAGCCAGCGAATCGGAAGGTATGCGATCAAAAATGTGAGGGAACGANTGGAGCTTATTTACCATGAAAACTATAAGCTGCAGATTGAGAGCAGGGTGGGTCATGGAACGACAGTGGTTGTCGTTGTCCCCCGCGGGCTAAAGGAGATCAGGCAGAATGAGCATTAAATTACTGATTGCGGATGATGAGGACACGATCCGCAACGGCATTGCGAAATACATACAACTGCATACAGACCGTTTTGATAAAATATATCTTGCCGCCAATGGAAGAGAGGCTCTGGATATTATATTCAGGGATAAACCGGATATTATGTTTCTGGATATGCAGATGCCATTGATGACCGGAATCGAAGTTATGCAGGAGGCCAAGCGCGCAGACGCGCTGCCGTATACGATGATATTGAGNGCGTATGATGAATTTAAATACTGTCAGCAGGCNCTGCGTCTGGGAGCCAAGGAATATCTGCTGAAGCCTGTAAGGTCTTCCGATATTCTGCAGATGGCAAATCATGCGGCGGATGAACTGTTCGGGGCGGAGGAACAACCCCAGTCGGAATTGACGGAAGAGAAAAACCATCTGGTGGAGCTTGCAAGGGAATATGTAGAAGAGCACTATTATGAAAATCTGATGCTGGCNGATGTGGCGCAGAAGGTCGGCATTTCGTCGGGATATCTCTCCACACTTTTTCAGAGACAGCTTTCAAAAGGCTTCGTTGATTATCTGAACGAGGTCCGTATAGAGCATGCTTGTACCTATTTGATGCAAAATTATCTGAAAACCTATGAGATTGCCTATAAGGTGGGATTTCGGGATGAGAAATACTTTTCTAAGGTTTTTAAGAAAATAAAGGGGCAGTCGCCTTCGGAATACAGAAANCAAAGGCAATAAGAGGAAACGGCGCTTACGGAGTCGGCAGGGTATATAAAATATTGCACTCTTTTGAAAAATAAGCACCTTTTATTCCTTAAACAGGATGGTACAATGAATTCCAATAAGAAGGATAAGGGGGAAATGTGGTGAAAAAAGTCAATGATAAAGGATTTTCATTGATAGAGTTGATCATAGTTGTTGCAATTATGGTAGTCTTAATTGCGGTATTAGCGCCCCAATACCTAAAATATGTGGAAAAATCAAGAAATGCAACGGATGTGCAAAATGCCAGGGCTGTTGTATCGGCAATAGAGATGTACGCGACCGAATCGGGCAGCGGCTTTCCNCCGCCGGATTATTGGCAGGCGGTGACGGCGTTTGCAGTGGATGANACGACGGACCGCCCGGATAATCTGCATGGGGGATCGTATGGGGGAGCCAAAAACGGAGATACAAGGGTGGACGACTATGCCTGGTATGCGATGCAGGCGGCCGGCTTGATCAAACCTTCNGGACGGCCTGTGGGTATCAGGGCACAGAGTAAATATGGCTGGGAAACCTGGACTGTTGAATATAAGTCTGACGGAAAGGGCGGCATCATNTTCAGATTCGGTGAGAACGCCGGAGAACCGGTAGCCGGAGATAAGTTTAGAGAAGCAATGGAAGGAAAGTAGAATAGTATAGTATGGAAAGGGGAAGCGAAACACCTCCGGTCTGTGACGGATCGGGGGTGTTTTTATGATTATTTACATCAGCATAGACTACCGAAAAAATATTGACGTACAGAAGGGGGTACGCCATAATTTAATATAGAAAAACTGCNAATGAAAAAAGTGAAGGTGAATGGAGATGANAAGAACAGGNAACAANTACATAGCTGTACTTATCACGGCGGCGCTGCTTGTGAGCGGATGTGGGAAGCAAAANACGGGGAATCAGGCACAGGAAGCAGAAGAAGAGCAGATGACCGGCGAAGGACAGACGGTGGGAGAGGAACAGACGGCAGACGAAGGGCGGACGGATGAAACGGAGCATGCTGCAGGCGTAGAGCGGACAGTAGGCGGGGAGTCTGGGGATGACGGTTCCGTAGGCGATACGGACACTCCCGAGGCGGCAGCCATGAAGGAGAGGTTTGGGGAGAACTGCATTGCGGAGCAGTGTTTTGAGGTGGAGCTAAGCGGATGTGAGGGAGAGGTCTGGTTTGTTTCCTTTGCACCGTCGGCGGATGATCCGGAGTTTCGCGCGCGGGTGATGCGGGACGGGGAAGTCCTTGCCGAAATCTCTCCCTATGTACCGGCGGGGGCATCGGGAAAGTCATTCACAAGTCTGGACGCCGTGTCTTTTTGGGATGTGAATTTTGACGGCCTGACGGATATCGTAATGATTGCAACCTATGGCGATCAGCAGTTTGCGGCCATATATTATGGAGATTATTTTAATTTTTCTGATGGGAGTGAGTCCTGGAGCTTTTGGTGTAAAGAGGAGCTTTCCGACGGCATATCCGCGCAGGCAGAGGAGCCGTTGACTGTGTCGGGCATCCGCAGCGTTCTTGCAGGAGGGAAAAGGAACGGGGAATTCGACAGCTATGCGGAGGCCTATGAGGCTGTCATCAACCTGTCGGTAATGGAGCAGGGAAAAGTGCCTGACGAGAACTTTTTATACGATTTGATCTATGTGGATGAGGATGAGATCCCGGAGCTTGTTTCGGGGAAGAGGGGATACTATGTGAATCTGTATACCTATCATGACGGAACCCTGTATACATTGATGTATGACTGGGGATACGGCGCCATGGGGAATGCCGGATATGAGTATGCTCCACGGGAAAACAGTTTGAGAAACTATAATGCGGATCAGGCCGGAGCCATTATGCACACTTATTATATGTGTATCAATGAGCAGCATGCAATAGAGACACCTGTGTGGATAGAAAGCTATAATTTTGTTGACAGCAACGGAAACGGCTGGCTGGACGAAGAGGAAACCTATGGTGAGGGAGAGGTATATATCAATGGCGAAAAGGCGTCAGAGGAGGAGATTGCGGATGTTTATGCCTTCTACGACATGGGAGAGTATCAGTATATAGAGGGCAGGATGACGGCGGAGGATGTGCGCCATGCACTGAAGTAAAGCGCTTTTGCAAAAATAATTTGAATATACCTGCAGCTTATTTTATAATGGAGAACGTAGTGTTTAGATAATGCAGGATCGTTTTTATCAGAAATCCATGAAAAGGGAAAATAAACCGGAAAAGAGGAAAAAATGAAGAAGACAATTATCACAGTGGTAGGTAAGGATACGGTGGGGATCATCGCAAGGGTGTGCACTTATCTGGCGGACAATCAGATCAATATTCTGGATATCTCCCAGACTATCGTGCAGGGATTTTTTAACATGATGATGATCGTGGATATGAACCGGACGACGAAGGATTTCGGGCAGGTGGTAGATGAGCTTGCGAAGCTGGGAGAGGAGATCGGGGTGGTCATCAAGTGCCAGAAAGAGGAGATCTTTGACCAGATGCACAGGATCTAAAGTTTGCGAGTTTAAGGAAGGATAAAATCATGATCAATTTATTTGAAGTAGCCGAGACCAACGAGATGATCGCCAAGGAGAATCTGGACGTGCGGACCATCACTCTGGGGATCAGTCTCTTAGACTGTATTGACAGCGATCTTACGAAGGTGAATGAGCGGGTTTATCAGAAGATCACCACCACGGCAAAAGATCTGGTAAAGACAGGGGAAGCCATCGAAAAGGAATTTGGCATACCCATCGTAAATAAAAGGATTTCCGTTACGCCGATGGCGCTGGTGGGCGGGGCGGCCTGTAAGAGTGCAGCGGATTTTGTGACACTGGCTCAGACTATGGACCGGGCGGCGGACGCTGTGGGGGTCAATCTGATCGGCGGTTACTCGGCTCTCGTCTCCAAAGGCATGACGAAGGCGGACGAGATGCTGATCCGTTCGATTCCGGAAGCACTGCACGCCACGCAGAGAGTCTGCAGTTCCGTGAATCTGGCGTCCACCAAGACGGGGATCAATATGGACGCCGTGCGCCTGATGGGTGATATCATCAAAGAGACGGCTCTGATCAGCAAAGATCAGGACAGCGCGGATTGTATGAAGCTTGTGGTGTTCTGTAACGCACCGGACGACAATCCCTTTATGGCAGGCGCTTTTCACGGCGTGACGGAGGCGGAGGCTGTGATCAATGTGGGAGTCAGCGGACCTGGCGTGGTCAAGACTGCCTTACAGAGAGTGCGGGGCGAGAATTTTGAGGTGCTCTGCGAGACCATCAAAAAGACTGCTTTCAAGGTGACCAGAGTGGGACAGCTGGTGGCACAGGAGGCGTCCCGCATGTTGGGGATTCCTTTTGGTATCGTGGATCTGTCTCTGGCGCCTACACCGGCCGTCGGAGACAGTGTGGCGGATATCCTATGTGAGATTGGCTTGGAGTATGCAGGCGCACCGGGGACTACGGCAGCGCTGGCGCTGTTGAACGATCAGGTGAAAAAGGGCGGTGTGATGGCATCCTCCTATGTAGGGGGATTGAGCGGGGCGTTTATTCCGGTCAGCGAGGACCAGGGTATGATCGACGCAGTGACGGCAGGGGCGCTCACGTTGGAAAAGCTTGAGGCTATGACCTGTGTCTGCTCAGTGGGGTTGGATATGCTTGCCATTCCGGGGGATACACCCAATGAGACCATCGCGGGAATCATTGCGGATGAGATGGCCATCGGTATGGTAAACCAGAAGACCACGGCGGTACGCTTGAT
The DNA here is from genome assembly GCA_014804385.1 of Lachnospiraceae bacterium. GTDB lineage: Bacteria > Bacillota > Clostridia > Lachnospirales > Lachnospiraceae > UBA3282. The sequence continues at coordinate 4,576 of JAAUZW010000026.1, read as the reverse complement.
CCCGGCCATCGGCAAGGGCGTGGGAGAAAAGGTGGAGTTCGGCGGACTCTTCGGCTATGCACCGGTGATGCCGGTGAACGGTTTTTCCTGCGAGGCTTTTGTGAACCGGGGCGGCAGGATTCCGGCACCGATTCACAGCTTTAAAAATTAGCGGCAGTTGACAGGCTCTGTTCTGACAGACTATAATATAAAGTGTTTTGAAGAAACAATATCTATCAAATACATAATGAGGGAGGGCTTTTCATGAAGAAATTGTCTGTAAAGAGCGTCGTTGCGATCGGTATCGGCGCAGCATTATTCTTTGTATTGGGCAAGGTGGCGATTCCGTCTCCTGTTCCTAACACAAACATCAGTTTACAGTATGCGGTGCTGGCGGTGTTTGCGACATTGTTTGGTCCCGTCGCAGGCGTCGTGATCGGATTTATCGGTCATACGCTGATCGATGCTACAAGCTACGGCCCCTGGTGGAGCTGGATCATCGCTTCTGCGTTTGTGGGTCTGGTGATCGGCCTTTTGACCATGAAGCTGAACGTGGAGGAGGGTATCGACAGCAAGAAACTCATCCGCTTCAATGTAGCGCAGGTCATTGCCCATGTTTTGGCGTGGGGACTGGTGGCGCCTGTTCTGGATATCCTGATCTACGCGGAACCCATCGAGAAGCTGTTTGCACAGGGCCTTATGGCTGCGGTGGCTAATATCATTACCACCGGCGTTGTGGGAACCCTGCTGCTGCTCGGTTATGCGAAGACCGTAGTGAAGAAAGGGTCACTGGAGAAAGAGGATTAAGAAGAAAAATGGACAGATTCGGGAGAGTTTCTTCCGAATCTGTTTCTATGTTGCTTTATAAGAAATTGCGATACAGTGAGGAGAAAGAATATGGCGGAGCCCATCATTTCTTTTAAAGATTATGGATTTCAATATATGGCGCAGGCGAGCCCTACCCTGCATCACATCAATCTGGATATCTATCCGGGAGAGAAAGTGCTGATCGCAGGCGCTTCCGGCAGCGGTAAAAGCACCATCGGAAGCTGTGTCAACGGTCTGATTCCCTATGCCTATCCCGGGGAGAGTACGGGAGAGCTTCTGGTGGGAGGAAAGGACCCGGCGAAAGAGAGCATCTTCACGATGAGTCAGATCGTGGGAACGGTATTACAGGATACTGACGGGCAGTTTATCGGCCTGACGGTAGGGGAGGACATTGCTTTTGCCCTGGAGAATGACTGTGTGCCGCAGGATGAGATGAAGAGAATCGTGGAAAGGACAGCCAGACTGGTGGACATTGACCATCATCTGGAATATGCGCCCCATGAGCTTTCCGGAGGACAGAAGCAGCGGGTCAGTCTGGCAGGGGTCATGGTGGAGCAGGTGGAGGTGCTTCTCTTTGATGAACCTTTGGCAAACCTGGATCCGGCGGCGGGCAGAGCCACCATTGAACTGATCGATGAGGTGCAGATAAACACCGGCGCGGCAGTGCTCATCATAGAGCACCGGCTGGAGGATGTGTTGTGGAAAAACGTGGACCGGATCGTGCTCATGGATGAGGGCAGGATCGTAGCGNATATGTATACGAAGGATTTCCTGACCGGGGAGATGCTTTTGGAACACGGAATCAGAGAACCGCTGTATCTGACGGCACTCCGTTATGCGGGTGTACCCATTACGAAAGAGCTGGAGCCTCAGCATGTGAACAGTCTGCAGCTTTCTGAGAAGGACAAGGAGCAGGTGCGCACCTGGTATCAGACAAGCGCTGTCCCGGAGGGGGCGCCCCGCAGGGAACGGGAGCTGCTTCGGGTGGAAAACTTAAGCTTCGGCTATACCTCAGAGGTGATGAATCTGCAGAATGTGAGCTTTTCTATAAATGAGGGAGAGATGGTCAGTATCGTGGGACGAAACGGTGCGGGGAAGAGCACTCTTGCCAAGCTGATCTGCGGCTTTGAGAAACCTACTGCCGGAAAGATATTTTTGGAGGGAAAAGACCTTGCCGGAGATACTATTAAGGAACGGGCACAGCGGATCGGTTATGTGATGCAGAACCCCAATCAGATGATCTCCAAACCCATGATCTGGGACGAGGTGGAGATGGCGCTTCTTTCGGGAGATATGAGTGAGCAGGAGCGGAAAGAGCGGGTGGAAGAAACCCTGAAAATATGCGGTCTTTATCCTTTTCGCAAGTGGCCTGTATCGGCTCTTTCCTATGGGCAGAAGAAGCGGGTGACCATTGCGGGCATTCTGGTACAGCGGCCCCGGATGATCATTCTGGATGAGCCCACGGCGGGACAGGATTATCACCACTATACGGAGATCATGGAGTTTTTAAAGGAACTGAATGGTCAGGGATTTACCATTGTCATGATCACCCATGATATGCACCTGATGTTAGAATATACGCCCAGAGCCATCGTATTCTGCGAGGGAGAGCTTCTGGCGGACACTACGGCTGCTCATGTGCTCAATGATCCGGCGCTGGTAGAGCGTGCGAACCTGAAGGAGACCAGCCTTTACACGCTCAGTATGGCATGCGGGATAGAGGAGCCGCGGGAATTTACGAAACGGTTTATCGCCTATGAGGAGGCGCACAGGAGAGGGTAGGAAGAGATGGCGAAAGTAGCTATATTAAATTATATCAAAAGACCAAGCCCGATACATAAGTTGACGGGGACTTCGAAGCTGATTTTTTTCATAGCCTGGAGCGTGGCATCTATGGTGACCTTCGATACCCGGGTTCTGATCTGTATGCTGTTGATCGGGGCGGTGATCTTCCGGGTCAGTCAGATCAAGATCAGGGATATCAGCGTAGTGCTGGGGCTGGCGGCGATATTTCTGCTGCTGAATAATTTATTTATCTATCTGTTTACACCGGAGTATGGGGTGGAACTCTATGAGAGCAGGAATGTGCTGTTTCCTATTGTGGGGAGATATACGGTCACTGCCCAGCAGCTGTTTTATCATCTGAATATTACGTTGAAGGTGATCTGCGTGGTGCCCATCGCTTTGCTCTTTATCGCTTGTACGGATCCCAGCGAGTTTGCCTCTTCATTAGCCAGGATCGGCGTAAGCTACCGGGCAGGCTATGCGGTGAGTCTGGCGCTTCGTTATATACCGGATGTGCAGAGAGAGTATCGGAATATCAGTCAGGCGCAGCAGGCCAGAGGGATAGATTTGTCGGGGAAGGATAAACTTTTTACAAGACTGAAAAATTCGGTTGCGATCCTGCTTCCGCTTATTCTGTCGAGCCTGAACCGGATCGAGACAGTCAGCAATGCTATGGAGCTGCGGGGCTTCGGCAAGGAAGCGAAGCGCACCTGGTATACCCGGCGCAGACTGGAACGGAACGACTGGCTTGCCATCAGCTTCGCGGTGGTGATTCTGGTGGCAGACCTGACCGTGACATTCTGGGACGGGAGCCGGTATTATAATCCGTTTATCTAATAGTCGCAAAGGAAAAACAAGCGACACATGGAGGGAAAAATGAAACTTCTGGTGATCGGCGGCAGTTATTTTTACGGCAGAGTATTTGTGATGGAGGCGGTGCAGGAGCATCAGGTCACCGTGTGGAACCGGGGCACTTATTCTATGGAGGAATTCGGCGTCAGGCAGATCAAGGGCGATCGGCATGAGCGGACAGCGGTATGTGATGAGGATTTTGACGCTGTTATCGATTTCTGCGCTTATGCACCCGGAGATGTGAGTAAAACTCTGGAGAATATGACGGGACAGATCGGGCAGTATGTTCTGATCAGTACCGTGGATGTATACGAGAGAGAACCCGGCGTTTTGAAAAGAGAGGAGACGCCTCTGGAAAAGAGAATTCTTGCGGGGGAGGCAGGAGCCTATATTGCGGGCAAGGCAGCTCTGGAACAGGAAATCCGGGAGGTCTGTGAAAAACGTGAGATTCCCTGTACAGTGCTTCGACCGGCGATCCTTTACGGCCCTTACAATTATGCGCCGAGAGAATCGGTTTATATCCGCATGCTTCTGGCAAACCATGCCCTGCCCAGATTCACGGATGCGGACGGACAGTTTCAGTTCGTCTATGTGAAGGATGCGGCGCAGGCTATATTGAAGTGTCTGGGTAATGCGAAAGCATACGGGCAGGCATACAATTTATGTCAGGATCAGATTCTTACTTACGATGATTTCTTTTCTATGTTGAAAACGGTGGCACAGCCGGAGGATCTGGCGAATCTTATGGAGGTGCCGCTTACGGTGGAGGAGGCAGCATCGCAGGGTGTACCGGTTCCTTTTCCGGCGACGGCGGCGGAAACGCATCTTTGCGATAATGATAAAGGGAAGCGGGAGCTGGGATTACTCTATACGGACTTTGAGGAAGGAATGAAAAGGACCTACAGAGCGTTTCGGAATGTATTTGTAGAGTAGTGGAAAAACTGCTTGCTTTTTTGGATAAGAGGTAGTACGATAACAATAATAAAGGAAAACGTTTTCTTTGCAGGCGGAGACGGCTGTCTCGAAAGGAAGGTAAGTATGGATTTTAATGCGGTGTATCACAGAGCCAATGACAATTACTGCTATCCCTTAGACGGGGAGCGGCTTGTCATCAACATTAAGACGGGGTATG
>JAAUZW010000025.1 GCA_014804385.1 Lachnospiraceae bacterium | reverse complement strand
TTAAGCCCCTTTATTCCCCGGATACCCTGCTTGCTTTTGCGTATTGGGGCCATTTTCTGGCGATCAAAACCAGTGTGCTCGACAGTATGAGCTACCGGATGGTAAATATGAAGGATCCCGATGCGGGTTTTTATGAGCTGTGTCTGCGTCTGGAGGAAAAGGTCGCAGAGCTGACAGGGAGTGATTTCGTAAAGCGGGAGGGGGCTATCGGCCATCTGGAGTCTGTGCTCTACCATAGGGCCTATCAGGTGCCGGAGGCATGCGCCCGTGATTTGGAGCAGGCGGCGACCTGGCAGGAACGTTTTTCGATGGTACAGGCCTGTTTGCGGCAGGAGCTCTCTCAGGGACGTTTTTTGGCGGGTGCCTCGAAAAAGTGTGTGTCGATCAAGGAGGAGGCTCTTCTGCGAAGAGGACTCCGAGCTGCCCAGGAGCAGGGGCCGGATCCGGATATTTATCACTTGCTCTATGATACCTCTGTTTCCGGCAGGGAACGCTGCACCCGGTCGGGAAGTGAAAATACGGCCATTGCGCCGCACCGTGTAGTGTCTGTGGTCATTCCCTCCAAAGATCACCCGGAGGTGTTGGAAAGGTGTCTGCGTACTTTCCGCGAAAAGACCAGATATACTTACTATGAATGGATCGTGGTGGACAACGGAAGCAGCGATGAGAATCGGGAAAAGATGGAGGCGTTACAAAAGACATACGGTTTTGTGTATCTCTATGAACCCATGCCTTTTCATTTCTCTAAAATGTGTAATCTGGGCGTAAAGCGAGCCAGGGGAGATCTGATCCTGCTGATGAATGACGATATGGAGATTATTGAGGGCAGCTGGCTGGAACGCATGGTGGGACAGGCCCTGCAGCCCCATGTAGGCGCGGTGGGGGCTAAATTGTGGTATGCGGATACACAGCAGATCCAGCACGCAGGCGTCACCAATCTGACGATCGGTCCTTCCCATAAACTTGTGACATTCCCGGATGATGAGGATTATTATTATGGCAGAAATCGGGTTACCTACAATGTGGCGGCTGTGACAGGAGCCTGTCTGATGGTGGCGCGGAAAAAATATGAGGAGGCCGGCGGATTGGATGAGGGACTGCCGGTGTCCTATAACGATGTGGACTTTTGCTTCAAGATGCTGGAAGCGGGATACGTCAATGTGTTGAGAAACGATGCGATCCTCTACCACCATGAGTCCCTGAGCCGTGGCCTGGACGAACAGGATGAGGGGAAGTGGGAGAGACTGCTTGCGGAGAAGGAGGCCCTTTATAAAAGGCATCCAAAGCTTCGCGGGAAGGATCCTTTCTATCATAAGGACCTGATCGACAATGCGTCAGATTACAGGTGTAATTTTAAATTTCCCCATGAGGATCATCTTACTGTTCAGGAGGGAAGATATCTGGTCAAGTCTTCCCTGCGCAGGCTGGTAAAGAAAGCGCAGCGCGGACAGCTGCGGCTGACGGTGGATCTGGCAGGGCTGCAGCATAAGATACACGCCGATGAGCCGGACATTTTCTGGATCATGGGCTGGAGCTACCTTCCAGGGGCGGACAATGCGGCTTTTAAGCGCGAGGTGGTTTTACAGCGGACGGACGGAGCCGGTTATCTGGCGGTTCCGTCGGACTGGCATCGGGAGGATGTGGAGGCGATCCTGCCGGGGGAAAAGCATATAGGACTTGCCGGGTTTATGCTGCGGCTGCGGCGTGAGGAACTGGCGGCAGGGGAATACCGGATCGGTATGCTTGCGACTACAGAGGCGGTGAGCGAGGCGGAGCCGGAAATGGCTTTTGCTGCCTGGTCGGAGAGCGTAATAAAGGTAGAATAGAGAGGCAGATTATTTATGGAACGGAAGGATATGAAGGCAGAGGAAGCTTTGCGCTTTTATAAAGAGGCCTATCAGCGGGAAAAACGCCGCGGCAGTGCGCTCTCGGAAAAACTGGCGGAGGCGGAGCGGCAAAAAGAGGAGACACAGAGCCGGCTTATGCGTATCAAAAGCAGTCTCCCCTGGCGGCTTTCCAAGCCCCTGCGCGTGCTTACGCACAAGTTGATCCGCACGAAGGAGCGTCTGGGATACTACGGCAGCCTGAAGGGGATCGCCCGCAAGCTGAACGCCAAGATGATCGAAAAACAGGCGCGGGTACAGCACGGCACCGCCAGCTTCCCGGAGCTGGAGGAGGCGGCAAGACAGCGCCTTCATAAGTTTGACAAAGAGGTGAAGTTCAGCATTCTCATGCCTCTTTACAACACCCCGGAAAAATTTTTGAGACAGGCCATTGAGTCGGTGATGGATCAGACCTATGAGAACTGGGAGCTGTGTCTGGCGGACGGATCCGACGAAGAGCACGCTTATGTGGAGCAGGTCTGCAGAGAATACATGGAGAAGGACAAGCAGTATCTGCGTCCCAGCAGCAGTCTCTATTGCCGGATTCTCTATAAAAAGCTTCCGAAAAACGAAGGAATATCCGGCAACACGAATGCCTGCCTTGCCATGTCCTCCGGTAACTATATAGCGCTTTTTGACCATGACGATGTGCTGCATCCCTGCGTTCTCTATGAGTACATGAAGGCGATCTGTGAGAAGGGAGCGGACTACATCTATTGTGATGAGGCGACCTTTAAAGGAAACAGTACCATCGATGACATGATCACCCTGCATTTCAAGCCGGACTACGCGCCGGACAATCTGCGGGCCAACAATTACATCTGCCATTTCAGCGCCTTCGCCAGGCGGCTTTTAGACGGGACGGAGTTGTTCCGTACCGAGTTTGACGGCAGCCAGGACCACGATATGATCTTGCGGCTCACCTCCCGCGCCAAGTGCGTGGTACATGTGCCGAAGCTCTATTATTACTGGAGATCCCATGCGGGGAGCGTGGCTTCGGATATCAATGCGAAGAGCTATGCCATCGAGGCGGCGAAGGGAGCGGTTGCGGCTCACCTCACAGCACAGGGCTATCGGAATTTTGAGATCACCTCAACCAAAGCCTTTGAAACCATTTTTCAGATCAAGTATGAGATTCTGGGGAATCCCAGGGTATCCATCGTGATTCCCAATAAGGATCATCTGGAGGATCTGCAGCGTTGTATTTCCTCCATCACCGAGCGAAGCACCTACGACAATTATGAGATCGTCGTGGTAGAGAATAACAGTGTCACGGAGGAGATCTTTGCCTATTACAGAAAGATACAGGAAAATCCGATGATCCGGGTTATTACCTACGAGGGGGACTTTAACTATTCCAGGATCAACAATATGGGTGTCTCTCAGACGACCGGAGAGTATGTGCTTCTTCTGAACAACGATACACAGGTCATTACGCCGGACTGGATCGAGGAGCTTTTGATGTACGCCCAGAGAAAGGATGTGGGCGCGGTGGGAGCCAAGCTCTACTATGAGGACAGAACCATCCAGCATGCGGGCGTGGTGCTTGGTCTGGGAGCCCACAGAACGGCGGGACACAGCCACTACCGAGTCGCTTATCAAAACCTGGGTTATATGGGGCGGCTCTGCTACGCCCAGAATGTGATGGCGGTCACAGGCGCCTGTCTGATGATGAAGAAATCGCTGTTTGAACAGTTGGGCGGTCTGGAGGAGAAACTGGCAGTCTCCTTAAATGATGTGGATCTCTGCGTCCGTGCCTGGAAGGCAGGGTATGTGAATGTGTTTACCCCTTTTGCGGAGCTGTACCACTATGAGTCTGTATCCCGCGGATCGGACGGGGAGGGAGAAAAGGCCGAGCGCTACGATCGGGAGTCAGCGTTTTTCCGGGAGAGATGGAAGGAGCTTTTGGAACAGGGAGATCCCTATTACAATCCGAATTTTTCTCTGGACCGCAGCGATTTTGCGCTAAAAATTTCTGTAAAGGCGGAAGCTTGAAATGCCTTGACCGAAGCGCGCGCTTTTACTATAATCTTTTTAGGGGCAGCCAATCCGAAAGGAGGAAAGAAATATGGAGGTTACTGATATGACTGAAAAAGAAATGCAGAGTGTGAAAATGTCTACACTTTACGAGCTGAGATTGTTTTTTACGCAGGGGGATAAAAAAGAGTATACGACAGATGAGATTGTGGAACTTTTGGATAAGATAGCGGTTGCAAAGGATCAGAAGTGATTCGGAGACGGTATATTTAATTACATATGATATTATATAAAATAAGGAGGGTATACAGATGGGTTACAAAGAGCAGTTTACATTCTGGCTGGAGGATTCCTATTTTGACGATGCGACGAAGCAGGAACTTTTGGCGATCCGTAACGATGAAAAGGAGATCGAGGATCGGTTTTATAAGGAACTGGCTTTCGGTACGGGAGGTCTTCGCGGTGTGATCGGTGCCGGTACGAACCGTATGAATATTTACACTGTGCGTAAGGCTACTCAGGGTTTAGCCAACTACATAAAAAAGCAGGGCGGCGAGAAGAAGGGTGTGGCGATCGCCTACGATTCCAGAAGAATGTCTCCTGAGTTTGCGGATGAGGCAGCTCTGTGTCTTGCGGCAAACGGGATCAAGGCGTATGTGTTTGACGCACTCCGCCCCACACCGGAGTTATCTTTTGCTCTTCGGGAGCTGGGCTGTATCTCCGGTATCGTGATCACGGCCAGTCACAATCCGCCGGAGTATAACGGATACAAGTGCTACTGGGAGGATGGCGCACAGGTGACGGCTCCCAAGGATAAGGAGATCATCACAGAGGTCAATAACGTGACCGATTATCATACCGTGAAAACCATGGACAAGGAGGAGGCGAAGAAGGCCGGACTCTACGAGGTCATCGGTAAGGAGATCGACGACAAATACATGGCGGAGCTGAAAAAGCAGATCATCCATCCGGAGGTGATCGCGGAGATGGCGGAGGATATGAAGATCGTCTATTCTCCCTTCAACGGAACGGGCAATGTGCCTGTCAGAAGGATCCTTTCTGAACTTGGCTTTAAGAATGTATATGTAGTACCCGAGCAGGAGATGCCGGATCCCAACTTTACCACGCTGGAATACCCGAATCCGGAGGACCCCAAGGCATTCACCCTGGCGCTCAAACTGGCGAAGGAGAAGAATGCGGATATCGTGCTNGCTACGGATCCCGATGCGGACAGACTGGGAATTTATGCACTGGATACCAAATCNGGAGAGTATGTACCCTTCACGGGTAATATGTCCGGCATGCTGATCGCGGAGTACATATTGAGAGAGAGGACGGCTACAGGCAATATGCCTGAAAATCCCGCCCTTGTCACCACCATCGTGACCACCAATATGGCCCGGGCNATTTCTGATGATTATAAGGTGAAATTTATCGAAGTGCTGACCGGCTTTAAGTTTATCGGCGAGCAGATCAAGNTCTTTGAGCAGACCGGCTCCAACAATTATGTGTTCGGTTTAGAGGAGAGCTACGGNTGTCTGGCCGGCACCCANGCGAGAGATAAGGACGCCATCGTGGCAGTGATGTGTCTGTGCGAGATGGCGGCATGGTGCAAGAAACAGGGNATNACCGTCTGGGATCAGATGATCAACCTCTATGAGAAATATGGTTACTTCAAGGAGAGCCAGTATTCCATCACCATGAAGGGCATAGACGGCGCCAAGGAGATCGAGGAACTGATGGACAGACTGCGCAAGAATCCGCCTAAGAGCTTCGGCGATCTTACCGTGAAGGAATTCAGAGATTATGACACCGGAAAGACGCTGAATNTGGAAACCGGTGCGGAGGGCGAGACGGGACTGCCNAAGTCCAACGTACTTTACTTCGATCTGACCAACGACTCCTGGTGCTGTGCGAGACCTTCCGGCACGGAGCCGAAGATCAAGTTTTACATGGGCGTGAAAGGCACAAGTCTGGAAGATGCGCAGCAGAGACTGGATCGGCTGACTGAGGAGCTTAAGAAGAATATCTAAGCANCATATATGAAACCATACAAATAGCATGATCAACGCAGACGCGCTTGCGCTCCGCATGATTATGCTATTCGTATGTATACAGAGAGCAAGACAGGGCTGTTTAGTTTGAAACAGGAAAACGGGAGAGGCTGTCGTGGGAAATCGGATACTAAGGCTTGACAATGCAAGAAAAACCATAAATTATCTGAAAAAGAATGGGATGGCGCACACTCTTTATGCGGCTNTGGAGCGCATGCAGGAGGAGCGCCGGACGGGAGCCTATTGCTATCAGGCGCCGGAGGNNGANGANCTTGNAAGACANCGGCAGGAGACNGCGGCNTANCCNTATCTGTTCAGCATTGTGGTGCCTGCNTATGAGACCAGGGAGNNCCATCTGCGGGAGATGATCGCCTCCGTTCTGNANCAGAGCTATGAGCGNTGGGAGCTTATCATNGTGGATGCGGGGAANAGCGANGGCGTGGAGCGCACGGTACGCCGCATCATACAGGAGAGCGGTGATGACCGGATACATTACAGCAGGCTTTCCGAGAATCGGGGGATCGCTGAAAATACCAACGCAGGAATTGCTCAGGCGGCGGGAGATTACATTGCCCTTCTGGATCATGATGATTTCATAACACCTGATGCGTTATATTATATGGCGGATGCGGTGCATCGAAGCAGNCAGGNNGNNTGTCCTTTGNCNCTNCTGTNCTCNGACGAGGATAAGTATGACGAGGGNGCGAAAACCTTNGTAAATCCGCANATCAAGCAAGGGTTTAATNTGGATTTAATTTTATCAAACAACTATATCTGCCANTTTNTNGCNGTNGAGGCGGGGCTGATGAAGCGNCTGCAATTNCGNNGCGCNTNCGANGGNGCNCAGGANTATGATCTGGTGCTNCGGGTGGTGGATGCNCTCTGGCCAAAGGACAGCCTTGCTCCTGNGGCGAATCGGATATGCCATATCTCCAGAGTGCTCTACCATTGGCGTTCCCATCGGGATTCCACAGCCCTGAATACGGGCAGCAAGTCCTACGCCTATGAGGCGGGACGACAGGCGCTTGCGGATTTCTGCGGGCGGCGGGGTTTTTCCGTGCAGGTGTCCCACAGCNTGCATCTGGGATTCTATCAGATTTCTTATGAGCCGGATATTCTCTCGGTCAGAGCGGATGTGGGGATTGTGGGCGGACGGCTGCTGAACCGAAGAAGGCAGATTTTCTCGGGCGCTTATGATGAGCAGGGACGCACTCTCTTCCAGGGTTTGTCTGCGCATTTTACCGGTGGCAGCACCCATCGGGCGGTGCTCGTGCAGGANTGTGGGGCGGTGGATATCCGCTGTGTTCAGGTGCGGGAAGAGCTTCGGCCGCTCTTTTGCCATATCACGGGGCTGCCTTATCTGGAGAGAAGNNTCTATAGTAAGAACGGCCGGGAAAAGAGGGAGATCCGCATTGCGGATGTGTCGGCCCTTACCTGTGACGAGGCAGACTGGCGGAAAATGAGCATAGCGCTGGGTGCGGCGGTGCGGGAGGCCGGGTATCTTTCCGTGTGGGATCCGTCTATNACCTGTGAGCACGAGGACTGGGCGGGGCAGAGAAGAAAACCGGAAGGTGNACTGTAGGAAACGGCTCTATCATGGAGGATTAACAATGNACGCAATCAGATCCACAGTGATCATTCCTAATTATAATGGGATGCGGTATATTGAGAACTGTCTCGCTTCGCTTCAGGGAGAGCCCGCCGATGTGATCCTGGTGGACAATGGTTCCGGGGACGGAAGCAGAGAACTGGTGGAGAAAAAATTCCCGAATGTACGGATCATTGCACTGGAGCAGAATCAAGGCTTTTGCCGGGCGGTGAATCTGGGCGTGAAAGCCAGTAAAACAACATATGTTATTTTATTAAACAATGATACCCGGGTGGAGAAGGGCTTTGTGAGGGCGCTGGAGAAAGCGCTGGATCGGGATGAGAAGATCTGTGCGGGGTCAGCCCAGATGGTGAATCTGCATCACCCGGAACGGATCGATGATGCCGGGGATTACTACTGCGCTCTGGGATGGGCTTTCGCGGCGGGCAAGGACAAGCCGCGGGAAGGCTACCGCAGGCCGCGGGAGATCTTTTCCGCCTGTGGAGGCGCATGCATTTACCGCCGAGAGGTATATTTGCGGATCGGTATGCTGGACGAGACCCATTTTGCCTATCTGGAGGATGTGGATCTGGGGTATCGGGCCAGGCTCTTTGGATACCGCAGTCTGTATGTGCCGGAGGCGGTGGTATATCATGCCGGGAGCGCATCCTCAGGCTCCCGCTACAATGCCTTTAAGGCGGAATATACAGCCAGAAACAGCGTTTATCTGGTCTATAAGAATATGCCGCCGATTCAGCTTTTGTTAAATCTGCCCCTGCTCCTTGTGGGGTTTCTGGTGAAGACGCTCTTTTATCTTAAAAAAGGCATGGGGAAAAGCTGGTTTTGCGGGCTTTGGAAAGGAATCCGTCTATGTTTTTCGAAAGAGGGCGGGATGAGACGGGTGCGTTTTGTGCCGGCGCGTCTTCCTGTTTATGGCAGAATACAGTGGGAGCTGTGGCGCAATATATGGTATCGGATCTCTCTGTAGATGCCATAGATTGTGGATACTGCAATCCACGGTTGTTTTTTTGCTTTGAGTATTGTAGAATAAGGATAATTATTGCGTAGACTATATAGGGTAAGCGCTGCCAGGCGCATAGCTTAACTATGATCAAAGACAACCAGAAATATTTTAACAGACTGCATGTGTTGCTGGATGCCGTGATCGTTGCGGCCTCCTATATGTTGGCCTGGTATCTGAAATTTGCCAGTCCCTTCTCAGACATCGACCCCAACGTCGGTGTTCTTTCCATGAGCACCTATTTTGAGATGCTCTATTTTATCGTGCCGGGTTACCTCATTCTGTACTATGCTTTCCATCTTTACACGCCTAAGCGGGCCACGGCACACAGATATGAGATCATCAATATTTTTCAGGCCAACACGGTGGGCATGGTATTGATGATGGCTGGCTGGTACATGGTGGCGCAGATCCATTTTTCCCGTACCATGATGGCGATGTTCTATGTGATCAACATTATCCTGACGACTCTGGGACGATCCCTCATCCGTGTGCTTTTGCAGTATTTCCGGGAAAAAGGATATAATCTGAAATATATTCTGCTGGTGGGGTATTCCCGTGCCACGGAGGAGTATATCAATCGTATCAACACCAATCCCCAATGGGGCTATGTAGTACGGGGGATTCTGGACGACAGTGTGCCAAGCGGTACGGTCTATAAAGGCGTTAAGGTGGTGGGAAGTATCGAAAACCTTCTCTATATTCTGCCGGAGAATAAGCTGGACGAGATCGCGATCACGCTTCCCCTGAAGGATTACGATAAGCTGGAGCACATCGTGGATCTGTGCGAGAAGTCCGGCGTACACACCAAATTTATACCGGATTATAACAGCCTGTTCCCCAGCAGGCCGTACACGGAGGATCTGATGGGTCTGCCGGTGGTCAATATCCGCTATGTGCCGCTGACCAACACGCTGAATTGGTGGATGAAACGATTGGTGGATATTCTGGTGTCTCTGGTGGGGCTGGTTGTGGCTTCGCCCGTCATGCTGCTCTCTGCTATCGCGGTGGGATGCAGCTCCAGAGGACCGATCATTTTCAAGCAGGAGCGTATCGGGCTTCACAATAAGCCTTTCCAGATGTATAAATTCCGTACCATGGAGGTGCAGAAGCCTTCTGCGGAGAAGAAGGGCTGGACGACCAAGGATGATCCCCGGGTGACGAGGGTGGGGAAATTTTTAAGAAGGACAAGCATAGACGAGCTGCCTCAGCTTTTCAATATCTTAATTGGAGACATGAGCGTGGTGGGCCCCAGACCGGAACGGCCCCAGTTTGTGGAACAGTTTAAGGAGGAGATCCCGCGTTATATGGTCAAGCACCAGGTGCGGCCGGGGCTGACGGGCTGGGCGCAGATTAACGGCTGGCGTGGAGATACTTCCATCAAGCGGCGGATCGAGTACGATATTTTTTACATTGAAAACTGGACCATGTCCTTTGACGTTAAGATCATGCTTTTGACGATTTTCAGAGGATTCATCAATAAAAATGCCTATTAACAGAGATACTAAAATCTTAAGAATTGTGAAAGACTTGCAGAAGAAAAAGGAATGTATATTGCAATTATATCAAGATGTAGTATAATCTTATAAGGGTGCACACTAAGGCTTGCTTTTTACTAAAATATAACAAATTTAAAATGAAAAAACAGACTTTACCAAAATCTGTTGAAGACTGAGGGAGTACGAGTATGGCTAAAAGATATACGGATGAATATGATGAGGAAGAGGTAAGACCCCGGAAGAAATCTTCCGGCAAGAGCGGCGGTAAAAAATCATCGGGAAAGAAAAAGACAGGAAAGAAAGCGCAGGCGAAGAAGCAGCGCAGGAGGATCCTCCTCTTTATCGTGGAGATCATCGTCCTTGTGATCGCGGTGATGATGCTCTATATGGTTCTTGCCGGTACGGGCAGCGGTAAGGTAGAGCTGAAGGAGAAGGACATTATCATCAATGAGAAGGTGCAGGAAGCACAGGAGACCACAATGAAGGGCTATCGGAACATTGCCCTGTTCGGTGTGGATTCTACTACGGGCGCGCTGACGAAGAATACAAGAAGTGATACGATCATGATCGCTTCCATCAATCAGGATACCGGAGACTGCAAACTGGTTTCCGTATATCGGGACACTTACCTGAATCTGAGTAACGATTCTTACAATAAATGTAATGCGGCTTACGCAAAGGGCGGTCCTGAACAGGCGATCAATATGCTGAATATGAATCTGGATATGAACATCACAGATTTTGTTACAGTGGGATTTGCGGGCCTGACGGATGCCATTGATGCGCTTGGCGGTGTGTACATTGATGTGGACGATGCGGAGATCAACCATCTGAATAACTACCAGCTGTGTATTGCGGAGGATCTGAAGAGGAGCTATACACCGGTTACCGATACAGGCTACCAGCTTTTGGACGGGCTGCAGGCGACGGGCTACTGCCGGATCCGTTATACGGCGGGAGATGATTTCAAGCGTGCTGAGCGGCAGAGGGAGGTGCTTTCCGCGGTGGCCGATCAGGCAAAGAAGGCGTCGCTGCCGAAGCTGAGCGAAACGGCGACTGCTGTGTTTG
Organism: Lachnospiraceae bacterium; assembly: GCA_014804385.1. Lineage (GTDB taxonomy): Bacteria > Bacillota > Clostridia > Lachnospirales > Lachnospiraceae > UBA3282. The sequence continues at coordinate 34,464 of JAAUZW010000025.1, read as the reverse complement.
ATGAGGTCTACACTTCACTGGATCTGTCAGAGATTATCGATATGCTGGGAGATGTGGCTAATTACAATATCACGGAGACTGCCGGTTTCCCGCAGGAGGATATGAGAGCGACCGGTACGATCGGTTCCAAGGGATCCTGTGTCATCCCGACTACTCTGGAGGACAATGTCAAGTGGCTGCACAAGTTCCTGTTTAACGCGGATGACTATGAACCTTCTTCTAAAGTGAAGGAATGCAGTCAGAAGATCTACGAGGACACCAACGGATATTTGAAGTAATAAAAGAAAAGCGGAGGGGCTTGCCTTGCAGGCCCCTTACGTTTTAGTATGGATTTTGCATTGTAACTGTGAAGGTACTGAACGGTTACGGACGAGGGGCTAGTGCATGAAGACAGTGGATGTGATCATTCCAGTCTACAAGCCGGGACGCGGGTTTTTGACATTATTGGAAAAGCTGCAGATGCAGACAGTGCCGGTGAATCGGATCATCATTATGAATACGGAACAAAAGTATTATGACGAACTGGTTCAAGGTACTTCTTTGGTGCCGGACGGTCATACTATGATAGTGGAGCATCTGTCGAAGCAGGAGTTTGATCACGGACGTACCAGAAATCAAGGCGTGCATCTTTCAGAAGCAGATGTGTTTCTTATGATGACACAGGATGCCGTCCCTGCTGATGCTTTTCTGGTGGAACGATTGCTTTCGCAGCTTGCAGGAGAAAAGGTGGCGGTGGCCTACGCGAGACAGCTTCCGGGTCGGGACAGCGGCGAGGTGGAACGGTATGTGAGGCAGTTTAATTATCCGGAGCAGTCCCGCATAAAGAACAAGGAGGATCTCCCGGAGCTGGGGATCAAAACCTTTTTCTGCTCTAATGTCTGCGCTGCTTATGACAGGAAAGTTTTTGATGCCCTGGGCGGTTTTGCGGGCAGGGCTATCTTTAATGAAGATATGCTCTTTGCCGCCAAGGCAGTGGAGGCCGGGTACGGGATCGCCTACGCCGCGGATGCGAAGGTGTATCATTCCCATGATTACACGAACAGGCAGCAGTTTCACCGGAATTTTGATCTGGGAGTATCCCAGGCGGATCATCCGGAGGTGTTTGCGAAATACCCGTCGGAATCGGAGGGAATCCGGTTGGTGAAAAGCATGGTGGCGTATCTGGCGAGAACGGGAAAGTGGAGTAAAATACCACATGTTATTATACAGAGCGGTTTTAAGTATGCGGGGTATCTGTGCGGGAAGCATTACCGCAGAATGCCTAAGAGACTGGTGACAGCCCTGTCTTCCAACAAGGAGTACTGGAAGCGTGTGAGAAGAACTTCTAAAGATGTCTCGCCATAGGACGAGACGCCAAGAAGTTCTAGGATTTGCGAAGCTAATCCGTTTCACACAGGAGAATGCCCGGAATGCAGGCATTCTCCGCATGGATTGAATGAAAACGGGAGGAAATGTTATATGTGCGGAATCGTAGGTTATATCGGAACGAAGCAGGCAGCTCCGATCATTCTGGACGGTCTGTCCAAGCTGGAATATCGCGGATATGATTCAGCGGGAATGGCGATCTATGACGGAGAGAACAAGATCAATATCACCAAGTCGGTGGGCCGATTGAAGGTGCTGGAAAATATGACGCATGACGGAGAGACTATGCCCGGATTTTGCGGCATCGGACATACCCGCTGGGCGACCCACGGCGTGCCCAGCGACAACAATGCTCATCCGCATTTTAATGAGGCGGAGACCATTGCTGTGGTACATAACGGCATCATAGAAAATTATCTGCAGCTTCGAAAGATGCTCACGGAGCGGGGCTATAAATTCGTGTCGGAGACGGACACGGAGGTTCTGGCCCACCTGCTGGATTATTATTACAAAGGCAATCCTCTGGAGGCGGTCACCAAGGTACTCCACCGCGTAGAGGGCTCTTATGCGCTGGGGATTCTCTTTGCGGACTGTCCGGATCAGGTTTTTGCGGCCAGAAAGGATTCTCCTCTGATCGTAGGCCAGAATGAGGACGGCTGCTTTATCGCCTCGGACGTGCCGGCGATCTTAAAGTATACCAGAAAAGTGTACTATGTAGATAATCAGGAAGTGGTGCGTCTGCGGGCGGATCATATGCATTTTTATACGGTGGACGAGGATGAGATCTCCAAAACACCGGTGACCATCGAGTGGGATGCCAGCGCGGCGGAGAAGGCAGGGTATGAGCATTTCATGCTGAAAGAGATGTATGAACAGCCCAAGACTGTGACAGATACGCTGATGCCCCGTCTGAAGGATCAGGATATTGTGATCGAGGAGCTTTCTATGAGCGACGAGGAACTTCGGGCGGTGAAGAAGATTCACATTGTGGCCTGCGGTTCCGCTTATCATGCGGGCGTTACGGGCAAGTATGTGATCGAGGGGCTTGCCCGCATTCCGGTGGAGGTGGATCTGGCTTCTGAGTTCCGCTATCGTAATCCCATTCTGGAGGAGGGCGCCATGGTGGTGGTGATCAGCCAGTCCGGAGAGACGGCGGACACCCTGGCGGCGCTCAGGGAATCCAAGGCAAGAGGTTTTCAGGTGCTGGGCATTGTCAATGTGGTGGGAAGCTCCATCGCCAGAGAGGCGGATAAGGTGATGTACACTTGGGCGGGACCGGAGATCGCGGTGGCGACCACCAAGGCTTACACGGCGCAGCTTGTGGCGCTCTACCTCCTGGCAATGAAGTTCGGCAGAGTGCGCGGAGAGATTGACGATGCGGCCTTTGCCTCTCTGATAGGTGATCTGCGGTGTCTGCCGGATCAGATTGAGCTTTTGCTCAACAATAAAAATAAGATCCAGAGATTTGCCAACCGTTATATCGGGGCAAAGGATGTCTTCTTTATCGGCAGGGGCATTGACTATGCGATTTCATTGGAGGGCTCCCTGAAGCTGAAGGAGATATCCTACATCCATTCAGAGGCTTATGCGGCGGGTGAACTCAAACACGGCACCATTTCCCTGATCGAAGAGGGAACGCTTGTGGCGGCGGTGTCTACCCAGCCTGAGTTGTATGCGAAGACCATCAGCAATATGGTGGAGGTGAAGGCGAGAGGCGCCTTTGTTCTTGCAGTGACCTGCGAGGAGAACAAAGAGATTGAGAAGGCGGCGGACTATGTGATCTATATTCCGGAGACGAATCCTTATTTTGCCAATTCGCTGGCGATCATACCCCTGCAGCTTTTCGGTTATTATGTTTCGGTGGGGAAGGGCTGTGACGTGGATAAGCCCAGAAACCTGGCGAAATCTGTGACGGTAGAGTAAGTGTGTGCAGTTCAGCCCGCGCCATTCGCAAAATCGCGCTTTCAGCGCTTTTCGCTGCTTTGCAGCTGCTTTTGCTCATAAAATGGCGCTCCCTCAGAGTATTATCCGCTTGTCAAATTCGTGCAAGCACGATTTGCCAAACAGATAATGCTCTGGCTGAACTGTTGCAGCAAAAAACACATTTTATATATAAATTGAACACAGATTAAACACAAATGGCAGATATACTGTGTACATGATCGACGAGGGGAAATAAACTGGAAACGGTATGTTTTATGAAAGGAGCGGCGATATGTACGAAAATAATTATCCAAATGACAGAAATTATCAAAATACTGGGTATCAGGACAGGAGCACCTATGGGCAGAGCAGCCAGCAGGATTCCTATAGCGGCAGCAGCACCTATCAGGGAAGCACAGGCAGCTATCAATACAGCGGCACCTACCCGAACGGTTATGCGCAGGTCGAACAGAAGCGGGTAAAGAAGCCGAAGGAGAAGAAAGGCACCGGCTCTTATTTTAAGAAAGTGGCAGCGGCGGTGTCTCTGGGATTATTCTTTGGTCTTTTTGCGGGTCTGGGACTGTTCCTGGTGGAGTCGGCATCGGGAATGCTTGATAAAAACGCTGAAACGACGGCAGGAACCCTGCAGGAGGCAGAAGACGAGGCGACAGAGGCGACGCTGTCCCAGATTGAGAAAGAGGCGGTGTCCCTGATCCAGCAGTCCGAGACAGTGACGGCTGTGGTGTCCGATGTGACCGGAGTGGTGGAAGAGGTAATGCCCTCCATTGTAGCAGTGAATAACCATTATACGGAGACCACATCCTTCTTTGGGCGTTCCATGAGCAGTGAGGCGGATGCCAGCGGTTCCGGCATTATCGTGGGACAAAATGATTCAGAGCTTTTGATCGTGACCAATTATCATGTGGTGGAGGGAACAGATCAGCTGACGGTGCAGTTTGTGGAGGACAGCGAGGAGACAGCTTTCATCAAGGGGCAGGATATCTCCATGGATCTGGCAGTGATCGCAGTGCCGATGACAGAGATGTCAGAAAGCACCTTGCAGCAGATCAAAGTGGCGACGCTGGGTAATTCCGATGAACTGGTGGTGGGCGAGCCGGCCATTGCCATAGGGAATTCTCTGGGTTACGGGCAGTCGGTCACCACGGGCGTGATCAGTGCTCTCGACAGAACAATAGATCTGTCAAGCAGTTACAGCGGTGATAGTGTGGAGGGCACCTTTATCCAGACAGATGCGGCTATCAATCCCGGCAATTCCGGCGGTGCGCTCTTGAACATCAAGGGTGAGGTGATCGGTATCAACTCCAATAAGATCGGCGGCAGCGCCGTGGAGGGAATGGGCTATGCCATTCCGATCTCATCAGCCAGCCCCATTATCGCAGAGCTGATGCTGCGGGAAACCAGAAGCAAGGTGGCAGAGGAGGAGAGAGGATATCTGGGTATCTCCGGTATCAGCGTCACCGAAGAGGTATCCCGGGACTACGGTATGCCGGAGGGCGTCTATATCGCGCAGGTTTTCGAGAACACGGCGGCTTCTGAGGCGGGCTTGAAGCAGGGCGATATCATCACAGAACTTGACGGTAATAAGATTGCGTCCATGGAGGAGCTGCAGAAGGAATTGGAATATTACGCCAAGGGAGATACCGTGGAGATCAAGGTTAAGACGATGACGGGGAACGGATATGAGGAAATCAATGTCAATGTGACGCTGGGTAATAAAGTGAGCGAATAACGCTATGAATAGCGACCGTTATTGAAAAAACGGGAAGAAGGCGGACATAAGACCGCCTTTTTCTTCGTCGCAGGATTAGCATCCTGCGACCAAAGAATTACTTCGTAATTCTTTCCGGAATGTTTTAGTATATTGGTATCTGAGAATGTGGTATAATGGTACGCGTAAGCAATGAGGACAAATTGGAGGATATTATGGACGATCATAAGGACGATATATACGAAGATAATTCGATAGAAGAGCAGAAAAAGACGGAGGCTGAGGAAAAAAAGGGAGATGATTCCGGCAGCGATTATGAAGACGTCTGTTTTATCTGCCGCAGACCTGAGAGTAAGGCCGGCAAGATGTTTCGGCTTCCCAATCATATCTGTGTCTGTGACGACTGTATGCACAAGACCATGGATACGGTCAGCCAGTTCGACTATCAGGGGCTTTTAAACAATCCTGATTTCAGCGATATGAATACCGGCAAGGGCTTTCCGAATATCAGCTTTGTCAATCTGGCGGATCTGCGGGGGGATGGCGGTATCCCCAACAAGCAGAAGCCGAAAAAGAAGAAGAAAAAGGACGAGGCGGAGATCGATATCCGGAATATCATGCCGCCCCATAAGATCAAACAGAAACTGGACGAGTATGTGGTGGGACAGGAGCATGCCAAAAAGGTGATGTCCGTGGCGGTCTACAATCACTATAAGAGAGTGGCCACCGGCACCATGGATGAGATTGAGATCGAAAAGTCCAATATGCTCATGATCGGACCTACGGGCTGTGGAAAAACTTACCTGGTGAAAACCCTGGCAAGACTTCTGGATGTGCCGCTGGCTATCGCGGACGCCACCTCGCTGACGGAGGCGGGGTATATCGGTGACGATATCGAGAGCGTGGTGTCCAAGCTTCTGGCGGCGGCGGACAATGACGTGGATCGTGCGGAGCGCGGTATCATCTTTATTGACGAGATCGATAAGATCGCCAAGAAAAAGAATACCAATGCCCGGGATGTGAGCGGTGAGTCGGTACAGCAGGGAATGCTCAAGCTGTTGGAAGGAGCCGAGGTGGAAGTGCCGGTGGGTGCAAATTCTAAAAATGCCATGGTGCCTCTGGCTACGGTGAATACCAGAAACATCCTGTTTATCTGTGGAGGCGCTTTTCCTGATCTGGATGAGATCATCAAGCAGAGACTCAACAAAAAAACCTCCATCGGTTATAACGCCGAGTTAAAGGATAAGTATGACAAAGAAAAGAATATCTTAAGCCATGTGACGGTGGAGGATATCAGAAAATTCGGCATGATACCGGAGTTTATCGGCCGTCTGCCGGTGATCTTTACGTTGGAGGGATTGAGCCGGGAGATGATGATCCAGATCTTAAGCCAACCCAGAAACGCTATCTTAAAGCAGTATCAGAAGCTTCTGGAGTTGGATGAGGTGGAGCTTCTCTTCGATGAAGGAGCGCTGGAGGCGATCGCGGATAAGGCGTTGGAGAAAGAGACGGGGGCCAGAGCGCTACGGGCTATCATTGAGGAGTTTATGCTGGATATCATGTACGAGGTGCCCAAGGACGATAATATCGGCCGGGTGACGATCACCAGAGAGTATATTGAGGGAACCGGAGGACCGGTCATTGATATTCGCAGCAGGAGTGCGGAGCATCCGGATCGTTTGAAAGAGATACAGCAGTCATAAGAGACAATGCTTAAGGTGGGGACAGCGTTCAATCTGTCCCCTACATTTTTGCCTCAAACTCAGCAAGACTGGATACCTTGGCTGCATATTTATGCCATTTGCTTAGGACTTCCGAGTTGGTCTCTTTGCGGATACGCTGTATAAGTTGTTTGGGAATATTTCCGAGTTCCTCTAATAATTCCAGTATAGACTCGATTTTTCCTTCGATAAGTCCTTCCTGTCTGATTTTATCTGCAATCTCACACATAATGGTAACACCCTCCTTCTGTACTTTAAAATAATTGACCCGTTCCACGATTCTTGGGAAATTTTTCGTCTGATAAAATGGATCAGAGTTTTTGAGATATTCTAGTAATTCATTGATCTTTGCATCATCTGTCGGATATTCCAGATTGAAATAGCTTTCATATTGGCCGTTATCCAGACATGTAGGTATCCCCTGACGGTTTGCCGATCTGTTTCTGCTATAGTGACCTCTTTTGCCGCCGATAAAGTCTTCTTGTGTAATGTATACAACAGTCACATCCGGCAGTTCGTAATAAGGTTTGCCCTTTTCCAGTATGCTCATATCAATGCTGGAAAGATAATAACGTGTTCTTTTAAGTGGAGCAGATTCTTTATACATCTGTAGCTCCACATTGATCAGGTTCCCGGATATTTCTTCCGCCAGAATATCCAATTCCACGGAATGATTTTCGAGATTCCGTATGACGTACTGTGTTTTGACATTTCTTAATATAATGTGTTCATCCTGTAATATTATTCGGCATAGTTCCTGACAGGCACCGATATCCTCAAATACTTTTCCGGCAAACAGATCGCTTGTCAGGTTGAAGACGGCTGTTCTTCGCTTTTGGTCTTCGAAAGTTTCGATAGTGCTTTTGTTTTCCATAGTAACCTCCCTGTAAAAGTGCAGGAGAGCTACAATACTTCTTTCTTTTCACAGCAGTCCTGCCAAACAAATGTGAGTCTCTGGCAGAATCGCCTGAATACGCGCCGTATGATATTGTGCGCCATATAAGAATCAAGATTTGTTTTGAATGGTAACGATATTGTAGCATGAAAGCATTTCGGGAGCAAGAGCATTTTGATAAAATAATAAACGAATTATCGTTTTATCTGACAGAGTGGCGGGACAGCCGCCTGTTGCATAGGATATGACAAGGGATTGACGCGGCGGAAGGACATGTAAGTAATGGGTGTTACTTATATGAAGTGAGAAAATTGACTTGTAAAGAGAGGATTTTATCGGACGACTATGCAGATCTCATCGTAGACTATGATCTGCTTCCCCAGCTTTTGGAGACGGTGGATGTGGATGCCTGTTATCACGCCATAGACGCCGGGTACGGCGTTGTCTATGTGAATCGCAGCCAGATACCGCCCATGTCGATCGGGTATTATGGCTATTCGGCAATTCCCAAGCTTTACGGCCTGATGCAGATAGGAACTACGCTCTTTGATCCCTCCTGCCTTGCGGCTATGGGGAATATCCGCGTGCAGAATCCGCCCCTGGCATTGCAGGGAAATGGCGTTATCATCGGTTTTGTTGATACGGGAATCCGGTATCAGGAAGATGTATTCCGGAATGCGGACGGGAATACCCGTATCGTCTCGATCTGGGATCAGACCATACAATCCGGAGAGCCTCCGGAAGGCTTCCTTTACGGAACGGAGTACCGTCGTGCGGATATCAACAGAGCACTGGCGGAACTGAATCCGTTGTCTGTGGTGCCCAGTACCGACACAGACGGTCATGGCACCCAGATGGCCTCAGCGGCGGCGGGCAGTGAGCTGAATCAGGGCCTTACCTTCCGGGGGGCCGCGCCGCGGGCGGATATCGCTGTGGTAAAGCTGAAAGAAGCCAAGCAGTATCTGAGAGATTACTATCTCATAAGCGATGAGGCAAAGGCTTATCAGGAAAACGATATCATGGAGGCGGTGCGGTATTTGCAGCAGATGGCTGTGGCGTACAGCAAGCCGGTGGTGATTGTGCTTGGTCTTGGCACCAACATGGGCAGTCATGACGGCACTTCCTCTCTGGACTCTTATCTCAATATCGTGGCGGGCCGCAGAAGCCGGGCGGTAGTGGTCTGCGGCGGCAATGAAGGAGATAAGGAGCATCACTATCAGAATACCATGCCGAGCAATGTGGAGATTCGTGTGGAGGAGCGCATGAAGGGGTTCTGTGCGGAGCTCTGGGGCAGTCTTCCCGATGCTTATGCCATCTCGATCCGTTCTCCCGGAGGGGAGATGTCTCCGGTCATTGATTTCAGAAGCGGCATTGACAGGAATATCTCTTTTATTTTTGAAAAAACCAGGATACAGGTTGGCGTGACGCTGGTGGAGCGGGATGCGGGAGATCCGCTGGTATTTCTGCGCTTTACCGATCCGACGCCGGGTATCTGGACGATATCTGTGACGCCTTCGACGAGGAGGATGCGGGGGAGCGGATTGTACCATATGTGGCTGCCCATCGAAGCGTTTTTAGAGCACAAGGTAACTTTTTTATCGCCCAGTCCTGACGTGACGCTGACGGAGCCTGCCAACACGGGACAGGTGATCACGATCTCCGCCTACAACAGTCACGCGGACAGCTGGTACGCGCCTTCTGGAAGAGGCTACACCAGAAGCGGGAGTATCAAGCCGGATCTGGCAGCCCCCGGCGTGCGGGTGCCGACGATTCTTGGCGAAGTCAGTGGTTCCAGTATGGCGGCAGCGTTGGCGGCCGGGTGTGTGGCCCAGTTTCTGGAGTGGGCCGTCGTTGACGGAAACGCCTTGGCGGTGGACAGCAGGGGTACCAAGAGTTATCTGATTCAGGGCGCGGACCGCCCGGGGGATATCGTATACCCTGACCGGCGCTGGGGGTATGGCCGGATCGACATCAACGGCACTTTTGAGGTGTTGGCGAGGTTATAGAGAAAACTTGCTGATTTTTTAATGTGGTGGTATCATAGAAAGAGTATGAGAAGCATTTTAAATAAGAAAATAACTAAATATAAAATTGGATTCGCTGGGCTGGCTTTCGCCGGGCTCCTGACGGCTTGCGGCGTCGCGGAACAGGAGACGGCGGCACCGGGGAGCGATGCGTCTATGGAGATATCGTCGGAGGAGATCGGGGAAGAGGAGACCGGTCAGGGGATAGAGATGAGTTCCTGGCGGGAATCTGTACAGCAGATGTTTGAAGACCCTTATGGAGATTATCTTGAAACAGGAGGGGAGATCGCTTTTCTGACAGATGGTTCGGTGGAGGATGACGATTATAACGAGGCTGTTTATAACGGTGTGCGGATGTATGCGCTGGGAGCAGGCGTTTCCTTTTCCTGTTATCATGCGGATCCTAATGCCTTGGAGAGCTATCAGGAGGCGGTAGTAAAGGCGGTGACAGAAAATGCGAAGCTTGTCATCTGTGCCGGAGACCTTTTTGGAGAGGCGGTAGGCGCTTTGCAGGAGACCTATCCGCAGACTTCCTTTTTGATGATAGACAGTGTGCCCTGCAATGAGGAGGGAGAGGAGATCCCCATCGCCGATAATGTGCATTGCATTCGGTTTCATGAGGAGCAGGCGGGCTATCTGGCCGGGTATATGGCAGTTTGGGAAGGGTACCGGAATCTGGGATTTGTGGGCGGCAGAGAGGAGCCGGCAGTGCTCCGCTACGGCTACGGGTATCTGCAGGGAATCGATGCGGCGGCTAAGGATCTGTCTTTGGAGGATGTGACGGTCCGTTACTGGTATGCAGACACTTTTTCCCCGGACATAGCAGTCCGGGAGAGAGCGGACGACTGGTATGAGAGCGGCGTGCAGATTATCTTTGCCTGTGGCGGCGGACTCTACGAGTCTGTGCTGGAGGCGGCTGAGAATCAGGATGGACTGTTGATCGGCGTGGATGTGGATCAGAGCAGGATTTCGGATCGGTTTTTGACCAGTGCACTCAAAAATGTCGGACAGGCTGTGGTCATCGCGCTGGATGATTATTATGCGGCGGGAGGATGGACGGAAGCGGAGGCCGGGCAGGTACGCAGTTATGGCGTGGAGGAAGGCTGCGCGGCGATTCCTGTGGTGGATACAGAGTGGCGGTTTAAAGAGATTCCCAGGACACACTTTTTTGAGATATATAAGCAGATGAAAAGGGGCGACAGGCAGGTGTCGGCCGAGATCGGTGAATTGCCGCAGATGACCTGTATTACTGTGAATTATGAATGAGCGCAGGAGGATTTGGCGTGTATAGAGAGAAGAGTAAGAAGATATGGCTCCTGCTCTTAGGTGTTTTGTTGACAACGGTTTTTCTTGGCGGATGCGGGGATGCCGCGCAACAGACCGGCGGCACGGGTGTCATGCAGGAGAGCGGAACAGTGCAGTCGGCGGAGCTTGCGCAGCTTACTGCCGGGGAGACGAGCCTGTCGGATGAGGAGCTGGCGGAGTACGCCATGGAGGTTTCCCTGATATATGACGAAGAGCAGAGGCAGCTGCGGTATATGCTTCAAATGCCGCTGATACCGTCCAGTGACGATGCGTATCTGTATCTGTTCGCGGCAGACAGCTGGGAGGAGGACGCGGATGTCCTTTCCGGGGAACCTGTCACGAGAGGACGTAAGGGAAGAACGTGGGAAACGAAGTTCCCATATCGGGATGTGTATTTATTTCAACGGTTCATCCCGGCTCTGCGGATAGACGGAGGCTATGTGCAGGTGGGAAAAAGCGTGTATTTGTCTAATCCGGATGCGCTTGCCGTAAATCAGGATGGCTATCCGGAGATCGACTCCAAGAAGGGGATACTCTTGGATCCCACCATGGTGGGGACGCCGGAGTTGACAGATCTGGGCGCCAAGCACGCCATTTACAACATTCCTCTTTCCAATATTATGGGGGAGACGACGGATCAGACTTTTCCCACCATTACTTATACCTATCGAGGCAGAAACTATGTCTTTAACGGGGCGGCGATCAACGGTTATGACGGACTTTTTACCTATCTGGCAGATATGGGAATGAGTGTTACGGCGGTAGTGTTAAATGACTGGAATGAGGCATATCCGGAGCTGATCCATCCGGAGGCAAGGAATGCAGAGAGCGGCGCCTATTATTACATGTTCAATACGGCTGAGGAGGAGGGCGTAAAGACGCTGGAAGCCGTGGCTGAATTTTTGACGGAGCGCTATTCCGGTGGAGAACATGGGATGGTACACAGCTGGGTGGTGGCCAATGAGATCAACCAGAATCGGATCTGGAACTATATGGATACCCAGGATGTGGCTCACTATGCGGACACTTTTGAAAGATCCCTTCGTATTTTCTATCAGGCGGTGAAAAGCCATTATGCGGGAGGCAGAGTGTATTTCAGCATCGACCACGTATGGAACAGCAATGAAGATGACAATCGCAGTTTTTTTGACGGGCGGGATGTATTGGAGGCATTTAATGAGGCTGCCTTAAAACATGGGAATTATGACTGGGGGATTGCGATCCATCCTTATCCGGAACCTATGACTCGTGTGAATTTCTGGTCTCAGGAGTACGATAAGACCAGAGACGCGCCCCTTTTATCCGTTATGAATCTGAATGTGCTGACAGATATGCTGTCTGAGGAGAAATATCTGGACAGGGCGGGAGAAGTGCGCAGCGTCACTATCACGGAGCTGGGTTTTTCTTCCGGTTCGGGAGAACGGCTTCAGGCGGTGGCTTTTGCCTATTGTTACTGTATCGTGGAAGCCAATCCCTATATAGACGCCTTTTTGATGAACCGACAGACGGATGCACCGGAGGAAGTGTTGGCGGGGCTGTCCTTTGGAATTTACGAGTACGATCATACAGGGAAATATATTAAGGATGTCTTTCGCTATATCGATACCGATCGGGCCGGAGAGTACACAGACGTTATGCTGAAGATTTTAGGCGCTGACAGTATGGAGCAGGCCTTGTCTTGGGCAACGGCGGACGGCGGGCACGGAGAGGAATGAGCGACGGAGAATATTATGAAGGTTTCCTTACTGGTGACAGTCTATAATGAAAAGGAGCATCTCTCCCTGACCCTTGCAAGCATCGAAGAGCAGGACTATCAGGATATTGAGGTGGTGGTCGTGGATGGCGGTTCCACTGACGGCACGGTGGAACTGATAGAGAACTTTGCCGGACGGATGGAAAAACAGCAGGGCTTTTCGGTACAGTGGGTCTCGGAGCCGGATGAAGGTCTCTATGATGCCATGAACAAGGCCTGCCGTATGAGCACAGGAGATGTGTTGGCGGTCTGCAATGACAGGCTCTGCAAGCCCGATGCGGTGAGCAGACTGATCGCGGCTTTGGAGAGTGGCGGGGTTTGTTGCGTGGGGGCGCATGCGGATCTGGTATATGTGGAGGGGGAGCGGGTGATAAGACGCTGGCATATGGGGCAGGGAAAGCTCTCGCAGGGCTGGATGCCCGGGCACCCGACTCTTTTTCTGCGAAGAGAGATCTACGAAAAATATGGTCTTTATGACACTTCTTATCGCTGTGCGGCGGATTATGAATTTATGGTGCGTTTTTTAAAGGAGGAGGACAATCGGCTGGCATATGTGCCGGAGATCCTTGTGGCTATGTTTTATGGCGGTACAAGCAATGCGGGGCTTAAAAACTATCTGGTGTCTTTTCAGGAGGGATACCGGGCGCTTCGGAAAAACGGCGTGCCTCATCCTCTGTGGATCACCCTGCGCAGGAGTATGCGGGTGATTGGGCAGTTTGGACAGTCCCGACAGTAAGGAAGAGTAAGGGAGGAACTCCATATGGCAGTGATCGGATGTGCAGTATTGGCGGTCGGTATCTTTTTACTCGACCTGCTGATTAAAAACTATATGGAAAGGCATCTGGAGGAGGGAGAGACAAGACTCTTCTGCAAGGGAAGACTTTTACTCAGGAAATATCATAACAGAGGGGCGTTTCTGGATCTGGGAGAGAAAAAACAGGGAGCGGTGGCTCTGCTTTCCCTGCTTTTGACCCTCTTTATGACGATGGTATTTCTGACGACTTTTAGTTTTCGCGGGAACTCTACCCTAAAGGCAGGGTTGGCTCTGCTTCTGGGCGGGGCGTACAGTAACACCTACGATCGGCTGACGCGCAGATATGTGGTGGATTATGTGAGTTTTCCGGTGAAAAGTGAGAGGTTTCGCCGCATTGTATTTAATATTTCTGATTTCTGCATTTTAGTCGGCGCGCTTCTGATGACCATCGCCGGGATATGGGAGAGATAAAAAGTCTGGCTTCTGGCCAGACTTTTATTTATATGAATTACGCCGTGATGACCGTGCCGCTCTTTCCTTTCAGAGCGTCTTTGACCTTATCCAGGGAGGTGATCAACACCTTTCCTGTGGGATTTGATTCCAGATAGGTGATGGCGGCCTCGATCTTCGGGAGCATGGTGCCTGCTTCAAATTGGCCCTCCTCACACAGGTTCTTTGCATGGGCTGTGGTGAGAGTGGGGAGAGCCTCCTGAGTGGGCTGCCCGAAATTCTGATAGACACAGGGCACACCGGTGAGAATGATCAGTTCATCTGCCTGCAGCTCCACAGCCAGTCTGGCGGCGATGGAATCCTTCTCGATCACGGCGGATGCACCCTTCAGGACGTGATTCTGTTCAATCACGGGGATACCGCCGCCGCCGCAGGCGATAACGATCTGGTCTGCTGCTGCCAGCGTGCGGATCGCGTCGATCTCTACAATATCGATGGGGCAGGGCGCCGCCACAATACGCCGGAAACCCTTGCCGGGCTCTTCTTTTACATAATTTCCCTTTTTGATCTCCATCTCAGCATCCTCAGCAGACATATAGCGGCCGATCACTTTGGTGGGCTCATAGAAGGCCTCATCATAGGGGTCCACGGTAACCTGGGTCAGAATGGTACTGACGGTTTTGGCAATCCCGCGGCCAAGGAGTTCGGCGCGGAGTGCATTCTGGATATCATAGCCCACATAGCCCTGGCTCATGGCGGAGCAGACACACATAGGAGCGGGCGTATAGTCGATGTAGACGCGCCGCAGCTCTGTCATGGCCTTGTGGATCATGCTGACCTGGCGACCGTTGCTGTGGGTGATGGTGAGCTGGTAATCCGCCTCCACCAGATCTGCCAGTGCTCTGGCGGTCACCTTGACGGCATCCCACTGTTCTAATGTTGTATAACCAAGCGCCTCATGTCCGAGAGAGACGACTGCTCTTTTCTTACTCATAGTAACCTCCAATCAGCAAATTTTCGGGCGAGGTATTCTGCCGCGTCGCTTATCCCAAGTATATCAAACCCCTTTCTTTTTGTATAGAATAGTTTTGCTAAAATTATGTAAACATATCAAAGATTGGCGTAATGTAAGAAGTGCCTAAAAAATAGGGGCCTGGAAAATCCTATAATGACATAAAGTGCGCTTTTTTGGTATTGTTATGTAAATTGATTGTATTATTTGCATAAAAACGCGCGTAAAATTTATCGGCAATATGGTCAAAATATACAGAAAATAGTTTGACAGGAGGAAGAACGGCTTGTATAATAGTAATACTAGGTGTAGAAGAGGATACCGAGGATGACAGATAATGAACAGACACAATGAGAAAGGTATCAGAGGTAACGGTATGGACTATTTAGAAACACTGCAGAATATGTCGCTGGAGCAGATCAGGTCGGTCATTGAGATCATGCAGCAGACATCCGATGCGTATATGTATATTTTGGATTTGAATACGGACACCTATATGGTGGCGGAAAAGGCGACCAAGCGTTTTCCCATCGACGCTACCGTGAATGAGGACTGTATGAAGACGCTCAAGAAAGTGGTGTACCCGGCCGATCATGCGATGCTTGCGGCGGATCTGGAGAAATGTCGTTCGGGTGAGAAAGATGAGCATGCTCTGGAATACCGTTGGTTGGACCGAAAGAACAGGGTAGTCTGGGTCAGCTGTAAAGGAATCGTGGTGACAGGCGCGGAGGGCCACAGACTCCTGATCGGTGCGGTCAGCGAGCTGGGGAAGAAAGCGAAAGCCGATAATATCACGGGGCTTCGCAGAGAGGTGAGATTTCGGCTGAATGCGGAGGCGCTGTTACGGGATAAGCCTGCGTCGATCCGGTTTATCATGCGTGTCGGTATTGATAATTTTAAAGAGATCAATGAAAAAGAGGGCGTTGAGGCCGGCGACGAGGTATTGCAGGAGCTGTCGCAATGTATTTTAGACACAGTGGATGAGAGTGTGGATGTCTATCGTCTGGTGGCTGACGAATTTATGATCGTGAACGCCGCGGATGTGGAGACAAGGCAGCCGCTTGAGATATACCGGCAGATTCAGAAAAAGATAGTGTCCATGCTCAAGAGCAAGGAGTATAGCCGCTTTTATACCGTATCTGCGGGAGTGCTGGACAGAGATTTTGCGGGCAGAAGCGTGGAGGAGCTGATGCGGTACACGGAGTTTGCCCTGAATGAGGCGAAGCGCAACGGCAAAAACCAGATGATGGTCTTTGACCGGAAAGCCTATGACGTTTATCTGGAACGGTTGAATATGCGTAAAGCCATGCGGCGGGATATCAACGATGAGTTCAGAGGCTTTGAGGTATATTATCAGCCCATCGTATCTACGCCTGATTATAAACTGATCGGTGCGGAGGCGCTTTTGCGTTGGCACAATGATGAATACGGAAATGTATCTCCGGCGGTGTTTATTCCGATTCTGGAGGAGAGCGGCCTGATCATCCCGGTGGGAAGATATGTGCTCTGGGAGGCGGCGAGAATCTGTAAGAAGTGGAAGGAGTACATTCCGGAGTTCCATGTGAACGTAAATCTTTCTTATGTACAGCTTTACCGGAGTGATCTGATGAAGGATGTGGAGAAATGTATCCGGGAAGTAGGGATCGATCCCGGGAGCCTTGTTTTAGAGTTGACAGAGAGCGGATATATAGAGACGAATGAGCGCATCAAAGAGCTTTTCAAGGATCTGAAGGAGAGAAAGATCGATCTTGCGCTGGATGATTTTGGCACCGGATATTCCAATATGCGTTATCTGAAAGAGATCGATGTAAAGACTGTGAAGATCGACAGATCCTTTGTGGTTCAGGCGCTTCAGAACGATTACGACTATAACATCATCCGTCATATCATAAATATGGTACACAGCCTGGGTTCGGTGGTGTGTATGGAGGGAATCGAGGAAAAAGAGGAACTTGTCAAGATGATGGCGACGAAGCCGGATATGATACAGGGTTATTATTTTGGAAAGCCCTCGCCGGCAGAGCGGTTTGAGGAAGAATTCCTGCAGGCTACAGGTTCTCTCTGATACGGATTTCTACATCCACATAGTTGTTTTCTGAAGCAGGGCTCTCCCCTGTGGTCAGATAGGTAAACAGGATAGAGAGTGGAAGGAATCCCTGTTGAAAGGGCTGTTGGCAGATGGTAGCTGCAATCAGTCCTTTTTCCATATATTCGCGGGTGGTGGGTACCATATCATTTGTTATGACAGTTGTGTCATTTTTTCGGCCGGAAGCTTCGATAGCACGACAGCCGCCGTAAACACCGCCGGCAGTAAAATAGAAGGCATTGATTTCGGGATGACCTGCAAGCAGCTGTTTGGTCAGTGTATAGCTTTCTGTGTCATCATCGTTGTTGTTTACGATATCCGCGATGCGGATGTGGGGATGGGAACGGATCACCTGGGCAAAGCCGGCGATACGTTCTGTGTGGCACAGGATGTTCCGGGAGCCGGATACGATGCCCACATGGACTTCTCCCTTAGTCATAAGGCGCATAAGGCCGGCGGCGGCCTCTCCCGAACGGAAAAAATTACTGCCCACGTAGGCAAGACGCTTGGAGTTTTCGATATCGGTGTTCAGTGTTACCACGGGGATACCCCGGTCGCAGAGGCTGTTGATCTTTTCCCGGATGGCGTCATCGTTGTAGGGCGAGATGGCAAGACCGTTTATGCCCTCAGAAAGAAGTGCATCTATGGCGGACAGCTGTTGCTTCATGCTGTATTCCGTCTGCCGGATGAGAACGCCGCAGTTGTAGCCCTCCAGCTCCTCGGCTTTTTCGTGCACTCCCAAGAGCACATCGTCAAAGAATGGATTGCCCGTGCCCAGAAGCACCACGCCCAGCTTCAGATTCTTTTTCTGGGCGGCAAGGACGATGCCCGCTTTGTTCGGCTTATAGTCGAGCTTGCGGACGATCTCCCAGATCTTCTCTTCTGTTTGCGGATTGACGTCGCCGCGATGGTTTAAAACGCGGTCCACGGTACCCCGCGACACGCCTGCGAGAGCGGCGATCTCTTTGATGGTTGCCATAACCGGATTTCCTTTCGTAGTTGCGATAGCATTAGCGTAGCATATCGGGTGGAAATAGACAATGCGTTCCTTGGCATTTTGTATAATGTTACGAAAAAAATATACAGTCTTGCTTTTCTGTCTGGGAAAGATTATCATAAAATTAAGAACAACGTGCACGGGCACGGAAGAAAATTTTAACAGATTGGGGGATCAATATGCTGTATATAGGTGTGGATTTGGGAACCAGTGCCGTGAAGCTCCTTTTGATGGAGGGAAGCGGTAAGATCGTCAACATCGTATCGAAGGAGTATCCTTTGTATTTCCCGCATCCGGGCTGGTCTGAGCAGAAGCCGGAGGACTGGTATACGCAGAGTATGGCGGGAATCAAGGAGCTGATTGCCGACGTGGATAAGAGTCAGATCGCGGGAATCAGCTTCGGCGGTCAGATGCACGGACTTGTCATTCTGGACGAGAACGACGAGGTGATCCGGCCTGCGATCCTGTGGAATGACGGAAGAACCACAGAGGAGTGCGATTACTTAAATAATGTGATCGGTAAGGATAAATTGTCGTCTTATACGGCGAATATCTCCTTCACCGGATTTACCGCGCCGAAGGTGCTCTGGGTGAAGAACAAGGAGCCTGAGAATTTTGCCCGGATCAAAAAGATCATGCTTCCCAAGGATTATATTGCATACAAGCTGACAGGTGTGCACTGCACGGACGTTTCCGATGCCTCCGGCATGCTCCTGTTTGATGTGAAAAACCGCTGCTGGTCGAAGGAGATGTGCGAGATCTGCGGCGTGAAGGAAGAACAGCTGGCAAAGATATACGAAAGCTATGAGACCGTGGGAACGGTGCTGCCGGAGATCGCGAAGGAGCTTGGAATTTCTGAGAACGTGAAGGTGGCGGCCGGCGGCGGCGATAATGCGGCGGCAGCAGTGGGAACCGGCACTGTGGGAGACGGCATGTGCAATATCTCTCTGGGTACCAGCGGCACCATCTTTATCTCCTCCGACAAGTTCGGCGTGGATAAATTCAATGCGCTGCATGCCTTTGCCCATGCGGATGGCCACTATCATCTGATGGGCTGTATGTTAAGCGCGGCTTCCTGCAATAAGTGGTGGATGGATGATATCATCGGCACCGAGGCATATGGGGAAGAGCAGAAAGCGATCACTGACGATAAGCTGGGAGAAAATCATGTGTATTTCCTGCCGTATCTGATGGGAGAGCGTTCTCCTCACAACGATCCGGATGCGAGAGGCACTTTTATCGGCATGACTATGGATACCTCCAGGGCGGACATGACCCAGGCGGTGCTGGAGGGTGTGGCCTTTGCCTTGAGAGATTCCCTTGAAGTGGCGAAATCTCTGGGAATCCACATNGAGCGCACGAAGATCTGCGGCGGCGGCGCGAAGAGTCCTCTCTGGAAGCGTATGATCGCCAATATCATGAATCTGAAGGTGGATGTGATCGAGAGCGAGGAAGGCCCGGCTATGGGCGGTGCAATACTGGCAGCTGTGGCTTGCGGCGAGTACGGAAGTGTCGAGGAAGCGGCGGCTAAGATCGTCAAGATCGTGGATACCGTGGAGCCGGAGGCAGCGCTGGTAGAGAAGTATGAGGCGAGATATCAGCAGTTTAAGCAGATTTATCCGACCTGTAAAGAGCTGTTCAAGAAATTGAAAGATTAATCATTATGTTCTTAGGAGCGAAGAAAGAAAAACATTGAAGAAAGAATTGCGNAGCAATTCTTTGGTCGCAGGATGCCGATCCTGCGACGAGGAAAGGAGTGNAAAAGTATGGAAATCAAAAAAGTGACAGANCCGTCATTTCGTAAGTATGGCCGGGTTGTGGAGGGAATCGACTTTACCGATTTGGTAGAGGCGATCAAAAAGGAAACGCCTCTGCCGGAAGGGGTGGCGTACGAGCCCTCCATCGCTGCTCTGGAGGCAACACAGGCGGCGAAGGATTTACAGCGGAGAACCTACGGTGAGCTGCCCATNCAGGTGGGCTACTGCAACGGCCATAACTATAAGCTGAATGCGGCGGAGTACCACAGAAACTCGGAGATCAANGTGGCGGCTACGGATGCGGTACTGATCGTGGGCATGCAGCAGGATATCACCGATGATTTNACTTATGATACCGCTAAGATGGAGGCNTTTTTAGTNCCGGCGGGCACGGCGGTGGAGATNTACGCGACCACGCTCCACTACGCACCCTGCAGCGCNGACGANGGCGGNTTTAAGGTGGGCATCGTGCTNCCNGCGGGCACGAACTATCCNTTGAAAGAATCCCATGACGGTTGGGAGGATTCCCTGATCACGGCGCAGAANAANTGGCTGATCGGCCATGCNGAGGGCGGCCTCGATGCNGGNGCGCANATCGGNCTTGTNGGAAAGAATCTTGACATTCGGGAGTGACGTGATTGAGAAGTACTTCTANAGACGTCCTGCCATTGGACAGGACGCCAGGAAGTACTATGTCTCAATTGATTATATCAACGTAAATATACCGGCAGCACCGGTTAAAGGAGGAATAAAGATATGAACAATTTACCNAAAGTAAAAATTGGTATCGTNGCNGTGAGCCGTGACTGTTTCCCGGCATCGCTTGCGATCAACAGAAGAAAAGCGCTGGTGGAGGCTTACACNAAGAAATATGATGCGGCTGACATCTACGAGTGCCCTGTCTGCATCATCGAGAGCGAGATCGACATGGTAAACGCATTGAAGGACATTAAGGACAACGGTTGTAATGCGCTCTGCGTATACNTGGGCAACTTTGGTCCNGAGATTTCCGAGACACTGCTTGCNAAGCACTTTGANGGTCCGAAGATGTTNGTGGCTGCNGCTGAGGAGTCNCAGAACGATCTGATCCAGGGACGTGGCGATGCGTACTGNGGNATGCTCAATGCCAGCTANAACTTAAAGCTGCGCAACGTGAAGGCGTATATTCCNGAGTACCCNGTAGGGGATGCGGATGACTGCGCAGANATGATCCATGAGTTCATTCCGATNGCNCGTGCGGTTGCAGCGCTCTCCAGCTTAAAGATCATATCCTTNGGTCCCAGACCGCTTAACTTCCTGGCTTGTAACGCACCNATCAAGCAGCTTTACAACCTGGGCGTGGAGATCGAGGAGAATTCCGAGCTGGATCTGTTCGAGGCATATAACAAGCATGANGGCGATCCTCGTATCGCAGANGTAGTGAAGGATATGGAGGCNGAGCTGGGCGACGGCAACAACAAGCCTACCATTCTGCCTAAGCTGGCACAGTATGAGCTGACCCTGCTTGACTGGATCGAGGAGCANAAGGGATATCGTGAGTACGTGGCGATCGCAGGCAAATGCTGGCCCGCATTCCAGACGCAGTTTGGTTTCGTACCCTGCTATGTGAACAGCCGTCTGACCGGCAGAGGCNTTCCGGTTTCCTGTGAAGTGGATATCTACGGCTGCCTGAGCGAGTTCATCGGCGAGGCTGTCAGCGANGATATCGTAACCCTGCTCGACATCAACAATTCCGTTCCGAAGGATATGTANAAAGAGTCNATCGAGGGCAAGTTTGATTATAAGTTTACGGATACCTTCATGGGCTTCCACTGCGGCAATACCTGCTCCAAGAAGCTGTCCAAGTGCAGCATGGAGTATCAGATGATCATGGCGAGATCNCTGCCTGAGGAAGTGACCCAGGGNACTCTGGAAGGNGANATCGTGCCCGGCAANATCACNTTCTATCGTCTGCAGAGCACGGCTGACAATATCCTGCGTGCNTATGTGGCAGAGGGTGAGGTGCTTCCTGTAGCGACNAANTCCTTCGGNGGTATCGGNGTNTTNGCNATNCCNGANATGGGCAGATTCTACCGTCATGTGCTGATCGAGAAGAACTATCCGCACCACGGCGCAGTGGCATTCGGTCACTACGGCAAGGCGCTCTATGAGGTATTCAAGTATATCGGCGTGGATGTGAGCGAGATCGGCTACAATCAGCCNAAGAGCNTGCCTTATCCGACAGAGAATCCNTTCGCGTAAGNATCAGANAGTATCATAAGANNATTCGGAGACGGCGTAGCCTGCNGGCTATGCCGTNTCCTGCGCGCATAAGCAGAGTCAGAAAGCGTCATAGCCAATACGCATGCTTGCATGCAGGAGTGGCTATGACGCTTTCTGACGAGCAACGCGAACGAGAGATGCGAAGCATCTCGAGTCTGCTTATGCGACAGAGCCGGAAATCAACAAGAAAGGGTATGGTTATTCATATGGCAGATATNTTAGTGGTCGAAGATGACGTTTCTATAGCGGCCGGTCTTANNTATGCTTTGGAAAAAGAAGGATATNACGTGANACATTGCAGAAATATTGTCGATGCGGTTGAAAAAACAGCTGCGCATCATTTTGACCTTGCGCTTCTTGATCTGCAGCTTCCCGATGGCTTTGGCAGGGAGGTTGCTTCTGCATTAAAGCCGTATCATACGCCGATCATATATTTAACCATCGTGGATGATGAGGATGAAATTGTGAGATCGTTAGATGACGGCGCTGCCGACTACGTCACGAAGCCTTTTCGCATGCGGGAGCTGCTTTCGCGGATCAAAAAGGCTNTGCATGANGAAAAGGGAAACGACAAAATAGTAAAGATCGGAGAGGCGGTCATTGACGTCGAGGCGGGCAGAGTCTGTATCAAAGATCAGGTGATCAGTCTGACGGCTNTGGANTATCGGCTTTTGCTNATCTTTGCACAAAATCANTCCATTCTCTTAAAAAGAGAACAGATNCTGGAACGCATNTGGGATATCAGCGGTAATTTTGTTGAGGACAACACGCTGACCGTATACGTCAAGCGGCTNCGTGAAAAATTGGGNGANGCGGTCAATATTACAACAGTCAGGGGGATCGGATATCGTGTGGATTGANAAAAAAGAANTNNTNTCGCTTTCNGAAGGGATTCGCACAGCGCTTGACGGGCAGCCTTTTGACCCGCGCGATCACAAGGAAGGCGCTTTCAGCATTTTAAAAAACGATATTTATACNTTAACNCATTNCGAACAGGANAGAAGAAATGTTCTGGTAAAAGAAAAGGCGCTAATGGCGGAGTATTTATCTGATATATCCCATCAGTTGAAAACGCCGATTTCGTCTATCCTTCTTATGACGGAGTTAATGACTGACGCTCCCGAAAAGACCCGGCAGGAATTTCTGATCAATGTAAAAAAAGAAGTCCGGCATATGGAGTGGCTGGTTACCGCTCTTTTGAAGATGGCTAAGCTGGATTCCTCCACGACGGATTTTAAGCAGGAAGAAACGGCAGTCAGCGATCTGTTAGGCGAGGCGCTTAAGTCAGTGGAAATCATATTGGATATCAGAGATCAGACTGTGCGTCTGCATCACGACCTGTCTTTATCCTGTGATAAAAAGTGGACTGCGGAAGCGCTCATCAATCTGTTGAAAAATGCTTCGGAATGTTCCGTGGAAAACAGCGAGATCCTGGTAGACTGCGGCGAGAATCCGCTTTATCAATGGATATCGGTTACAGATACGGGAGAAGGTCTTAAAAAAGAGCAGATTTCCCGGCTGTTTTGCAGATTTGAAAGTTCCCGGAAAGAAAACGGCTATGGAATCGGACTGCCGCTTGCTCTTTCCATCATGCGGGCGCAAAACGGGGATATTGAGGTTTCGCCCGGCGGGAATGGTGTCGGCGCGACATTTATCATGAAATTTTACAAATAGTCACCTGAGAGTCACTTTTCTTACTTATAGTTATAGTAAACGCCATAACAAATTTCTGCTTCCGGTTTTGCTAAAGCCATATGTGGAAACTTTAGCAAGACCGAAAGCGAAATTTCTAATGTCGTTAACTATAGATAAGGCAAGAAAAGGAGGTATCCTATGGAGATCTTAGAAGTAAATGAGCTGACAAAGATATATGGAAGCGGCGACAATCAGGTGACTGCCTTGGACCACGTCAGTTTTCAGGTAAAGAAAGGAGAATTTGTCGCTATTGTTGGCGCGTCCGGATCGGGGAAATCTACGCTTATGAATCTGATAGGCGGTATAGACCGGCCTACATCGGGAAATGTGATCGTTGACGGCAAGCAGATCTTTGAGATGAGCGAAAGCGCGCTGGCAATCTTCAGGCGAAGAAATATCGGCATCGTCTATCAGTTCTATAATCTGATTCCGAACCTGACCGTGGATGAGAATATCATGCTTCCCTGTCTTTTGGATAATCGAAAACCGGATGCGCAGAAATTGGCAAAGATCGTGGAGATGACAGGCTTATCTCACCGCAGGAACCATCTTCCGGGGGAACTCTCCGGCGGGCAGCAGCAGAGAGTGTCCGTAGGCAGAGCGCTCATCAATGACCCGGCCTTCATTTTGGCCGACGAGCCGACGGGAAATCTGGACAGCAAGGCGGGCAGGGAAATTATCGAGCTTCTTATGGCAGCCAACCGGACTGCAAATCAAACATTGATTTTGATTACGCATGATGAGAAGATCGCTTTGCAGGCAGACAGAATTCTTACGATCAGTGACGGGCGGATGATCAGAGATGAGGTGATGCGCGCATGAACATTTTATTCTCTTTAGCGCTCAGTCAGATCAAAAGAAAGAAAGGCAGAACCATGATCACGGCTGCGGCGATCGTGCTGTCCGCGGCCCTGCTTACGGCGGTCGTCAATTTTGTGGCGAGCGGCAATGCGATGCTTGCGGGCCTCCTCGGCAAAGATTACGGTGTATATGGTAATGCCTATATCATGCTTCTTCTCATCCCCGCCGCCTTTTTGGCAGCGCTGATCATTGCTATGTCTGTGATCGTTATTTCCAACGCATTCCGCATGAGCGCAAATGAACGGATCGTACAGTTTGGCGCTTTAAAATGTGTCGGCGCAACCAAAAAGCAGATCTATAAAACGATCATGTATGAGAGCATACTGCTTTGCTCTTTGGCGATTCCCCTAGGCATCATAGCAGGTTATCTGCTCAGTTTCGCCGGTATCGGGGTTGTAAATCTTTATATGGAAGATCTGAACGTGCTGGTACGCGCCATGATGAAACGGGTCAGCCTTACGCTTTCCTTTGTTTTCTCACCGGCTGCCCTGATCATTTCCGTCATGATCTCTCTGGGAACGGTTCTTTTCGCAGCCATGCTTCCGGCCAGAAAAGCAATGCGCATTTCGGCTTTAGACTGTCTGCGAAACGGCGGTGAAACGGATACGTCAGGATATAAGCGCACCAGAATTACCTTGGAGGCAAAAAGAAAGATCGAATATCAACTGGCGCGCAAAAACGTGTCATCTGATCGTAAGCGGATGCATTCAGCGGTCACGGCATTTTCCATCAGTATCATGTTGTTTATCACGATGAGCGGATTACAGGAAATCGCCGACGGCATACAAAATTATATCTATGCGGATTATGGATATAGCGTAATTGCGGATTATACGTCAAAATTTGAAAACAGGATCCATCCCAAAACCGGACGCAGAGAGCAGGTGTTTGCATACCCTATTGATGCAGAGACGGCGGAAGAGATCACGGATCAGCTTAGGAAATACGATGGAACGGATGTTTACGGAGACGGGCAGGATTACGCCACATATGTTGCCATTCTTACCCCACAGGATATTACGGAAGATATGCGGCAGGTTTTATCCGATGAATACGGGGAAGGACAGTCGGAAATTGTTTTGGATGTAGAAAGAATTATTCTGGATGATAAGCATTACAGCGAGTTGTGCGCACAGGCAGGAATAGACTGTGGCGGGATCATTCTGTTGAATGATTATAAATATAATGATAACGGAACGGAGCGGCATATTGTTCCCATGTCGATGGCAGTATCCACGCTGAAAGTAGAAGAAGCTGATGGAAGTCCGGATATTATAAAGATTGACGGCGTGTTGGCAAGTTCGGAAATTCCCAAACAGCTGATGTATCCAAATACAAATCCCATTCGACTCGTTGTTCCTTCCGCGGGAATGTCGGTACGCGGATATAACTGGATGGCGAATCCCGAGGAGGAAGACGGATTTATGGAGTATGCCGGGGCTGTATTGGAAAGCTATTTTCCGCAGTACGGCATGGACTATGACGAAGCCGGCTATACAAGCAGAGTGTACGGTGCGCAGGACTTTGCAAAACTCATGAATATTGCCATTATTCTTGCGGCCTTTTTCCTCTATGCCTTTGTGTTTCTGCTGGGGCTGATCGGTGTGCTGAATGTCATAAGCACCGTCAGCTTCCAGATCAAGCTGAGGGCGAGAGAGTTTGCGGTCTTGCAGAGTGTCGGGATGCCATCGGAATCCGTGCAGAAGATGCTTACGATAGAGAGCGTTCTCTGCGCAGGGAAGGCATTGATCGTCGGTCTTCCGATCGGTGTGTGTATCGTCCTTATTATGGCGCGCTGTGTAAAAATGTTGTTTCCGATTCCCTTTCATCTGCCGTGGCTGGCCATTATGATAACGATTTTAATCTCTTTTCTTGTCATGTGGGGAACGGTGCGGATTTCGGCAGGCGCACTGAAAAAACAGAATATCATAGAGACGATCAGAATGTAGAAAAATGATTAAAACGACATAGAAAGAGGGTGCCGCACAATTATCTGTTGTGATGATTGCGCGACACCCTTCATGCGTTCTGTTTTGTTGTATTACAGGATTGTGTCCACCATAGATCCCATGCTCGGTGCAGTGATACCGCTGCCGCTGCTTGTGTAGCCGGAACTGGAAGTAGAAGAGGAATCTCCCTGAGTAGCATAGCGGTAAATTTGATTTACCCTGTCGGTCATCTTCTCGGCAAAAGAGTTATTGCCGGTAAACAGATTCTTGAGGGTACTCATATCTGCTTCATTGAATTTCTCTTTGTCAATGTTCAGTGTCTTATCAGAATTTACCGTGACGCCAAGTCGAGAGAGTGCGCTCTTATTATTGCTCACAATATTCTTCAGATAGCCGGCCTGATTAGTTACGCTGGAATTGGAGCTTTTGTCGGTCGTGTTGATCAGATCATTATAGTCATTGATAAAAGTGGAAAAGGCCTTGTAGAGGTTTTCCTTATTATCGTTGTCCATCGTCATGGCGCCCAGCTTCTCGATAGACTTGTAGAGCGTATTCGCTGCAGATGCCGCCTGTGCATCCGTCGTAGTCTTTGATTTGTCCGTATCCTTTGTGGAAGAGGAGCTACTGGTGGAACTGCTCTTAGAAGAACTGCCCACGCCCGCATATTTTGCCTTTGAGGAGGTGACACTATCGCCACCGCTGGCAGCGCGGTAGATCGAACTTGCCTTGTTGACAGCCTTGTCAGCAAAGGAGCCGATGCCGCCAAACAATGTCTTCACCGTAGCGCCGTTTCCGTGCTCTGTGTCGGCAAGCTTGCTCTTCAGAGTATCCTCGTCAAGAGAGAGGGTCCTGTCGGAATTCATAGTGATGCCGATCTTGGAAAAGAGCTTGTAGTTTGAGTAGTAAGAGTTGTACAGGGACTCCGCCTGCTTCTTTACCGTAGCGTTTTCGCTCTTGTCAGCGCTCTTCATCAGACTGTTATAGTCCTTGATAAAAGCGGAAACAGCGTCGCTGATCTTACCGATATTTTCCTCGCTGCGATCATCGTAGTTCAGTGAACCGAGCGCAGATGCGGATTTGTAAAGGGATGCCGCCGCTGATGCGGAAGCGCTGTCCTTGATTTTTCCGGCTTTAGACTTGCTGGTCTCGCCGGATTCCTCAGCCTCCTGTTTTTCAAGCTTTGCGTAATAGGATTTCATCATCTTGCCGTAACTGCCGTTCTTGATGGCAGCGTAATCGCCCAGCAGAGAGCTTACTCCGCCGGCATCGTCAGAACCGCTCATGCTGCCAAGCAGAGTGGAATAAGTGTCTGCCAATCCCGAATTTAAACCGGTTAAATTGATTCCCATAGTATTGTCCTCCTTGCCATATTAGTTGACATCCGTGTCATATATATGTGTCTACTGCCTATTATTCCTATATCTATTATTTCGTCTTTTTGCCCGATTTGTAAAGGGGTTTGTGGTATTTTTTTGAAAAAAAGATTATGGAATCATAAAATCTTTCTTTTTCAGGATAAGCCCGCATAAATATCCGCGATATAGGCGGCCTTGTCGGGAAAGTTTGCTTTCAGATACATCAGGTATTGCAGGGTGCTCCCCTCATAAGGGTGCGGATCTCCTAACAGACTTACCTCGTAACAGTTGCGGATCACATTGATAATGCAGTTTTCAGTGTGATCCTCCTTACAGTCTTTGCACTCTTTTAAGATATGCGCGATTGCAGTCTCCAATTCCGTCTCGTCAAACAAACGGAAATCCGTGGTGGGAATGCCGCTTGTGCCGCCCGGAACTTCTTTCTGGGGAGCCTTTTTATAGTTTGCGATACATTGCTTTGCGAAACCGATATTGCAGGCGTTATGACGGCATTGCCCGCACTGGGCCTCGCCTCTGCAGCAGTTTTCCAGATCGCTGCCGATCAATTCCGCGTTCAGTCCCTTTTTGTGTTCACCTTCCATCAAAATACCCTCCATCCTATGTATGTTTTTACCATGATAGGATAGTATAGCACAGAAAGCCTATTCTTTCTATCACCAAATAAGAAAAGTACAAGAGGCTGTGATTTCCTGCATATATTGAAAGGAGAACAAAACGCAGGAGATCCATATGTCTGGAAAAAGAAAGCGGAGTGGAAAGTGGAACGACAAGATCAAGCTTGCCCTGGGAGAATTGGAAAATAAAATACCAAAAGACCGCGGGGGACGAGGAAAGGGCGGCGTCTGGCCTGAGCCGGAACAGGTGGAGGCGTGGAATGCCGAGCGAGAGAGGCAGAGAGGCTGCGGGCAGTATTGCGGCTCCGTGAGCGCCGCCGGGAGGCAGCAGACCAAGGAGGAGTATAAAAGGGAGACATTTATTAAAAATGTGATCCTGCAGACAGCCAAGTCGGCGGCCTTTCTTCTGGCGGCAGTGGCGCTGATTCAGGGCGTGGTGCGATTTTTGCCAGACTCCATCACTGTGAGCAGCTCTGTGGGAGGAAGAGAGCTTCCTATCTATTGTGTGGAGACAGAGAAAAAGCAAGTGGCGTTAAGCTTTGACGCGGCTTGGGGGAATGAAGATACGCGCCGAATTCTGGATATTTTAAAGAAACACAATGTGAAGGTGACCTTCTTTATGACCGGCGGCTGGGTGGAATCCTATCCCGAAGATGTGCGGGCGATCCTGGCGGACGGACACGATCTGGGCAATCACAGTGAAAACCATAAAAATATGTCAGAGCTCTCCGACGAAGCCTGTCAGGAGGAGATTCTAAAAGTACATACCAAGGTGCAGGAGCTGACCGGCTATGAGATGTGTCTGTTCCGGCCTCCCTACGGAGATTATGACAATCATGTCATAAAAAATGTGCAGAAGTGCGGATACTACCCAATTCAGTGGTCAATTGATTCCCTCGACTGGAAGGATTACGGCGCGGACGATATCGTCAGGCGGGTGGTCGAGTCCGACAAGCTGAATAATGGTGCGATCATCCTGATGCACAACGGTGCAAAGTATACGGCGGATGCTCTGGATGCGGTGATCACGGGGCTGCAGGATAAGGGCTACGAGCTTGTGCCGATCTCCGAGTTGATCTACAAGGATAAGTACCACATGAAAGCGGACGGGACACAGGTATCCGGAGAATAAATAGATGGTATGGATTAAAAAACTGCATTGTTAAAATGCAGTTTTTTTTATATACTTAACTTATATTGAATAAAAAATCTATGAATAGATAGAAAAGGGGGCACGTATGAATAAGGAGTCCTTTTCGTTCGTTGTATATATGATTCATGCCTGTGCTGATAAATGGAAGATGATGCCGTCTGAAGTTTATCGGAGACTGCAGAGTGTGGGGTGTATTGATGGTTATCTGGTGCCGCATTATGATATTTTGCATACACAAGGCACCGGCTATATTGTGGATGATATCAAAGAATATCTGAAAGTGCGGGGTGTGGTAATATGATTGTTTATCATGGTTCGACAGAGGCTGTGCAGAATCCGGATGTAAGACATTCCTATCGGTCACTTGATTTTGGAATGGGGTTTTATGTGACAACAGTCAGAGAACAGGCAGAGAGATGGGCAAGGCGTAAGGCCGATATTCTGGGGAAAGATAAGGCGATTGTGAGTATATATCAGATGAATGATGATACTGACGGATTTCTGGTAAAATCTTTTGATGAAGATTTGATGGAATGGATTGATTTTGTGTGCAGATGCCGGGATGGGGAAAAAGATTATCTGGAGTATGACCTGATATTTGGTAAGGTGGCAAATGATAAGGTATTCCGAGTGGTAGATATGTATCATATGGGAATCTGGGATAAAGAGCGTGCCCTCAAAGAGATTAAAGTCTATCCGGTCTATGATCAGATAGCATTTATCAGTCAGAAAGCCATAGACGGGTTACTGATGTTTCAAACTTTTGAAGAGGTGTAGGAGATGGATGGGGAGACATTAGAAAAGGTATATCAGGAGAATCTGGAAGAGAGAATCATTGCATACCTGTCTCAAACAAAAGGTATTTCATTGGAGACAGCCATGGATATCTACTATCACAGTAAATTGGCGGATAAGATACATCATGGGGTTGAAGGGGTGCAGTATCTTGATCATAAAGTGCTTGTCCGGATTTTATGTGAAACTGAAAAAGAATTATTTACGTTTTGAAAACTGCATTGTTAAAATGCAGTTTTTTTTGTATACTTATTTCTAGTACAGAACAGAAAGTGATAAAGGCAGAAGAACGGAGGATGAATATGCCACGCAGAACAGATATTCATAAGGTGTTAATTATTGGTTCAGGCCCGATCATTATCGGACAGGCCTGCGAGTTTGACTATTCAGGAACCCAGGCATGTAAGGCGCTGCGGAAGCTGGGCTATGAGATCGTGCTGGTCAATTCCAACCCGGCGACGATCATGACAGATCCGGAGACGGCGGATGTGACTTATATTGAACCGCTCAATGTGGAGCGGCTGGAGCAGATCATTGCAAAAGAGCGCCCTGATGCATTGCTACCCAATCTGGGAGGGCAGTCGGGCCTCAATTTGTGTGCGGAGTTAAATAAGGCCGGCATTCTGGATAAGTATCAGGTGAAGGTGATCGGTGTACAAGTGGATGCCATCGAACGTGGAGAGGACCGCATCGAGTTTAAGAAGACCATGAACAAGCTGGGGATCGAGATGGCCCGNAGTGAGGTGGCCTACTCCGTGGAGGAGGCGCTCTCCATNGCGGAAAAGCTCGGTTACCCCGTGGTGCTTCGTCCCGCATACACGATGGGCGGTGCAGGCGGNGGTCTGGTATATAATAAAGAGGAGCTGAAGGTAGTATGTGCCAGGGGCCTGCAGGCAAGTCTGGTGGGACANGTGCTGGTGGAGGAATCCATCCTCGGCTGGGAGGAACTGGAGCTGGAGGTAGTGCGGGATGCGGAGAATAACATCATCACCGTATGCTTCATTGAAAATATTGATCCGCTGGGCGTGCATACGGGAGATTCTTTCTGTTCCGCTCCTATGCTGACCATTTCTGAGGAATGTCAGAAAAAATTGCAGGAGCAGGCNTANAAGATCGTGGAATCGGTGCAGGTGATCGGCGGCACCAANGTCCAGTTCGCNCACGACCCGGTGACGGACCGGATCATTGTCATTGANATCAATCCNCGTACTTCNCGCTCNTCNGCACTGGCGAGTAAGGCTACGGGATTTCCGATNGCGCTGGTATCTTCCATGCTGGCGGCAGGTCTTACCTTAAAAGATATTCCCTGCGGAAAATACGGAACGTTAGANAAATATGTGCCTGACGGCGACTATGTGGTGATCAAGTTTGCNCGNTGGGCTTTTGAAAAGTTCAAGGGCGTGGAGGACAAGCTGGGTACCCAGATGCGCGCTGTGGGCGAGGTCATGAGCATCGGCAAGACTTATAAGGAAGCTTTCCAGAAAGCNATCCGGTCTCTGGAGACGGGGCGTTACGGCNTGGGACACGCCANGGATTTTGACACTTTGCCGAAGGAGGAGNTGCTGCGGAGANTGAATACNCCTTCCAGCGAGCGGCATTTCCTCATGTANGAGGCGCTNCGCAAGGGNGCNACNGTGGAGGANATCTTTGAGATCACCAAGGTGAAGGCTTATTTTATCGAGCAGATGAAAGAGCTGGTGGAGGAAGAGGAAGCTATTTTGCAGCATAAAGGAAAGATGCTGCCCGANGAGATGCTGATCACNGCCAAAAAGGANGGCTTNTCCGANAANTANNTGNGCCAGCTTNTGGAGNTTNCGGAGGCGTCCATAAGAGAGCGCCGNCTTGCGCTGGGCGTGGAGGAAGCCTGGGAGGGCGTGCATGTCAGCGGCACNGAAAACAGCGCTTATTTNTACTCCACTTACAANGCGCCGGATAANAANCCTGTAAATGAGGATAAGCCTAAGATNATGATNCTGGGCGGCGGTCCCAACCGTATCGGACAGGGCATTGAGTTCGACTATTGCTGCGTGCATGCGGCGATGGCACTGAAAAAGCTGGGCTTTGAGACGATCATTGTGAACTGTAACCCGGAGACGGTTTCCACTGACTATGATACCTCCGANAAGCTGTATTTTGAGCCTCTTACGCTGGAGGATGTACTGAGTATTTATAACAAGGAGAAGCCGCTGGGGGTGATTGCGCAGTTTGGCGGGCAGACACCGCTTAATCTGGCTTCNGAGCTGGAGCAGAACGGAGTCAGGATCCTGGGCACTTCCCCTTCCGTCATTGATCTGGCGGAGGANCGCGACCAGTTCCGNGCCATGATGGAGAAGCTGGAGATTCCCATGCCGGAGTCGGGCATGGCCACCACGGTGGAGGAGGCNCTTGCCATTGCAGCGAAGATCGGCTATCCGGTGATGGTNCGTCCNTCCTATGTGCTGGGCGGCAGAGGCATGGAGGTAGTTTANGACGATGAGAGCATGACGGAGTACATGAATGCGGCTGTGGGCGTGACGCCTGACCGGCCGATCCTGATCGANCGTTTCCTGAACCATGCGCTTGAGTGTGAGGCNGATGCGATCAGTGACGGTACCCACGCTTTTGTGCCNGCGGTGATGGAGCATATCGAGCTTGCGGGCATCCATTCCGGGGATTCGGCCTGCATCATTCCCTCCGTGCACATTCCGGCGGAGAGTGTGGAGACCATCAAGGAGTATACCAGAAAGATCGCGGAGGAGATGCACGTCAAGGGACTGATGAATATGCAGTACGCCATTGAAAACGGCAGGGTCTTTGTGCTGGAGGCCAATCCCAGGGCGTCCCGCACCGTACCGTTGGTGTCCAAGGTCTGCAATATCCGCATGGTGCCGCTTGCGACCGACATCATCACCGCAGAGCTGACGGGACGGCCGTCTCCGATCTCTGAATTAAAAGAACAGGTGATATCTTATTATGGCGTGAAGGAGGCAGCCTTCCCCTTCAATATGTTCCCGGAAGTGGATCCGCTCCTGGGACCGGAAATGCGCTCCACGGGNGAGGTGCTGGGATTATCCCGCTCTTACGGCGAAGCCTTCTTTAAAGCGCAGGAGGCGGTGCAGTCCAAGCTTCCGATGGAAGGAACGGTGCTGATNTCTGTGAATAAAAAGGATAAGGACGAAGTGGTGGAAGTGGCGAAGAGCCTGGCGGAGGACGGNTTTAAGATCGTAGCGACGGAAGGGACTTACAATCTGATCACGGCAGCAGGGGTACCTGCCACAAAGGCGAAGAAGCTCTACGAGGGGCGGCCTAATGTGCTCGANATGATCACCAACGGCGATTTTGACATGATCATCAATTCTCCAGTGGGGAAGGACAGCGTGCACGATGACAGTTATCTGCGCAAGGCGGCGATCAAGGCGAAAGCGCCCTATATCACCACAGTTGCGGCGGCGAAGGTGACGGCGGAGGGCATTCATTATCTGAAAACCCACAAGAGCAGCGAGGTGAANCCTTTGCAGGANCTGCACAGNGAGATACGGGATAAAGAGTAGAAGTGTGTTTGCACGATATGGGTTTGTAATGGTGAATTATTACTTGAATCTATTCAGGGGCAAATGTACTTTTAAAAATATATTGACAATTATTATATTTTGGTGTAAATTAGCAGATACTTAGCAAACAGTAATACAGACTGAAAGAAAGGAGAAAGTTATGAAGATTAGAGTGCATTACGATAACCATACAAGTGAATCAACAACTTACAGAGTATGCAGTCATTTTCATGACTTATCCTTATGATAAACCAGTCTGAATAAAGAGAAATATAATATGGATGTATTGGTAGCTCTGTTAGTCATTTTTGTGATAACAGAGCTACTTTTATATTCTGTTCAAAAGAGGGAGGTAACAATGGGAAACAGTGAAAGTATCATCCGGCTTAAGGATGTAATGAAAGAATTTAAAATATTAAACCGGCATGAAGGGTTAAAAGGAAGCCTGCAGGATTTAT
>JAAUZW010000024.1 GCA_014804385.1 Lachnospiraceae bacterium | reverse complement strand
CCTCGTTTGGATCCTTTGGATTTTCGCTGTACCGATAGAACCAGACTTCGCCGTCCGTGTTTTCCCCGTCCTCTTCAAGAGGAAGAAGAGCGATATAATCTTTGCCTGCTACAGTCAGGATCGTGACCACGGCGCAGGTGACATGAGAGCCGTCGTCCAGCTCCAGTTCAACGGTCATTTCTTCCTTGTCCAGTTCTTCCTGAGTGGGATTTTTATCTTCTTTGCTCATGGCAGGTCCTCCTGTTTCATTTATTTGCTTTATCATACCATAAACACAGGAACCAAGAAAGAAAAACATTTAAGAAAGAATGGCGTAAAACTTTTTAGATTGAAATAAGCCAGTATTTTCAGTATAATATAAACTGACTTAGAATTCGATTCTTAGCCGTGAAACAGCGAGTGGCGGAATCTGGCTTGAATGGATGGAGGCTTTCATGCAAAAAACATTCCAGATAAAGGGCGTAAAAGGGACACAGATCTATCCACTGGGTGTTTCTTTTGAAGAAGAGGGACTGCGCATCTGTGCGGTGTGCAGTGGAATAGAGGAGGCAGGGATCATTCTCTATGACAGAAAGCATCGGGAGGGCGTGCGGATTCCCTTCCCGGAGAACTGCCGGGTGGGAGCGGTCTGTGCCATGCTGCTTTGCGGCTACCGGGACAGGAGCTGCAGCTATCTTTTTTACAGGGGGGAGGAGCTCTATCAGGATCCTTACTGTAAACGGCTGGAGAATCCCGGCCGCTATGGCGAACCGAGAGCGGCGCTTCCGCGCTGCCGGACATCGGGTGAACCCTACGACTGGGGGGAGGATGACTATGTCCATATCCCGCAGAGGGAGATGATACTATACGCGCTGCATGTGCGCGGTTTCACGAAGCACCGTTCTTCCGGTGTCAAGTGGAAAGGTACTTATGCCGGTGTCACGGAAAAGATACCCTATCTGCAGGAACTGGGGATCAATATGGCGCTCCTCATGCCCTGTTATGAATTTGATGAGGTGATGCCGGAGAATACTGCGGCGCAGACCATGGAACAGGCGATGCTTTCCTACAAGCAGGAACTGCCCCCTGAGGATGGGGAAGAGAAACGTGCGCCCAGACTGAATTACTGGGGCTATCAGAAGGGACTCTACTATATGCCGAAGAGCGCCTATGCTCACGAAAAAGATGCGGCGAAAGAGTACCGGGATATGGTGCGGGCTTTTCACAGCGCCGGCATAGGGGCAGCGATGCAGTTCTATTTTCCGCCCGAAGTGGGGGCTGCGGAGATTCTGGACATTTTGAAATATTGGGTGCTGGAATACCACATAGACGGCTTTCACCTGATGAGCGCTTCTTTGCCCATGGATCTGATTGCGGCGGAACCGCTGCTTGCAGATACTATGATCCTGGTAGGCGAGAAGGATATGCCTTGGGAGGAGAATAAAAGGACACGCAATCTGTTGTGGTTAAGCGACAGCTTCCTCTACAATACACGCCGGTTCTTAAAGGGCGATGACAATATGATCAATCAATTCCTTTCCCATCTGCGGGATAACCGCAATGAGGCCGGATGTGTCAACAGCGTGGCCAGGTGGGACGGCTTCCGGCTGCTTGACCTGGTGTCCTACGATTATAAGCACAATGAGGCCAACGGCGAGGACAATCAGGACGGAACAGATTATAATTGCAGCTGGAACTGCGGCGTGGAAGGAAAAAGCCGTAAAAAGAATATACAGGAGCTTCGTCTGCGGCAGATGAAGAATGCCCTGACGCTTCTCTTTATGTCCAGGGGGGTTCCCTTGCTATATAGCGGCGATGAATTTGCCAATACGCAGGGGGGAAATAATAATCCCTACTGTCAGGATAACGAGGTGGCCTGGATCAAATGGAATCAGACCGAGATGGGGAAGGAGCTTCTTACTCACACGAAGGCGATGATCAGCATGCGCCGGGGGTGGCATATTGTGCAGAGCAGAACGCTGCGTCGGGGCGTGGATACTCTGGCCAGCGGTTTTCCCGATATTTCATTCCACGGCAGAGAGGCGTGGAGACCCGATACCGGTCAGGCGAGCCGCTGTATGGCGATCATGTACTGTGGTTACCGGGAGGAGACGGGAACGGAAGAACAGTTTTTCTATGTCGCGGTAAATATGCACTGGGAGGTGAACTATCTCGGGCTCCCTCAGCTTCCCAAGGGCAGGCGTTGGGATATTCTTATTTCCACAGGAAAGGAGATGCCGGAGATCGAGGAGGACGGCTCTTTTCAGGAGATCTGTGTGCCGGCAAGGACCATTGTGCTGTGCGGCACAAAGGAGGCGCCGGTGGAAGAGAAAAAAACGGCCCGCAGGAAAAACGGCAGAGCCGAAAAGAATAAAGGGGATGAAGAAAGCAGATGAATAAGGCGTGGGAGCATTTTAAAACGATCACCCACCACAAGCTGTTGGTTATGGATGGATGCTTTCGGGTAGGTCTATATAGGCAGGGACTGCTTCACGACCTGTCCAAATACAGTCCCACAGAATTCCGAGTGGGTGCCAGATATTTTCAGGGAGACAGAAGCCCCAATAACGCGGAGCGGGAGGATATCGGTTATTCCTCCGCATGGCTTCACCATAAGGGGCGAAACAAGCACCACTATGAATATTGGATCGATTATAGTGCGAAAGAGATCGAGGGCGGTATGGCGCCGGCGCCGATGCCTGTCCGCTATGTGGTGGAAATGTTTATGGATCGTGTGGCGGCCTGTAAGGTCTATCACGGAGCGGCTTATCGGGATCAGGATCCGTTAGCATATTACCAGTCCTCCAAGACGCCGCCGCCCTTACACAAAAAGACGAAACGGCTTTTGGAATTTCTCCTGCATATGTTGGCCGAGCAGGGGGAGGAGAAGACCTACCGCTATATCAGGAAAAGAATCCTTCGCAAAGGATGGCATTGAGAACCAATCCCTTTTTCCCGCATAGGATATGGTATGAGAGAAAAAGGAGATGAAAAATTATGAACTGTTGTTGGATCATACTGTTGTTACTTTTCTGCGGACAGAATGGAAACACTCTTTTCGGAGGAGGAAACTGCGGCGGAAGAAACCAGAACTGTGGCTGTGAGGGATCAGGCAGATCAGCCGGACCGTCCCGCAGGATGCAGGAACAGGATAACTGTCCCTGTGAAGAATCCAGAGATTCCAGATTTGAACCCCGCTTCGAGGCAAGACCTTTTAATAACAATGGATCTACCTGTGGCTGCGAGGGAGAAAACAACTGATCTTCGCAAAAGAAAAAAACGAATGGAAGGGATCGCTTTTGCGGTCCTTTCTTCATGGGATCAGGAAATTGCGTTGGTGTAACAGGTTGACGGAAAAAGAGGGCAGTGCTATATTTAGTATAGTTTTTTGAGCGCGGATGCGCTCTGCGAAGGAGGCAAGTTTGTTATGATAGACGGAAATAAGGTGTTATTCAGCGGCATGCAGGCGACAGGAAATCTGACCTTGGGAAATTATCTGGGGGCACTGAAAAACTGGGTGACGCTGTGTGAAGAATATCAATGCTTTTACTCGGTGGTGGATCTGCATTCTATCACTGTAAGACAGGATCCTGCGGAGCTTCGCAGAAGGGCCAGAAATCTTCTTACCCTCTACATTGCGGCAGGGATCGATCCCGAGAACAATTGTCTGTATTATCAGTCCCATGTGTCAGGACATTCGGAGCTTGCCTGGATCTTAAACTGTTTTACCTACATGGGCGAATTAAACCGCATGACCCAGTTTAAGGATAAGGCATCGAAGCATGCGGACAACATCAATGCCGGACTTTTTACTTATCCGGTGCTGATGGCGGCGGACATTCTTCTCTATCAGGCGGATGTGGTTCCTGTGGGAAAGGATCAGCTGCAGCATTTGGAGATCACAAGGGATATTGCCCAGAGATTTAATGCGATCTACGGAGATGTGTTTACCATTCCGGAGCCTTATATCGGCAAGGCGGGGGCAAGCATCAAGAGCCTGCAGAACCCGGAGAAGAAGATGTCAAAGTCCGATGATAATCCTAACGCCAGCATTTATCTGATGGATGATCCCGATACCATTATCCGTAAGTTCAAACGTGCCGTGACGGACTCCCTTGCCTGTGTACGTTACAGTGAGGAGCAGCCCGGTATTCGCAATTTGATTGACATTTACTGTGCCTGCACAGGGAAAACACCGGAGGAGACGGAGAAAGAGTTTGACGGGAAAGGCTACGGCGATTTTAAGATGGCGGTGGGAGAAGCCGTTGTGGGCGTCTTAAAGCCTTTGCAGGAAAAGTTTGATGATTTGAGCAAAAACAAAGATTATATTGATAAGGCGATCAAGGAGAATGCCCAGAAAGCAGAGTATTATGCCAACAAGACTCTCAGAAAAGTGCAGAAGAAGGTGGGATTCCCGGAACGGATCCGTTAATAAAAAAGAGCTGCAAGAATGATCTGTCAGTAAAAGAAAAACAATGGAGAAATAGATGGATAACAATTACAACCAGCAGCCAAATGGCAGCCCCTATCAGCAACAGGGCAACCCTTATCAACAGCAGGGTAACTTTTATCAACAGAGAGCCCCCTACATGGGCGGCGGTCCCGGGAATTATGGCGGCAATGCAGAACCGCGGAAAGCGCCAAACATCTTTCAGCAGTTTGTTCTTTCCTTTGTACCGACCAAGTATGACAGGCTGATGAAGGTGAAGGTTGGAAGCATGGTTTTGTTTGTGACGCTTCTTGCTTTTGCTGCTACCGTTATTTCATTTATAAATCATATGATAAGCCTAAAGTTCATCGACGTGAATGCGCTTGTGGATCGGCTGCCGGATTTTACGATAACAGACGGTGATTTGGAAATTGAGGAAGATTTCCTGTATGAAGATGGTGACATGTATGTATACATAACGAAAGATGTGGCGGAATTTACTTACGGAGACGCTGCCAAAAAAGCAGCCGAAGGTTATCGGGATATTATTCTGGTGGGGCGGAATCAGATTTATTTCATGCAGAACAGGGAACAACTGAGATATCAATCTGTTGGTTTCAAAATTTTCGGACGCAACAAGCAGCTTAGCAAAAAACGGGCTTTGGATGCAGTAATGCCATACCTGATGGCTGAAAGTGTAGTCTTGTATATATTTATCTTTTTGGGAAGAATTTTCGGATATTTCCTGTTTGCGGCAGTCTATCTGCTGTTTGCGATGCTCATTGCATCCATTATGAAGAAGCGGCTGGAGACGGGAGTGCTGTTTCGGACAGCGGTATATGCGAAAGTGTTGATGTTCGTGGCAGCGATGATTCTTGGACTGATCCCTTTTATGAATGCTTTCGTGTTCTTTCTTCTCAGGGTGGTCGTTACCATTAGCTTTATGGTTTTTGCAATCGCAAAATTACCGGAGAACAAGCCGGTGCCGATGCCCATGGGACCGGGAATGGGCATCGGGCCGGGACAGGGATGGCAATAGCGCTATCCCTGAAAAGGGTCTGTAAAGTATCCGGCCTGGGAGACCGGCTCCTTGCCCGTACGCAGATGGGAGGTATCGCCCATCACCTGTATACGGAAAACAGCGTCGTTTTCCATACGCTCCTCAGTGCCCAGTACGGTGACCGAGGTGGTGGCCAGAAAGAAGCCGTGCATAAGAAGAACGGGTGAGATGCCCAGAAGATGGCTCAACATCATACAGGTGACGCCCAGATGGCAGAAGATGACAATGGTATCTTCTGTCTTCTTTTTTGACGGATCTGTGATGTAGTAATTATTATGCCGTATGTAGCCATAGGAGGACAGGAGCCCGTCCAGCCCCTCGCAGACCTCCCGGTAGGCGGGGAGCAGGGCGTCGTTGGAACGATAGATCATCGTTTCCTTCCAGGCTTCCCTGTCGTACATTTCCGGTATTTCTGTCCAATAGCGGGGCATGAAATCCCAGGGCACACCGTGGCGTCCTGTCACGGGATCGTCGATAAAATAGGAAAATTCCCGCATCCAGTCGTAAGTAATGGCTTCCCGTCCTGTCTTCTCAAGAGAGTAGGAGGCTGTCTTTTGTGCCCGTCCGAGAGGGGAACAGTAAAACTGTGAGATATTCTCCCATTGACAGACCCGCTCAGCTAAGAGCTTCGCTTCCCGGATTCCCTTTTCCGTCAGGGAATCATGTTCGTAATCAGGATCTCCGTGTCTGATAAATATGATCTTCATGTGCTGCCTCCAAGTGTGTTCTCAAATTTTTAATTTTTAATTTTGTATGTCATGTTATATAATATAATAGCCGCAGAAGAAAAACAAGCGACTGCGAAGCAGGTATTTTTTTTTCTTGCGGCATTAACGAGCAAACGTCCGATGAAATCGGACAAAGAGCGCGAAAGCGCGTGTTTGCGAGTTTAGATGTATAAAACTGCAGAAGAAAAACAAGCAACTGCAAAAAGAAAGGTATGGTTTTACTATGTTTGGAAAAAACAGGCAGAATAATCTGAATATCCCGATGAAAAAGGGGTTTGGGGTGGCCAAGATCCTTGTCGTGGTCATCCTTCTGGCCGTGCTGGTCAGCGGTTCTTACTATTCGATCCAGGAGGAAGAACAGGCGGTGGTATGTACCTTTGGTTCGCCGAAGGCGGTCACCACGCCGGGCCTTCACTTCAAGATTCCCTTTATACAGACCGTGACGAAGGTGAATACCACGATTCAGGGCTTCAGCATCGGTTATCAGTCGGATGCGGGTGAGGATGAAGAGGATGCGCTGATGATCACCTCCGATTACAATTTTATCTATGTGGATTTTTATGCGGAGTATCGAGTGACTGATCCGGTCAAAGCTCTTTACGCTTCCGAGAATCCGGCGCTGATCCTGAAAAACATAGCGCAAAACTGTATTCGTACCACTATCGGTTCCTACGGGGTGGACAGCGTGCTGACCACGGGCAAAAACGAGATTCAGTCAAATATTAAGCAGATGATCCTGGATAAGCTGGATTCCTATGATATCGGTATTCAGCTCGTCAATATCACGATTCAGGATGCGACGCCGCCAACCACCGAGGTGGAGAATGCCTTCAAGGAAGTGGAGACCGCCAAGCAGGGCAAGGAGACGGCGCTGAACAATGCCAACAAATACCGTAATGAGCAGATCCCTAATGCGGAGGCGGAGTCGGATAAGATCCTGCAGGATGCGGAGGCGCAGAAGCAGGAGCGTATCAATGAGGCAAACGGACAGGCGGCCCGCTTTGATGCCATGTATCAGGAATATGTGAAATATCCGGAAGTGACGAAAAAACGTATGTTTTATGAAGCCATAGAGGATGTACTGCCGGACGTCAAGGTAGTCATAGAGGGGGAGGGCGGAAATACCACCACTATGCTGCCGCTCGACAGCTTCGTCTCAGAGCAGGGTGCATCGATCACAGAAAATGTGACGGCGGAGCAGACAGAAGTTGGAGAGGAGGAGTAGGCGAAATGGAAAATACAAATTATACAGAGAACCCGAATATGCAAAATTTTGAACGATATAATTCCAACGGCACGAAGAAACGGGACAGACAGGGAAAGAAAGGCGGAAAAGCCGGCGTTTTCTTAGGTGTCCTTGTCCTCCTTGCCATTTTCCTTATGGCGAACTGTATGGTGGTGACCAGGCAGAACCAGTTTAAATTGATCCGCCAGTTCGGCCGTGTAGACCGGGTGGTGACAGAGCCGGGCTTAAGCTTTAAACTGCCCTTGGTGGAGTCGGTAGATACCGTTCCCAAGGAACTTTTGCTCTACGATCTGCCGGCGTCGGACGTGATCACTTCCGATAAAAAGACGATGATCGTGGACAGCTATGTACTCTGGCGCGTAACGGATCCCTTAATGTTTGCCCAGACCTTAAGCTGCTCTGTGTCAAACGCAGAAAGCCGCATTGACGCCATCGTTTATAATGCGACGAAAAACACGATCTCAAATATGAAGCAGGATGAAGTCATCAGAAGCCGGGACGGCAAGATGACGATCACAGTGGACGAGTCGGGATCGGAGCTTTCCGGAAACGACCTGGATCTTTCGGACGGCAGAGAAGAGGTCATTGAGATCACCTCCCTGACAGAGGAGGTCATGGGGCAGATCAACCATGTGGAAAGTCAGTACGGCATCGAACTGGTGGCAGTGGAGGTCAAGAAGCTGGATCTGCCGGATGACAATAAGCAGGCGGTCTACACCCGCATGATCTCGGAGCGCGGCAATATTGCGGCACAGTATACGGCGGAGGGTAAATCCGAAGCCA
Organism: Lachnospiraceae bacterium; assembly: GCA_014804385.1. GTDB lineage: Bacteria > Bacillota > Clostridia > Lachnospirales > Lachnospiraceae > UBA3282. Next base: position 49,684 of record JAAUZW010000024.1, on the reverse strand, counting down.
AAATGATAGAAAATACCACGGATAAGGAAGTTTCCATTATGTTGTCTGACGCCAAGGCGAAGGCGGAAGCCACCATAGCGGAAGGAGAGGCTGAGTATATGCGTATTTTATCAGGGGCCTACTCCGATCCAGAGAAGACGGATTTTTATTCCTTTGTGCGTGCGCTGGACGCTTTGAAGGAAAGTGTAGTGGGAGATAACAAGACCGTGATCCTGACAGAGGATTCTCCGATCACACAGATCTTTAACGGGAGGTATTAAATTCCTATGAATATTGATGCTTTTTTTGCCACACTGGATTCCTATTTTGAAAAGAACGAGGTGGAGAAGATCGATGCTTTTCTGGTGTCCTCCCTGGAGCAGGCGAAAGAGGAGGAAGACTACGCGGCTTACATCTCCATCTGTAATGAGATGATCGGGTTTTACCGCAGTGTGTCCGCCTTTGAGAAAGCTTATACCGCGTCGGAGGATGTGCTGCTTTTGATGGAGGAACTGAAGCTGGAAAATTCGGAACACTTTGCCACCACGCTTCTGAATGCGGCCACCGCCTACAGCATGGGAGGAGACTACGCCCATGCTCTGCGGTTATACAGACAGGCCATGCAGATCTATCAGGGACTGCTTAAGCCGGGGGATTACCGCTATGCGAGCCTTTATAACAATATGAGCATCCTGCTGGAAAAGCTGAACGAAAATGAGGAGGCAATCGACTGTGCCAAAAAGGCGCTTTCCATCATAGAGAAACAGGAGGGCGGCGAGGCACAGACTGCCACCACCTTGACGAATCTGGCGCTGCTCTGCTTTAAAGTTTCTCAAAATGAGGAGGCAAAACAGTGCCTGGAGCGGGCAATCAACCTCTTTGAGAAGGATGGAGAAGCCCCCAATGAGCACTATAGCGGTGCGTTGGCCGGCATGGGAGAAGCCTGCTATCGGGATAAGGAGTACGAAAAAGCGTTGTCCTATTACGAGCGTGCTCTGGAGCTGGTGAAACAGCATTACGGCGAGAACTTAAGCTATGGGATCCTCTGTGAAAACTGTGCCGCCGTGTGCGGAGGCATGGGAGATGAAGCAGGACAGAAACGCTATGCGGACAAGGCCAGGGAAGTGATCGGAAACGTGCAGAGCGCGATGGAGAGAAAAGATTGATAAATTTTCTGCTATCCAATAGTGAGAAGAGGAGCAAAGGGCAGTGCGGAAATGAGGGTAGGAATGAAAGGCTTGGAACTGTCGGAAAAATATTATGAAACATACGGCAGAACGATGGTAGAGGATGGGTTTCCCGAGATCGCAGAGCAAACGGCGATGGGCCTGGCAGGGTATGGCTCTGAATGTTTTGGCTTTGATGACGAGATATCGAGAGATCACGACTACGGCCCCTCCTTCTGTATCTGGCTGCCACAGGAGATCTATGAGCAGTACGGAGCAAAAATGCAGGAGGCCTATGAGGCTCTGCCCAAAGATTTTATGGGTTTCTCCGGGCGAGTGGAGGAGGAGCATGGAAAAGGCCGTGTGGGCGTGCTCTGTCTGGAAGAGTTTTATGAAGGGATTTTGGGATATAGAGGGGTGCCTCATGCAGAAGCAGAGTGGCTTTCCATCCCGGAGGAAGCTCTTGCCACAGCAGTAAACGGCAGAGTCTTTGAGGACAGACTGGGCCGCTTTTCCAAGATCCGCGAAAGTTTGTTACAGTATTATCCCGAAACGGTGTGGCGAAGAAAGCTGGCGGACGCGTTGGCGAGAGCGGCCCAGGCAGGACAGTATAACTATGCGCGCGCCATGAAACGCGGGGAGCGTATCGCGGCGGAGATCGCCCTGACGGAGTTTGTGAAGGAGGCCATGCATCTGGTCTATCTGCTAAACCGGAGCTATGCGCCTTTTTACAAATGGATGCACCGGGGCCTGCGGGAACTTGCTGTGGGCAGCGAAATCGGAGATATGTTGTCCCTTCTCTATCAGACGCAGGAAGAGAGTGATCGTGTACTCATTATCGAGGCGGTCTGTAATGTTCTGGTGCAGATGCTGCAGGAGAAGGGCCTGTCTGACTGTCAGGATAATTTTTTGCAGAGTCATGTGGGTGAAGTGTTAAGGAGGATTTAATGGCAGAAAAAAGCAATGTTGATAATAAACAAATAAATCGCCGGGAATGGCTGATGCGCCTCTGTTTTCTGACGGTTGGCCTTATCATTGCGCATCTGGGCGTGACATTATTTTTGATCAGCAATCTGGGAACGGACACGTTTACGGTTTTCGCATCCGGCGTTTCTCATCTTACCGGCATCTCGGTGGGGCTGTGCCACAGCGGCATCCAGTGTGTGCTGATCGTGCTGATGCTCCTGTTTACAAAAGGATACATAAAAACGGGATCTTTTATCTGTTGTCTCCTGGGTGGTCCTATTATCGATGTTTTCAACTGGATCCTGGGGAGATTTGTGACTTCCTCTTCCCCGTTTTTCCTGCGTTTTCTGGTCATGGCACTGGGGTGTGTCATTCTGGCAATCGGTATGGCGCTGGTCATTGTCTCCGATGCAGGTACCGGGCCAAACGATCTTGTGGCGGTTATCCTCACGGATAAACTGCATAAGTTTCAGTTCCGCACCGTCCGTATCTGCTGTGATCTCTTTTTCATTATCGCTGGGTGGCTTTTGGGCGGAACCGTTGGCATTGGTACGGTGACTGCGGCATTTCTGGTGGGTCCGGTGGCCCAGGTTTTTCTTCCGGTTCACCAAAAGAATGTGGAGCGTATTCTTGTAAAAAAGAAGTTTTTATGATAAAATATCTAAAGATTATGTCCGGCTATCGCATTGACGGACTGTTTGAGATGGCATTATGTTTGCGCTGATAGAAGTAAAAAGGGAAGAAAGAGGATGAGAGGTATGAGGAAGAGCAAGCTTTATCGAGGCGGAGCGGCTTTTTTGGCAGCGTTGATGGTGTTCACCGGTATGCCGCAGACTTTAATGTATGTTTCGGCATCGGAGACGGCTGCTTTGGCGGATCAGGACATTGCGGCGGATGCAGAAGGCTCTCAGGACACATCGGAACCGGAGATGAATGGCGACGGTTCCGAGATTACCGACCAGACGGAGAATAGCGCAGAGGAGGATGACAGTCTGCCGGGGAACGATGCAGAGGATGGCGGCCAGAGCGATCAGGAACAGGATGGCGCTGCGCCTGCGGAGGAAGAGGAGGAGCCTGACGAGACAGTCATGCCCGACACGCAGGAAGACGGGGATGAGTCTGACGAGGCAGAGAAGATTGATTTTACGGTCGATTTCATTACGATACCTGTGAATGCAAACAGTAAGGGGTATGACGGAAAACCTAACAGCTTAAGCGGCTATCCGCTGTGGACAGCTACAGAGGTTTCCTTGATTTGCACCTATAGAGTCACGGGTACGACCAGAGCGGGAGTTTTCATTGATGAAAATAAAGTGGAAACCATAAAATATACCGATGCGAGTACTCGGTTTGCGGAGGCTTATACCGAGATTGCACCCACTGATGTGGGCAGCTATACGCTGGAAATCTCAGTGGATATCGACAGTAAAAGCAAGGATAAATATAACTATGAAGACAGCCCTCGGCGTTTCCCCTTTGTGATCACATATCTTCACAGCGAAGATATGAATCTCATCGGAATGTCAGGCATCACGGGTAAGACCTACGACGGTGTGCCTGTGGATTTCTCCAGACAGATCAATGATGCGAAGGTGCAGACAAAGCATGGTGTGGATATCTCGACGGAGTTGACCTTTACGATACAAAGGGAGAATGAAGAAAGCGGAGAATATGAGTATTTTTCTACGATCAACAAGGCGAATCCGAAGGATGGTATGCCTTATCAAGCGGGAAAATACAGGTTGTTGGTAGAACTCGCTGAGGATATCCATAAAAACTATGAAAAAAATGAGTGGAAATATCCCTTTGAGATCAAATCGCGGGCACTGACTATTACCGTGAATGATCAGGAGATGTATGTAGGCGATGAAGGATTGTCGGCAGGCGATCCTCTCCCTAAGGATCGTTTTGACGAGCAATATAAGATAGAGGGTCTTGCCGATAAGGATAGAGATGCCTTTGAAAATGCACTGCAGATCGTTGTCTCACAGGATGTGGCTTCTGATAAGACAGGAATCTACGATCTGGCGGTGGACGGCATCGACGACATCGACGAGGAAATATTGTCGGATTACGAAATCACATGGACCGGCGCCAAACTGACGGTAAAGGGACTGCTCCACAGCGTTAATGGGGATCTGAAGGGCGTTACCAATATCAANAATGGCACTACGCTGGCGGACATAGCAAAGAGGCTGCCAAAGCAGACGACTATCTATTTGTACAGCGATGGCAAGGCGCCTGCGACGTCCGGTGGTTCCGGCAGCACAGGCGGTTCCGGCGGCGATGATAATACAGAGGAATCTGGCGGCGATGACTCGGGTGACTCGGACGACGGCGATACAGGGGATCAGGATAATGCGGGCGGATCGGATGATAATGATGGCTCAGGCGATTCCGATACTTCGGACGAGACAGAAGAGCCGGATACGCCTGCGGAGCCCTATACGCTGAATACGGCGACGGCGCAGATCGTATGGGATACGGTAAAAACAGCGCCGGGCACTACTTATAATGTCAACGGCAAGGCGGCGCAGACCTTTAAGATGCAGGGGACGGTTCAGCTGCCGGAGTTGGTCTATACAGATGATGAAAGCCTATTGACTGTAACAGTCAGCGTGAGTGTGCGGGAGGCAGCCGAGGATCAGGCGTTAAGGCCTACTGCTGATGTCAAGTCTGGGCCTGTAGCGCTGGGGACACGGGTGAATTTGTCCACAGAGGAGGCGGAGGCGCAGATCTATTATACGATAGACGCCAGCGATCCCGCCCTTTATGGTCGTCTCTACACCGGTTCCATCGAGATCAGAAATACCTTGACCATCCGTGCGGTGGCGCGGATCTATGGCAAGCAGGACAGTCAGGAGCTTCGGATCACCTACTATTTGGATAAAAGCCTGAATCCGGACGGTAACGACCCGGACGACGACGGGAATGTGGTTCCGCCGGAGGATATCCCCAGCGATGAGACCGATCTTCCTAAGGATTCGAATGGCATTCCCCAAGGCTTGTGGGTGACGGATATGCCTAAGGACATCGTCTATACGGGCAGCGCGATCAAGCCGGAAGTGAGGGTGTATGACTATAAGAAACTACTGGAGGAGAAAAAGGACTATACCATCAGCTATAAAAATAATGTGAACGCNGCNGATAAGAACAGCTCCAAGGCGCCCACCATCACGATNACNGGTAAGGGGAACTATGAGGGCAAGCTTGTCAAGACCTTTACCATCGCGCCGAAGAATATCAATGACGCCGATGTGAAGGCGGACGATCTCACGACAGCCTTTAACAATAANGCCCAGAAGCCCGCGCCTGTGGTGACCTGGAAGAACAAGAAGCTNACCANNAAGAAAGACTATGTNTGNGTTTTTGANGCTGTCGGCTATGTAGAAGCGAANACCTANCCGGTCATGNTGACAGGAACCGGCAACTACACGGGTGAGAGAAAGATAGACTTTACCATTACCAACGCNACGCCNGCTTCTAAGCTNACAGTCAGCAAGNTTGCGGCGCAGACCTACACCGGNNAGGANATCNAACCGNCNGTTACCGTNAAATTCGGCAAGGAAGAGCTGNNGNCCAATNTNGACTACACGNTTTCNTATGAAGACAATACNGAGGTGGGAACCGCCGCAGTCATNATNACGGGTANGNNCCGGTTCTCCGGCGTGAAGCGGGTGANCTTTTCCATCAATGCGGTCGCNGCGATGAAAAAGGCGAAGGCNGAACTGCTTTGGGGTAACACACCTGCAATCTATACGGGAAAAGAGNTTACGGCTCCGGATTATCTGGTGACGGTACAGATCAAGACGAANGGTGTCACCGAGACGCGCCAGCTTGTCAGGAANAAGGACTATANGGTGACTTACCAGAANAACATAAAGGCTGGNACTGCCACGGCTGTATTTGANGGGATCAACGCTTACAGCGGCACTCTGAAAAAGACATTCAAGATCAGNGCCTATGATCTGCAGATGGATCCGAATAANAAGCTGANCATTCAGGNACAGGAATCCTATCCCTATATGAAGGGCGGCTCCACACAAAAACCTGTTATCAAATTTGACGGGAAAACCCTGACGGAGGGTACAGATTATACGCTGTCCTACAAAAATCATACCGCGGCGGGAAGCTATGCCGCTATGACCATCAAAGGCAAAGGTAATTTTGCGGGGAGCGTTCTGAAAGGGTATACGGTTACCGTACAGAATTTGAAAGAGATGACGGTATCCCCTGCGGATAAGGTATATCAGGCGAAGGCAAACATTTATAAGACCACGGTTCGCGTGTATGATACGAATGGAAAGCAGCTTTCTGCGGGAAAGGATTATGACAAGAATGTCACCTATACCTATGCAGCGACAAAAAGACTGGATAACGGAACCGTACTGAGAGCAGGAGACGCGATAGATGCTGCAATCATTCTTCCTGTGGGTACTCAGATAAAGGTGACAGTGAACGCCGCAGGCAGTAATTATGAGGGTACGGCAGAAGGAATCTACACGATTACGCGGGCGGACCTTTCCAAGGCCAAGGTCACTGTGCCCCAGCAGACCTACACCGGGAAACCAATCGAGCTGAAGGAATCGGAGATCTCCGTGATGTTGAACGGTATGGTCTTATCTCCGGAGAATTATAAGATTACGGGTTATACCAACAATGTGAACAAAGGAACCGCCAAGCTGACCATCCGGGGGCAGGGCGAGAACTACGGCGGCACAAAGACGGTGACCTTCAAGATAAAAGGGAAGAGCCTGCTCAGTCAATTGTTTGGGTAATTGTCGTAAAATACTTGCATAATTTTTATAATCGAGTAAAATAGAAGTGTATGCAATGTGAGTCGTCGAATGCCGATATAGGCATTTGACGACTACATATAGTATAAAATGAAGGGATGATCCCTATATGGCGGGATTTGAAGTCGCAGGGAGAAGACTGCGGACCGAGGCGGAATACAAGGCAGCGCTCCGCGATCAGGAACTCATTCAGAAAATTCGCGCTCAGGTAGATATGGAACAGCCCGGGGAGGTCATTACCTTATATGCCGACCTACAGGCCGGGAAATATCGTTTTGAGACAGTGGTCGGGAATGATTTCGACGATAAGATCTTCGAACTTGCCGAGGACTATAAGAAACAGGGATACAATAAAGACAGCAAGCTTTCCGGGAAAAAACGGAAACAGAAGCCGAAACAAAAATCGAAACAGGTGTCAAAGAAGAATAAGAGCGGGAAACAGAACCAGATTTCCCTGGAAGATTTTGACGCTGACATGCAGAAGGAAATTTTAGCGCAGATCAAAAAGCGCGACAGACGCCGCAAACTGCTGATCGTTCTCTGCAGTATCATGGCAGTAGGGTGTTTTGGCTATTTTGGCGTGTATTCGTATTTTGTCGAGAAAAACGAGATAGATTATGAAAATCTGGCTCAGTTGAAAGGCGACAGTGCACTGACCGGCAGCCTTTTTCAGGGAGTGACCATACATTACACGGAGGAGGAAGAGGTCGAGCTGGAGGTGCTGGAGGAGTACCAGACTTTATACAATAAGAACAAAAAACTAATCGGATGGCTTAAGATTGACGATACAATTATAGATTATCCTGTGATGCAGACCTCTAATAATGAGTATTATCTGGATCACAATTTCAATCAGGAGTACGATAAGAACGGCAGCCTGTTTTTGGATAAGGACTGCGACGTAGTGCGCAGGAATACCAATTTGATCATATACGGGCATCACATGAAGTCCGGTAAGATGTTCGGCGCTCTGAACAGCTACAGCAGCAAGGAGTACGCCGAGAAACATTCGTTGATTCAGTTTGACACGATTTATGAGAAGGGCACTTACGAGGTGATGTATGTGTTCCGCTCCAGAATTTACAACGAGGATGAAGTGGTATTTAAATATTATCAGTTCCTGGATGCCGCTTCCGCCACAGAGTTTGATTCTTATATGCAGGAGATGGCGGCTCTATCGCTGTATGATACAGGGGTCACAGCCAGTTATGGGGATGAACTCCTGACACTGTCCACCTGTGACAGCTCCGAGACCGACGGCAGATTCGTGGTAGTGGCTAAGAGAATCAGTTGAGGAACGAAAGACTGGTTGACATAAATCAGAATGTGTGAAGGGAATGAGGAGATACACCATGGCAAAGAAAGCAGCAGTGAAAAAGCCCAGAAGAAGATTAAAGAAGACAGCAAGGCGCAGTCTGGCGGCGGTATTGATGATTACGGCTATCGTTGTGGCGGCAATTCCTGTGCCGGAGAACCTAGCTGTGAATCCGGGTGCCCGCGCGGGGGAGGAGATCGTTTCCCCAGTGGCGTACATACCGGCGGATGAGGCGGGGGTTTTGCCTACACATCCAGTGAATAAATATGTTCTTGATCCAGATGATCCGACCGATACTGAGGAAAAAGTTAATGAGAGGATTGAGGATAATATCGGAGATCCTACTGTCCCTGGGACGAAGTTGGTTCCTACAGAAATTGTTGCTCGTCGAGGAGATGAGCTATATCTCACATGGCAGTTTTTATATGAGCCGACGGGTAACAATGGACGTCTCTGCAAATATAACGATGAATTCCCGGTGGAGGAGGTAAATTTAGGTTTACAGCCTAATTTGTCGTATTTTTTTGTATATCAGGAAGCTTATGAACTTTATTTCAATGATCCCACGAAGCTAAATGATTCTACTAATAAAAAATCAAATATAAGTGCAGCATCAATGAATAACCTGACACCAAAAGCGGATCCGGATGATGATACTGTAACTTTTTATCCTACTGAAAAGATTACATATGAAGCTGATGATTATTACTGGAGAACTGATGAGATTCAGCTTGACGCAGAAGTGATTCAATTTTTTACCACTTATTTTCCGGTAGATTATCAGACCACGACTAATGCATTTAAGGCTTATTGGGCTGCTTATAAAACAGCATATGAGCAGGCAATTAAAGATGGAAGTTCAGCGGTGGAGGCTGACACGATAGCGAAAGCGGCGGCGGGAGAAAAGCCGGAGGCTCTTTCGAAAGCTCCATCTGATATCAATAATGATTCAGACCGCAGAAAGTTCTTCTGTGAGCACAGTAGAGTGTTGAAAGGTTCGGGATATATGCTGGAGCTTGCAGCGGACACCAGATTTGGTGCGGAACCAAATTCAATGGTATATGTCGCTCATGGTGGTAGTGTGGAGAATCTTCCTGATTATAAGGATGTGGAAGGCTATCTGGTAGGAAGAGCTACCTGTACGATCACATCGATTGCCTACAGAGCTTTTGCGGATACCCACAATGTCAGACAGATTAAAATAGATGAAAATGTAAGAACGATAGAACAGAGTGCTTTTGAAGGAGCTCGTATCAGCAGTGTCAGTATCGGAAATGCGAGGAGCATTGGGGCTAGGGCTTTTTATGGTTGTACAGATTTAAAGACAGTGAGCTTCACGGATACAGCGCCTACAGATGAAATCGGTGTGGAGGCTTTCTATGGTTCGGGAATCAGCAGTAAACTTGTGCTCCCGTCTGTTCTTGCAACAATCGGGTATGGTGCTTTCGCTGGATGCCTTGATCTGAGTGAGGTGCAGTTCTCTGACACTGGCGCTACATGTAAGATAGGAGACTTTGCCTTTTACGGGGATACTCGACTAACGAAGGTGGATTTTGCTAGAAGAATTTTTACAAATATCGGCAAGTGCGCTTTCGCCATAGCTGCCCCCAGCGGCGATGTGATGACAGACTTCCATTTTCCCAGTGAGGGATTGGATACGATGGACGACTATATCCTCGCTAACCGCAGGGGACTGCAGAATGTTTATATCGACAACTATACGAAAAAAATACCGGATAATACCTTCTATAACTGTTTTGGATTAAAGCGGGCTGAGTTCTCAGACAAGTGCGGTGCGGCTTCCTTCGGGGAGAATCTTTTTAAGGATGTGACGGAGGATGACTTCTGTGTTTACGGGCCGGAACTCTACGCGAACCAGCCGGCTTACCCAAGAACCAGTACCTGGGATGCGGTGCGCACCGACGGCAAGGGAATTCCCTATGTCTATGAGAAGGATGGAAAGAAGTATTATGAGATGGCTCTGGAGAGCGAGGATGGTACGCGCTACCGCTATGCGGCAAGCGAGGACGGTACGCTGATTTCCTGTGATCTGATCACCCGGAATCCGGGGTTGGTTGATCTGGTGATCCCTGAAAAGATCGGCAATATCCAGATCAAGAGTATCGGTACGGGGTGCTTTGAAGACAAGAAGGAACTGCGGGATGCGATCCGCAGTATCACCATTAAGAATAATTCTGTCAGCACCATCGGGGACGGCGTGTTCCGTGATCTGCCGAGATTAAAGAAAGTACGGATCGGCGATTCCGTGACCAGTATCGGCGCGAACGCTTTTGCCGGCTGTTCGCTCCTGGAAGACGTGTATTTCACAAAACCCGCTGCAGGCTATGCGGCATTAAGAATCGGTACGGACGCTTTTGTTACTAAGGGAAGCAAGCTCACTTTCCACGGGGATATCGTGGAGGGGTATGCGCCTTTTGAGTGGGCGACGGATATGAGCAATTTGCTGCGTGATCCGGACAAACCGAATCTTCCGCCTGTGAATGTGTGCTATCAGAGTCTCTGGGACAGTGAGCAGGGCGCACATCTGACGGTGATGCCGGATCAGAAGACCGGCGAGGTGACGTTGCTGGATTATCCGAAATTTAAGGATCTGGAAAACATTGACAGAGACGTCGAGTTGCAGGATTTCTGTGCCGACATGGAGGAGTATTACTACTATACGATCTATAATAATGACAATGGTACACTCTATGAGCTGAAACAGCAGTATGCAGATATTTTTGATGCTTACCGTAGAGGGCTGCCGGAGGTGAAACTATCTAACGAACAGACAATTTATTATGACGATATGCGCACAGCTATGGATGAACGCTACGGTCCGTGGATTAATCCGGTTTACTGTAGTGGTGCATGGAAGGATTATCGGTCACAGAGTGACAGCGAAGATACGTCCAGGGGCAATATCGTGGATTCTCTGTTTGCGCCTATGGTGGTGGAGGCAGCATATATCGACGATGACGGTTATAGTCCGATTCCGTATTTTAAGGAACATCCTTATAACTTCATGGATAACTATCAGAATTGGCTGACGGACCCGGAGGGCTACAACAGGCTGAATGATTATCAGCAGGTGCCTCAGAAGGTGTGGGATTTCATCAATGCAACTCAGGATATCTATGTGCCTGCGGGTGTAGATTCTATAGATGTGGTCACCTATATGAAGGAAAATAGTGATAATTACAGCACTTATATCAAGGATCGTCCTGTGAATACCATGTATACCTCGACGCTGAACGGCGCGCAGCCGGGATTGTTCAGCGGCTATTATAAGGATTACGAAGAGGACGATAACGACGATAGAGAAACTGCCGTGAGGGGTAACGACACCATCAAGAGCGTTACGCTGACAGCGGTCAAGGAGCTGCCGGATTATGCTTTTGACAACTGCGAGCAGTTGACCCGGGTGGAGATGCCTGCAGTGACAAAGGTAGGAAAGCTGCCTTTCAGGGATTGCGCAAATATGATCAATTTGGTGGGTAGCCCTGATTATCCGGCGGAGCGCGGTATTCTCTACGAGAGACATAAGGATGNGGACGGCAANGACAGATACNGGATCATTGAGTGTCTGNTGTCGAGAGGCAATCCANACTGTGGAAATGNAGAACTTNCNNAGANNANTGTATCGTCTGCGNATGACAGNCTGATTCCGTTCCTCTGCGAGACCTGNGANACGGATAAGANCGGCANCNCCNTCATTCCGGCTATTGCGGAGGGTGCTTTTGAGGGATGTAAGTATATTGNAACGGTGNATCTGTCAGANGCACAGNGATTAAAGACGATACCGAAAGANGCCTTTAAGAATTGCAGCNANCTTNAGACATGTGANTCTGCCCGGTTCNGTGAACAAGATTGCGGANAATGCNTTTGCNCGCACGGANGATACNGNAANTGCAGNGCTTGCTTCTGTGNNNATCTACGGCAGAGAGGTGGATATTGCGGACAGTGCNTTTACGCCCAGAAGTGATTTCANCATTTACTCCTATGAGGATTCTGCGGCGGAGCGGTATGCAAACAGNTACCAGATTNCNTTCTATCCGTTGGNNGCNTGCAGAGTATGGTTCTACGATTATGACGGCACGCCTTTTGGCGANGTGATGACNGTGGATAAGGNCNNTNNANTTANGGAGGANNATATTCCTTCGGCGGCTAAGGTNGTGTATGAGAAGAACCACAGACCCGGCTATGAATTTGTGNATTGGATGAGNNATNCAGGGAAGACCNTGAGNGANCNGATTGNNAANGATATGACNNTNTTCGTNGCGCAGTATAAGAGCGACGGCACGTTAGTGGATGGAAAGTGCAGTGTGCAGTTTGTTAATGGCCGCACCGGGCAGGTATTTGCCGGCAGAGGAGCGGACGAGAACGACAGATATCTGATCATACCGGGAACCAGCTTTGCCGATCCGTTAAATGGCAGTCTGCCGACACCGGTACCGGGACGACTGGATACAGATGACGGTTATGTATTCATGAATGAGTACAGGACGGATCAGGGAGAGGTATGGACGCCTGAGACGATTATCAATCGAAATATGACTGTGTTGGCGCTCTTTGGACAGTCAGGCGACGGAACCACCAGCGGCGGCTCCACGAACACCAGTAACGGTTCGACCAGCGGAAATTCCGGTAATACGAGCCGCAATTCCGGTAATACCAGCGGAAATTCCGGTAATACAAGCAACAACTCGTCCAACAGCAGCAGTAGCAGCAGTAGTAGCAGCAGCTCCAGCAGCAGTTCGACCAGCACCACATCCGGCACCTCCGGAGCGGGACAGTACACGGTATTTGTGGAGAACGGCAGCGGCTCCGGCAGCTATGCACCGGGTACAATAGTGATCATCTCTGCTAATGTACCGGCACAGGGAATGATGTTCTCCAACTGGACTACTGATTCCAATGGTGTGACATTAGCCAGCACGACTATGACTACCACCACCTTTACGATGCCTGCGAACAATGTGACTGTAAAGGCAAATTATGTGGCGGGTACGGCGACAAGCCCGGCTTCCGTAAACGGCAATGGAAACGGCAGTACGACAAACGATAACGGCAACACCAGAGTAGATATTGAGAAGCCGGGTATTTCCAACAGAGATCTGGCGACAGCGGTTACGAACGGTTCCACAGATAACTTTATCGTGAAGATTTCCGAGACCGATGAGGCGACCCGCGCTGTAGCGGCGGCTCTCACCAAGAAATACGGTACTTTGGATAATATTCTGTACTATGCGATGGATATTACCCTGTGGGATTCTACCGGAACGCATCAGATTACCGGTGATCAGCTGAACGGGATATCCGTAGATATTACGATTCCGATTCCGGATTCTCTGGTGGCATACGGCGGAAATAATATGGCGGGTGCAGTTGTAAGCGATGACCAGCTGGAGAGCCTGAATGAGAGCTTTACGACGATAAACGGTGTACCGTGTATTCGTTTCCGGGCGACTCACTTCTCTCCTTACACGATTTATGTGGATACGGGGAATCTGGTGGAGGGTATGCTGGATGTAACGCCTAAGACCGGTGATCCGATTCATCCGAAATGGTTCTTATCGCTGGGTCTGGCTTGTCTGTCCATCATTCTGTTCATGAAGAAGGACAAAAAGGTGGCGGTAAAAGCGGCAGGAAAAGCGTAAGGGACTTATGAGCCCAGGGGGGTGTCCTATGGGAAAAACAATAAGAAAGGTGATCGGCACGCTGTTTTTGGTGACAGCGATCGTCGTGACACAGATCCCTGTAGCAGATGTGGAGGCGGAGGATTCCTCCTCCGCATCTGATTTTCAGATGGATGGAACTACATTAGTTAAATATAACGGCACGGCAGAGGACGTGTCTGTTTCNAATCAGGTAAAAAAGATCGAGGCGGAAGCTTTCGCGGACAATGACTATGTGCGCCATATCACGTTGGGTGATTCGGTTGAGGTCATCGGTGCGAGGGCTTTTTCCGATTGTGACTATCTGGAGAGCGTGACGGTGCCGGATTCGGTGGAAGTGATCGAGAATGCNGCCTTTTCCGGCTGCCCTTCTTTAAAGAGTGTTTCTGTCGGTTTAGGGCTTAAGAGTCTGGGCAACGGCGCTTTTGCGGGAGATTACAGTCTTGNCTCTGTGGATTTTGACAGCAGTAATCCGTATTTTGTCTGTGACGATGGTGCAATCTACAATAAAAAGGGCTGGGATGTGCTCTATCAGGTATTGGCGGGCAGGAAAGCGGATGATTACAGGATGCCATCNTCCGTGGAGACGATCAAACCCTATGCTTTCTGGGGAGATTATAATTTACGGGACGTGAGCATAAGCAGCAATGTGAGGGAGATTCCCGGCTATGCTTTTTCTAACTGCAAGAACTTAAAGGAGGCCGCGATCCCGTATTCTGTTAAAAGTATTGATATGAAGGCCTTTGAGGATTGTGTCAGACTTCGGGACATCTCCATTCCGAGTTCTGTCAGCTCGATCCACTCTACAGCTTTTGACGGTTGTACGAAGCTGGAGATCCATGCGGATGAAGGCTCCTATGCGAAGAGCTTTGCCGATACGCTGGTGCTTGACGATATCGACGTTTCAGAGTATGAGGAGGCGCCGGTGCCGGGGAGGCAGACGGTCAGCGAGAACAGTGCGGAGGAAGAGGCACAGATTCTGGGGCCGGTGGATTATTATCACGAAGTGACCCATATGAACGCCATGGAGGAAGAGGAGTATGATCCCAATGTAAAAGCAAAGTCCCGCGTGATCGGACAGGAGGTCTATGTGCTGGTGGACAATGCCAGTGCGACCGTGAATGTAGGTAGTACGGGAGAGACTTTGGGGGGAGAGACGGTTGTGGAAGAGGAGACGGATCTGGATACGATACCGGGTCTGGAAGGTTCCGAGGATGCAAAAGGCGGTTCTTTCCCTAAGTACACTGTGGTGAACCATGAGACGATAGCGGCGCAGGCTTATTACAATGAAGATATGACGGACTGCGAGATACCGAGCGGTATCAAACGGATCGGTGAATTTGCTTATGCCAGATCTGGGCTGAATTCTGTCAGGATTCCCGATGGTGTGGAGACGATCGACTATGCGGCATTTTATCACTGTGATGATTTGACTGATGTAGTTATTCCCGGAAGTGTGAAGGAGATCGGCGTATCGGCCTTTGACAAGACGCCGTGGCTTTCAAACTGGCGGGCTGAGGCAGAGGGGAATGGCGATTTTCTGGTCGTGGGAGACGGGATCCTTCTCGCTTATCGGGGGGAGGGCGGAAACGTGGTTATTCCGAGCAATGTAAAGACCATCGGTGCGGGCGCTTTCCGCGGCATGAGCAATATTGTCAGTGTGCAGATTCCCGATAATGTGACGACGATTGGGGAGGCTGCTTTTGAGGATTGTGAGAATCTGCAGTATTTTGAAGCAAGAAATGGATTGAGACAGATCTGTGACCGTGCCTTTGCCGGTTGTCCCATCAGGGAGGTAAATATTCCGGCTTCCGTGGAACAGATCGGGCTTCGTGCATTTGATAACGAGAAGATAAAGGATGGTGTGATCGTCTTTCATGGGGAACAGCTCCCTGCCCGCTCCTACGAGAACACGGCGACGAAACTGTATCGGGATACCTACAGAGGACCGGTCTTTACCGGAACGCGCACCGCTGTGATCCCGGCCGGCGTTACGGATCTGACGGGCACGTGTCTCTCCTCCGTCGGCGGTGAGTTTACGGGTGTTATCTGCAAAAAGAAGGGAAGTTCTGCGAGTGCCTCTTCGGCTGATTCTGCAGACAAAACAGCAGATGGAACGACGTCGGAATCGAAAGCAGAGGGCAAAAACGTGGATGGATCGGGTGGTGTGCTCACGATCCTGTCAAGTAATGTGGATAGTCCGGTGGCGGGAGATACGGTGGAGATCAGTGGAAGCACTTATACTTTGGAGACGTTTACGACTGAAACGGCGGAGAACGTGGAAGAAGGCACAGAAGTGGAAGTGGCGGAAACGCTTTCGGATGCAGCGGTTGAAGAGAAACAGATGGGGATACAGGTGAACAATAACAGCTATTCAATTCCCCGGGACGGTCTTGTGACAGCGGTGATAGAAGGTGACGAGGGCAGCTATCGACTCGATATCGAGGACGATGAAGATGCGAAAACGAAGATCGGAGACGTGTATAAGTCGATCTACGGCAATAGGCTTCCTCATTCGCTGCATGCCTATGAGATCACTATGACGGATCTGGAGACGAATGTGCCGATCACCGGCCTTGGAAAACAGCGAGTAGAGATCACCATGCCTCTTCCCAGCGGTGTATTGCAGGAAAATCTCCATGTGGTATGTCTGGATGAGGACGGACAGTTAGAGGAAGTGGACAGCCGCATTGTATCAGCGGACGGTCAGGATGCCGTGACTTTCCAGGCGGCACATTTTTCCGCCTACGGTATTTATAATTACGGTTCGGGTCCGGCGGTGGCGGATGTGAAGGACGGGCAGGCGGTATTTGTCTCTCTGGGCAAAAAGGACGCTTCTCCCGATACCGGCGATCATAGCATTCATCCCAAGTACTTTTTGTGTGCGGGATTGTTTTTCGCGTCGATGGCTATGTTTTTTTATCAGAAATCCAGTCTGCGCAGATGGAAGAGAAAACTGCTTGCGCGGTTTTCAAGGTAGACGGGCGCAGAACCAAATAGCGACAAGCGCATATGAGAACTCCCGGCATAGAATAATCTAAAGCCGGGAGTTTTTTAGGTGATAAACTTGGAGCGGGTAAAAAAGCAGTTGAGATGCAGCGATCGTATGCAGTGGCAGGTCGCGACAGAGAAGGTGACAGTGGCAGTGCTGGACACCGGAATCAAAGCACATCCGGATTTTGATGATCGAATCATTGCCTTTGCCGATTTTGTGCATGAGAGACAGACTTTGTATGACGACAGTGGGCACGGCACCCACGTGGCAGGCTGTATCGGCGGCAGCGGCAAGCTGTCCGGCGGACGTTTCAGCGGGATTGCCCCCACATGCAGACTCTGCGTGGGGAAGGTACTGGACAATAAGGGGGAAGGCAGCATAGAAACCATGTACAGGGGCCTTCTCTGGGTATTGGAAAACCGTATCCGTTACCAGATCCGTGTGTTGAATATTTCTGTGGGAATCGGGGAGAGCGGTACGAAAAAGCGGATGAAGGAATTGACAGATCTTTTAGAATCAGTCTGCAATCAGGGGGTGGTGGTTGTCTGCGCTGCCGGGAATAACGGACCGGCGGAGGGAACGCTGTCGCCGTTGGGTGAGAGTCGAAGCGTCATCACTGTGGGCTGTAACGAGGATGGTTTTTTCGGTGACAGAAAGGATCTTTGCGAAAATTATTCCGGAAGAGGCGGGGAAGATCTGCCCTATCGGAAGCCGGATCTGGTGGCGCCCGGCACAGACGTGGTCTCCTGCAATGTGAATTGCTATCGGGATAAAAGAGGGGTGTATCGGAACGCCTATATCAAAAAGAGCGGCACTTCTATGGCGACGCCTATTGTCTCCGGCGCAGCAGCGCTTTTTATACAGAAGTTTCCCTACAGCAACAGCAAACAGGTAAAGCGGCGGCTGATCTACAGCGCCAGGGATCTGGGGGAGGAGTGGAGCAAGCAGGGATGGGGCATGCCCGATCTGGAAAAAATGTGCAGTTATTATTGACAGGGACGGGTGGATTGTATACAATTATACGGGAGTTAAAATGCTCCGGTATGGAGGCAGAAATGACGAATTATGATAATAAGTACGATGCTAATGATAAATATTCTCTGCGCGGCCGTGTGTTCCAGAAACTGCGGGAGGATATCTTAAACGGCAAGTACAAGGAACATGAAGAATTGAAGGAAGTGGCGATCGGGGAAGAACTTGGCGTGAGCCGTACTCCGGTCAGAGAGGCGTTCCGGCAGCTGGAACTTGAGGGACTGATCAGGATCGTTCCCAACAAGGGCGCTTATGTGACGGGGATCACGGCCAAGGATGTGAAGGATATCTATATGATCCGTTCTTTGTTGGAGGGTTTGTGCGCTCGTCTGGCGACGGAGAAGATCTCTAAAGAACAGATGGAGGAGATGGAGGAGAACATCTATCTGGCTGATTTTCACGAAGAAAAAGGACATATGGATCAGATGGCGGAGCTGGACAACCGCTTTCATGACATTCTCTACGAGGCATGCGATTCCAAGCTCTTAGAGCATACGCTGCGGGATTTTCACCGCTATGTGCTGCGCGTCAGACAGAAGACCCTTTCCACCAATACCAGGGGACGAGCCTCCAACGATGAGCACAGACAGATCATGGAAGCGATCAAGGCGGGGGATGCGGAGCTTGCGGAAAAGCTTGCAAATCAGCATATGATCAACGCTTACGACAATATGGTGAAGAATGGATTGAAAGAAATTTACGGGGAGAACGCTGACGAAAATGGCAGCGAAAAATAGTCTGTTGGATAGCGAACAACGGCAGGAAAGGCGGAATATATGGAAAAAATTAAAATGACAACACCCCTGGTGGAGATGGACGGGGACGAGATGACGAGAATTCTTTGGAAGATGATCAAGGAGGAGNTGCTGCTTCCTTATATTGATCTGAAAACAGAGTACTATGATCTGGGGCTTACTTATCGAAATGAGACCAACGATCAGGTGACGATGGATTCCGCATTGGCTACNAAAAAATATGGTGTAGCTGTCAAGTGTGCCACCATCACGCCCAATGCGGCGAGAATGACGGAGTACGATCTGAAAGAGATGTGGAAGAGNCCCAACGGCACCATTCGTGCGGCGCTGGATGGCACAGTATTTCGTGCACCCATCATTGTGAAAGGTATTGAGCCTTGTGTAAAGAACTGGGAGAAGCCCATTACGCTGGCGCGTCATGCTTATGGAGATGTGTATAAGAATACGGAGATCAAAGTGCCCGGAGCGGGAAAGGCGGAGCTGGTATTTACGGCTGCGGACGGCAGTGAGATTCGGGAGACGATCCATGAATTTACGGGATCCGGCATCCTGCAGGGAATCCACAATACGGATAAATCCATAGAAAGCTTTGCAAGAGCCTGCTTTAATTATGCGCTTGACACGAAGCAGGATCTCTGGTTTGCCACCAAGGATACGATTTCTAAAAAGTATGATCATAATTTTAAGGATATCTTTCAGGAGATCTATGATGCGGAGTATAAGGAGAAGTTCGAGANAGNGGGNATTGAGTATTTCTACACGNTGATNGACGANGCNGTNGCGCGGGTGATGAAGGCNAANGGCGGCTTTATCTGGGCCTGNAAGAATTATGACGGGGATGTGATGAGCGATATGGTNTCCTCAGCTTTCGGCTCCCTNGCCATGATGACNTCCGTGCTCGTNTCGCCCGATGGCGTCTATGAGTATGAGGCGGCTCACGGCACGGTACAGCGGCATTACTACAAGCATCTGCAGGGAGAGGAGACCTCTACCAATTCGGTGGCTACGATCTATGCCTGGACAGGCGCTCTCAGAAAGAGAGGAGAGCTGGACGGCAATCAGGCTCTCATGGATTTTGCCGACAGGCTGGAAAAGGCTACGGTGCAGACCATTGAGTCTGGGAAAATGACTAAGGATCTGGCGCTGATCACATCTTTAAAAGATGTAACCGTGCTAAACAGCGAGAATTTTATCAAGGCTGTCAGAGAAACCTTTGAACAGATCGCATAAATTGAATAATGAACAAACAAATGGGANCTGCCTCTATTCGGAGAGCAGCTCCCATTTTTCCATGAGATCGGTTAGTTTGCTGTCGATCTCTTCCTTTTCTTTATTTAATTCCTGAAGTTTAGCAACGTCGGTGCAGATTTCGGGAGAAGCCATAAGTGTCTCGATTTCGGCGTTACGCGCTTCCAGCGTCTCGATTTCAGATTCGCATTTTTTCAGGTCGTTTTCCCGTTTTCTCTGGGCAGCCTGTTGTTCTTTCATGGCTTTCCAGTCCTGCTTGGCATCAGAACCTGCCGCTTCGGAGGCTGTGCTTTCTGTCTGCCCGATCTTTTCCTCAATCCGGGAAATCTGTTCTTCCTTTTTTTCCAGATAATAATCATAATTNCCNAGATANTTTGTCAGTACACGGCGGTTCAGATCCAGGATCCGGTCAGCCGTCCGGTTGATAAAGTATCGGTCATGGGAGACATAGAGAACAGTGCCGGTGTAGGCGCACAGGGCATCCTCCAGGATCTCCTTGGACATAATGTCCAGATGGTTGGTGGGCTCGTCCAGGATCAGGAAATTAGCCTCGGAGAGCATGAGCTTTGCCAAGGAAAGACGGCCCCGTTCTCCGCCGCTTAATGTCTTGATGGTCTTAAAGACGTCCTCCCCGGTAAAGAGGAAGGCGGCCAGGGTATTTCGGATCTCNGTGTTGTTCAGGGACGGGTAATCGTCCGAGATCTCCTGAAACAGAGTCTTTTCCGGGTGGAGGACGTGATGCTCCTGATCGTAATAGCCGATCTGTACATTAGCGCCGAGCCGGATGGAACCTTGATCCGGCGGAAGCAGTTCATTTATCATCTTGAGGATGGTGGTCTTTCCGGTGCCGTTGTCGCCGATGATAGCCACATGCTCTCCCTTTTTTAGCTCGAAAGACAGATCCTCGAATAGGGAGAGNGGNCCGAATGCTTTNGACAGTCCCTCCACCTGCAGCACATCGTTGCCGCTCTGGAATTTTGGCTCCAGCGTAAGGTGCATATCGTTTCGCACTTGGACAGGNTTGTCTAAGACTTCAATTTTTTGTAACATCTTTTCACGACTCTCGGCGCGTTTGATGGATTTTTCCCGGTTAAAGGATTTCAGTTTCTCAATCACCGCTTCCTGATGCTTGATCTCCTGTTGTTGTTTCATGTAGGCGTGGTAGGCGGAGATGCGTTGGATCTCCTTCTCGGCGGCATAGTCGGAGTAGTTCCCGGAAAAGACAGTGCTCTTCGTATTGTCGATCTCGATGATTTTACCGGCGATCCGATCCAGAAAATAGCGGTCGTGAGATACGATGATAACTGCACCTTTATAATTCAGCAGATAGGTTTCCAGCCAGGCGATGGAATGCAGATCCAGATGGTTGGTGGGNTCGTCCAGAATGATCAGATCCGGTTTCAAAAGCAGGAGCTTTCCCAGCGCGACACGGGTCTTCTGNCCNCCNGANAGNGTGGAGACAGATTTATTGAAATCCTCCTCCGCAAAGCCAAGTCCCTTTAAAACNCCCACCAGTTCGCTCTTGTAGGCNTANCCGTTGGCAGCCTCNTANGCGTGGGTCAGNGNGGCATAGGTATCCATAAGCTGTGTCAGACGATCCTCGGCCGCGGTTTTCATCTGCAGCTCTATGGCGTGGATCTGCTGTTCCATAGTAAGGATNTCCTGTTTNGATGAGAGNAGCTCCTGATAGATGGTGTTTTCGCCGGACACNGCCTCATGCTGGGAGAGATACCCAACGGTCTTATCCTTGGCAAAGGTCACCAGTCCTTCATCGGGAGCCAGTTCTCCCATGATGATCCGAAGAAGCGTAGTCTTGCCCGCGCCGTTGATGCCGACGATNGCGGCTTTTTCNTAGTCTTCTATGTGAAAGGATACATTTTTCAGTACCGGAACTTCATGAAAAGATTTATGGATATTGCTGACGGATAGTATCATTTTTACACCTGACCTTTCTGTACATTTAGTAGTTTACAGACCNNGANGGCTGGTGTCAATTNATTGACAGGAATTTAACAAGGATGTATCATATAAATAATGCGAGCAAACGNCCGATGGAATCGGACNGNAAGTGCGAAGCANGTGTTTGCNNATTTANATANCTNGNAGGAGAAAACGTTGTGGAAGAAAAAGAGATTTCCCAGGCAGTAGTAGGCAGACTGCCCCGGTATCTGCGGTATCTGGGAGAACTTCGGGACGAGGGGACAGAGCGGGTCTCTTCTCAGGAGCTTTCCGATATCATGCAGGTGACGGCTTCACAGATCAGGCAGGATTTAAATACCTTTGGCGGCTTTGGACAGCAGGGATACGGTTATAATGTNGGATATCTTTACGATGAGATCGGAAANATNCTGGGTCTNNACAAAGANCATCGNCTGATCATCGTNGGGGCNGGNCATCTGGGNCAGGCNNTGGTCAATTATACGAANTTTGAGAGACGGGGCTTTTTGTTTCAGGGTATCTTTGATCGTGACCCGAAAGTGTGCGGGCAGAAGATACGAGGTATCACTGTGCGGCCGATGGAGGAGATGGCTGACTTTATCCGGAAAAATGATATCGATATTGCGGTGCTTACCATACCCAAAACCTCTGCGGTGGAGGTGGCGGAACAGCTGGCAGCCTGCCATATCAAGGGCATCTGGAATTTTGCCCATATAGATTTGCATGTTCCCCCGCATATACAGGTAGAGAATGTGCATCTCTCGGACAGTCTGATGAAGCTGTCCTACAATCTTACTTCATCGGAGAACGAGTCTTAGGAACAAAAGACGGCGGACGAAAAAGAAAGGCAGGATGGCGGCAATGGCCAGGGCAGATGAGACATTTAAACAGGCGCTGGTAGGGAAAAAGATCCCAATCTTAACGCTTGATAACAAATGGCACAAACTTTTTACGAAGTCAGAATTTTCATCGGAGCTGCAGGGGATGGAACTGCAGTTAAACGAGCTGCTAAAGCGGCAGGCAAAGGTGAATTCCGAGAGCAAGGAAGTCAGGAAGCTGAAGAAAAAGCTGATGGAAGACGTGGTGCTTTTAGCTGATGCGATGGGGGAACATCCCACGAAGAAGCAGGAAAAATCCATGGAGGAGCACAAGCGCCTGATCGAAGAGTGTAATGAGAAGATGGATGCCTACGAGGAGGAGATGGTAGAGCTTCCAAGACAGATCAACCAGCTCAATAACCAGCTCATGCTCATCACCATGGAGGTGTGCTACAAAAAGCTCCACCAGAGTGCGGATGAACTGGCAGAGATTGAGGAATGGATCAGTGAGATCCGGAGAGAGCTTAAGAAAAAGGTTATCCGCAAGAAGGAAAAGGAAGCGGTGATCAANAGGCTCTATGCCTATATGCACGATATCTTTGGCGCGGATGTGATCGAGCTTTTTGATATGCAGTATGATCCGGAGGAAAAGTACCTAAGAAAAGAGAAAAAAGAGACAGAGCAAAAGGCCGAGCAGGGCGGGAACGAACAAAAAGAGGGCNNAGAGTCGGAACAGAAGGATACAGAGACGTCGAAGTCGTAAGAGTTTGGCGTCTTTTACATGATATAGGAAATTGCGACAGCCTAAAACATTTAAGGAGAATGCGAAGCATTCTCTTAATCGAGTGCGCGGGCACTCGATTTTCATTTTTTGTCAGATTTTTGTCTATTACATATTATGAAGTAAGGAGATCGTGTATGTTGGAAAAATATCAGAGAGTGTATGCGGCAGTGGATCTTACGGCCATTCGGGAGAATATGGAGCGTATGCATAAAAATCTGCAGCCGGGGACGTTGATGATCGGTGTGATCAAGACAGACGGTTACGGGCACGGTGCAATTCCCATCGGCAGGGAACTTGAAAAGCTGGACTATGTGTTCGGCTATGCTGTGGCAACAGCTGAGGAAGCTTTTAGTCTGCAGGAAGCCGGGCTGCAAAAGCCGATTTTGATATTGGGCTATACCTTTCCCTATTGCTATGAGGAACTGATAGAGCGGGAGATACGCCCCGCCGTTTTCCGGGCTGATACACTCCGGGAGCTTGATGACTGTGCCAGGAGACTGGGGAAAAAGGCCATGGTGCATGTGAAAGTGGACACGGGTATGAGCCGGGTGGGGATTCGGCCGGATGGAGAAGGGGTATCCTTTTTACGGTGTCTTTCGGAATTGTCCCATATTGAGGTGGAGGGGATATTCACCCATTTTGCAAGAGCGGATGAACAGGATAAACAATCTGCAAGAGAGCAGCTTGCGCAGTTTACCGGATTTGTGGAGGAAGCGGAGCGGATCCTTGGCCGGACGATTCCTATCAAACACTGTTCCAACAGTGCGGGGATCCTGACCATGCCGGAGGCCAATCTTTCTCTGGTGCGGGCGGGAATCACACTTTATGGATTATCTCCCTCTGCACAGGTCCCCAGAGAACTGCTTTTCCTACGCCCTGCTCTTTCCCTGAAAAGCCACCTGGTCTATGTGAAGGAGGCGGAGGCGGGAACACCGGTAAGCTACGGAGGCACTTACGTGACAAAAGAGCGAATGCGGATCGCCACTGTTCCGGTTGGCTATGGGGACGGCTACCCCAGAAGTCTGTCCAACAGGGGATATGTGCTGATCCGTGGAATGCGGGCGCCTATTCTCGGCAGGGTCTGCATGGATCAGTTTATGGTAGATGTGACAGCGATCCCAGAGGTCTGCGAGGGAGACGAGGTGACGCTGATCGGCACAGATGGCAGCGAAGAGATCACTATGGAGCAGTTGGGAGAACTCTCCGGCAGATTTAACTATGAACTTGCATGTGACCTTGGAAAGCGGATTCCTCGTGTGTATCTTAAATAAAATGCCGTAATGTAAAACATTGAAGGAGAATGCGGAGCATTCTCGGGATCGAGTGCGCCGGCACTCGATCGATGTATACGTCCGAAAAAGATAGGTAATACTATTGCTGGATACAGCGAAAGCATTAGCGAAATCTTAAAGGAAGTGTAAGAATGAGAAGAGGAGATATTTATTATGCAGATCTGCGCCCGGTAGTGGGTTCTGAGCAGGGCGGCGTTCGTCCGGTGCTCATCATACAGAATGATGTGGGAAACCGGCACAGTCCTACTGTGATCTGTGCGGCGATCACATCAAAGATGAACAAGGCAAAGCTTCCCACGCACATAGAGCTGAATGCGGGCAAGTATGCCATGGTGAAGGATTCTGTGATTCTGTTAGAACAGCTGCGCACCATAGATAAGCAGCGGCTGAAGGACAGAGTCTGTCATCTGGATTCTGATATCATGCGGGCGGTGAATGAGGGCCTGCGGATCAGTCTGGAGCTGGGTACATAGGAGAAGAGACCGGATTTGACACGTAAGATAATAATTGATATGATAAATAGTCGGGATTATTAAAAAACTGAAATACGGAGGAGAGGAATCAGATTTATGGAAGACGGAGGCTCGGGCAGTAACAGCATCCTGAGGTTTCTGATCATGCTTGTGCTGGAGATGGCGTTTTATGGTTTCAGCGCGGCCATGCAGAACCGCAGGGGAACGGAGCGGGAGGACAGCGCAACAGGCGGGGAGGACGCCGAGGAGCAGACGAAGAGTCAGAAAAAGAAACAGGCCAAACTTGCCTATATGGAGGAGCATCATGCGGACTATGCCACAGCCACACAGCTTGGCGTGGTGACTATGAATCTTTTGCTGGGCGCATTCATTTTGTACCGCTTCAGCAGATATGTTTCCTTTCTGGTCTCAGACCAGGTGCATATTCTATTCGGCAGGGTTGCCAACTGGCATCTTTGGCTGCTTGCTGTGTCGGCGCCGGTTATTGCGACGATCTTTCTTTTGTACATAATCATGACCGTGGGCGTCATGGTGCCGAAAAAGGCGGCAGCGAAATATCCGGATCTGTGGATCCGCGCGTTGATCACTCCTTTTTATTATTATGTGAGGATCGTATCGCCCTTCAGCAGTCTAATTTATGTCACATCCAGGATGTTGCTGCATCTGATCGGTGTGCGGAACGCGGACGAGAGGGAGGACGTGACAGAGGAAGAAATCCTCTCCATGGTGAGCGTGGGACATGAACAGGGAATCCTGCACGCCAGTGAGGCGGAGATGATCAACAATATCTTTGAGTATGGCGACAAGGAAGCCAAGGATATTATGATCAATCGAAATAACCTGATCGCCATAGACTGCACCATGACTCTGCAGGAGGCTGCGTCCTTCATTGTGGAGGCGCATAACAGCCGATTCCCTGTTTACGATGATACCATCGATCATATCATCGGCATTCTGCATCTGAAGGATGTGATGCGTATGCAGATGAACGAGAAAATGCGCAGCCGTCCCATCGGTAAGATCAAGGGTCTTTTGCGGGAACCGCTTTTTATCACTGAGAAGAGAAAAATCAATGATCTGTTCCGGGATATGCAGAAAGAAAAGATTCAGATGGTCATCGTGATCGATGAGTACGGACAGACGGCAGGACTGGTGGCATTAGAAGATATCTTGGAGGAGATCGTGGGAAACATCCAGGATGAGTACGATGAGGATGCGACTTACATTAAGGAGAGCGGAACAGACCGCTATGTGATCCAGGGCATGATGCCTCTGGAAGAGCTGGAGGAAAAACTCCAGATCTCTTTTGAAGAAGAGCCCTTTGACACGGTGAACGGTTTTGTGATATCCAGACTCGAACACATTCCTGAAGAGGGAGAGGACTTCGAGTTTTCCTACAGCGGCTATACCTTCCGGATCCTGGAGGTGAAGGACCGCATGATCCAGAGCGTGTCTGCCAGACGGGAAATAAAAAAATAAGAAATCGTCGCTCGGCAGCGACGATTCAGAGAATGCTCCGCATTCTCCTTAAATGTTTTACACTGTTGCATTTTTCTATATAATTTACAACAGAAAACACATACAGAAAGGATGGAAAGCATATGTCAGGACATTCCAAATTTGCGAATATCAAGCACAAGAAAGAGAAAAA
Source organism: Lachnospiraceae bacterium (assembly GCA_014804385.1). Lineage (GTDB taxonomy): Bacteria > Bacillota > Clostridia > Lachnospirales > Lachnospiraceae > UBA3282. The sequence goes on along the minus strand of JAAUZW010000024.1, from coordinate 22,798 downwards.
TGATGCGGCGAAGGGTAAGATCTTTACCATCATCGGCCGAGAGATCGCGGTGGCGGTGAAGGAGGGAGGTCCGGATCCGGCGAACAACTTTAAGCTGGCGCAGGTCATTGCCAAGGCAAAGGCAAATAACATGCCCAACGACACCATCGATCGGGGTATCAAGAAGGCGGCCGGCGAGGGCGGAAACGTGGACTATAAGTATGTCACCTACGAGGGCTATGGCCCCAATGGCGTAGCCATCATTGTGGACGCTCTGACGGATAATACCAATCGGACAGCCGCCAATGTGAGAAGCGCGTTCACCAAGGGTAACGGCAGCATCGGCACACAGGGCTGCGTGTCCTTTATGTTTGATAAGAAGGGGCTTATCATCATCGATAAGGAAGAGTGTCAGATGGATGCGGACGATCTGATGATGACTGCTCTGGATGCAGGAGCAGAGGATTTTGCTGAGGAGGAGGACAGCTACGAGATCTATACAGATCCCGATCAGTGGAGCGAGGTGGATGCGGCGCTGAAGGAGGCGGGCATCGAGCCTATTTCCTCTGAGGTGACCATGATCCCGCAGAACTGGGTTGAGCTTACAGATGAGACAGCCATCAAGAATCTGCAAAAGACACTGGATCTTCTGGAAGATGATGACGATGTGCAGGCAGTGTACCATAACTGGGATTGATTAAGGCGTGTGAGAAGAAGTTCTAAAGACATCGCGCCATAGGACGCGATGCCAAGAACTTCTAAGTCTCACACAGGAGAATAGCTAAAAANCAGCTATTCTCCGCATGAAAGGGTGAATATAATGAAAAAAGAAACAATTTGTATACAATCTGGCTGGAAGCCGAAAAACGGGGAGCCNCGTGTGCTGCCCATCTATCAAAGTACGACTTTCAAATATGAGGATTCCGAGCAGATGGGACGGCTTTTTGATCTGGAGGAGAGCGGCTATTTTTATTCCAGACTGCAAAATCCCACAAACGATTGTGTGGCGGCAAAGATCTGCGAACTGGAGGGTGGTGTGGCTGCCATGCTGACTTCTTCCGGTCAGGCGGCGCTCCACTATGCCATCTTTAATATCTGTGAGGCGGGAGATCATGTGGTGATGAGTTCTACGGTCTATGGCGGCAGTTTTAACTTGATCACCTGTACCATGAAAAAGATGGGCATTACCTGTACGGTGGTGGATCCTGATGCCCCTGCGGAAGAGATTGAGAAGGCATTTCAGNAAAACACAAAATGTGTCTTTGGGGAGACCATTGCAAATCCGGCGCTTGTGGTGCTTGATATAGAAAAGTTTGCGACGCTGGCGCATGCACATCATGTGCCCCTCATTGTGGATAATACCTTTGCCACACCCATCAACTGTAATCCCTTCAAATGGGGCGCGGATATCGCGGTGCACTCCACCACGAAGTATATGGATGGACATGCTATGTCTCTGGGCGGCTGCATCGTAGACTCCGGGAATTTTGACTGGGCGGCCTATCCGGACAAGTTTCCCGGTCTTTGTACGCCGGATGAATCCTATCACGGTATTGTTTATACGGAGAAGTTTGGCAAGGCGGCCTACATCACGAAGGCGACCAGTCAGCTGATGCGGGATCTGGGTTCTATTCAGTCGCCGCAGAATGCATTCCTGTTGAATGTAGGGCTTGAGACGCTGCCCTTGCGGATGGNGCGGCATTGTTACAATGCTCAGAAATGCGCGGAGTATCTGGAAGGACATGAAAAGGTGGCGTGGGTGAATTATCCGGGACTTCCGGGGAATACCTATCACGAACTGGCACAAAAGTATATGCCTCAGGGCACCTGCGGCGTGATCTCTTTTGGTTTAAAGGGCGGAAGAGCTGCTGCCGGTAAGATGATGGATCAATTGAAGCTGGCGGCTATCGTGACCCATGTGGCAGATGCGCGCACCAGTGTCCTGCATCCGGCCAGTCATACCCACAGACAGATGAATGATGAACAGCTTAGAGAGGCAGGTGTTGCCCCNGATCTGATCAGACTCTCTGTGGGGATCGAGCATATTGACGATATCATTGCGGATCTGGAGCAGGCGCTTGCTAGGATCTGATCCTTGTAGAAAGAAAAGGACTGGACTATGACTTATCGGAAAACCTGGTTCAGCTATGTGTTGTGGGTGGTTTACGCAGGCTTGTGCGTGATGCTGCTTTCTTATACTGGGTATCATATTTATGCCGGGTATGTGGCGCTGCCGCTTGCCCGGCTTGGTGCGCTTATTATTTTTCCTGTGCTTGTCTGTGTCTATCTGGCACTGCGGCTGTCCAGTCAGGCGATCCGCAAAAGACGTACTCTNTCTTTGTACGCAAGGAACATGCTGGAGGCGGCGGTGGTCTCGGTTTCCTTTGTATTTGGACTTCTTTACAGACTCCGTGTGCTTTTATACACAACGATTGACTCTGCTGCGATTGAATCTGTAACCGGTGAATATTATGAGAGAGCATTGATCCGGGCAGGAGAGACGATCGAGCCTATGGCGCATGGGGTGAGCCAGTTGTATGTNTTTTGTCTTTCTACCGTGTTTTCNTTTTTGGGAAACGGGGCGGCTTCTGCCATACTTTTTCAGATCACATATCAGATACTGGCAATGGTGATTGCCTTTCGTATCGTAAAAAAGGCGGCGGGACGGCTGCCGGCCTGTGTGGTTTTGCTTTCCTTGGCCTTTTCTGATGTTTTTGTTGGAAAGATTGCAGTCATTGATCCGGAATGTCTCTATCTGGTTCTGTATCTTCTGGGNCTTCTCGGGATCCTTGGTTTTATTAAGAATTATCTGGCGGGAAAGCCTGTTTTTGGCGGTCTGCCGGGGGCGGTTTTTGCGGGAACTCTCATAGGTGTGCTTACTTATCTGGAACTGTGGTCTGTCACCCTTCTTTTCTTTCTGGTTGGTCTTTTCACCGGGAAAAGAGAGCGAGAAGATAGTGTCTCAAAAAGAATTCTGCACACATTTATGACAGTAGTGTCATGNGCGGGGAGCTTCCTGGTGGNGATCGGNGCGGATGCGGCTCTCAGTCATGTCAGTTTTGGGCGGTCTATCAGGGTTTGGACATATCCTTATTCGTTCATCCGGTGGAACGGTTTTCTGTTTGACACAGTCAAAGGAGATTCCCTTTTTTGGGCATTGTTGGTTCTTCTGGCGGCTTTTTTGGTGTTTGAATTTCTAAGAGGAGANCGGGAACAGAATTATACACTGTGGCTGTTTANCTGTGTGCTGTTTACCCCGGTGCTGATGATGGATCTTAACAGGATCAGTTATGGGAGCATTCTCCTGTTTTTCTGGAGTGTGATGGCAGGACTGGGTTTGGGAAATTGTGTCCTGAGCGGTCAGNCTGAGGTGATACGGGCTAAGATACAGGAAATCAATGCCNCTGCAGGAGCGGAAGTGATACAGGGGATCAAGGCGGCGACAGAAATCGCGGAGAAGAACGTGGAGGCAGAGCGGCCGGAGGNAAAGCCCCGCTATATCGAGAATCCCCTTCCTGTGCCGAAGAAGCACGTAAAACGGGAGATGGACTACGATCANGCGGTGCCNGAATCGGCTATGCACTTNGATATAGAGATCGCAGAGGAAGATGATTTTGAATTGAGCTAGGTGGGAAGAGAANGTATNGCCTGCCGGGAAATTGTTTTGTATAGAATTTATAAAAGAAGCGATACTAAGAGGGAATCCATAACAGGGTTCCCTTTTATTTATTATACTAGGAAAATGCCACCGTGTAGTAATCCAAATCGTGTGCGCTGGCACCCGATTTTATTATATGATATGGAGGATGATATGGGAAATAACAAGACTGTCAAGGGTAAAGAAGATCATAATAAGGACGAGAACGAGCGGAATAAGAAGAAGGAAAACGAGAAGCTTAAGGATGAGCGGATTGAAAAGGTAGGACAGGTGACGCTGGATGAAAACAAGGAGCATCATAAGATTCATCTGCTCACCATCATCGGGGAGGTAGAGGGGCACGATAATCTGAGCAGTAATACCAAGACGACCAAGTATGAGCATATCCTGCCCCAGCTGGCAGCGATTGAGGACAGTAACGAGGTGGACGGTCTTCTGATCCTGCTAAATACCATGGGCGGCGACGTGGAGGCAGGACTTGCCATTGCAGAGATGATAGCCTCCTTGAGTAAACCAACGGTATCCCTGGTACTGGGAGGGAGTCATTCTATCGGTGTGCCCATCGCGGTGAGTACCGACTATTCCTACATTGTGCCAACGGGAACCATGGTGATCCATCCGGTACGGCTGAGTGGTATGGTGATCGGTGTACAGCAGACCTTTGACTATTTTAAGCAGATTCAGAATCGGATCACAGGGTTTGTCTGTGAGCACTGCAAGATACCTAAAAACCGTCTGGAAGAACTGATGATGGAGACCGGTATTTTGACGAAGGATGTGGGAACGGTGCTGGTAGGCCGGGATGCCGTGGAGGAAGGGATCATCTGCGAGGTGGGCGGTATCCGGGATGCCATTGCAAAACTGCATGATATGGTAGATGAAAAAAATACAGATACAAAATAAGGGATGACAACCCAAAATGAAAATGCTATACTATAGAGTAGAATTTTTTTGAAAACTATTCTATATAGGTCGAAGCATTTACTGCTGAGACCGTAAGAATATGATTCAGGTATGCAAAATCCCATTGTCGAAGACAATCTAGGATGGATTTTGCATTGTAACTGTGAAGATACTGAACAGTTACAATTTTTTGGATATATGTGGGAGGCAGTCATGGCGGGTCAGAGTACGAAAGGGTCATCCGCGAAAAAAAGAAATACAAGTACCGGCAGGGGAAACAGCGGCGGCAGTCGATCACGTACCCAGGCCAATACCCGTACCAGACGGCAGGATCCGCCTATGGATCTGGCGATCAGAAATGAAATTCTGTTAATCCTGCTGGCGGCGGTCGCCATTATTTTATTTTTGTGCAATTTTGGTGTGGTCGGCAAGGTGGGAGATGCAGTCAGCGGCGTGATGTTTGGTCTGTTTGGCCTTCTTGCCTATGTTGCGCCTCTCCTTATTTTCCTGATGATCGCTTTTGCTGTGTCCAATATCGGAAACAGTATTGCCACAAGAAAGTTGGTGGCGGGGGTGATTTTTCTTCTGTTACTGGGGATGATTTTTGAATTTTTCAGCACCAACCCGGCTCTGGCAGAGAGCTATCAGATCAGTGAGATCTATAACCGCTGTCGAGAAGGACATAAAGGCGGCGGTGTGCTGGCCGGTTCTTTAGCTTATCTTTCCTGTAAATTATTAGGAACGGTGGGGACGGTGATATTGGTTCTGGTTTTGGGGATCATATGCCTGGTGATCGTCACAGAGAAATCCTTTCTGGGCGGTGTTGCTGCCGGCGGCAGGAAGGTTTATGAACGTTCCAGAGAGGACGCTGCCTACCGCAGGGAGCGGGCGGAAAAACGGCGGGAAGCGCTCTCGGAGAGACGAGAGCGGGAGGCCGAGGAGCGCAGGCAGCGTGAGGAGGAACTGGAAAACGAAAAACTTCTTCGGATGGATAAGAAGGTCAGTGGCGTGATGTTGGATACAGCGTTGCACAGAGAGCCGGAAAAGGAAAGTCCGGAGAAGATTCGGGATGATATACATGAGATTACGATCACTTACGATGAGGAAGAGACACCGGAGCAGGAAACAGAGAGCAGACAGAAATCGGAGTCTTATCATTACATAGAACAGGAGTCAGACGACTTAAGCGAGGTCCATATAGAGGAGGAACTGCCATGGGAGGAAGCTATGGTGGAAGCGGCTCCGAAAAAACCTATGGATTCCTATCAGACNCAGATGGGAAATCAGATGGCAGTTACGCAAGGCAGAGAGCGTCCTGCGGCNAGACCGCGTCCCCAGAAGCCGGCNGCCGGCGGAATAAAAGCAGGACGGAGCGGAGAATATCGGTTCCCGTCCATAGATCTTTTAGATAAACCAAAGACAAAAAAAGAAGTCGATCCTGATAGGGAACTGCGGGAGACAGCGAAACTGCTGGAACAGATTTTGGGAAATTTCGGNGTGAAGGTGACCGTCACCCAGTACAGCAGAGGACCTTCTGTGACCCGATATGAACTGCAGCCGGAGCAGGGCGTCAAGGTGAGCAAGATCGTAGGACTTACCGATGATATCAAGCTNAATCTGGCGGCTACGGATATTCGTATCGAAGCGCCCATTCCCGGTAAGGCAGCGGTGGGGATCGAAGTGCCTAATAAAGAAAATTCAGCAGTGCCTTTCAGAGATCTTGTGGAATCCTCAGAGTTTACAAAGTTTCCCGCCAATCTGCTCTTTGCCGTTGGTAAGGATATCGGTGGAAAGATCGTGCTGGCGGACATTGCCAAGATGCCCCATCTGTTGATCGCGGGCGCAACCGGATCGGGGAAATCTGTCTGCATCAACACGATCATCATGGGCATTTTGTATAAGGCACACCCGGAGGATGTGAAGATGATCATGATCGATCCCAAGGTGGTGGAACTCAGCGTTTACAACGGGATCCCGCATCTGCTGATNCCTGTGGTGACAGATCCGAAAAAGGCTGCGGCGGCCCTGCACTGGGGTGTGGCAGAGATGACGGATCGTTATAAAAAATTTGCGGATCTTAACGTGCGCGATCTGAAAGGGTATAATAAAAAAGTGGAGAGCTTACAGGCATCGGGAGATGCCGATGCGCCGAAAANGCTGCCCCAGATTTTGATCATTGTGGACGAGCTGGCGGATCTGATGATGGTTTCGCCGGGGGAGGTGGAGGAGTCTATCTGCCGTCTGGCTCAGCTGGCGAGAGCCTGTGGAATCCACCTGATCATCGCGACACAGCGTCCTTCCGTGGACGTTATCACTGGTCTGATCAAGGCAAATATGCCAAGCCGTGTGGCTTTTGCGGTTTCCAGCGGCGTGGATTCCCGCACCATTCTGGATATGGTAGGAGCAGAGAAGCTTCTGGGAAAAGGCGATATGCTCTTTTATCCCCAGGGATATCCGAAGCCTTCCCGTATTCAGGGACCTTTTGTCTCCGATGAAGAGGTTTCCCGTGTGGTAGAATTTTTAAAAGACACTGCACCTCAGGATAGCTCCGGCGAGGAAGTGGAGGAGCAGATCAACAGCATTGCTGTGGAGACGGGAACGGCAGGAGGCGGTGCGTCACCGGAGGGAGATTCCGAGTTCGATGAGTATTTCGCGGAGGCGGGACGTTTTATCATAGAGAAGGACAAGGCATCCATCGGTATGCTGCAGCGTATGTTTAAGATTGGTTTTAACCGGGCGGCACGTATCATGGATCAGCTTGCAGACGCCGGAGTGGTAGGCGAGGAGGAAGGAACGAAACCGCGCCGGATCCTCATGAGTGCGGAGGAATTTGAAGCGTATTTGAAGAACATCTAACACTCACAGAGATAGGATAGAGAAAGGCGGGAACTATGAAGACAGATATCGAAATTGCACAGGCAGCCGAACTGCTACCGATCACTGAGGTGGCAGGCCGGATTGGTATTGACGCGGATGATCTGGAGGTTTACGGTAAGTATAAGGCGAAGCTGTCGGAAGAGTACATAGAGCGAAATAAAAAGAATCAAAGCGGACGGCTGATCCTGGTGACCGCTATCAATCCTACCCCTGCCGGGGAGGGAAAGACCACCATCACGGTGGGATTGGGACAGGCGTTTGCGAAGCTTGATAAAAAGGCGGTCATTGCTCTGCGGGAGCCTTCTTTAGGGCCATGCTTCGGCATCAAGGGCGGCGCTGCCGGCGGCGGCTATTCTCAGGTGGTGCCGATGGAGGACTTAAATCTTCATTTTACGGGAGATTTTCATGCGATCACCTCTGCCAATAATCTGCTGGCGGCTCTTTTGGATAATCATATCCAGCAGGGGAATCTCTTACGCATCGATCCCAGACAGATCGTGTGGAAGAGATGCCTTGATATGAATGACAGAGCGCTTCGGAATATCGTGGTGGGTATGGGCGGTAAGTCCAATGGTATGGTGCGGGAGGATCACTTCGTGATCACCGTAGCCTCCGAGATCATGGCGATTCTCTGTCTGGCCTCAGATTTTAAGGATTTAAAGGAGCGGCTTGCCCGGATCATCGTTGCTTACGATGATAACGGTAATCCCGTGACGGCGGGCGATCTGCAGGCGGTGGGGGCTATGGCTGCGCTTTTAAAGGATGCCATGAAGCCAAACCTGATCCAGACTCTGGAGCATACACTGGCACTGGTGCACGGGGGGCCTTTTGCTAATATCGCTCATGGCTGTAACTCGGTGATGGCAACTAAGACAGCGCTTAAACTGGCAGATTATGTGATCACAGAAGCGGGCTTTGGCGCGGATCTTGGCGCGGAGAAATTCTTCGATATCAAGTGCCGGATGGCGGATTTAAAGCCCGATGCGGTGGTGTTAGTAGCTACTATAAGAGCGTTGAAATATAACGGCGGCGTAGCTAAGGACGATCTCTCTCGCAAAGACTTAAAAGCGCTGCAGACCGGAATAGTCAATCTGGAGAAGCACATTGAGAATATTCATAAATATGGCGTGCCCATTGTGGTGGCGCTGAATGCTTTTGTTTCGGATACGCCGGAAGAGATTGCCTTTGTCAAACAGTTTTGTGAGGACAGAGAATGCGAGTTTGCTTTATCGGAGGTCTGGGAGAAAGGCGGAGCCGGCGGTGTAGCACTGGCGGAAAAGGTTCTGGATACGCTGGAGCATAAGGAGAGCTATTTTGCACCGCTTTACCCGGATGAAATGCCTCTTATGGATAAGATCCACACAGTGGCCTCAGAGATTTACGGGGCTGGCGACGTGACCTATACAGCGGCGGCGAAGAGACAGTTAGAGCGGCTGGAACGGGATGGTTTCGGGCGGCTGCCGGTATGTATCGCCAAGACACAATATTCCCTGTCGGACGATCCGAAGCTTTTGGGACGTCCCGTTGGATTTGAGATGCATGTGCGGGAAGTTTATGTGTCTGCGGGCGCAGGCTTTGTGGTGGTGCTGACGGGAGATGTGATGACCATGCCGGGGCTGCCTAAAATGCCGGCGGCCTATCGGATCGATGTGGACGATGAAGGAAAAATTGTGGGATTGTTTTGAGTTTTCTAATCGATTAGAGAGGAGGATATTTCACTTATGCCGCAGATCATAGACGGAAAAAGTATTTCGGCACAGATCAAAGAGGAAGTGAAGGAAAAGGTCGCTTCGTTAAAGGCGCAGGGAAAAACAGTCACCCTTGCGGTGATACAGGTGGGGGCTGATCCTGCTTCCAGTGTCTATGTGGGAAACAAGAAGAAAGCCTGCGCTTACGTGGGAATCGAGTCCTTAGCTTATGAGCTGCCGGAGGAGACGACCCAGGAGGAGCTGCTTTCTTTGATCGGGGATCTGAACCGAAAGGAAGAAGTAAACGGCATTCTGGTACAGCTGCCTTTGCCGAAGCACATAGATGAGGATGCGGTCATCCGCGCTATTGATGCCGGAAAAGATGTGGATGGTTTTCATCCCCAGAGCGTGGGTGCGCTCTGTATCGGTCAACCGGGCTTTGTATCCTGTACGCCGGCAGGGATCATTGAGCTGCTAAAGCGCTCAGGTGTGGAGATTGCGGGAAAAGAGTGTGTTGTCGTCGGCAGAAGTAATATCGTGGGAAAACCGATGGCGCTTTTGCTATTGCGCGAGAACGGCACAGTGACAGTGGCTCATTCAAAGACGGCGGATCTGAAAGAAGTGACAAAACGCGCTGATATTCTGATCGTTGCGGTCGGGAAACCNAGGATGATCACAAGAGACTATGTCAAAGAGGNTGCGGTGGTGATCGATGTGGGCATTCACCGCAACGAGAACAATAAACTCTGTGGNGATGTGGATTANGAAGATGTNGCGCCTGTCTGCNGTGCGATCACNCCGGTGCCCGGCGGAGTCGGGCCNATGACCATCGCCATGNTGATGTATAACTGCGCGGAAGCTGTAAAGTAACTGCATCTATAGGGAGAAATGTCCTATGAAATGCCCTCATTGCGGGAACGAAATGCCGGACGATTATCTGCTTTGTGATAAATGTGGCGAGGAGATACAGATCGTCCCGGATTTTGAACCGGAAATAGAAAACAGCATAACGGAGACTCTCACTACAATGGTTTCCCTGGAGGAAGAGACAGAGGAGCCGAACGACGAGGAGGATACGGAAGAAGTATTCGATGCAGGCAAAAACAGGAAGAACCGAAGACTGCATATCATGCTCGGACTTGGTCTTTTCTTTGTGGCGGCAATCATTTCTTATGCGCTCTATGCCTACCATATACATACGGTGGAATATCAGATCAATCGGGCGCAGGTCTATGCTCAAAACGGTTCCTATGATCAGGCAATTGCCTGTCTGGAGGCCGCTTATGCGGATCACCCGGAGGAGGCGCACATTCTTTTTCTGGAGGCGGACTATTATTATCTGCAGGGGAAAAACAACGAAGCCCTTTCTGTTCTTATGCGAATCGCTCAGGGAACACAGTATGCCCAAGAGGATGTGGAGGATGCCTACGGAAAGATCGTCACCATTTATGCGAACGAGGGAGAATACGCAAAGATCAATGAGCTATTGCAAAGCTGTGAGAATGAACGGATTGTGAATATGTTCCAGAGTTATCTGGCTAAAGAGCCGGAATTCAGCTATGTGGAGGGGAGCTATGCGGAGGTGATTCCCTTAAAATTAAGTTCCAATACGTCCGGGACAATTTACTATACCATGGACGGCTCCAAACCTGATAAAAACAGTCAGATCTACACGGCCCCCCTGTTTCTGGAAACGGGAGAGTACACAGTCAGTGCTTTTTTCGTGAATGATTACGGCATTGAGAGCGGCGTTGTCACCAAAACCTACGTGATCAATCTGACTGTACCGAATGCACCGGAGGTGGAGCTGTACAGCGGTGAGTATACGGAAGCGACGATGATCGTCGTGGAAACCACAGAGGATTGTCAGCTCTACTATACCACAGACGAGTCGGAACCCACGGCAGACAGCGTGCCGTACACAGGCCCTATTCCCATGCCGCTGGGAAAGACGCTGTTCAAATTTGTAAATGTGAGTAAAGAGGGGATTGCCAGTGAAGTGACCACCCGCACCTACACGCTCAGACTGCGGGGGGCAATTTCCACGAACGATGCGGTGACTAATCTGGTCAATCGCTTGGTGGAAACAGGCTATCTGGAGGATGCAACCGGGGAAAACCCGCGTCAGAGCGGTGTCCTGAGTTATCGGTTCAGCTCCGTGCTCAAGGTAGGGGATGAGGACTATTATACCATCAATGAATATTATGACGACGGTACTGGCCTTTTAAGCCGCACCGACAAGGTTTTTCTTGTACAGGCTTATACAGGGACCACGGCTCAGCTTGGCTATGATGAATCGGGAGATTTTGCAGCGAATCCGATCTAGGTCTTGCAAAAGAGTCAAACTTTCGCTATAATCCCATTGGATGTGTGAGCGCTCGATCATGGGCGTGCCACAATTTTCTAACAATATAAAAGGAGTGTTGAGATGTACAAGATTATAAAAGCAGAAGAACTTGCAGCAAATATCTATCTCATGGATGTTGTGGCGCCCCGTGTTGCCAAATCCTGTCAGCCGGGACAGTTTGTCATTGTCCGGATGGATGAGGAGGGCGAGCGGATTCCGCTGACCATCTGTGATTATAACAGAGAGCAGGGAACCATTACCATCGTATTTCAGGTGGTAGGTGCGGCCACGGAGATGATGCGCCATTTACAGGCAGGTGACAGCTTCCATGATTTCGTGGGACCTCTGGGGTGTCCCTCCGAGTTTGTGGAGGAGGATATCGAGTCGCTGAAGCAGAAAAAGATTCTCTTTGTTGCAGGAGGCCTCGGCACAGCGCCGGTTTATCCTCAGGTGAAATGGCTGCATGAGAGAGGCATTGCGGCGGATGTGATCGTAGGTGCAAAGACAAAAGATCTGCTCATTATGGAGGAGGAGATGAAGGCGGTGGCCGGGAATCTCTACATAACCACCGACGACGGCTCTTACGGCAGAAGCGGCATGGTGACGAAGGTGATCGAGGATCTGGTGGAGACGGAGGGAAAATCCTATGATGTCTGTGTTGCCATCGGCCCTATGATCATGATGAAGTTTGTCTGCCTGACCACGAAAAAATATGAGCTGCCCACCGTAGTAAGCATGAATCCTATAATGGTAGATGGTACGGGCATGTGCGGTGCCTGCCGTCTGACTGTGGACGGTGAGGTGAAATTTGCCTGCGTGGACGGCCCTGAGTTTGACGGCCATAAAGTAGATTTTGATCAGGCGATGAAACGCCAGCAGATGTATAAGACCAAGGAAGGCAGAGACTTCTTGAAGGCGAAAGAAGGAGACACCCATCATGGAGGGTGCGGAAATTGCGGAGGTGACAAATAATGGCAGATGTATTAAAGAAGGTTCCTGTGCGTGAACAGGACGCAAAAGTACGCGCTGCAAACTTTGAGGAAGTGTGTCTTGGATATGATAAAGAGGAGGCGATGTGTGAGGCTTCCCGCTGTATCAACTGTCAGAATGCGCAGTGTATCAAGGGATGCCCCGTGGCGATCAATATTCCCGGTTTCATCGAGAAGGTGAAGGAGGGCGATATTGCTGCGGCTTATCAGATCATAAGTGAAGCTTCGGCACTGCCCGCTGTCTGCGGACGTGTGTGTCCTCAGGAGAGCCAGTGTGAAGGAAAATGTATCCGCGGTATCAAGGGTGAGCCGATCTCTATCGGAAAACTGGAGCGTTTTGTGGCCGACTGGGCGAGAGAGAACGATGTGAAGCCCGAAGGTGCGAAGGAAAAGAAGAATAAAAAGGTGGCTGTGATCGGTTCCGGCCCTGCCGGACTCACTTGTGCGGGAGATCTGGCGAAGATGGGCTACGAGGTGACCATCTTTGAGGCGCTCCATGAGCCGGGCGGTGTATTAGTCTACGGTATCCCTGAGTTCCGTCTGCCCAAGCAGGCTGTAGTGGCAAAGGAAATCGAGAATGTAAAGAGCCTCGGTGTCAAGATAGAGACCAATGTAGTAGTTGGAAAATCCGTTACCATAGATGAATTGATGGAGGAGGAAGGGTTTGACGCCGTATTCATCGGTTCCGGTGCAGGTCTTCCGAAATTCATGGGAATTCCCGGAGAACAGGCTCTTGGTGTGTTTTCCGCAAATGAATACCTCACCAGAAGCAATCTGATGAAGTCCTTTGACGAGAATTCCAATACGCCGATCATGCATGGTAAGAAGGTTGCCGTAGTAGGTGGCGGAAACGTGGCTATGGACGCAGCCAGAACGGCGCTTCGTCTGGGTGCGGAAGTGCATATTGTCTACCGCAGAAGCGAGGAAGAGCTTCCTGCTCGTGTGGAGGAGGTTCACCATGCGAAGGAAGAGGGGATCATTTTTGATCTGTTGACGAATCCCACAGAGATCATTGCGGACGAGAACGGCTGGGTATCCGGTATCAAGTGTGTGCGTATGGAACTGGGAGAGCCTGATGCTTCCGGCAGAAGACGCCCTGTGGTGATTGAGGGCTCGGAGTTTTTGATGGAGGTGGACACGGTCATCATGTCCCTGGGAACTTCCCCGAATCCGCTGATCTCATCCACAACCAAGGGGCTTGAGGTGAACAAACATAAATGTATCGTGGCTGAGGAAGACTTCGGTGCAACCACCAAAGAGGGAGTTTATGCAGGCGGCGATGCGGTGACGGGAGCGGCCACTGTGATCCTTGCTATGGGAGCCGGAAAAGCGGCGGCAAAGGGCATCGATGACTATCTCTCGAAATAAAATATAAGAATGTAGAGTCTGTCTGCCGGTTTCAAGCAGGCAGGCTCTTGCTTATTTATGCATAGATTCTTGCCAAAGTATAAGAAATTCTTAAAGAATTTGCATGCATAATCTTTAAAAATATTCGATAGACTTGTTTGAGTAGAACTATTAACATGTAAAGCGAGAAAGAAAGGTAAGTGGAACCTATGAGATTACCGGAACAGGATCAGGAACAAGAACAGGATAAGATGGAGGAGCGGGAGAGCTTTTTTCAAAAGCCTATTATGACCAGGATTCTTCTGGGAATCATAGCCGTTCTCTTTATCTGTATTTTAGTGCTGCTTCTTGTGATGTTTGTCCAAAGCAGGCAGAAACCGCAGGATCTTCAGCAGAATATCACCGACTATGCAAAGCAGCAGGAAAATTTGGAGCAGACGCTGGAGGAGGAGCCGCAAAAGGAGCAAACCGTTGAGCAGGGCAAGCCTTTGGAGACGCAGATAGAGCTGACAGAGGATGAGGAGGAAGACCTCAAAGAGGAGCTTGCGTCCGTGGATGATGAAAAGACGGCTGTTGTGGTGGATATCGAGGATGAGAGTGATGAGGCTTACACGAAAGAGTTTATATTAAAAGAGGCTTATCCTTATTTTGAGGCCAATAATCAGGATGCCATCTGGGATCTGGCGCATTTAAAGCGATATGTCAAGCTCTCCAAAGGATTGGAGGGAACCGACGACTTTTATTATCAGGGAGATGTGGACAGCGAGGGAAAACCGAATGGTACAGGACTGGCTATCTATGAAAAAAACAGTTATTATTTCGGACAGTGGAGCCACGGGGTAAGAAGTGGACAGGGAACCTGGTTCCGGTTCTACATAAACCAGAAAAATAAGACGAACGCCATGGGAACGTACATGTCCCACAGTTACTCGGGCGTCTGGGCCAACAATCTGCCAAACGGACAGGGCGCGGAGCACTACGATGTGGATATCTCAACCCTTACGTCTACAAGCCGGATTATACAGAATGTGGTCGGCAATTTTAAAGATGGTTTATACGATGGGGAAATGTATGCCAACACTGTGGATTATATCGGTAATGTACAGGAGTGGGACGGCATTGCGACAGAGGGGGTATTTGCTCTGTGGCGGGACATGAGCGCTATCGGAGAATGTGCTGTCTGGCGTTATCGGGACGATCATTCCATCTGTATGGATATTGACAAGTCGGAGAACCAACAGCAGGGTATCCGGGAGCTTTTAAAGTAGTTGCTTTTTTCTGGAAATGATTATAAAATAAAATCTTAGAGATCGTTTTTATCTCCATTCGTAAGATAAGGAGGGTATGATCATGCCCAGATATCAGAGCAGTGCGGCAAAAGCAGCGGATAATCGTTCTTCGGCTTACATGCTTCTGGCGGTTGGCGGAATCGGTTTTGTGGCGGTTGTGTTAATCTTTCTGAATGTGATACCACTCTATCAAAATGCCGGCATCAGCAGATATCTGGTCTGCGGCGTCATGGGCACCATGTTTATCCTTTTTATCGTGTTTGGCTTTGTATCCATGAGGGATTCCCGGTTGCTTCTGGTGAAGGCAAAATCAGAAAATTCTCTGCTCTCAGAGATTACCAAATGGTGCGGGGAGAATCTGGACGGTGCCGCTATTGATGCAATGATACTGGATGAGGAAGAGTCTCTGGATGATCTGACGGACGAGGAAAAATATTTCCGGCGCACAGAGAGAATGCGCATGATAATAGAGGATAAATTCATGAATTTGGACGAAGCGTTCGTGGACGACTTTGTAGATGGGTATTATCAGGGATTATATGAAGATAACAGTGATCACAGTCGGTAAACTGAAGGAGAAATTCTACCGGGAGGCGGTTTCTGAATACGGAAAGCGGCTTTCACGTTATTGTAAATTAGAGATCCGGGAAGTGGAGGACGAAAAAACCATAGAAGGAGCCTCCGAGAAAGCGCAGGAACAGATACTTGCCAGAGAGGCGGAGCGTATCCTGCGTTTTTTGCCGGAAAATGCCTGTGTGATAACGCTGGAGATCGAGGGTCGTATGTACGATTCGGAAGGCTTTGCGGAAAAAATACGAGAACTGGGAATCAATGGAGTGAGTCATATCGTTTTTGTGATTGGCGGCTCAACTGGTTTACATAATATTATAAAAGAGCGGGCTGACCTGGCGGTCAGCTTTTCTAAGATGACATTCCCGCACCAGCTGATGCGGGTTGTTTTGTTGGAGCAGATTTACCGCGCCTATCGGATCATAAACGGGGAACCCTATCATAAATAACCGATTGTCGCCCCGCGGCGACAATCTAAGAGAATGCTACGCATTCTCCTTAAATGTTTTAGGTTGTGGCATTTAAGGCATATGCTGCGTATTCTTCTTGAATGATTTATGTTGTGGCATTTGGGGTATCTGCTGCGCATTCTCCTTAAATGTTTTAGGCTGTGGTATTTAAGGCATATGCTGTGGCATTATTGGTTTAGCCTCTGCATATATTTTACTATGAGAAGAGAAAACAGACGATCTCCGCTTTCACCGTTATTAAGATCGAGAGAGCTTATGGTAGAATCGCTTAAGCTTCCAAAGGACACGATGCTTGGCGCGGCCATCGTCACGGTCACGGGGAATCGGGAGGCATTTATCGAAAATTATAAGGGAATTCTGGAGTACACCACAGAAACTATTGTGCTGCAGGGAAAAAATACAAAGATCTGTTTTGAGGGCAGTTCCTTGTCCATAGATTACTATACCAATGAAGATATGAAAATAAGCGGAAAAATTGATGCGCTTCGTTATCTCTAAGCGTGCGGGAGAGAATCTATGCTTCATTGGATACAGTATATAAGAGGGTATGTGGTTGTCAGAGTGTGGGGGTATTCTGTAGAGCGCCTTTTGAATCTATGCGGCAATCATGACATTCTGGTGTGGGACATTGAGGATCATGGTGATTATCATACGATGCGGATGAGTATAGCGGGTTTTTTTGCCCTGAAGCCTCTCTTGAAAAAAACGGGGACGAGGGTGGCCGTTCTGCACAGATACGGACTGCCTTTTTTTGTGTCAAAAATGCAAAAGAGAAAGCTTTTTGTGGCAGGGCTTTTTTGCTGCATCCTGTTCTGGAGTCTGGCCTCCCGCTGTATCTGGGATATCAGAATCGAGGGAAACTACGCGCTGACGGAGGATGTTCTCATGGAGTATCTGCAGGAACAGGGCGTGCACACTGCCATGAAAAAAAGTGATCTTCAGATCGAGACGTTGGAACAGGCACTCCGAAAGGATTATGATCTGATTACTTGGACCTCGCTTCAGCTTCGGGGTACAACACTGCTTGTTCGAATCAAGGAAAATGAGATGCCTGTCTATGATGAGCAAAAGAGTGAAACTGCAGCCGGCGGCATGGATCTGGTGGCGGAGAAAGATGGAATCGTCACCTATATTATCACCAGAAGCGGCGTCCCGTTAGTGTCCTGCGGAGACAGTGTCAAGGCGGGAGATGTGCTTGTGAGCGGTGCGATCCCTGTCTACAATGAGGATACTACCGTGCGCCGGTATCAATATGTGAAGGCGGATGCGGATATATTGCTGCGCTATACAAAACAGGTTTCTCTGGAAGCGCCTGTGGCTTACGAAGAAAAATGTTATACAGGAGAAAAACTGGATATTCCGGTGCTTGGCGCGGGCTCTAAGGAGATCACCCTGCGGCTTTTCGGGATTCCCTATGATCTCTATGATACCAGTGAGGAGAAAAAGCAGGTAAAGCTTCTCGATCATCTTTATCTGCCTCTGTTTTATGGACAAAAGACGGTGCAGGAATATGAAGTTGCGGCGAAGAAGCATACTGATGAGGAGATGAAAGCACTGCTGCAGGAGGAATGGCGTAAAAATATCTCAACTTTACTGGAAAAAGGGGTACAAATTACAGAAAAAAATGTTACAATAAAAAAGAACGATAAAAAATGGGTATTATATGCCAATATGCAGCTCGAGGAATCTGCCGTGAAGCTGCTCCCCACTGAGGCGGAGGCCGTCGAGGTGCCTGAGGAGGAGCAGCAGTCGGATCAGACACGTGCTGTCATCCTGAAAGGTGGGGCATGGGAGCGTTTACAGTCAGTTTAGATGTGCCTGTGGAGCACATGCAGAATCTCTTCGGAGAGTTTGATTCTCACATCAAGAAAATAGAAGACGATCTGAAGGTGATGATCGTGAACCGGGACGGTGCAGTTCGGATATCCGGCGAACAGGAATCTGTGGATCAGGCAGCCAGGATCGTGGGAGAGCTGCTTACTTTGTCAAAAAGAGGTACGGTTTTGGAGGAACAGAGTGTGGATTATGCTATAGAGCTGGGGAAGGAGCATCGTGAGGACATGCTGCTTGCCATGGACAGTGACTGTATCTGTCACACTGTAAACGGGAAGCCGATCAAACCAAAGACCCTGGGACAAAAACAGTATGTGGACGCTATGCGGGATAACATGATCGTTTTCGGGGTGGGACCGGCAGGTACCGGTAAGACCTATCTGGCCATGGCTATGGCTGTGACTGCCTTTAAAAACAACGAGGTCAGCCGTATCATCCTGACCCGGCCTGCCATTGAGGCGGGAGAGAAGCTGGGTTTTTTGCCGGGGGATCTGCAAAGCAAGGTAGATCCTTATCTCAGACCCCTCTACGATGCGCTTTATCAGATCATGGGTGCGGAAAGCTTTGCAAGGAATATGGAGAAGGGGCTGATCGAGGTAGCGCCCCTTGCCTATATGCGGGGCAGAACTCTGGATAATGCCTATATCATTCTGGATGAAGCACAGAACACCACACCGGCGCAGATGAAAATGTTTCTCACCAGGATCGGTTTTGGCTCTAAAGTAGTAGTGACCGGGGATGCTTCTCAGAAGGATCTGTCGCCGGATGTAAGGTCAGGGCTTGATGTGGCGGGAAGGGTATTGTCTAAGATAGACGATATCGCATTCTGTACCCTGAACAGTAAAGATGTGGTACGGCATCCTCTGGTACAAAAGATCGTGAAGGCATACGACGACTACGAGGCCAGAGAGAAACGCCGCAGTGAACAAAAATCAAAAAGCAGGAATTACGAACGTGGAAAAAAATAGTACGCAGCAACAAAACAGTAATATCATAAAAAGAATCGTGATCTTTACCTTGATGTTTCCGGCGGCGGGCGTGATCGCATGGCTCGGCAGTATGCTCTATGGGAGTAAAACGGACCTTATGATCCGGAATGTGGTCATGATCCTGGCGGGAACGGGAATCGTCATCTTTTCCTTTGTCATGAGTGAGATAAACGGCTTTTTTATCTATCGGAACGAGGGGCGCTACGGGAGGTTTTCACTCACTTATCTGGTCGCGCTTGTAATTGCGGTCTTTTTACCCTATCTGCCTGTCGCGGGATGGCCTTTTCTGGTAATCTTTGTCCTGCTTGCCATGTTCAGCAACGGGATGACGGGACTTGTGGCAGGAAGCTTATGTCTTCTCCTTGCCGTGAATTTTGCGGGCTGTGACTATGCCATTTTCTGGCTGTATTTTATCAGCGGCATGGCAGGGATTTTAGTATTTGCCAATCTGGATGAGGATTTCAAGGTGGCTATTCCCATGTTCATATCCATGATGATCCTAGCTTTGTGCCTTACTGCAAACGTGATCCTTTTTTCCCAGGAGAAACTGTCTATCGGTCAGTTTATGATACCGGTGATCAATCTGATGGTGTGCGGCATTCTTCTTCTGGTCAGCCTGAAAATGGTCAGCTCTGTGGTGATCCATCGATACCGGGATAAATATATGGAGCTCAACGATCCGGAGTGTCCTTTGCTCGTACAACTAAAGGAGCTTTCCAAGGAGGAATATTATCACGCCATTCACACGGCCTATCTGAGCGATAAGATCGCCAGAAATCTGGGGCTTGACGATGCGGCTATAAAGGCCTGCGGCTATTATCACAGAATCGGAAAACTCTTGGGTGAAAACACCTGGGAGAATGTTTCCTCAATCTGCGATAAGTATCATTTTCCGCCTAAGACAAAGCGGATCTTGAAAGAATATGTGGATCCGGATGAAAAGGTTGTGTCGAAGGAGACCATCGTAGTGCTGTTTGCGGATTGTATTGTCTCCTCGATCCTGTATCTGTTTGCGAAGGATCCAAAGGCGGAGTTAGACTACGCCCAGTTGATCGACACCGTGTTCCGCAAAAAGTTTGAGACGGACGAGCTCTGGGAAAATGATATTTCTCTGGGGCAGCTTTATAGAATGAAAAAAATATTTTTACAGGAGAAACTGTATTATGACTTCCTACGTTGAGAATGAGACAGCGCAGTCCTTTGCCTTTTCGGAAAAAGAGACTCTGGACCGGGTCATGGAGGCAGTGCTTACAGCGGAGGGATGCCCTTACGAGGCGACAGTGAGCCTTCTTCTGACGGATGGCACAGGAATCCGAAAGTACAATGCGCAGTATCGTGATATGGACGCAGAGACGGATGTACTCTCATTTCCCAATCTGGAGTTTGAAACGCCGGGAGATTTTTCCATAGCGGAAAAAGCGGAGGCGGATTGCTTCGACCCGGACAGCGGCGAGCTTGTTCTGGGGGACATCATTCTGTCAGTGGAGCGTGTGAAGTCGCAGGCAAAAGAGTACGGGCACAGCGAACTGAGGGAGTTTGCCTTTCTTGTAGCGCACAGTCTTTTTCATCTGTGCGGTTACGATCACATGGAGGAGAAGGAAGCGGTCCGGATGGAGGAAAAACAGGAGGCTGTGCTTGCAGCTCTTGGCATCACGAGGGATTAGTTCTCAGGAGATATATCGAGGATAACAATGAAAATACAATGGATGACTAAAAATCTGAAAAACAGAATCGTCCTCTCTGCGGGGATCGTGTCCTATATGATCCTTCTTTTTATGCGGATTCCGCTTTCCCGTATCATAGGGGATGGAGGAGTGGGCTTGTTTGCTCCTGCAATGGAGCTGTTTTTATTGACTTCTCTGGTCACTTCCTACGGCATGTCCCGTACTCTGGCGGGGATCATACGGTACCGTGTCAAGAGGGAGCGTTATCGGAATGCACGGAAGGTTTTTCGAACCGGCCTTTTTATGAATCTTTTTCTGGGCGCGGTGATGGCTCTTTTATTGTTGGTTTTTTCCGGATGGATCGCGGATGTGTTGGTGCTTGAGCACCTCTGCCGTATGGCGCTTTTAGCGGTTGTGCCCGCAGTATTTTTCGCAGCGTTGACAGGTTCATTTCGAGGATATTTTAACGGCTATGGCATGGGTGTTTTGGTGGCGCATTCCCTATATATCGAAAAGATCGCTCTGTTTATCGGGGCTGTGTTCGGCGGCAGAATCTGCTATAACTATGGACTGAAGGTGGCGGCACTCAAGCAGACGGAGGCTCATGCCTATGCTTATGGTGCAGCCGGCGCTGTGCTGGGTATTCTGTTTTCCCAGATCGTCACTCTTCTTTATCTGTTTGTTGTCTATATCATCTATGCGGGCGCTATGAGAGGGCGGCCGGGACAGGATAGCAGCAGACGTGCGGAAACCCAGTTTGAGATCCAGCGGATGTTGCTTTCTAATCTGGTGCCTTTGGCAGTTATTGTGCTGCTTTCTAATCTGTTTATGCTGGTGGATCAGCGTTTTTTGAATTATTGTATGAATGTGACGGAACAGGGCGATATGCGGACGGCGCTCTGGGGAAGCTATTATGGTAAATTTGCGGTTCTGATCGGGCTTGGCGCAGGGCTGTCATGTCTTTCTGTACACGGTCTGATCGGAAAGATAAGCGGCGCCTACGAGCGGGAAGAATACCGCGGTATGCGGGAACGGCTCGGTCAGGCAGTACGAAACGGCGCCATGGTGTCATTTCCCACGGCCATTTATCTTGCTGTTTTAGCAAAACCGTTCTCTGCCTGCTGTTACGGTAAGGCAACGGCGCAGGTATCCGTTCTGGCCGGCTGGCTTCAGAAGGGAACGATCCTGGTGGTGTTGTTTACCTTCAGTTTTCTCTTTGGAAAGCTGCTATATAAGATGCATATGGCGCGGGAATTGTTCCTTGTCGTGGCCGCTTCTTTTGTGGTACATCTGGTTACCGCCTATTTTCTGGTACAGCGGGCGCACATGGGAGTGGAAGGACTGCTCTGTTCCCTGATTCTGTTTTTCGGTATTTATATGGCCGCCTCTTTTGCATTTTTAAACAGGCGTGTCAAATACAGACCGGATTGGATCATGGGCATTGCCTTTCCCTTTGCGGCATCCGCAGTCTCCGGGGTGATCGTGTATCTGATAAAGCTGGTGCTCTCTGACATTACGGGAGATGGGATCACCATTTTGGTGGCTGTGATTGCAGGTGTGTTTTTCCATATCCTGCTTCTCATGCTCCTTCGGGTGATTGGAGAAGCGGAGCTGCATGAGATTCCCGGCGGCGGTCTGTTTATTCTGATCGGTCGAAGCATAGGCGTTTTGTGAGATAACTGCATAAAAATCTGGAATTGGCTGATACTGATTACAGGAAATCCGACAAGAGAGGTTTAACACGGAATGAAGCTTGTAAAACGTATCAGCTTTTTTATGATAATGTCTGTGACTATGCTGGGGCTTGGCGGCTGGGGCGCACTAAAGGCGGAGAATTTCTTTTATCCCAATCGATATTCCCATGGGACGACAGAGCAGAAACGTTCCGCCTATGAGAGCGTCAGAGCGCAGTCCAGCGAGGAGATGGCAGAGGAGGAGCAGGTGATCGAGACTGCTGTGGCGGACAGCGCTGTGGTGACCGCAGATACTCTCTATCTGGTGGAGCAGGTAGATCTTGGAAAGGGCACGGTCACGGAGCAGGAGGAGACGGTTCCGGTTATGTACATTGGTCTGAACCGGGAGGAACTTTTGGAGGCTCTTGCCTCCTATGACAGCAATCCGCCGCTCTCTGAACTGCAACAAGGGTTTGAGACCATCGAACTGACATCCTTCTCCAAGGATCGGGTAGTGGTCTG
>JAAUZW010000023.1 GCA_014804385.1 Lachnospiraceae bacterium | reverse complement strand
CTAGTGTAATGACACGTTGATATTTAGATTTACCACCATCTCATTAAGAGACAGTGGTAAATGTGGGATAAAGCGAACTGAGCTTTATCCGGGCATCACTTGTCCGGAACTGCCAGTTGACTTTTGCCGCTGAAATATTCCTCTCCGCTTCCCACGCGGACAGTTCATTGCGTAATTGCCCTATTTCTGCAATGCGGCGGGAAAGACACTGTCTGGTCATTACATTCAGTTCTATTTCTGCGATGTCCAGCCAGCTGCCATGCTTAGGCGTATAATGTATTTCCAGCTTTTTAATGATACGTCTTGCTTCCTGCGGTGGATACCGCTTGTACAGGGAAGCTGGTTTATGCGTGTTGAGGTTGTCCATTACAAGAATGATCTTTTCAGCATCCGGGTACATGACATCTGCCAGGTATTTGATCTCTTCTGCCCAGTCGGCCGCCCTGCGGTGCTCATGTACACTTACATGGTGTGTCCCGCCAAGCGGTTCTACAAAGGCAAATATGCTGACCGTACCATTGCGGACATACTCAGAATCGGTTTTCCGGTCACTTCCGGGGACCATTGGAAGTGGTTCCCTTGCTTCCCCAAGAAGCTGGTATGGTTTTTCATCCATGCAGACAACCGGGCGCTTTGCGTTATATGGAAGTTCATATATATCAAGGACATCCTCCATACACGCTATGAATTCCGGGTCTTCCTTTGTGGGGATGCACCAGTATTCGTTTTTGTGAGGTCGAAGTTTGTTTTTTTTAAGGCGTTGCGGATCGCCTCCCTGCTTACGGGAGTTTCCAGAATGACTTTGGATTCTTTTTCAAGTAAACGGATCGTCCATCTGGAATGCCCCTCCGGAACAGGTCCGCAGGCCAGTTCTATCAGCCGGGCCTCTGTACGTCCGTCAACCTTGCGCCTTGCGTTATCCGAATTAATATTCCTTTTGAATTCAGTGACCGCATCAATACCGCCGCTGGTATATTTCGAAACCGTATTGGCAACAGTTGCCAGACAGACACCATTGGATTTTGCACTCTGCTCATGTGTTAACACTTTTCCATGTGCCTCATCAAGGTCGAGGATGATCTGGCATCTGCAGCGGATGGTTTTTGAAGTTTTTTTCTTACGGATTACAGACTTGAGTTCTTTAACTTCATCGTCTGTAAGTTTGATCACATATTTTTTAGGTCTTGCCATAGGAATCACCGCCGTTTCTTTTATTATACCAAAAAACGGCAGTAATTACCAGAAATATTTGTGTAAATATCAATATGTCAATACACTAGGTCTTGCAAAAGAGTCAAACTTTCGCTATAATCCCATTGGATGTGTGAGCGCTCGATCATGGGCGTGCCACAATTTTCTAACAATATAAAAGGAGTGTTGAGATGTACAAGATTATAAAAGCAGAAGAACTTGCAGCAAATATCTATCTCATGGATGTTGTGGCGCCCCGTGTTGCCAAATCCTGTCAGCCGGGACAGTTTGTCATTGTCCGGATGGATGAGGAGGGCGAGCGGATTCCGCTGACCATCTGTGATTATAACAGAGAGCAGGGAACCATTACCATCGTATTTCAGGTGGTAGGTGCGGCCACGGAGATGATGCGCCATTTACAGGCAGGTGACAGCTTCCATGATTTCGTGGGACCTCTGGGGTGTCCCTCCGAGTTTGTGGAGGAGGATATCGAGTCGCTGAAGCAGAAAAAGATTCTCTTCGTTGCAGGAGGCCTCGGCACAGCGCCGGTTTATCCTCAGGTGAAATGGCTGCATGAGAGAGGCATTGCGGCGGATGTGATCGTAGGTGCAAAGACAAAAGATCTGCTCATTATGGAGGAGGAGATGAAGGCGGTGGCCGGGAATCTCTACATAACCACCGACGACGGCTCTTACGGCAGAAACGGCATGGTGACGAAGGTGATCGAGGATCTGGTGGAGACGGAGGGAAAATCTTATGATGTCTGTGTTGCCATCGGCCCTATGATCATGATGAAGTTTGTCTGCCTGACCACGAAAAAATATGAGCTGCCCACCGTAGTAAGCATGAATCCTATAATGGTAGATGGTACGGGCATGTGTGGTGCCTGCCGTCTGACTGTGGACGGTGAGGTGAAATTTGCCTGCGTGGACGGCCCTGAGTTTGACGGCCATAAAGTAGATTTTGATCAGGCGATGAAACGCCAGCAGATGTATAAGACCAAGGAAGGCAGAGACTTCTTGAAGGCGAAAGAAGGAGACACCCATCATGGAGGGTGCGGAAATTGCGGAGGTGACAAATAATGGCAGATGTATTAAAGAAGGTTCCTGTGCGTGAACAGGACGCAAAAGTACGCGCTGCAAACTTTGAGGAAGTGTGTCTTGGATATGATAAAGAGGAGGCGATGTGTGAGGCTTCCCGCTGTATCAACTGTCAGAATGCGCAGTGTATCAAGGGATGCCCCGTGGCGATCAATATTCCCGGTTTCATCGAGAAGGTGAAGGAGGGCGATATTGCTGCGGCTTATCAGATCATAAGTGAAGCTTCGGCACTGCCCGCTGTCTGCGGACGTGTGTGTCCTCAGGAGAGCCAGTGTGAAGGAAAATGTATCCGCGGTATCAAGGGTGAGCCGATCTCTATCGGAAAACTGGAGCGTTTTGTGGCCGACTGGGCGAGAGAGAACGATGTGAAGCCCGAAGGTGCGAAGGAAAAGAAGAATAAAAAGGTGGCTGTGATCGGTTCCGGCCCTGCCGGACTCACTTGTGCGGGAGATCTGGCGAAGATGGGCTACGAGGTGACCATCTTTGAGGCGCTCCATGAGCCGGGCGGTGTATTAGTCTACGGTATCCCTGAGTTCCGTCTGCCCAAGCAGGCTGTAGTGGCAAAGGAAATCGAGAATGTAAAGAGCCTCGGTGTCAAGATAGAGACCAATGTAGTAGTTGGAAAATCCGTTACCATAGATGAATTGATGGAGGAGGAAGGGTTTGACGCCGTATTCATCGGTTCCGGTGCAGGTCTTCCGAAATTCATGGGAATTCCCGGAGAACAGGCTCTTGGTGTGTTTTCCGCAAATGAATACCTCACCAGAAGCAATCTGATGAAGTCCTTTGACGAGAATTCCAATACACCGATCATGCATGGTAAGAAGGTTGCCGTGGTGGGCGGCGGAAACGTGGCTATGGACGCTGCCAGAACGGCGCTTCGTCTGGGTGCGGAAGTGCATATTGTCTACCGCAGAAGCGAAGAGGAGCTTCCTGCCCGTGTGGAGGAGGTTCACCATGCGAAGGAAGAGGGGATCATTTTTGATCTGTTGACGAATCCCACAGAGATCATTGCGGACGAGAACGGCTGGGTATCCGGTATCAAGTGTGTGCGCATGGAACTGGGAGAGCCTGATGCTTCCGGCAGAAGACGCCCTGTGGTGATTGAGGGCTCGGAGTTTTTGATGGAGGTGGACACGGTCATCATGTCCCTGGGAACTTCCCCGAATCCGCTGATCTCATCCACAACCAAGGGGCTTGAGGTGAACAAACATAAATGTATCGTGGCTGAGGAAGACTTCGGTGCAACCACCAAAGAGGGAGTTTATGCAGGCGGCGATGCGGTGACGGGAGCGGCCACTGTGATCCTTGCTATGGGAGCCGGAAAAGCGGCGGCAAAGGGCATCGATGACTATCTCTCGAAATAAAATATAAGAATGTAGAGTCTGTCTGCCGGTTTCAAGCAGGCAGGCTCTTGCTTATTTATGCACAGATTCTTGCCAAAGTATAAGAAATTCTTAAAGAATTTGCATGCATAATCTTTAAAAATATTCGATAGACTTGTTTGAGTAGAACTATTAACATGTAAAGCGAGAAAGAAAGGTAAGTAGAACCTATGAGATTACCGGAACAGGATCAGGAACAAGAACAGGATAAGATGGAGGAGCGGGAGAGCTTTTTTCAAAAGCCTATTATGACCAGGATTCTTTTGGGAATCATAGCCGTTCTCTTTATCTGTATTTTAGTGCTGCTTCTTGTGATGTTTGTCCAAAGCAGGCAGAAACCGCAGGATCTTCAGCAGAATATCACCGACTATGCAAAGCAGCAGGAAAATTTGGAGCAGACGCTGGAGGAGGAGCCGCAAAAGGAGCAAACCGTTGAGCAGGGCAAGCCTTTGGAGACGCAGATAGAGCTGACAGAGGATGAGGAGGAAGACCTCAAAGAGGAGCTTGCGTCCGTGGATGATGAAAAGACGGCTGTTGTGGTGGATATCGAGGATGAGAGTGATGAGGCTTACACGAAAGAGTTTATATTAAAAGAGGCTTATCCTTATTTTGAGGCCAATAATCAGGATGCCATCTGGGATCTGGCGCATTTAAAGCGATATGTCAAGCTCTCCAAAGGATTGGAGGGAACCGACGACTTTTATTATCAGGGAGATGTGGACAGCGAGGGAAAACCGAATGGTACAGGACTGGCTATCTATGAAAAAAACAGTTATTATTTCGGACAGTGGAGCCACGGGGTAAGAAGTGGACAGGGAACCTGGTTCCGGTTCTACATAAACCAGAAAAATAAGACGAACGCCATGGGAACGTACATGTCCCACAGTTACTCGGGCGTCTGGGCCAACAATCTGCCAAACGGACAGGGCGCGGAGCACTACGATGTGGATATCTCAACCCTTACGTCTACAAGCCGGATTATACAGAATGTGGTCGGCAATTTTAAAGATGGTTTATACGATGGGGAAATGTATGCAAACACCGTGGATTATATCGGTAATGTGCAGGAGTGGGACGGCATTGCGACAGAGGGGGTATTTGCTCTGTGGCGGGACATGAGCGCCATCGGAGAATGTGCTGTCTGGCGTTATCGGGACGATCATTCCATCTGTATGGATATTGACAAGTCGGAGAACCAACAGCAGGGTATCCGGGAGCTTTTAAAGTAGTTGCTTTTTTCTGGAAATGATTATAAAATAAAATCTTAGAGATCGTTTTTATCTCCATTCGTAAGATAAGGAGGGTATGGTCATGCCCAGATATCAGAGCAGTGCGGCAAAAGCAGCGGATAATCGTTCTTCGGCTTACATGCTTCTGGCGGTTGGCGGAATCGGTTTTGTGGCGGTTGTGTTAATCTTTCTGAATGTGATACCACTCTATCAAAATGCCGGCATCAGCAGATATCTGGTCTGCGGCGTCATGGGCGCCATGTTTATCCTTTTTATCGTGTTTGGCTTTGTATCCATGAGGGATTCCCGGTTGCTTCTGGTGAAGGCAAAATCAGAAAATTCTCTGCTCTCAGAGATTACCAAATGGTGCGGGGAGAATCTGGACGGTGCCGCTATTGATGCAATGATACTGGATGAGGAAGAGTCTCTGGATGATCTGACGGACGAGGAAAAATATTTCCGGCGCACAGAGAGAATGCGCATGATAATAGAGGATAAATTCATGAATTTGGACGAAGCGTTCGTGGACGACTTTGTAGATGGGTATTATCAGGGATTATATGAAGATAACAGTGATCACAGTCGGTAAACTGAAGGAGAAATTCTACCGGGAGGCGGTTTCTGAATACGGAAAGCGGCTTTCACGTTATTGTAAATTAGAGATCCGGGAAGTGGAGGACGAAAAAACCATAGAAGGAGCCTCCGAGAAAGCGCAGGAACAGATACTTGCCAGAGAGGCAGAGCGTATCCTGCGTTTTTTGCCGGAAAATGCCTGTGTGATAACGCTGGAGATCGAGGGTCGTATGTACGATTCGGAAGGCTTTGCGGAAAAAATACGGGAACTGGGAATCAATGGAGTGAGTCATATCGTTTTTGTGATTGGCGGCTCAATTGGTTTACATAATATTATAAAAGAGCGGGCTGACCTGGCGGTCAGCTTTTCTAAGATGACATTCCCGCACCAGCTGATGCGGGTTGTTTTGTTGGAGCAGGTCTATCGCGCTTATCGGATCATAAACGGGGAACCCTATCATAAATAACCGCTTGAGTGCCCGCGCACTCAAGCTAAAAGAATGCTACGCATTCTCCTTAAATGTTTTAGGTTGTGGCATTTAAGGCATATGCTGCGCATTCTTCTTGAATGATTTATGTTGTGGCATTTGGGGTATCTGCTGCGCATTCTCCTTAAATGTTTTAGTCTGTGGTATTTAAGGCATATGCTGTGGCATTATTGGTTTAGCCTCTGCATATATTTTACTATGAGAAGAGAAAACAGACGATCTCCGCTTTCACCGTTATTAAGATCGAGAGAGCTTATGGTAGAATCGCTTAAGCTTCCAAAGGACACGATGCTTGGCGCGGCCATCGTCACGGTCACGGGGAATCGGGAGGCATTTATCGAAAATTATAAGGGAATTCTGGAGTACACCACAGAAACTATTGTACTGCAGGGAAAAAATACAAAGATCTGTTTTGAGGGCAGTTCCTTGTCCATAGATTACTATACCAATGAAGATATGAAAATAAGCGGAAAAATTGATGCGCTTCGTTATCTCTAAGCGTGCGGGAGAGAATCTATGCTTCATTGGATACAGTATATAAGAGGGTATGTGGTTGTCAGAGTGTGGGGGTATTCTGTAGAGCGCCTTTTGAATCTATGCGGCAATCATGACATTCTGGTGTGGGACATTGAGGATCATGGCGATTATCATACGATGCGGATGAGTATAGCGGGTTTTTTTGCCCTGAAGCCTCTCTTGAAAAAAACGGGGACGAGGGTGGCCGTTCTGCACAGATACGGACTGCCTTTTTTTGTGTCAAAAATGCAAAAGAGAAAGCTTTTTGTGGCAGGGCTTTTTTGCTGCATCCTGTTCTGGAGTCTGGCCTCCCGCTGTATCTGGGATATCAGGATCGAGGGAAACTACGCGCTGACGGAGGATGTTCTCATGGAGTATCTGCAGGAACAGGGCGTGCACACTGCCATGAAAAAAAGTGATCTTCAGATCGAGACGTTGGAACAGGCACTCCGAAAGGACTATGATCTGATCACTTGGACCTCGCTTCAGCTTCGGGGTACAACACTGCTTGTTCGAATCAAGGAAAATGAGATGCCTGTCTATGATGAGCAAAAGAGTGAAACTACAGCCGGCGGCATGGATCTGGTGGCGGAGAAAGATGGAATCGTCACCTATATCATCACCAGAAGCGGCGTCCCGTTAGTGTCCTGCGGAGACAGTGTCAAGGCGGGAGATGTGCTTGTGAGCGGTGCGATCCCTGTCTACAATGAGGATACTACCGTGCGCCGGTATCAATATGTGAAGGCGGATGCGGATATATTGCTGCGCTATACAAAACAGGTTTCTCTGGAAGCGCCTGTGGCTTACGAAGAAAAATGTTATACAGGAGAAAAACTGGATATTCCGGTGCTTGGCGCGGGCTCTAAGGAGATCACCCTGCGGCTTTTCGGGATTCCCTATGATCTCTATGATACCAGTGAGGAGAAAAAGCAGGTAAAGCTTCTAGATCATCTTTATCTGCCTCTGTTTTATGGACAAAAGACGGTGCAGGAATATGAAGTTGCGGCGAAGAAGCATACTGATGAGGAGATGAAAGCACTGCTGCAGGAGGAATGGCGTAAAAATATCTCAACTTTACTGGAAAAAGGGGTACAAATTACAGAAAAAAATGTTACAATAAAAAAGAACGATAAAAAATGGGTATTATATGCCAATATGCAGCTCGAGGAATCTGCTGTGAAGCTGCTCCCCACTGAGGCGGAGGCCGTCGAGGTGCCTGAGGAGGAGCCGCAGTCGGATCAGACACGTGCTGTCATCCTGAAAGGCGGGGCATGGGAGCGTTTACAGTCAGTTTAGATGTGCCTGTGGAGCACATGCAGAATCTCTTCGGAGAGTTTGATTCTCACATCAAGAAAATAGAAGACGATCTGAAGGTGATGATCGTGAACCGGGACGGTGCAGTTCGGATATCCGGCGAACAGGAATCTGTGGATCAGGCAGCCAGGATCGTGGGAGAGCTGCTTACTTTGTCAAAAAGAGGTACGGTTTTGGAGGAACAGAGTGTGGATTATGCTATAGAGCTGGGGAAGGAGCATCGTGAGGACATGCTGCTTGCCATGGACAGTGACTGTATCTGTCACACTGTAAACGGGAAGCCGATCAAACCAAAGACCCTGGGACAAAAACAGTATGTGGACGCTATGCGGGATAACATGATCGTTTTCGGGGTGGGACCGGCAGGTACCGGTAAGACCTATCTGGCCATGGCTATGGCTGTGACTGCCTTTAAAAACAACGAGGTCAGCCGTATCATCCTGACCCGGCCTGCCATTGAGGCGGGAGAGAAGCTGGGTTTTTTGCCGGGGGATCTGCAAAGCAAGGTAGATCCTTATCTCAGACCCCTCTACGATGCGCTTTATCAGATCATGGGTGCGGAAAGCTTTGCAAGGAACATGGAGAAGGGGCTGATCGAGGTAGCGCCCCTTGCCTATATGCGGGGCAGAACTCTGGATAATGCCTATATCATTCTGGATGAAGCACAGAACACCACACCGGCGCAGATGAAAATGTTTCTCACCAGGATCGGTTTTGGCTCTAAAGTAGTAGTGACCGGGGATGCTTCTCAGAAGGATCTGTCGCCGGATGTAAGGTCAGGGCTTGATGTGGCGGGAAGGGTATTGTCTAAGATAGACGATATCGCATTCTGTACCCTGAACAGTAAAGATGTGGTACGGCATCCTCTGGTACAAAAGATCGTGAAGGCATACGACGACTACGAGGCCAGAGAGAAACGCCGCAGTGAACAAAAATCAAAAAGCAGGAATTACGAACGTGGAAAAAAATAGTACGCAGCAACAAAACAGTAATATCATAAAAAGAATCGTGATCTTTACCTTGATGTTTCCGGCGGCGGGCGTGATCGCATGGCTCGGCAGTATGCTCTATGGGAGTAAAACGGACCTTATGATCCGGAATGTGGTCATGATCCTAGCGGGAACGGGAATCGTCATCTTTTCCTTTGTCATGAGTGAGATAAACGGCTTTTTTATCTATCGGAACGAGGGGCGCTACGGGAGGTTTTCACTCACTTATCTGGTCGCGCTTGTAATTGCGGTCTTTTTACCCTATCTGCCTGTCGCGGGATGGCCTTTTCTGGTAATCTTTGTCCTGCTTGCCATGTTCAGCAACGGGATGACGGGACTTGTGGCAGGAAGCTTATGTCTTCTCCTTGCCGTGAATTTTGCGGGCTGTGACTATGCCATTTTCTGGCTGTATTTTATCAGCGGCATGGCAGGGATTTTAGTATTTGCCAATCTGGATGAGGATTTCAAGGTGGCTATTCCCATGTTCATATCCATGATGATCCTAGCTTTGTGCCTTACTGCAAACGTGATCCTTTTTTCCCAGGAGAAACTGTCTATCGGTCAGTTTATGATACCGGTGATCAATCTGATGGTGTGCGGCATTCTTCTTCTGGTCAGCCTGAAAATGGTCAGCTCTGTGGTGATCCATCGATACCGGGATAAATATATGGAGCTCAACGATCCGGAGTGTCCTTTGCTCGTACAACTAAAGGAGCTTTCCAAGGAGGAATATTATCACGCCATTCACACGGCCTATCTGAGCGATAAGATCGCCAGAAATCTGGGGCTTGACGATGCGGCTATAAAGGCCTGCGGCTATTATCACAGAATCGGAAAACTCTTGGGTGAAAACACCTGGGAGAATGTTTCCTCGATCTGCGATAAGTATCATTTTCCGCCTAAGACAAAGCGGATCTTGAAAGAATATGTGGATCCGGATGAAAAGGTTGTGTCGAAGGAGACCATCGTAGTGCTGTTTGCGGATTGTATTGTCTCCTCGATCCTGTATCTGTTTGCGAAGGATCCAAAGGCGGAGTTAGACTACGCCCAGTTGATCGACACCGTGTTCCGCAAAAAGTTTGAGACGGACGAGCTCTGGGAAAATGATATTTCTCTGGGGCAGCTTTATAGAATGAAAAAAATATTTTTACAGGAGAAACTGTATTATGACTTCCTACGTTGAGAATGAGACAGCGCAGTCCTTTGCCTTTTCGGAAAAAGAGACTCTGGACCGGGTCATGGAGGCAGTGCTTACAGCGGAGGGATGCCCTTACGAGGCGACAGTGAGCCTTCTTCTGACGGATGGCACAGGAATCCGAAAGTACAATGCGCAGTATCGTGATATGGACGCAGAGACGGATGTACTCTCATTTCCCAATCTGGAGTTTGAAACGCCGGGAGATTTTTCCATAGCGGAAAAAGCGGAGGCGGATTGCTTCGACCCGGACAGCGGCGAGCTTGTTCTGGGGGACATCATTCTGTCAGTGGAGCGTGTGAAGTCGCAGGCAAAAGAGTACGGGCACAGCGAACTGAGGGAGTTTGCCTTTCTTGTAGCGCACAGTCTTTTTCATCTGTGCGGTTACGATCACATGGAGGAGAAGGAAGCGGTCCGGATGGAGGAAAAACAGAAGGCTGTGCTTGCAGCTCTTGGCATCACGAGGGATTAGTTCTCAGGAGATATATCGAGGATAACAATGAAAATACAATGGATGACTAAAAATCTGAAAAACAGAATCGTCCTCTCTGCGGGGATCGTGTCCTATATGATCCTTCTTTTTATGCGGATTCCGCTTTCCCGTATCATAGGGGATGGAGGAGTGGGCTTGTTTGCTCCTGCAATGGAGCTGTTTTTATTGACTTCTCTGGTCACTTCCTACGGCATGTCCCGTACTCTGGCGGGGATCATACGGTACCGTGTCAAGAGGGAGCGTTATCGGAATGCACGGAAGGTTTTTCGAACCGGCCTTTTTATGAATCTTTTTCTGGGCGCGGTGATGGCTCTTTTATTGTTGGTTTTTTCC
The DNA here is from genome assembly GCA_014804385.1 of Lachnospiraceae bacterium. Classification (GTDB taxonomy): domain Bacteria; phylum Bacillota; class Clostridia; order Lachnospirales; family Lachnospiraceae; genus UBA3282. Next base: position 58,121 of record JAAUZW010000023.1, on the reverse strand, counting down.
GGATGGATCGCGGATGTGTTGGTGCTTGAGCACCTCTGTCGTATGGCGCTTTTAGCGGCTGTGCCCGCAGTATTTTTCGCAGCGCTGACAGGTTCATTTCGAGGATATTTTAACGGCTATGGCATGGGTGTTTTGGTGGCGCATTCCCTATATATCGAAAAGATCGCTCTGTTTATCGGGGCTGTGTTCGGCGGCAGAATCTGCTATAACTATGGACTGAAGGTGGCGGCACTCAAGCAGACGGAGGCTCATGCCTATGCTTATGGTGCAGCCGGCGCTGTGCTGGGTATTCTGTTTTCCCAGATCGTCACTCTTCTTTATCTGTTTGTTGTCTATATCATCTATGCGGGCGCTATGAGAGGGCGGCCGGGACAGGATAGCAGCAGACGTGCGGAAACCCAGTTTGAGATCCAGCGGATGTTGCTTTCTAATCTGGTGCCTTTGGCAGTTATTGTGCTGCTTTCTAATCTGTTTATGCTGGTGGATCAGCGTTTTTTGAATTATTGTATGAATGTGACGGAACAGGGCGATATGCGGACGGCGCTCTGGGGAAGCTATTATGGTAAATTTGCGGTTCTGATCGGGCTTGGCGCAGGGCTGTCATGTCTTTCTGTACACGGTCTGATCGGAAAGATAAGCGGCGCCTACGAGCGGGAAGAATACCGCGGTATGCGGGAACGGCTCGGTCAGGCAGTACGAAACGGCGCCATGGTGTCATTTCCCACGGCCATTTATCTTGCTGTTTTAGCAAAACCGTTCTCTGCCTGCTGTTACGGTAAGGCAACGGCGCAGGTATCCGTTCTGGCCGGCTGGCTTCAGAAGGGGACGATCCTGGTGGTGTTGTTTACCTTCAGTTTTCTCTTTGGAAAGCTGCTATATAAGATGCATATGGCGCGGGAATTGTTCCTTGTCGTGGCCGCTTCTTTTGTGGTACATCTGGTTACCGCCTATTTTCTGGTACAGCGGGCGCACATGGGAGTGGAAGGACTGCTCTGTTCCCTGATTCTGTTTTTCGGTATTTATATGGCCGCCTCTTTTGCATTTTTAAACAGGCGTGTCAAATACAGACCGGATTGGATCATGGGCATCGCCTTTCCCTTTGCGGCATCCGCAGTCTCCGGGGTGATCGTGTATCTGATAAAGCTGGTGCTCTCTGACATTACGGGAGATGGGATCACCATTTTGGTGGCTGTGATTGCAGGTGTGTTTTTCCATATCCTGCTTCTCATGCTCCTTCGGGTGATTGGAGAAGCGGAGCTGCATGAGATTCCCGGCGGCGGTCTGTTTATTCTGATCGGTCGAAGCATAGGCGTTTTGTGAGATAACTGCATAAAAATCTGGAATTGGCTGATACTGATTACAGGAAATCCGACAAGAGAGGTTTAACACGGAATGAAGCTTGTAAAACGTATCAGCTTTTTTATGATAATGTCTGTGACTATGCTGGGGCTTGGCGGCTGGGGCGCACTAAAGGCGGAGAATTTCTTTTATCCCAATCGATATTCCCATGGGACGACAGAGCAGAAACGTTCCGCCTATGAGAGCGTCAGAGCGCAGTCCAGCGAGGAGATGGCAGAGGAGGAGCAGGTGATCGAGACTGCTGTGGCGGACAGCGCTGTGGTGACCGCAGATACTCTCTATCTGGTGGAGCAGGTAGATCTTGGAAAGGGCACGGTCACGGAGCAGGAGGAGACGGTTCCGGTTATGTACATTGGTCTGAACCGGGAGGAACTTTTGGAGGCTCTTGCCTCCTATGACAGCAATCCGCCGCTCTCTGAACTGCAACAAGGGTTTGAGACCATCGAACTGACATCCTTCTCCAAGGATCGGGTAGTGGTCTGCAAATATTATAAAGAAAAAGAAGAGAAGGGCTTTTATCTGATGGTGGCGGATCATTTTATCGTGGTATACGAGGAGGATGGTCAAAGCCTTTACATGAATACGGATATTCTGTTAGAGAGGCTTCCCGATTCCTTACAGCGGGAGATCATGACGGGAAAGCATGTGGAGAGCGAGGAAGAGCTGTACCAGTTTTTGGAATCATATTCCAGCTAAACATGACGATTGCACAAATAGCATAATGAATATGGTGTTGAGATGCGTTTCGTAAACGCATACCCTAATCCTATGAAAAAGGAGCATAATGGATATGAACAGGAAGATCGCGGTGGTAGGCGGCGGGGCGGCAGGCATGATGGCAGCCATTCAGGCCGCTGTATCCGGTGCTGCGGTGAGTCTTTATGAACGCAATGACAGGGTAGGGAAAAAAATCCTGTCCACAGGAAACGGGAAATGTAATTTCTCCAATGAAAAGATGGGGCCGGAATACTATCACGGGAGCGGGACCGCGCTCTGGGAGGCGGTTTATACTGCCTTTGACATAGCTCAGACTAAGGATTTTTTTGCTTCTCTCGGTATGCGGATCAAGGAGAGAGACGGGTATCTGTACCCTGCCAGCGAACAGGCGTCCACCGTTCTGGATCTGCTTCGCTACGAGCTGGAACGACAGCATGTTATGATACATACAGAGACTAAAATAAAGGAGATCTATCAGGAAAAGGGTAGATTTTTCCTGAAACCGTCAGGAGACGCCTGCGACGCTGTGATCCTTGCCTGCGGCGGCAGTGCGGCTCCGGGGACCGGATCTGACGGCAACGGTGTACTCCTTGCAAAGAAGCTGGGACATGCCATCGTGCCGGTGGTGCCGACGCTTACGGCCCTTCGCTGTCAGGAATCCTTTTTCAGACAGGTGGCAGGGGTGCGTTGTGATGCGGCTTTGGTTCTGCGGGTGGCTGGACAAGAAGTCTGCAGGGAACGTGGAGAGCTGCAGCTTACGGATTACGGCATTTCCGGGATCCCCACCTTTCAGATAAGCAGACATGCCGCCTATGCTTTGCTGGAGAAAAAGCCTGTCACCGTGACGATTTCTTTTCTGCCGGATTATGATGAGAACGCCGCTGCATCTTTTTTTCAGGATCGGCTGGCTNTNCATGGACAGGAAGAGTATGGAANNATTNTTGACCGGAATAGTCAACAAGAAAATCAACCAGNTGTTACTGAAGCTTTCCGGCATAGGGCAGGGAGAACGNGCAGATAGGATTTCGCCCGNATCTTTCGAGAAGCTGTGGAANCTCTACTGTGGCCTGGAAGTGACGGTTGTGGGAGTCAATCCCTTTGAGAAAGCTCAGGTGAGCGCAGGCGGCGTGGACTGCAACGAAGTGACTACAAGTCTNATGTCAAAAAAGATTCCAGGACTTTATTTTGCCGGTGAGATTCTGGACATAGATGGTCTCTGCGGNGGTTATAATCTGCAGTGGGCNTGGAGCAGCGGAGCNGTGGCAGGACGTGCTGCGGCATCTGCGAAGGAGAGAATATGATACGAATCCATGAAATCAAACTGCCGGTGGCTCATNCGGAAGAGGATGTCCGGAGAAAAGCCGCGAAGCTGTTGNGGGTGGAGCCTTCCGCCTTTCTTCGTTTTACGATCTTAAGACGCTCCATCGACGCCAGAAAGAAGCCGGAGCTGTATGTGGTCTACACGGTGGAGGTGGAAGCAGCCGGTGAGGAANGGGTGTTAAAAAATGCCCGGGCCAAAAAGGGACAGNTTCAGACAGGNATTTGGAAACCCTACTCTTTTCCTGTCTCCGGTGAAAGGGAGCTGTCTCATCGCCCCATTATTGTAGGGACAGGGCCTGCGGGCCTTTTTTGCGGTTATATGCTGGCAAAGGCGGGATATCAGCCCCTTCTTCTGGAGCGGGGACAAGATGTAAAAACACGTCTTGCCGATGTGGAGCGCTTCTGGCAGGAAGGAATCTTGAATCCTTCCTCCAATGTCCAGTTTGGGGAGGGCGGTGCAGGCACTTTTTCGGACGGAAAACTGACCACATCAGTCAAGGATNCCTGCGGCAGACAGNGGGAGGTACTCCGTATCTTTGTGGAGGCGGGCGCCCCGGAGGAGATCCTCTACGACGCGAAACCTCATATCGGTACGGATATTCTGTGCCGGGTGGTGGAGAATCTGCGAAACAANATCACNGCCTGGGGCGGNGAAGTACGGTTTGCCTCCCAGGTGACGTCACTTCTGTGCGAAAACGATANNATCCTGGGCGTGGAGGCGGCGGGGGAGTGTATATACAGCGATGTGGTGGTNNTGGCGATCGGNCACAGNGCCAGAGATACCTTTCAGATGCTTTATGACNGGAAGGTGCCCATGGAACCCAAAGCTTTTGCGGTGGGACTTCGCATGGAGCATCCACGGAAGATGATAGACCAGTTACAGTACGGAGAAAGCGCAGACTCTCTGCCGGCGGCGCCCTATAAAGTGACGGCCAAGACCGAAAGCGGCAGAGGGGTCTACTCTTTCTGTATGTGTCCGGGCGGTTATGTTGTGAACGCTTCCTCGGAGCCCGGCATGACGGCTGTGAACGGTATGAGCTACAGCGGGCGGGACGGAGCCAACAGCAACAGCGCCATGATCGTTACCCTGACTCCGGAGGATTACGGGGGAACNGGGCCTCTTGCCGGTGTTGNCTTTCAGCGGGAACTGGAGAAAAAAGCTTATGAAATCGGAAGCGGCGCTGTGCCCGTGGAGCGCTATGGCGATTTTAAGAGGGCGGTGTTGGAGAGCAAGGAGAGGCTTGACAGTCAGGGAAGCCTGTCTTCCGGAATGGAGGAAAAGAGCAGCCTGCAGGAACGGTATCCGGATTTTTCTCCGGCCATCAAAGGGAGCTGGCGGTTTGCGCCGGTGCACGATATTTTACCGGATTTTCTGAATCAGGTGTTGGTGGAAGGGGTTGACCTAATAGGTCAATCTGTATCGGGCTTTGACGATCCGGATGCCTTTTTATCNGGTGTGGAGAGCAGAACCTCCTCCCCGGTGCGGATTCTTCGGGATGACACCGGACAGTCGGCGCTGCGGGGGCTTTATCCCTGCGGGGAAGGAGCAGGCTACGCGGGCGGCATCACTTCCGCNGCCATGGACGGGATTTTGATTGCGGAGAAGGTTGCGTCGCTTTATCATCCTGTGGTAAGATAAATGGCGAATCTGGGAAAGGAATACGGAAAGATGACAGACAGAAAAGCCTTGATGGCGGATAAACAGCGAATCGTAATAAAAATNGGTTCCTCCTCTTTACAGCACCCGGAGACGGGGGATCTGGACTATACAAAATTGGACGTGCTGGTGCGGGAACTCTGTGATCTGAGAAACCAGGGCAAGGATGTGGTGTTAGTCACCTCCGGCGCTATCGCTGTGGGAGAAAAGGCCGTTTTGCAGGACAAGGGGGAGGACGATAATCCTATTGCCGTGAAACAGGCATGCGCCGCTGTGGGACAGGCGAGACTGATGATGATCTACCAGAAGATNTTTGCCGAATATAATCAGGTGGCGGCACANATTCTGATGACGAAAAACACCATCGTGGATAATCTGAACCGCTACAATGCACAGAACACCTTTGCAGAGCTTTTTAAACTGGGTGTTATCCCGGTGGTGAACGAGAATGATACGGTGGCAACCTATGAGATTGAGATCGGCGACAATGATACGCTGTCNGCTATTGTGGCTTCTCTGGTGGAGGCGGATGTGCTGTTGCTTCTTTCGGATATCGACGGCCTTTACACCGACGATCCCAGGGCAAATCCGGATGCCAGATACATAGAGGTTGTGGAAGAACTGACGGAAGACCTGATGAATATGGGAAAGGCTTCCACCGGAAGCAGCGTTGGGACAGGCGGCATGAGCACCAAACTTCAGGCTGCCAAGATTGCCAACAGTACCGGGGTGGACATGGTCATTGCCAACAGTAANGACATCAAAGTGATCCACCGCATNTTGAGCGGTCAGAATATCGGCACACTTTTTATGGCGCATAGGGATGAGCATTTCGACTTACCTTTATATGTACAGCAAATGCACCTGTACGAAAAGTAATATGATGAGATTGTACAAATAGNATAACCAATGCAGACACGCTTTCGCTCCATTCCAANCGCAGCGGTACTAGGCTCGAAAGAACCTCGCCAAGTGCCGGCGNTTTTAATCCGAAGGATTTAAACAGTTTCCAAGGGTCTGCTTATGCTATTTGCACAATTATGAAAGTATTGTGATGCGTTTCGTAAACGCCTATCTACAGAAATCAGAGAGGAAACGATATATGACTGTAGCTGAATTGACTGCCAGAATTAACGAGTTATACCACAAATCCCAGGCGGAGGGGCTTACTCCCGAGGAGAAGGAGGAGCAGGCTGCTCTGCGGCAGGCATATGTGGCGAATGTGCGGGCGAATCTGAGAGGCCAGCTTGAAAATATCTCCATTCTGGAAAATGACGGCAGTGTGACGAAACTGAGCGAGAAGAAAAGGCATGGAACAGACAAAGACTGAGGTGAGAGCGCGTGCACTGGCNTTGCGGGATAGGATTCCGGCGGACGAGCGGATGCGTTGCAGTGAAAAAATTGTTAAAAATTTAACAGAACATGTCTGTTACCGGGAAGCGCAGGCACTCCTTACCTATGTCANTTTTCGCAGCGAGGCGGACACTGTTTCCCTGATCGAGCGNGCTTTGGCTGATAGGAAGGCAGTCTTTGCACCACGGGTAGCGGGACGGGAGATGGATTTTTTCAGAATAAAAACTCTTTCCGATCTGGAGGAAGGTTACCACGGCATTTTAGAGCCGCAAAATCATATCAAAGAGGTCTATGATCCCTTTATGGGAAAAGCGATCATGTGCATGCCCGGGGCGGCATTTGACAGAGCCCATCATCGGATCGGCTACGGCGGCGGCTATTATGACCGCTATTTGTCGAAACTGTCTCAGCACGCGAAAGATACGATCTGTACGGCAGCGTTGGCCTATGACTGCCAGATCCTACAGGAGATTCCGTGGGACAGCCACGATATCTGCCCGAAATGGATCGTTACGGAAACGGAAATTTTTTAAGGCGGAATGCTTCGGGACAAATGCACCGGGCAAAGTTAAGAATCAGGGAAAGGAAATATCACATGGAAAGCAGAGAAATCAATGAATATCTGGAAACACTGGGGAGGAAAGCGGCTTTCGCTAAAACAGCCCTGCAAAAACTGACCACCGAGCAGAAAGACCATGCCCTGAAAAGTGCGGCATCAGCGTTGGTCAAAGAAAAAGACAGCCTTCTTGCCGCCAACGAAAAGGATTATCAGAGAGCCCGGGCGGCCGGTATGGCTGAGGGGCTTTTGGATCGTCTGAGACTGACGCCGGAACGGATCGAGGCTATGGCTGAGGGCCTTTTACAGATTGCCGCGCTGCAGGATCCGGTGGGGGACGTCATAGAAGCTTTTGACCGGCCGAATGGTCTGCACATTGAGAAGGTGCGTGTTCCTATGGGCGTTATCGGCATCATCTATGAGGCCAGACCCAATGTGACGGCGGATGCTTTCGGACTCTGTTTTAAGACGGGAAACGCGGTAATTTTAAAGGGCGGCAGCGATGCTTGTCTCTCCAATCAGGCAATCACCGAGACGATACGGACGGCGCTTATGCAGGAGGGGATCGACGGCGCAGCCATTCAGCTGATCGAACATAATGACAGAGAGGTGACTACGGCCTTTATGAAATTAAAAGAATATGTGGATGTGCTCATTCCCAGAGGCGGCGCGGGACTGATCCGAAGCGTGGTGGAGAACAGTACGATCCCCGTGATTGAGACTGGCACCGGCAACTGCCATATCTACATCGACGAGGCGGCAGACCCGGAGAAGGTCATCCCCATCGTTCTGAACGCAAAGACCCAGCGGATCGGCGTGTGCAATGCCTGTGAATCTCTTCTGGTGCACGAAAAGATCGCAGACCGGATCCTGCCGGCACTGGGGGAGGCGCTTACGGCAAAGCAGGTAGAGATCCGCGGCGATGAAACTGTGAGAGCGAACATACCGGGAGCCGGTCCGGCAACGGAGGAGGATTATGCGACAGAATATTTGGATCTGATCATCTCTGCAAAGACGGTGTCGTCGGTGGAGGAGGCTATTATCCATATCAACCGCTATAACACCGGCCACTCTGATGCAATCATCACAGAGGATAAGGCGCATGCGGAACAGTTTCTGCAGGAGGTGGACGCGGCCTGCGTCTATGTAAACGCCTCCACCCGTTTTACGGACGGATTTGAGTTCGGTTTCGGGGCGGAGATCGGCATCAGCACCCAGAAACTGCATGCAAGAGGCCCCATGGGCCTGCGGGAACTGACCTCCTACAAGTATCAGATTACCGGCGGCGGACAGATTCGTCCGTAACAGGAATAGTTGCTTTTTTATCTGGGTTATTCTTAGTGTTTTTGCCTTTTTTTGCTGTTTTTTGTACTTTTACACTTTTCAGGCACCAAAAAGTATGATATAATACCAACACCATTATATCGTTAAATCCCGTATTTTATTTATGATTGCCAAATAATTGGAAAATTTGTGAGGGGAGTAAAAACGGGATTAAAAGACAGGAGAAAGGAAATATGAAAAAACAGAAGAAGTTAGGCATAATGGCACAGCTTGTGATGCTTTGTGTCATTCCAATGGTTGTCATGGTGGCGTCGGTTACCGTGTATGCCATCAGAACCATACGGGATCAGGTGCAGGAAGCGACCATGGAAGGGCTCGAGGATCTGTGCCAGAGTGTGTATGCGGCTTACGATGCGCTGGATTCGGGCGATTACCGGATGGAAGGAGACACACTCTATAAGGGAGAGTACTGTGTTTCTGAGCATGCGGAAGTCATTGACAGCTTTACGGAGGGGAGAGCCGTGGATGTGACGGTCTTCTACGGGGATACCAGACGGGCCACCTCTCTGCGCGATAAGTCCACCGGCGAGCGTATTCTCGGCACCAAAGCCAGCGATGAGGTTATTCAGACAGTTATAAACGAAGGGAAGACCTTTGAGTCCTCTGAGGTTATCATAAACGGGGAGCGGTACTATGCTTTCTATATGCCTGTTTTTGACAACAGCGGTAAAAATACTGGCATGGTATTTGCCGGTAAGCCGGCCACCGAGGCTGCTTCGCGGATCAACCAGAGTTGTATGATGATCCTGGGGATTGCTGCGTTGATCCTTGTTGTGGCATTGATAGTCTGTATCATGATTGCCAGTGCTATCGCCCGCGTGGTCGTGCAGACAGAAAGGCTTGTGTCCTCTCTGGCACAGGGTGACCTGCAGCTGGAAGTAAACGAGAGACTCTTAAAGAGACATGACGAGATCGGTGTTATGGGCCGTGCCGTACAGCGGCTCCTAAACGAATTACAGAGGATCATTGGCAGTATCAAACAGAATACAGCGACTCTGATGCAGCAGGGGGATACATTGGAGTCCATGGCATCCCAGACTTCGTCTACGTCGGACGAGATCAGTACTGCTGTGGAAGATATCTCCAAGGGTGCTGTGGCCATGGCGGAGGATATTGAGTCAGCTACCGGACAGGTGGCTAATATGGGCGAGATCATTGAAAGGATCGTGGAGAGCGTCGGAGAACTGGATGAACTGTCCAAAAAGATGCATGTGGCAGATACGGAATCTTCCAAAATCATCCATGAGTTGAGCGTATCCAACGATAAAACCACTGAGGCGATCAAAAAGATCGAGGTTTCCGTACATACCACTAACGAATCGGTTACCCGGATTCAGGATGCAGTCAATCTCATTGCTTCTATTGCCAGCGAGACAAGCTTACTTGCCCTGAATGCGAGTATTGAGGCAGCCAGAGCAGGAGAGGCCGGCCGCGGTTTCGCCGTGGTGGCGACACAGATCTCCAAGCTGTCTGAGGATTCCGCTCAGTCAACGAAGACGATCGAGGATATCATTCATCAGTTGACGGCCGATTCCGAGACTTCCGTTCAGATTATGAACGAAGTGAACGAGATCATTCTGGAACAGCAGCAGAAGCTGGTACAGACCAAGGAGAAATTCAATGATGTGAGCAGCGGTATCGAAGACTCCAGAAAAGAATCTCAGCTGATCAATGAGCAGGCCGGTCAGTGTGATACCGAGAGAGGCAGAGTTGTGGATGTGATCCAGAATCTGTCCGCAGTATCTCAGGAGAATGCGGCATCCACCGAGGAGACCACCGCATCCATGGAGGAGTTAAATGCAACCATCAATCTGCTGGCAGGGGCTGCAGGCGAGCTGAAAGAGATGGCGCAGCGTCTGGAGGAAGAAGTTTCCTTCTTCAAACTTTAAGAGAAGTATCCCGTCGGTTGGCGGCTTTCAAAAAGAGAGACCATACGGTCTCTCTTTTTTGAATGCGTTGATACTCGATTTTTTACTTGACAGTCATGTGGTGATGGTATTATAATATGAACAAATAAACATATGTTAAAATGAATGTAAGGAGGAGAGCGTTTTTGGAACGTTATTATTCGGAGGAGGATATCTATGAGCTGGCAGAGCTTTTTAAGATATTCGGTGATCCTACCCGGATCCGAATCCTGTATGCCGTGCTGGATAAAGAGCGCTGTGTCAATGATATTGCAGGGCTTTTAGATATGAGTCAATCCTCTGTCAGCCATCAGCTGCGGATATTGAAAGCCTCTAAGCTGGTGAAAAGCAGACGGGAGGGGAAGATGGTGTTTTATGCACCGGATGATGATCACGTCCGCGCTATCCTCAACATGGGTATGGAACACATAAGGGAAGGAGAAAACAATGACTAAAACTTACAAAATCGAGGTAGACTGTGCTAACTGTGCGGAGAAAATGCAGGAAGCCGCCAAAAAAACGGAAGGTGTGGCAGAAGCTACAGTCAGTTTTATGACACAGAAAATGAAGATTGATTTTGCGGAGGGTGCAGATGAAAAAAGTGTTATGAAACAGGTGTTGAAGGCATGTAAAAANGTGGAACCNGACTGNGAGATNGNGNTTTGATCTGTNTCNGANNAGCNANNCACATAGNAANGNANCAGAGCCAGACAGAGCGTCCGGCTCTGTTTTCGTNTGGNCGGNTACTCNATTTTTTGCCTGAAAAGGTTGACGAAAGGGGCGGAAATCATTACTATGTTTAAATAGGGTTTATTATATTTTGGAGGAAACTGGTTTGAAAAAATACAAGATCATGGGTGTCTGCCTGTTCTTTATTTTTCTGCTCACGGCTTGCGGAGAGGATGAAACGCTTACGGCCTATCAGGAGGATATGAACACCTTTTTTGTGAAGGCGGCACAGTACAATGAAAATATGAACGCCATAGATCGCAATTCGGATACCGCCATGACAGAGCTTTTAGGCTATCTGGACGCGCTGGCGGAGGATATTGAGTGGATGGCAGGACTGGAGGTGCCGGAGCAGTTCTCGGCGGTGGAGAGTCTGGCTGATGAGGCGGATGAAAATATGAAGGAGGCAATGACTCTTTTCCATGCTGCTTATGATGGAGACTATGATGAAGCATCCGCCCAGGCGGCGCTTGAATATTATGACAGGGTCAATATCCGCATTCAGTATATCATCGTTATTCTACACGGGGAGATCCCCGAAGGGGAAAACGTCACCTACACGGAGGAAAATGCGCTCCTCGGCGGCGGCTATCTGAACCAGAGCGAGGACGAAAGCGACGATGACGCAGCAGAAGAGGATACGCCGGAAGATGATTTTGATACGGATGACACGGTTTTCTATGAAGAGCCGGAGGAGAGTGCGGAGTAAATGAACAAACAGGAGTTTCAGGCATTAATAAAAGACAGACCCATCTTTTTAGACGGGGCGACAGGATCGAATTTACAGAAGAAGGGGATGCCCACCGGGGTGTGTCCGGAACAGTGGATCCTGGAGCATAAAGAAGTGATGATTGAGCTGCAGAGAGCTTTTGTCTCGGCCGGCAGCAATATTGTCTATGCACCTACCTTTACAGCCAATCGGATCAAACTAAAGGAGTATGGGCTGGAGGGCGAGATCCGCAGAATGAACCATGAGCTGGTGGCAGTTTCCAGAGAAGCCGTGAATGGAAAAGCCTATGTGGCGGGCGATCTGACCATGACTGGAGAACAGCTGTCTCCCATCGGGAAACTGGATTTTGAAGAACTGATTGAGGTGTACAAAGAACAGATCCGCTATCTGGCGGAGGCCGGTGTGGATCTATTGGTGATAGAGACTATGATGAGTCTTCAGGAGACCAGAGCGGCTGTGATTGCGGCAAAGGAGGTCTGTGATCTGGCTGTGATGGCGACCCTCACCTTTGAGGCGGACGGCAGAACCCTCTTTGGTACGGATGCGGCCACTGCAGCTATTGTATTAGAAGGGCTTGGCGTGGCGGCGGTAGGGACAAACTGTTCCACCGGACCCGACAAAATGTTAGAAGTGGTGCGCCGCATGGCGGAGGTGACCACGATTCCCATCATTGCCAAACCAAACGCCGGACTTCCTGCCCTGGATGCTGAAGGAAATACGGTTTATGATATGGAGGCCGATGTTTTTGGCGACTGTATGCGGGATATCGTTTCCGCAGGCGCTTCCATTATCGGCGGCTGCTGCGGCACCACCCCGGATTATATCCGAGCGGCGAAGGATGCCGTGGGCGATATGCCGGTCTGTCACAGAGAGAGAACCGGAAAGCGCTTTCTTACCAGCGAACGGCAGACGATCGCCTTTGATCTGACGGATAATTTTATTATCGTGGGAGAGCGCATCAATCCCACCGGGAAAAAGAAATTGCAAGCGGCGCTGAAAGAAGGCTCCATGGAGCTTGTGACAGAGTTTGCACAGGCGCAGGAGGATTGCGGTGCAGGCATTCTGGATGTAAACATGGGCATGAGCGGCATCGATGAAAAGAGTATGATGTTAAAGGCCATAGAGACCGTGGGCAATGTCACGAGCCTGCCCTTGTCCATCGATTCCAGCCATGTGGAGGTGCTGGAGGCGGCTCTCAGAAGATATCCGGGCCGGGCACTGATCAACTCCATCTCCGGCGAGACGGCAAAGACGGATGCTCTGCTTGCCGTTGCTCAAAAATACGGCGCCATGTTCATTCTGCTTCCCCTGTCGGATGCGGGGCTTCCGAAGGATCTGGCAGAAAAAATCTCGATTATTGATGAGATTCTGGAAAAGGCCTATGCAATGGGCTTTACAAAAGAGGACATTGTGGTGGACGGATTGGTGGCTACCGTGGGCGCAAATAAGAACGCAGCTCTGGAAACGCTGGAGACGATCCGCTACTGTAAGGAAAATGGCCTGGCTACGATCTGCGGGCTCTCCAATATTTCCTTCGGTCTGCCGGAGCGGGGGTTTGTGAATACCGCTTTTCTCACCATGGCGATTCGAGAGGGACTTACCATGGCCATTGCGAATCCCTCTCAGGAGCTTCTGGTAAGCTGTGCGTTTGCCTCCGATCTGCTCTTAAATAAAAAAGGATCAGATACCCGTTACATTCAGCTGATGGACGCCCTGCGGGAACAGCGGGAGGCGCTGGGGGAAGGTCCAAAGCAGGAGACGGGAATTAGACTGACCAAGTCAGTCGATAAAAATACCCCCATATCTATCACAGACAGGCTTCACATGGATGTGCTCAAGGGGAATCGGGATACCATTGTAGAGGACACAAAGAAAGCGCTGGAGGAAGGAAATGAGGCGAAGGCAATTCTTGATAACGTGCTCTTGCCCGCTATCAATGAGGTAGGAGAGCTGTTTGATAAAGGGAAATATTTTCTGCCCCAGCTGATCGCCAGTGCGGAGGCCATGAAAGCCTCCATTGAATATATGGAGCCGATCCTGCTGCAGGCACAGACATCGGAGAACATGCCCACTGTGGTGATTGCTACGGTGGAGGGTGATATTCACGATATNGGTAAAAATCTGGTGGCGTTGATGCTGAAAAATTACGGCTTTCATGTGATCGATCTGGGCAAGGATGTGCCTAAGGAAAAAATCATAGAGGCCGCCAGAGAACATAATGCTCAAGTGATCGCGCTCTCGGCGCTGATGACCACCACCATGCAGCAGATGCGGCATGTCATNGATTATGCGAAGGAACAGCAGATGCCCGCNAAGATCATCGTGGGCGGTGCNGTGATCACCCAGGAGTACGCNGANGAGATCGGNGCNGACGGTTATTCCAGAGATGCGGCGGATGCCGTCAANCTGACCCAAAAGATCTTAGGCATAGAAAAATAGGCTGCCCTTGTATGGGCAGACCATAAAACAGAACAGAAAGGATATCATATGATAGGTGCAGATGCGATTGTAAAATGTTTGGAAGNAGAGGGNGTNNAGTATGTGTTCGGCTACCCNGGNGTGGCCATATGCCCTTTTTATAACAGTATTCTGGAGTCCGATATCCAGACCATCCTGATCCGTACGGAACAGAATGCNGCTCATGCGGCCAGCGGACTGGCACGGGTTTCCGGAAAAGTTGGCGTGTGCGCGGTGACCTCCGGCCCCGGCGCTACCAATCTGATCACCGGAATTGCCACTGCCTTTGCGGACAGCATTCCGCTGGTGTGTATCACGGGACAGGTGAACAGCGAGCTGCTTGGCTCCGATGTGTTCCAGGAAGCGGATATCACGGGAGCAGTGGAGTCCTTTGTGAAATACAGCTACCTGGTCAAGGACGCCTCGGATATTCCACAAATCTTTAAGGAGGCATTCCATCTGGCAAACACGGGCCGTAAGGGACCGGTGCTCATCGATGTTCCCATCGACATCCAGAATGCCCCTGTGGGGAAATTTAAATATCCGGACGAGGTCAATATGCGCACCTACAAGCCCACGGTGAAGGGTAATATGGCGCAGATCAAGAAGGTGGCAAAAGAGTTGTCGAGGGCCAAACGGCCTATCATCTGCGCCGGGGGCGGCGTTCTATTGAGCCAGGCGGAAGGAGCGCTGCGCTCCTTTGCGGAAAAATATCAGATTCCCGTGGTGTCCACCATGATGGGGATCGGTGCTATGCCTACACAGCATCCGCTGTACTACGGCATGGTGGGAAANAACGGNANNCCCTGTGCAAANCGGGCCATGAACGAATCGGATCTGCTGCTCATGGTGGGNGCNAGAGTNGCTGACCGGGCGGTAAANCAGCCCGATCTGATCACNGAGAATAAAGTGCTTGTCCACATAGATGTNGATCCCGCTGANATNGGCAAGAATGTGGGACCGGCNATNCCNCTGGTGGGNGATGCNAGACATATCTTNGAGGATCTGGACGCGGAGGCNGAGTATTCNGANTATGAGGCNTGGATNCAGACCNTGAANNAGTATCGTGAGNNGATGAANCCGATNCGCAGGCCTAATCCCGANTATGTGGATCCNGCNGCCTTTATCACCATGCTCTCCGAANCNATGNANGANGATGCGGTCTATGTGGCGGATGTGGGACAGAACCAGATCTGGTCCTGNGGNTATCATATCGTGAAGAAGGGANGNTTCCTCACCACCGGCGGNATGGGTACCATGGGCTATTCCATTCCGGCGGCNATGGGNGCAAANCTGGCAGACAGAAAGCGTCAGGTNGTGGCGGTCTGCGGCGACGGCTCNTTCCAGATGTCNATGATGGAGCTTGCCACCATGCGGCAGTTNGNTGTGCCTGTCAAGATCATNGTNCTNAAAAATAATTATCTGGGNATGGTGCGGNANTNCCAGCANTANANTTATNANGATAANTANTCTGTGGTGGATCTGTCNGGAAGTCCNGATNTNGANAANCTNTCNGNGGCNTNNGGCNTNCGGTTTATGCGNCAGANNACNATGGANGGGNNACAGGANACNATCANNGCNTTTTTGGANAAGGANGAGTCNGTGCTNNTNGAATGCCTGATTGANCCNATGGATNTNGTGAAATAGAGACGGAGGTACTGTTGTGAAAAAAATATATTCGGTTTTGGTAGAAAACAGATCAGGTGTTCTCTGCAAGGTTGCCGGGCTGTTTTCCAGAAGATGTTTTAACATTGATTCTCTGGCAGTGGGTGAGACGGAGGATACCACAGTATCCCGCATGACCATTGTCAGCAGCGGAGACGAGCGCACCATTGAACAGATTGAAAAGCAGCTGAATAAGAAGATTGATGTGATCAAGGTCAAGACCTTTGACGAGTCGGAGAGTGTGAGCCGTGAGCTGATGCTGATAAAGGTGAAATACAACAAAAACAACAGGCGGGATATCATGGAGACCTGCGAGATCATGCATGCGGATATCGTGGACATGTCCAAGAATATGCTTGTCATCCAGATCTGTGATGTGCCGGAACGGATCAAACTTTTTATCAGCATGATGAAAGGAATCAGCATCGTGGAGATGGCACGCACGGGAACCCTTGCCCTGCAAAAGTGTCTGGAAGCGGACGAGTAAAGAACCTGGTGGTTCTTAAAATACAGTTAGCAGGAGCGTTTGACAATGGAAATTGAATCTTATAGTAATGGTCTCAAACCATTGATTTCAATTCCGCAATGTGAAACTTGTGAAAACTACTTAAGAGGGGATCTATTACACTGTAGGTGTTATGACTGGGAGCTGAATCTTAATGAGACTGAGAATGCAATAGACCCCATAGTTGAAATTCCGCAATGTGAAACTTGTGATAATTATATATCGGGGGATTTATTACATTGTAAGTGTTATGACTGGGAACTGAATCTTGGAAAGACTAAAGATACCATAAAACCTGAAAATAATGAGGCGGCTAAAAAGAAAAATGTGGTAGCTGCATATTTTTTGGGGAGCCGTAGGTGGGTGTGGTATTGTGCCGTTTTGTCAGTGTTGATAGGATGTGTCGCATACTGGTTTTATTGCCAGCCAAGATTTCATGATCTGACAGTGGAGTTAGGGACTGAAACCATCAGTGTTGAGGCCTTTATGAC
Source organism: Lachnospiraceae bacterium (assembly GCA_014804385.1). Classification (GTDB taxonomy): domain Bacteria; phylum Bacillota; class Clostridia; order Lachnospirales; family Lachnospiraceae; genus UBA3282. Next base: position 41,331 of record JAAUZW010000023.1, on the reverse strand, counting down.
AGAGTTTGCGGATGCCAGAAATGCCGGTATCGTCACAGATCTTTCTACGGTAGATATCGGTGTGGTGGGAAGTATTCCTCTGACACTGAGAAGCGGCCGCAAAGACGAGACGGTCACGCTGACCATAGAGGACACAACGCCCCCGGAAGCGGAGTTTATTTCTTGGTTACAGAAGACGCCTGATTATACACCGGATCCCTATGATTTTGTGGCATCCTATTATGATCTGTCGAATGTCACTATTTATTTTGTGGAGGATGTGGCTGTTTTGCCAGATTATGACGATCAGAGCTTTACCGTGGTGGTGGAAGATACATATGGAAATGCTGTCTTCCAGGTATGCACCCTCTCCATCGTCTGGTTGAAAAGTGAATTTACCCTGGAACTGGGAGAAACATTGAGCAAAGAGGATTTGCTATATAGTTTAGAACTGGACAGTAACAGAATTAAGCAGGGTGATCTTGATGTGATTAATGAATCCGGGGTAGGTGAGTATACGGTTGCAAGCCTTATGGATGAAAATGTCTGCAAGATTTATGTGGTAGATACCACACCGCCGGAGCTGTCCGTAACAGATATTTCTGTTTTTAAAGGGGAGAAGGTCTCTGTAGATGATTTTGTAGAATCTTGCTCTGATATTTCCGGAGACGTAGAAGTTCGTCTCGTGACGGAGCCGGATGTAGACACTCCGGGTAAACAATCAATAGCGATTGAAGCTACTGATATCAACGGAAATACCGCTACCGCCACAGCAACGTTAGCAGTAGTGCGGGATAAGAACCCTCCGGTCATCAAAGGACTCACCACCTTAAGCGTTGCGAAGCACTCTACTCCGGATTATCTTGCCGGTGTCAGCGCGAAAGATGCAGTGGATGGAGTCTGCGAGGTGACATATGATGCCAGTGGAGTGAATCTTACTTCTGCTGGGACTTATTATGTCACTTACACATCGAAGGACAAGGATGGGAACACAGCTACATCGAGGAGAACGATAGTGGTGGGACATGATCAGGCGGATACTGACGCGCTGGTTGATTCCATTGCAGCGGGACTTGGCAGTGATCCAGAAGCGATCAGAGATTATGTTCGTAACACCATCAAATATAGCCATAATGACGGCGGAGCTGATCCGGTATGGTACGGGTTTACCAATAAGTCAGGAAATTGTCTGGTACATGCTCTCTGTCTGCAGAGTCTTTTGACGCGAAAAGGTTATGAAACCCAACTGATCTGGGTCACCAATAAGTCACATTATTGGTTGATCATTCATTTGGACGGGGTTTGGCGGCATATCGACGCGACACCGGGTAGCTGGCATACAAAGTATAGCCTGATGACGGACGAACAGAGATATTCCATATTGCAGGGAAGGGACTGGGACCGATCGGCATGGCCGGCGTGTGAATAGTACAAATGATTATAAACATAATCCTTTTAATTGTAGGGCTTGCAGTTTATGCCGGGTATGGCATATCGGTTCTGTACCTGTCGACCGTAACCTTCTTAAGCTATCTGGCGGGGCATCTGATTCCAAAGCATCGTTGGGTCATGTGGGTCAGTACGGTTCTGCAGGCATTGCTGCTTCTCTTGCTGAGGGTGCAGCATTGGCTGCCATATCCGTCGATCATCGCCCCAATCGGCATTTCTTATTTTACGCTCCAGATCATAGCGTATCATGTGGATTTATACCGGGGCAAATATGAGCCAGAGAAAAACATTCTATTGTTTGGCCTGTTTGTCACATGGCTGCCTCATATTTTCATTGGACCGATCGAACCTTATCCAAGGATGTGTGCCGCGTTGGTGGAGCGGCATATAAACGGGGATGGTATTTTGAAAGGTGCGGTCCGCAGTCTGTGGGGATTGTTTAAGAAGCTTGTGATCGCTGCCAGACTTGGCGTAATTGTGTCCACAATTTCCACAGATCCGGAACAATTTAACGGCGCCTACGCCCTCGCGGCAATGCTTTTCTATGCGATTCAGCTTTATGCTGATTTTTCCGGAGGAATCGATATTGTCCTTGGAGTATCCCGGATGCTGGGCGTACGAATGAGTGAAAATTTCGATGCACCTTATTTTTCACAGTCGGTTTCGGAATTTTGGCGTCGCTGGCATATAACACTGGGCAACTGGCTTCGGGAATATGTGTACATTCCGCTGGGCGGCAGCCGCAAAGGGAAATTGCGAAAATTCCTGAATATTATGGTGACGTTTCTAGTCTCCGGTATCTGGCATGGTGGAAGGTACCTTCTCTGGGGACTGATGCATGGCATTTTAGTCTTCGTCGGGGACAAGTTCAAGACAAAAAGCATGATATGGAACCGTATTGTCACGTTCCTGTTGGTCAGTTTTTTGTGGTCTTTTTTTATTTGGCCGGATACGGTTACCGTATTACGGATGACAGGCTCTGTATTTACTGTCCTAAATTACAATAATCTCTTCGCGGGAATCAGCGCGATGGGACTTTCTGTGGGAGATTGGGTCGTTTTAACCGTGGCCTGTCTGCTGCTTTGGCTGTATGATTGGAAAAGTAAGAGTCTGAAGGCAAGGTTCTGCGCATTTTCCCCTGCAGTAAAGGTCAGCATGATCTGTCTGCTGGCGTTAATGGTTCTCACTTTTGGCAGGTATGGCATTGGCTTTTCGGCATCAGAGTTTATCTACAGCCGGTTTTGATATGAGAGGCAGATATGAAAAAAAGAGGAAGGACTATTTTGTCCATAGGATTTGTTCTGATTGCTTTTAGTATAGCATTTATGCTGATATCCAGGCTTCTCCAGCCGAAATATATGACAGATTTGGAAGAGGGCAGCTTTATCTCCCAATACTACCGAGAAGCGGGAGACCATGATGTCATATTTCTTGGAGACTGTGAGGTATATGCGAACTATTCACCGATGGAGCTGTACCGGGATTACGGAATAACGGCATATATTAGGGGAACGCCCCAACAACTTGTCTGGATGAGCTATTATATAGCGGAAGAAACCTTCCGGTATGAGACACCGCGCGTAATTGTGTTTAATGTGAACGCCATGCGTTACTCTGAGCCGGTCAGCGAGGCGTATAATCGCCTGACTATTGATCAGATGCGCTGGTCTGCCAGCAAAACGGGAATCATTATGGCCTCGATCACTGATGAGGAACAGTTCCTTTCCTATGTTTTCCCCATCCTTCGTTATCATTCCCGCTTTGATAAGTTAACCCAGGAGGACTTTTCCTATCTCTTTCAGGTGAAAGACAATACTTTTAGCGGATTTCAGCTTCACACGGAGGTTGTGCCGGCAGGATCGCTTCCGGTGGAAAAGATTCTGGCTAATTATCAGTTTGGAGATATCTGTTACGAATATTTAGATAAGATCCGTCTGCTGTGCGAGGAAAATGGGACAGAACTGATTCTCGTCAAGGCGCCAAGTCTCTATCCTTACTGGTATGAGGAATACGATGAGCAGATCAGGAAATATGCCGATGAATATGGACTTTCGTTTTATAACTTCATTGGACAATCTGAGGAGATTGGACTGGATTTTTCGGAGGATACCTATGACGGCGGTTACCACTTGAATCTAACGGGAGCAGTCAAACTGTCCCGCTATTTCGGGAAAATCCTGAAGGAAGAACACGGGTTAGCGGATCACCGTCAGGATTCGAAAATAGCGTCTGCCTATGATAAAAATCTGAGAGTGTACGACAAAACAATCGAAGAAAGTATGAGGGAACAAAATGAGGAAGAAGATAATTAAAACACTTTTTTTGTGTGGGATGGTTGTGGCATTAACAGCCTGTGGACAGGAAGCGACTCCGGCCGGAAATCTGGCACAGGATATCAATCTTGACACTGGCAGCCAAGGGAAGTCCGAGAAAAGTGATGACAAGGAAAATGAAGAGGCAGAAGCATCGAAACAGGAAGCTTCTAAAGAAGAGGAAGGCGTTTTCAGCTTTGAATACGAAGGAGCAACACTGGTTCCGGGGGAACTGATGGATCACTCTGTGCTGCCGAAGTATTCTAATGTCGCAGAGGTTCCAAGCTGTGCGTTTGGCGGTAATGACAACGTATATAATTTTAAGGTGTTTGAACTGACGACACATGTTGATGGTGATGAGGAGTGCATTTATTCCATCTATTTTGTAGATCCCAACCTGTCCACGACGGAGGGGCTGCGCCTTGGGGATACGGTGGATGATATGAGATCCCTTTACGGAGAGGGCTATGAGGAAGAAGAAAATGTCTACACTTATACAAGAGGGGAAACTTTGCTGATTATGATTACCAAAAATGATATTGTAATTAGCATTGAATATCGGTTGGGCAGGTAGTGCGGATTTGTGGAGGCGTGGCGGAGAGAATGTAGTTACTCAGTTACATTTTTGCCTGCGTCTCCAATAAATCTTTTGCGGTTTTAATTAGGTAATCTTGAAGAGCAGGGGAAAGTTGATCAAAAATATCAAAAAATTCTCTTTGCTTTTTTTCATTTTCAAAAAACATTTTTCCACAACCAGTACGAAGCCAGTACTCATTGACACTGAATTGTGAGCAGATGGCTTTGATATTTTGTTCTGTGACGGTAGCCCCGCTTTTTTCCATATAGCTGATTGCATTTTGTTTCAAACCTATCTTTTGAGCAAACTCTTTTTGACTAAGTTCAAGTGTCTTTCTCAATTCCCGAATACGACCATTCATTTTCTTACCTCCAAGTGTAATAGTATCAATCAATGATATAGAAGTCAAGTAATATAGCTAATATATGATTGACAGATATCAATAGTAGATTTATTATAAAAGAGTAAAATCAATAGATGATAGTTGGGAGAGGATGTATCAATGGAAAGCAAAGATGCAGTTATGCAGAAAATTTTTAGTGAACTCACTGAAAGAAATAAAGATATTATGATTTTAGTTGCAAAAAGTGTGAATATAGCACAGGAAGATACAAAACAGCAGCATATTGCGTTTGCTAAAAATAGTATGACCTTTGATTGCAAAGAGACATGAGTTGTATAAATAAAATTGATTGTGCTGAAGATCTTTAGGAAACGAGACATATAAAAACTGATGAACAGGAGGACGGGAACATGAAAAGAAGGGGGAAAGCAGGGAAAAAAAGAATATTGGCATTTCTTTTGTCAATTTCTATGATGTTGGGTGGATTTATTACTAATGTTATGCCAGTGCTGGCAGCACCAATTTTTTATGCCAGCGAAAGAGATTTAAATTCAAATCAAGGGTGTCATATATGTAGTGTCGCTATGGTACTTACAGCTATGGGAAAAACCAATGCAACTCCATCAGCGGTTCTGAAAAATAATCAAAACCAATATGGTATTGTATGGGAAAATATACATAAAAGCTATGGTGTACAAACAACACTAGGATATTTTAGTGGTAGTTCTGAGAATAGAAAGAGCCAACTATATTCCCTATGTCAACAATATCCATATGGAATTGACGTTTACGCGCCATATCCAGTACTAGATAAAAATAATAACATAATAATGCAAGATCATTTTATATATGCATTTATTGAGAATGGAACACTCTACATTCACAATCCGGGATACTATAATTGGTCATCTCGTATTGTTGGGAAAAACGCAACACATTATGATGATTACAGTAGTTTTACATCATATAGAATTTTTACTGATAAGAGTGGCGGTACTGTTACCCCAACACCAACCCCTCAGCCAACCTCGGATCCCATCACCTTTCAGTCCGTGACATATTCAAATGTCACGGCAACAACAGCCTATGTGGAAGCAAATGTTACAGCTGACAGTTCTCAGTTGTCAGAAGTGGGTATGAGATGGGGAAAAATAGTCAATGGTATTTGTTACACGCAGACGGATTTCAGTTGGCCCGGTAGCAGTGTACGGTCTAAAATATCTGTAGATTTTGGGAAAGAAAAAGACAAAGCTGGCAATATACCGTCTCTTTCGCCCGGGAATACATATAAATGTCAATTTTTTGCGGTTACAAAAGCAGGGAAAGAAATTACAACTAAGGAACTATTTTTTACAACTCTGTCAGCAACGTCAACCGACACAACTCCACCTGCCATATCCAATGTACGAGTAGAACTATATCGTGTGAATTTAAATAATATGGGGTATTGTGTAGAGTGTGATGTTTATGACAATGTTGGAGTTACAAAGGTTGCATTTCCCACTTGGACGGTTAAAAATGGACAAGACGATTTGCAGACGCCTTGGGCTACAGGATCTTTTGTGAAGAAAAATGCAGATGGTAGTAGTACTTACAGATACTATGTAAACGTTGCTGATCATAACTATGAAGAGGGCTATTATGCAACGCACATTTACGCTTATGACGCAGCTGGCAATAATAGCATGGTGGCTGTTTCTCCAGATACATATATTGACAGGACAGCCCCGACTATTTCGGATATAAAAATAACTGATCAGACAGACACCGGCTATACTGTCCAGTGTAGGGTGACAGATAATGTAGGCGTTTCACGAGTTAAATTTCCAACATGGACTGAGAAGAATGGGCAGGATGACATTATATGGGGCGAAGGAACTAAGAACGGGGATATTTATTCATACCGTGTAAATATAAGTGATCATAATAATGAATATGGCATTTATCATACACATATTTACTCCTATGATGCGATGGGAAATGAGAGGTCTGCCGCGGCGCCGGATTATAACATGGCTGCAATCACGATTGCAAAACAGCCCGAAAGTTTAATTGGTGCATCGGGTGAAACTGTTGTTTTCAGAATTTCTGCGGTAGGCACCAATTTGCGGTATCGATGGCAATATAAACCGTTTGATTTTAATGAATGGTTCGATTGTGATTTTAGAGGAGAGCAATTGCCAGAACTGCGGTTTACAATCAAAGGAAAAAGTGACGATCAGATGGATTTTCGCTGTATCGTGACAAATGACAGCGGTCATACAGTTATTAGCCAAACGGCACGGTTATCGGTATTAAACAATGTAAAAAAATATACTGTCACCTTTGATTCTCAGGGCGGTACTTACGTTGGTGCGATTAAAAATATTGTGGAAAACACAAAAATCGCCTCATTACCAAATCCTCCCAGTAGGAATTACTTTACTTTTAGGGGCTGGTACACACAGCCGAATGGACAAGGCAGGATATTTGACGAAAATACAATAATAAATGGAGATATGACGGTATATGCTTATTGGACTTTACAGTCTGCGTCTATACCCAATGGTTTTTGGGTCAATGACGTTCCGGCACAGCAATATATCGGCAAAGCAATCAAACCGTATATAGAAGTTTATGATGGAGAGAGGCTGTTAAAGGAAAAGGCTGATTATACGTTGACTTATAAGAATAATATAAAAGCAAACGATGCCTCCGATGCCAAAACTGCGCCGACTGTCATGGTGAAGGGAAAAGGCAATTATTCCGGTACAGAAACGGTACTATTTCCTATCTTGAAAAAAAACATAAACGATGATGACGTTATAATCGACAATATAACGAAAGCTTATAATAGCAAGGTACAGAAACCGGTTCCGACCGTGACATGGAATGGAAAAAAGTTAAAAAATAAGACGGATTTTATTGTGAATTATCTGAATACCGATGAGAATGCTTACATGGCGGTGGGAACATATCAGATCGAGATTATTGGAAAAGGAAACTATAGCGGGAGAAGATTGATAAAGCTTACAATCACAAATAGAAGGCTGATGAGCAAGGTGAGTGTAACGAAAATACCTAATCAGCTCTACACCGGGGATGAGATTGAGCCAATGCTTGTTGTAAAGGATGGTCGGACATTGTTAACGGAAGGTGTTGACTATACCGTTTCTTACCAAAATAATATTGAGACCGGTACGGCAAAAGCAGTTCTTACCGGAATATGGGACTACTGTGGAGAAAAGAGTGTTTCCTTTAAGATTATAGGCATTGATATCAAAAAAGCGTCTGTGACAAACATACCTAAATCGGTAATGTATACAGGTGACAGCATTACTGTAAATCCTTCCCTAGAGATCATAGGAGATGAGGGTGTAATTAGCTTACAGGAGAATCAGGACTATACAGTAAATTATCAAAAAAATAAGGCTGTCGGTACGGCAACGGTTATTTTTAAAGGAATCAATAATTATTCTGGCACATTGAAAAAGACGTTTCGCATTACACCATACAATATCGCTGAGGATATAAATAACCAGATACAAATGGATGGTGGAATTACGACAGTTTATATGGCGGGCGGCAGCAAACCCGGAACAACAGTTTATTTTGGAGAACAAATACTGGTGGAGGGACGAGACTATACAATAAAGTATGGAAATAATCAAATAATCAGCACTTTGGCTGCTCCAGATAAGCTTCCTGTTATGAATGTGTGTGGTAAGGGCAATTTTACGGGGAGTCAGAAAATGAATTATAGGATTGTCCCTCAGAGTATAGAATCACTTACAATAGAGACGCAAGACAAGGTTTACAAAAATGCGGCAGGCAATTACAAATCTATTCCCAAAATAACGGATTGGAACGGAAAAACATTAAAGGCCGGAAGAGATTATGAGAGTGATATAACGTATACCTATGCCGAGAATACCATTTTGCCGGATGGCGTGGTTAGGATTGCCGGCAGCCTTATTGAGCCGACCGACATACTACCGTCAGGGACAAAGATTATTGTTACTGTTACTGGTAAAGGGAATTATACCGGGGTGATCAGCGATATGTATCGTATTACGCAACAAGATATCCGCAAAGCGAAGGTGAAAGTTCTAAATCAGATCTATACGGGTGATGAACTTTACCCAGGAAAAGAGCAGATAGAAATAAAAGTTGGAAAGACCATACTTGCAGACACAGATTATGAGATAGTTGGTTACAAAAATAACGTTAAAAAAGGAACGGCAACAGTTATTCTCCATGGAACAGGTGATTATGGCGGAACAAAGAAAGCCACCTTTAAAATTGTCGCAAAAGGATTCAAGTGGTGGTGGAGATAAGCTTTATGCGTTGTGTAACGTGTTAAGTGTATGGTAGAAGAGTCTTTTAATGTTTTGTGCTTTAAGTCAAATGAAAGGAATGAATATAAAATGAATATACATAAAATGAAAAATTTATCGGCAGTACTCATCTTAATGTTATGTCTCTGTGGATGCTCAGGTAATAGTCTTAACGGCAGTTATGTCAGTGAAGATGGAAGGTATGAAATTAAATTTAATGACGATGGTATCTGTACATGGTATCAGGATGGTGCGTTTTTTAATGGAACTTATGATAAAACGGATGACGGTTGGCAATTAGAAATAACGGGCAATGGTTTATATTCCAATACAGTATTTAATGCTATTGAAGATGATGGAAATTTGATTATTTCCGGTGGGGTGGTTGATAACGGTTGCTTTATAAAGCAATAAACTACAGTTTCTTGAATAAGTGATTTTGGGGGATCCCTCTTGGTGGAGGGGTTCCCTTTGTGCGATTATTCTGGAATACACCCACGGTTGAGGTTGACTTTTTCTCCTTAAGTTGCTACAATTAGTGACAGTGTTTGTGCCTATGGGCCAGAAAAAGAAAGGTATGATGGCATGCAGAAAAAAGTATTTCAGTTATTGGTAGACAATACCTCAGGTGTTTTGAGCCGTATCGCAGGACTCTTTTCCAGACGCGGCTACAATATTGACAGCATTACCGCAGGCGTGACGGCGGATCCCCGCTATACCCGCATCACCATTGCTACTTCCGGGGATGACGAGATCCTCGACCAGATTGAAAAGCAGGTGGCGAAGCTGGTGGACGTGCGTGATATCAAGGAGTTAAAGCCGGACGAGAGCGTGTACAGGGAGCTTGTGCTGATCAAGGTGAAGGCTTCCGCCAAGGAGAGACAGGGCGTCATCGCAGTGGCTGATATCTTCCGTGCGAAGATCATCGACGTTGCGACGGAAAGTCTGGTCATTGAGCTGACCGGTAATCAGGATAAGATTGCCGCTTTCATCAATCTTCTGGACGGCTATGAGATCCTGGAGCTTGCCAGAACCGGCATCACGGGTCTTGGCCGCGGTATTGATAACGTGACCTACTTAGAATAAGATCAGGTAAGGAAAGGGATCTTCCCTTAAAATTATATAGTATGATACAGTAAATCAATCAACAAACGGAGGAATCAAAAATGGCAAAAATTTTCTATCAGGAAGATTGTAACTTATCTCTCTTAGAGGGTAAAACAATCGCAGTTATCGGCTATGGCAGTCAGGGACATGCACACGCTTTAAATGCGAAGGAGTCCGGTTGTCATGTGATCATCGGTCTCTACGAGGGTTCCAAGTCCTGGGCGAAGGCTGAGGCACAGGGATTTGAGGTATATACGGCGGCAGAGGCGGCTAAAAAGGCAGATATCATCATGATTCTCATCAACGATGAACTGCAGGCGGCTATGTACAAAAAAGATATCGAGCCCAACTTAGAGGCTGGCAATATGCTGATGTTTGCACACGGCTTCAACATTCATTTCGGCTGTATCGTACCGCCTAAGGATGTGGATGTTACCATGATCGCGCCTAAGGGCCCCGGTCATACCGTAAGAAGCGAGTATCAGGCAGGCAAGGGCGTTCCCTGCTTAGTGGCAGTTCATCAGGATGCAACCGGAAAGGCACAGGACAAGGCTCTGGCTTATGCGCTGGCAATCGGCGGTGCGAGAGCAGGTGTTCTGGAGACCACCTTCCGTACCGAGACAGAGACAGACCTCTTCGGTGAGCAGGCAGTGCTCTGCGGCGGCGTATGCGCATTGATGCAGGCAGGCTTCGAGACCCTTGTGGAAGCAGGATATGATCCGAGAAATGCTTACTTTGAGTGTATCCATGAGATGAAATTGATCGTAGATCTGATTTACCAGTCCGGTTTTGCAGGTATGAGATATTCCATTTCCAATACAGCGGAGTACGGCGACTATATCACCGGTCCCAAGATCATCACCGAGGATACCAAGAAGGCGATGAAGAAGATTCTGGCAGACATTCAGGATGGTACCTTTGCGAAGGACTTCCTGCTTGACATGTCTTCCGCAGGCGGACAGGTTCACTTCAAGGCGATGCGTAAGCTGGCTTCCGAGCATCCCGCTGAGGTGGTAGGCGAAGAGATCAGAAAGCTTTACAGCTGGAACGGCGAGGATAAGCTGATCAACAACTAACTGACAAGTCAGTTAGTATTGATTGAAGACTAAGAAAGAATATAAAATCAGGGGCATTCTGCCGGTCATCCGGCCGAGTGCCTTTTCTTTTTTATATATTTAGAATATCTTAAGAACTGTCAGCGGTTTTTGTTTAGATTCTTCGGTTATGCTAGAGCAGTGCACAGATATATACGGGAGAGNGANAAAATGGACTATCATATTTTGATCGTGGAGGACGACCGGGATATCCGGGAGGGCATTGAGATCTACCTGAAAAACCAGGGCTACACTGTATTTCAGGCGGCGGATGGACTGGCGGGATTAGATGTGCTTAAAAAAGAAGAGATTCACCTTGCCATTGTGGATGTGATGATGCCTCGGATGGATGGGATCCGTATGGTCATGCGGATGCGGGAGCTGCACTATGAATTTCCCGTGATCATGCTCTCCGCTAAATCGGAGGAAGTGGATAAGATCATGGGGTTAAACATGGGCGCTGACGACTATGTGACCAAACCTTTCACCACAATGGAGCTTTTAGCCAGAGTCAATTCTCATCTGCGCCGTTACAGTCGATATCTGGAGATGAAGGATGAGTGTGAACCAAAAGAGAGGGTCTACACCATCGGCGGNNTGGAGATCCACGAGGATTCCGTGGAGGTNTTTTTGGACGGCAATCCCGTAAAGCTGACGCCCACAGAGTTTAAGATCCTGCTCCTTCTCGGCAAGAATCCGGGAAGGGTGTTCTCCGCGGAGGAAATCTACGAGCGGGTCTGGAACGAGCAGGCCATCAACACNGACACGATCATGGTGCATATCAGAAAGATCCGGGAAAAGATAGAATTAAATCCCCGGGAACCAAAATACTTAAAGGTGGTGTGGGGCATTGGGTACAAAATTGAAAAACAATGAAATTGATAAACAAAACAGAAGCGAGCGGCTGCCAGGTCATATTGTGGTCTGGTTTCTCATTCTGGCAGCCTCNGTCGTTTTTTTGTCGCAGTATGAGAGTTTTAAGGAGCGGGCATCCGTCGATGAACCGGATGTTCTTTCCAGCAGCGAACTTTTATATGAGATTTATCAGGCAAACACCGTGCTTTATAAACAGCTGCAGGAGGGGATATCAGGTGCGGCAGTTCTTTCCGCCAACCTATATCTGGAGTCTGAGGAGGGCACTGCCGAGGACTTTACGGAATACTACAATTTTGGGTACGAAACGCCTCTTTCCTTTGCAGGAGAACAGCTGGATGAGCTTCTGTCGGAGTGGGATACCGATTTTGCCGGTGGGCTGGCGGCCCATGCGGATTACCAGATCATAGACCATGAAAGCGGAGAAAGCATGGCAAACACGGAGAGGAATCTGCAAAAGCTTGGTACAGACGAGGCAGGAATACTGGCAGACTGTTATTCTTATTATATCAGACTGCGTTTCGACGAAGAGGGCCTGTTNGAACATGCGTGGGTGAGGGGAGAAAATGCTGATGCTCTGCTGGAGAGTGTAGAGAGAGTCATGAAAAGCCGCTATCTGGAGAGGTGTCTCTATGAGGCACTGTCTTATTCTGCCTACGGAAAAATAAATTGGGAGGGGGAGATTTATTACAAAACGGACGGCGATGTCGGGCAGATGNGTCTGAAGGTCAACAATACGCCGAAAAACTGTACGGTCTGCTATGCCTTCACGCCGGAACAGATGGAGGAGATCAAAGCTTCCTCCCGTTTATTCCAATCCATGAGCTCTGCCGGAAACTATTTAAACAGTGGTATTCAGCAAACTTTTCGTATCCTTTTGGTCGCTTTGGGAATTGCCGCTTTGCTTNTGCCGCTGTGGAAGGGGTATCATCTGCATGAAGAGAAAATTATACCGCTGCATATAGAGGTTCTTGCTCTGGTACTCTGGGCGATGTTTCTGATCTTGGGTGAACNGGCTGCCAGCTTTGTCATGTACACCATGTCAGAACACCGGGACTACAACCTTTCCTACATGATCCATTCTGCTTTGCCGTGGCTTTCCCAACGTGATGCACAGTGTATTGTCCTGGTGATCAATCTGCTNTTTTTGATGGCGGNATTTTTCCTGTGGTTTATGCTGGTGACTTCGCTCTGTCAGGTATATCTGTTCGGTATTAAAGGCTATTTCCGGAAACGCTGTCTCTGTTATCGGGTGATCCGAATCACACGCATTTCCCTGAAAAGGAAAAAAATGCGGCTGCAGCGAGAGATCATACATGCGGATCTGGAACAGGATCTGAATGTACCGCTCTTTAAACTGATTGCCGTCAATTTCCTGATTCTTGCATTGTTTAGCATGTTCTGGGTATTCGGCGTGTTTTTGCTGATCGGATATTCCGTTTTTCTCTATGTGATCCTGAGAAAATATATCCATATCATTCAGGAGAAATACGGATATCTGCTTGAGGCGGTCCGCTCGGTGGCGGCCGGAAATCTGCAGACAGAGTTCGCGGGAGACTGGGGAATGTTTGAATCCTTTAAGGAAGAACTTTCCGAGATTCAGACCGGATTTTCCAAAGCGGTGGAAGAGGAGGTTGCCAGCCAGCGGATGCGCACGGAACTGATCACCAACGTTTCCCACGATNTGAAGACCCCTCTCACAGCTATCATCACCTACATTTCACTGTTACAGGAGGAGCATGTCACAGAGGCGCAGCAAAAGGAATATTTGAATGTTCTGGAGAGAAAGTCACTTCGCTTAAAAGTGCTGATTGAAGACCTGTTCGAGCTGAGCAAAGCCAACAGCGGCAGCGTGACTGTACAGCAGGAGCGGATAGATATCTGCCATCTGCTGAGACAGGTCTATCTGGAATATGAGGATAAGGCAAGGACAACAGATCTGACCTTCCGATTTGAACTGCCTGAACAGAAAGTATATGGGATGTTGGACGGCGAAAAAACATATCGTATTTTTGATAATTTATATGCAAATATNATCAAATATGCCATGCCTCATACCAGGGTGTATGTAAGCGTCAATATACAGGAGGCAGATGCTGTCATTGAGATGAAAAATATATCCGGCACAGAGTTAAATGTTCCCCCGGAGAGACTGACGGAACGCTTTGTCCGCGGGGACAGCGCCCGCAGCTCCGAGGGGAGCGGTCTGGGGCTCGCTATTGCCAAGACGCTGGTGGAACTGCAGGATGGCAGAATGGAGATTGCCGTGGATGGTGATCTGTTCAAGGTAACGCTTATCTGGAAGCAGCCATCTTAANTCTTGNANATAAATTGGATTTATANATTTTATAAATAACATATATTTGAATTATGTCATTGCCTGCGTTATAGTATTAGGAAAGAATATTCGTTTTGGATGCAGCAGAGGAAGCGCTTCNAAAAGGATTGCATCTGTCCGGAAATGTGATAAACTAAACATGGAATGCAGAGAGAACAGGAGGAAACAGATATGGGAATGACGATGACACAGAAAATTCTGGCGGCACACGCCGGATTAGACAGAGTAGAAGCCGGGCAGCTCATTGAGGCGGATCTGGATCTGGTGCTGGGCAACGATATCACCAGCCCCGTTGCGATCAAAGAAATGGAAAAAATGAAGGTGAACGGTGTGTTTCACAAGGATAAGATCGCACTGGTACCGGATCATTTTGTTCCCAATAAAGATATCAAATCAGCAGAACATTGTAAATGTGTGCGGGAGTTTGCCCGCAAAAATGAGATTACCAATTATTTTGAAGTNGGAGAGATGGGTATCGAGCATGCCCTTCTGCCGGAGAAAGGACTGACCGTGGCAGGAGATGTGATNATCGGNGCAGATTCCCATACCTGTACCTACGGTGCGNTGGGGGCTTTCTCCACGGGTGTGGGCAGCACAGACATGGCGGCCGGTATGGCTACCGGCAAGGCGTGGTTTAAAGTGCCCTCCGCCATCAAATTTAATCTGACGGGCAAGCCTGCCGAATGGATCAGCGGTAAAGATGTGATCCTGCACATCATCGGCATGATCGGCGTGGACGGCGCCCTCTATAAATCCATGGAATTTACCGGGGACGGCATCGCCAATCTGACCATGGACGACCGCTTTACCATCGCCAACATGGCTATCGAGGCCGGCGGTAAGAACGGCATCTTCCCGGTGGACGAGTTGGCCATTGCTTATATGAAGGAGCACGGCACAAGAGAATACAAGATTTATGAGGCGGATGAGGATGCCGTCTACGACGAGGAATACACCATCGATTTAAGCACCTTAAAACCTACNGTGGCATTCCCCCATCTGCCGGAAAACACGAAGACCATCGACGAGATCAAAGAGGATATCAGGATCGATCAGGTGGTGATCGGTTCTTGTACCAATGGTCGTCTGGATGACCTGCGTATCGCAGCGAAGGTATTACAGGGAAGACATGTNGCGGCTGGTATGCGCTGTATNGTGATCCCNGCNACACAGGCCATNTANTTNCAGGCTATGGAGGANGGCCTCTTAAAGACCTTTATCGAGGCTGGCGCTATCGTAAGCACCCCTACCTGCGGTCCCTGCCTTGGCGGCTACATGGGTATTCTGGCAGAAGGTGAGCGTTGTGTTTCCACCACCAACCGAAATTTCGTGGGACGCATGGGACATGTAAACTCGGAAATTTATCTGGCAAGCCCTGCAGTGGCGGCAGCCAGCGCGGTGACAGGAAAGATATCCTGCCCCTGTCAGCTTACGCGAAAATAATGAGCAGTGCGCAGACAGCTGAATAAGCGCTGGGGAGCTTGCTCACCTGAGCGATTATTCTGATGGATGCATAGGGCGAAGCCCGCGAACGAAAAAACCGAAGGTTTTTGAGTATGCACTGTGATGTACTATGATGCACTGTGAAAANATAAAGGAGGATACTATGCAATCAGCAAAAGGAACGGTTTTTAAATATGGAGACAATGTAGATACGGATGTCATCATCCCCGCGCGCTATTTAAATTCTTCCGACCCGGAGGAGCTGGCGCAGCACTGTATGGAGGATATTGACAAGACCTTTATTCAAAAAGTGAAGCAGGGCGACATCATTGTGGCTGACAAGAATTTCGGCTGCGGCTCTTCCAGAGAGCATGCGCCTATCGCCATCAAGGCGGCNGGTGTAAGCTGTGTGATTGCTGAGACCTTTGCCAGAATCTTTTATCGNAATGCCATCAACATCGGACTGCCCATCGTGGAGTGNCCGGAGGCGGCTGCGGCGATTGAGGCGGGCGATACGGTGGAGGTGAATTTTGACACNGGTGTGATCACGGATGTGACCAAAGGAACGACCTATCAGGGTCAGGCTTTNCCCGAATTTATGCAGAAGATCATCGCAGCGGAAGGGTTAGTGAACTATATCAATCAAAAGTAACAGGGTGGTATTATGATCTACAGGGTCGGCGACGGCAATAATCCTGCCTATGACTACAGTAGTCAATTAAAACCTGCCGGGAATGCTGAAAGTCAGGAAAAGTTCAGTCTGGAGCATCAGAAGGAGCAGGCTTCTTCTCCCAAAAAGGAAGAGAAGGGCGAGGATAAAAAACTACATGAGAAACCGGGCGTTGAGATCAAACGTTCCGGCGTCAAGTTAGAACTGTCCGGCACCGGAAAGGCAGAAGGGGAGTCAGCAGAAAAGGCGGCTTCCCNGACAACTGCTTCTGATAGCAAAGGCTCTCTGTGGCAGACGGTTCTTTCAGTCTGGCAAGCTGTGAAAGATTTCATCTATCACGTTTGGAATGATGAATCACCGGAGATCATATCAGAGGATGTGACGCCGGAGGAAGCGGAGCGGTACACCGAGGAATACTATGCCCTCAAGGGAATCACACCGGAAGCNATCCAAAAACAGGAGCCGGAAGCTGTCTCTACAGAAGAATCAGACAAAGAAATGCAGGCTGAACGGGATGCCAGAATCCGGAAACATCTTCGATCCGGGAATCTGGATCAGGTGATCAGCCTGCTAACTGACGATGGGAAACGATCCGTAGCCAAAAATTCCACGTTATTAACTTATTATGACAAAAGCGGGCAGCTTCGGCAGATCAATGCCTCGGACAGAGAGCGGATCCTGCACGGCGACAGGAATGTAAGAAAATTATAGAAAAAAGCGACAGTGTAAAACCTCGAAGGAGAATGCGCAGCATTCTCTTAATCGAGCGCGCGGGCGCTCGATTTTTTACATGATAACCACATTTTTACCACTTCTCTTACCGCGGTANAGCTTGTAATCAGCTCGTGTGATCGTATCCTCCACAGTCTCGTTACTATGGTGGAACGCGATACCGAGGGTTAGAGAACAGTGAACCCACTTTTCACTCAGGTCGAACATTTGGTTTGCCACATTTCTGCGGATGTTTTCTGCGATGCGGAAGGAGTTTTCCTCCGAAGCATTGTTAAGCAGAATCAGAATTTCTTCTCCGCCCCAGCGNCAGACATACCCCTGATCCTTCACNTGTTCGGCAGTGATACTCGCAACGCCCTTCAAAACCACGTCTCCCAAATCATGTCCATANGTATCGTTTACTTTCTTAAAATCATCAATATCGCACATGATCAACGCAAAATTGGATTCGGTCTCCACCGCNTGAGAGAGAAATATATCCATGCTCCGGCGGTTATAGAGTCCTGTCAGAGGATCCGTGCTGGCCAGTTTCTCCAGAATCGCGTTCTGGTGCTTTAGCTGATTGCTGGATAGTTTGATCTCAAAAATGAAGATCAGGGAAAATAAAATCAAAAAGGTGAAAGCGCAGAGCGAATTGAATACATAGAGTACAAGCTCTAAAACGATGTTATCTAAAACAACGACAGGNTCACCAAAAAAAGACAGGAATTTGCAGCACAGAAAGGCGACCGCCGAAAAAACTGCCGACAGGGTGGCAATGGTAAACTTATAGCGTTTGAGCTCAAGCGTATAACAGATATAAAAGCCGACCGGAACAATGGCGATGATATACTGGGCAAACCCAAACTCCCAGCCAATGCAGATCGAGGCAGCAAAGGAATGTAAAATAATTTCGATATAAGCGATGAAAAAAATCGTCAGATAATGCTCACGTTCCCCCCGCATCAGCCAGAAGCAGAAGAGGTAGGTGATCACACTGAAAATATTAAAGATAAACATAGGCGTGACATGAAAAACACAGAAAACGACAAGTAAAAGCACATGCACGGGCATGATGGAGCCGATCAGGGCATGATATTTCTGACGGGTTGTCATNTGCATTTTACCGCCAAGAACTTTTTTTATGTTGTTGACACCTTTTTTCAGGCGGGTTTTCCATTTTCTCATAATTATCCAATATAAAACAAAATTTTTATCAATAATATATCTACTATAGTATACACCTAAAGAATTTATTTGTAAATGACTATATCGCATTTAGTGAAAACACTTGTTCGATACCGCTATATATGGTATACTTGCGTTATGGATAAAAACGCATTTGAAAGCGCAAAACTAAAAGTACTGTTAAAGCAGAACGATCCCCACGGCTTCGGCACCCTACAGGAAAAAACCGTTCACGCAGTCATGAAGCTCTATTATGAACCCAATGAGGATTACCATGAGGTGCCCGTGGAGGGCTATATCGCAGATATATACAGAGAGGGACACATCATAGAGATCCAGAACGGTAATTTCGGGAAGCTGCGCCCCAAGCTGACGGCCTTTCTACCCCTGTATCCGGTCACGGTGGTGTATCCCATACCACATTTTAAATGGCTCATCTGGATGGACGAGGAGAGCGGGGAGCTTTCTCCGAAACATAAATCCCCGGTGACAGGCAATGCCTACCACGCCTTCGCTGAGTTATATAAGATCAAGGCTTTTCTGAAGGATCCCAATCTATCCTTCATCTTTCCGCTCATCGATATAGATGAGTATCGGATGCTAAACGGATGGAGCCGGAATAAAAAGCGGGGGTCCACGCGCTATGACAGGATGCCTATCGATCTCTTTGACGAAGTCCGAGTTGACAGACGTGAGGATTTTATGCAGTTTGTTCCCATAGAGATTGAGGAACCCTTCACCATAAAGGAGTTTGCCAAGGCTGCCGGGATCCGGCGTGAACTGGCAGCGGAAGCAGTACCTATGTTGTATTATATGGATATTTTAAAACGAGTGGGAAAACAGAGTCGTGAATATCTGTATGAGGTGGGGGAATAGCGCATCCATACTACAGTATATTGTATTTTTCCTTTGCAAAAATACAATATATATGATATGATATAGCGATGAGCAGTGCGCATTCATTCGGGAAAATGAGAGGGGAGCTTGCTCACCGAAACATTTTCTCGAATGGATGCATAGGGCGAACTGCACTGCGAGTTTATGTGAGGTTAAACAAAAATGGCAAAAACAGATTCTAACACATATGATGCCTCCAGCATCACAGTCCTGGAAGGCCTGGAGGCTGTCCGGGTNCGTCCCGGTATGTATATCGGCAGTGTATCCACCAAGGGATTAAATCATCTGATCTACGAGATCATGGATAATGCGGTGGATGAACATCTGGCCGGATTTTGTACCACGATACGGGTGACCCTGGAAGCGGACGGCTCCGCCACTGTGTCGGACAACGGCCGAGGCATTCCCGTAGGGATGCATGAGAAGGGTATTAGTGCGGAGCGGCTGGTCTTTACCACCCTGCATGCAGGCGGTAAATTTGACAACGATGCTTACAAGACCAGCGGCGGTCTCCACGGTGTGGGTTCCTCGGTGGTCAATGCGCTTTCCGCTTATCTTCATGTGACCGTAAAGACCGGCGGNCAGGTCTATGAGGATCACTATGAGCGGGGGATTCCCACCATGGAATTAAAGGATGGGCTTCTTCCCGTGATCGNTAAGACCAGAGAATCCGGCACTACTGTCAATTTCCTGCCGGANGATACGATCTTTGACAAGACCCGTTTTAANGAGGACGACATTAAGAGCCGTCTTCACGAGACCGCNTATCTNAANCCTGAGCTTACTATNATCTATGAGGATAAGCGNGGANCTGAGACAGAACATATTGAGTACCATGAGCCGGAAGGGATCGTGGGCTTTATCAAAGACATGAATAAGACCAAAGAGGCTGTCCATGAAGTAATTTACTTTAAGGGAGAAGCCGAGGGCATCACTGTGGAATGCGCCCTGCAGTATGTGAATGAATTTCACGAAAATGTGCTGGGCTTTTGTAACAATATCTATAATGCCGAGGGCGGCACTCATCTGACCGGCTTTAAGACCATGTTTACCAACGTGATCAACACCTATGCCAGAGGGTTAAATATCCTGAAGGAGAAGGACGTGAACTTCACGGGAGCGGATGTGAGAAACGGTATGACGGCCGTGATCTCCATCAAGCATCCGGATCCCCGCTTTGAAGGACAGACCAAGACCAANCTGGACAACCAGGACGCAGCGAAGGTCGTGAGCAAGGTGACCGGTGATGAAATCGTCCGNTTTTTCGACCGAAATTTAGAGACACTGAAAAATATCATCGGCTGTGCGGAAAAGGCCGCTAAAATCAGAAAGACAGAAGAGAAGGCAAAAACCAATCTTCTGACCAAGCAAAAGTTTTCCTTTGACTCTAACGGGAAGTTAGCAAACTGCGAGTCCAAAGATGCCTCCAAGTGCGAAATTTTCATCGTGGAGGGCGATTCCGCAGGCGGCAGCGCAAAGATGGCGAGAAATCGCATGTATCAGGCGATCCTGCCGATCCGCGGTAAGATTTTAAATGTGGAGAAGGCGAGCATCGACAAGGTGCTGGCAAACGCTGAGATCAAGACCATGATCAACGCTTTCGGATGCGGTTTCTCGGAAGGCTATGGCAACGATTTTGACATCACGAAGCTGCGCTATGACAAGATNATCATTATGGCGGATGCGGATGTGGACGGCGCTCATATTTCCAATCTTCTTTTGACGCTGTTTTATCGGTTTATGCCGGAACTTATTTATGAAGGACATGTGTATATTGCCATGCCGCCGCTTTACAAGGCAATGCCCTCCAAGGGAGCGGAAGAATATCTCTATGATGATAAAGCCCTCGAACGGTATCGGAAGAAACATAAGGGTCCTTTTACGCTGCAAAGATATAAGGGCCTTGGCGAGATGGATGCGGATCAGCTCTGGGAGACAACACTGGATCCGGATGCCAGATTATTAAAATTGGTCGAGATAGAGGATGCGCGTATGGCTTCGGAGGTAACAGAGCTTCTGATGGGCACGGAGGTTCCGCCGCGTAAAGAGTTTATCTACAAGTATGCGCAGGATGCGGAGCTGGATATATAACTGTACAAGAAGAAATTCTAAAGGAACTGCGCCATTGGACGCAGTTNCAAGAATTTCTAATCTTGTACTGAAGAATCGCAGATGCGATTCTTCTATAAAATAATGAAAAGGTTAGATGAATTATGAACGACAGAATCATAAAAACGGAATATTCCGAAGTGATGCAGAAATCCTTCATAGATTATGCCATGAGCGTTATCATCGCCAGGGCGCTTCCGGATGCCAGAGACGGCTTAAAGCCGGTGCAGAGGCGAACACTCTACGATATGTATGAGCTTGGGATCCGTTACGACAGGCCCTACCGAAAATCGGCCCGTATCGTAGGTGATACCATGGGTAAATACCATCCCCACGGCGACAGTTCCATCTACGAGGCGCTGGTGGTCATGACCCAGGATTTCAAAAAAGGACTGCCTCTGATCGACGGTCACGGTAATTTCGGCAACATTGAAGGGGACGGCGCAGCGGCCATGCGTTATACGGAGGCACGCCTGGAACAGATCACGCAGGAGGCTTTTCTCGCTGATCTGGATAAAGATGTGGTGGATTTTATCCCCAATTTTGATGAGACGGAGCGGGAGCCGGATGTTCTGCCCGTGAAGATCCCGAATCTCCTGATCAACGGCTCCGAAGGTATCGCGGTAGGTATGGCGACCAACATCCCGCCCCACAATCTGGCGGAGGTGATCGATGCGACCAAAGCCTACATGCAGGACGAGAACATTACCACAAGAGAGCTNATGCGCTATGTGAAGGGGCCGGATTTCCCCACAGGCGGCATCGTCATCAATCAGGATGACCTGCTGGAGATCTATGAGACCGGTGCGGGAAAGATCAAGCTGCGGGGCAAGGTGGAGGTGGAAAAGGCAAAGGGCGGTAAGACCAATCTTGTCATCACCGAGATTCCCTACACTATGATCGGCGCCAACATTGGGAAATTTCTAATGGATGTGGCGGCCCTTGCGGAGACCAAAAAGACCCAGGATATTGTAGATATCACTAACCAGTCCTCCAAGGAGGGCATCCGCATCGTCATTGAGCTGCGAAAGGATGCGGACATAGAGAACTTTAAGAACCTGCTCTATAAAAAGACCCGGCTNGAGGATACTTTTGGCGTCAACATGCTGGCGATCAGCGATGGCCGGCCGGAGACCATGGGTTTAAAACAGATCATCAGGGAGAGCGTAAACTTCCANTATGAGGTGGCGGCCCGCAAATACCGTAACCTTCTGGAGAAGGAGCTGGAGCGCAAGGAGATTCAGGAGGGCCTGATCAAGGCGTGTAATGTGATTGACCTGATCATCGAGATNCTTCGAGGCTCCAAGGANCGTGCCATGGCGAAAGCCTGTCTGGTGGAGGGTAAGATCGACGGNATCAAATTCAAATCCAAGGAATCCAAGGTGATGGCGGCTCAGCTTATGTTCAGCGAGAAGCAGGCCAACGCCATTTTAGATATGCGTCTCTATAAACTTATCGGGCTGGAGATCGAGGCCCTCATNAACGAACATGAGGATACTCTGGCTAACATTTANCGCTATGAGGATATCTTAGCCCGCCGGGATTCCATGGCGCAGGTGATCATCAACGAACTGGATGAGATCAAAGAAAAATACAAGCGTAAAAGAAGAACCCAGATCACAAACGCCGAGGAGGCTGTCTATGTGGAGAAAAAGGTGGANGAGATGGACATCGTCTTTTTGATGGACCGCTTCGGCTACGCAAAGACCATCGACACCGCCACCTACGAGCGCAATAAAGAGGCGGCTGATGCGGAGAACCGTTTTGCCTTTGTCTGTAAAAATACCGGCAAGATCTGTCTCTTTACGAATAATGGACAGCTCCATACGGTGAAAGCCATGGATCTGCCTTTCGGGAAGTTCCGGGATAAAGGAGTACCCATTGACAATGTAAGTAACTTTGACTCCTCCAAGGAGACGGTAGTCTATGCCGCCAGCCAGAGCGACTTAAATCTCTACCGGGTGATCTTTGCCACAAAACAAGCCATGCTGAAGGTGGTGGATGGCGGCGAGTTCGATGTGGCAAAGCGCACTGTGGCGGCGACCAAGCTGCAGGAGGGTGACGAGGTGGTAAACGTAGTGGCCTACAAAGAGCAGCGTAATATCATTTTACAGTCCAAAAACGGGTATTTCCTGCGCTTTGCCGTGGAGGAGATTCCGGAGAAAAAGAAGGGCGCCATCGGCGTACGGGGGATGAAGCTTTCCGCAACGGATGAGATNGAGGCGGTCTATTATTCACAAAATGCGGTGGAGCAGTCTATCGAATACGGGGATAAAAAAGTGGAATTGAATAAGATCAAGCTCGGACACCGCGACAGCAAAGGTGTAAAAATACGGCTTTCCTAAACAAATTCCGGCAATGATGATCGAAGCAGAAAGGGAGTGTTATCATGAGAGTCATAGCAGGAAAAGCGAGAAGTCTGCGTTTAAAGACCCCTGAGGGAACGGACACCAGACCTACTACGGACCGGATCAAGGAAACTTTGTTTAATATGCTGCAGCCCTATCTGTGTGATGCAGTGTTTGTGGATCTTTTCAGCGGGAGCGGCGGGATCGGCATCGAGGCTTTAAGCCGCGGCGCGAAGCACGCCTACTTTGTGGAGCATGAAAAGAAGGCGCAGGCCTGTATTCTGGAAAATCTGCGTTCTACCCATCTGGCTGATCAGGCCACCCTTTTAAAGACAGACGTCCTTTCTGCTCTTTCCGGAATCCATGAGCGNGAAGCGGATATTATTTTTATGGATCCACCCTATGACTGTGGGCATGAAGCGAGGGTGCTGGCGGCTTTGCGAGAGCTTCCATGGGTCACGGAAAATACGCTTCTTGTGATTGAAACTTCTTTACAGACGGATCTTTCCTATCTGGAGGAACTGGGCTTTTCTCTGGAGAAGGAGAAGCGATATAAGACGAATCGACATCTTTTTTGTCGAAAAAAGTGATTAAACGCAATTTTTTCCATAAAAAATACAAAAAAATAAAGACTTTTTTGCCAAAGTGTTTTAATATGATATCATAAGTTTTGTTATGATATTTTTTGTCGACTGAAAATGTGAGGAATCTCTATGAGGGCAGCGATCTATCCGGGAAGTTTTGATCCGGTGACCTATGGCCATCTGGATATCATCAGACGTGCCGCTGAAATATTTGATGAACTTACTGTGAGTGTGTTGAACAATAAAACAAAGACTCCATTGTTTTCTGTGGAAGAACGTGTTAAAATGTTAGAGGAAGCGACTAAAGATCTGCCCAATGTGACAGTGGACTCTTTCAGCGGTCTGTTGATCGATTATGCCGCATCGAAAGACATTCATGTGGCGATCCGAGGCTTGCGGGCGATCACGGATTTCGAGTACGAATTACAGATTGCCCAGACCAATCGTAAATTCTCCGACGGCAAACTGGATACAGTATTTTTGACGACCAGTCTCGAATACGCATATTTAAGTTCCAGCACGGTCAAGGAAATAGCCAGCTTCAACGGCGATATCTCAGAATGTGTGCCTGATTTTGTGGGACGGATGATCTATGAAAAATATGGATATAAGAGGTAGGAGCAAGCATGAGCAGTAGAATTGAACAACTGATTGATGAGATCGAGGATTACATTGACGGCTGCAAGTTTCAGCCTTTATCCAAAACCAATATCCTTGTGAATAAAGAGGAGATTGACGAACTCTTACGGGAGCTTCGTATGAAAACGCCGGATGAAATCAAACGCTATCAGAAGATCATCTCCAATAAAGAGGCCATTTTAAGCGATGCCCGCTCCAAGGCGGAGGCTTTGATCAAGGACGCTACTGTGCAGACCACGGAGCTGATCAATGAGCATGAGATCATGCAGCAGGCCTATGCCCAGGCCAATGAAGTGGTGCGTATGGCTACCACGCAGGCGCAGGAGATTCTCAACAATGCCACTATGGAGGCAAACGGGGTCAGAACATCCGCCATGCAATATCTCGATGAGATGCTTGCCAATCTGGAAAATGCTATGACAGCAACGCTTGCAGCGTCTACGGAGCATTACGAGAGCTTTTTTAACACGATAAGCGGCTATAACGAGATCGTGAAAGCGAACCGCGCGGAGCTTCGCCCGGTGGAGGTAGAAAAAATGCTGAAGGAAGCCGAGGGTGAAGGAGACTCAGCATCGAATCAGGGGTTGGATCTGATGTAGTCATTGCAGACTCGGCAGTCTGTGTTCCAAAAATCACTGCGTAATTAGGAGCCGGTTTCCAAGGAAGCCGGCTTATTCTTCTTTCATTCCAGAAAATGCCACAGTGTAGAAACCCAAATCGAGTGCGCTGGCACTCGATTTTTGAAAGCAGGAGTACCATGAGAGACAGGCGGCAGAACAGCCTATATAATAGAATATTGTTTTTTGTCCTGGGGCCTCTGTTTTTTGGTCTGTGTTTTTGCAGCCCGGATGCGCTGCAGGTGTATGCTGATCTGACTCCCGGCGACGATGTAAGTTGGGAGGTGACACCCCAGCCGGAAGGCATGTCGGACGATCCGGAACAGCCGGCAGCACAGCAGCCTATTGTCATCGTTATCGATCCCGGCCACGGCGGCGAGGAAGAGGGGGGCATGTACGATTCCTTTGTGGAGAAGGATATGACCCTGATCACGGCACAGGTCATGAAGAAGGAACTGGAAAAATATGAGAATGTGAAAGTGTATCTCACCAGAACGGGAGACACGAAACTGTCTCTGGAGGATCGGGTTGCATTTGCCAAAAGCGTGGATGCTGATTTTCTATTCTGTCTCCACTACAATCTTTCCGCGGATCACAACACTTTGTTTGGGGCAGAATGCTGGGTATCTGCCTTTGATCGCTATTATAGCGAAGGCACTTCTTTCGCATCCATAGAGATGGAGGCGCTTGAGGATCTGGGCCTATATTCCCGGGGAATCAAGACAAGACTCAACAAAGACGGCCTTGACTATTACGGCATTATACGGCATGCCAGAGAGCAGGAGCTTACCTGTGTTCTCATTGAACACTGCCATATGGATCACGCCAACGACCGCCCCTTCTGTGAAGGCAGGGAACAGTGGGAGACCTTCGGACGGTTAGACGCGGAATCCGCCGCCAGGTATTTCCGCCTGAAATCGGATGTTCTGGGCGTAGATTACATTGATTACCGGGTGCCGGAGGTGGCTGTGCCCACAGGGGTCATGCGGCCTGACAGCACGGAACCGGATATCTGCATGATCGAAGTGAAAGAGCAGGAGATGGAAACCGGCCAGGTCACCATAGAGCTCTCCGCCGCAGATTATGACAGCGGCATGCTTTATTATGATTACAGCTACGACGGAGGTGAAACCTATTTCCCCAGACTTGCATGGGGAGATAAATCTATAGATACCATCACCTTCACCATGCAGGTGCCGCCCCATATTGTACCGAAGATCGTAGTGCGGGGATACAACGGTTATGATCTCTATACCGAAAGCAATCTGCTCTCACTTCCCTCCATGGATTACAAGACAGAGGAGGAGCTGGCGGAAGAGCTTGCCAGAGCGGAGGAACTGGAGGCTGCGGCCAAAGCGGAGGAGGAAGCAAAAAGAAAAGAGCGGGAAGCTTCTGATGCCCAGAAAAATTATGTGGAAATCCGCCGGGAGCCTGAGGAAGAAAAGAAAAATCTGCCCTCTGTCAGCTATTTCCTGACTGTCAGTCTTGTCTGCGCCCTTCTGGTGATCGGTATGGCGCTCTCCGTGGTCCTTATTTTACGAGGCGGGAAAAAACGCCGCAGAAGGCGACGGCGGTAAGCTTATTGCCTATCGGGCGCTCGATTTTTAAAAAGGGCGGATCATAATATAACACAGTGCTGTCAGCCCTGTCTGCGCCAGCTTATGAAACAGATAAGCGCGGATAGACAGATCGGTATGCCGGATCATGCTGTAGGTCTGGGCGATACAGGAAAAACCGCCGAAGGGCAGCAAAATCAGTACGGCATAGGGATATAGATGACCATATTGGTCAATTCCGCTTGTAATCTCCAAAAGCAGCTGATAACAAGCTAACAGACCCGTCGGCAGATGGCGAAAAGGCACAAACATAATATTTAACAGATTAAAAAACACCATGTACCCTCCAAGCTTACCGATGCCGATCAGGCCGGATTGGATGGCAGTGTCAATGGCAGTAAGCAGACCATTTGCCGGTGCGGTGTTTTTTGACATCTCCTGTTTCTCTGTTATCAAAGAGGATGACCGGGAGAACAGTCGCATCACAAGAATACCGTACAGCAGAGGGACCCCGTACATGATGGAAAAGGAGATAAGCGGTTTCTCAATAGAGAGTGTGGGTACAACATAGCTTAAAAAGTAGATCGGCCCGATGTTATTGCAAAAGGCAAGCAGGAGGTTTCCTTCTTTCCGTGACAGTTTGCCCTGCTCCCGCAGCTGCCCAACGATCCGGGCACCCATGGGAAATCCGCACAAAAAGCCCATAAACAGGGTATAGGAACCATTTGGCGAGACGTGATAAACGGTATGTAAGAGGGGATGCAGCACCTTCACAAACCTTTCCGTCAGATTCATGGCGATCAGAATCCCGGAAAGGATCATAAAGGGCAGGAGAGTGGGAATCATCTTCTGAAACCAGAGCTGCAAGCCCGTGGCTGCATATTGCAGAGACAATACCGGATAGCGTAAAAGCAGTACGATCAGATAGATTCCGAGAGCAGTATACANGATTTCCCGAAAATGCCCATACCAGACAACGATTTTTTGATACCAACGCGACATAAGGACTCCTTGTCAGATATTCCGCTACATATATATTCTGAAAAAGTGTGGTCCCATGACAGGAAACAGAAAGAAAAAGCAGAAAGGTACGAGAGATAAGATGATAAAAGCAATACTCTTTGATATGGACGGTTCCCTGATCGATTCCATGTGGATCTGGAGAGCCATCGACATAGAATATCTGGGACGTTTCCACATACCCCTGCCGGAGCAGTTACAGCAGTGCATNGAAGGCATGAGCTTTTCGGAGACAGCAGAGTACTTTAAAGAGCGTTTCAAACTNCCCGACAGTGTGGAACNGATCAAGGCGGACTGGACTAATATGGCGCGGGATAAATACGCCCACGAGGTACCCCTGAAGGCGGGAGCATCGGCTCTTATACAATACTGTAAAATCCACGATATCAAGATGGGGATTGCCACCAGCAATTCCAGAGAACTGGCAGAGACCGTATTAAAGGCACACAGGATTGATTCCTGTTTTGACTGTATTATGACAAACAGTGAGGTGGCAAAGGGAAAACCCGCGCCGGACATCTATCTGGCTGTGGCAAAAGCCCTNCAGGTCGATCCTGTGGACTGCATGGTGGTCGAGGATATTGTGCCCGGCATTCAGGCGGGGCTTGCGGCAGGGATGCAGGTATGCGCCATCTACGATAAATATTCCCTTTATCAGGATGANGAGAAACGNCNGATNGCCGACTATTATATTCAGGATTTTACAGAATTTATGGAAATGGATCTGCTATAAAAAATTGAGCTTCGCGGGGGTGCGAGATTCGCTTCGCGAACTCGGAAGGAGACGGCATGGGATTTTTACCGGTATGTAGAGAGGATATGGAAAAACAGGGCATAGAGCAGCTTGATTTTATCTATGTGATCGGGGACGCTTATGTGGATCATCCCTCTTTCGGCCATGCCATCATCAGCCGGGTGCTGGAATCTCATGGCTACAGCGTGGGCATCATTTCCCAGCCTGATTGGAAGAAGGAGAGCGGTATTACCGTTCTTGGCAAACCCCGGCTGGGATTTTTAGTCAGCGGCGGCAATATGGACTCCATGGTAAATCACTATTATGTCTCCGGCAAACGTCGTCCCACAGATGCCTACACCCCCGGCGGTGTAATGGGCAGACGGCCCGATCACGCCACTGTAGTCTACGGCAATCTGATCCGCCGGGTTTATAAGGACGTACCCATTATCATCGGCGGCATTGAAGCAAGCCTGCGGCGGATGGCACACTATGATTACTGGTCCGACAGCCTGAAACGCTCCATCTTACTGGACAGTCAGGCAGATCTGATCTCCTACGGCATGGGCGAGCTCTCTATCGTGGAAATCGCGGATGCCCTGGCCGGAGGCATTGCCGTCAAAGATATCACCTTTGTGCCGGGAACAGTTTACAGGACAAAAGACATAGAAGGCATCTATCAGGGTGAGATGCTTCCCGCCTACGATACCATGAAGGAAGCGCCTAAAGAATATGCCAGGAGCTTTCTGATCCAGTATGAGAATACGGATCCCTTTACCGGCAAAACCCTGATCGAGCCCTATCCGAACGGCGTGTTTGTGGTGCAGAACCCACCCCAGCCGCCCCTGTCTACGACGCAAATGGACGATATCTATGATCTGCCCTACATGCGCACCTATCACCCTTCCTACGAGAAAGAGGGAGGTGTACCTGCCATAGCGGAAATCAAATTTTCCCTGATCAGCAACCGAGGGTGCTTCGGCGGCTGCAGCTTCTGTGCACTGACTTTCCATCAAGGCCGGACGTTGCAGGTACGCAGTCACGAATCCCTGCTGCGAGAGGCCGAGCAGATCGTGCAGGATCCTGATTTTAAGGGGTATATCCACGATGTGGGCGGCCCCACCGCGAATTTTCGCATCCCTTCCTGTGAAAAACAGCTGACTAAGGGCGTCTGCAAAGACAGACAATGCCTGTTCCCGAAGCCCTGTCCGAATCTCAGGGCAGATCACAGCGATTATCTCAAACTGCTTCGCAGTCTGCGGGCACTTCCCGGAGTCAAAAAGGTCTTTATCCGCTCAGGCATCCGCTTTGATTATCTGCTGGCGGATCCGGATGACACCTTTTTTAGAGAGCTGGTGGAGCACCATGTGAGCGGGCAGCTTAAAGTAGCGCCGGAGCACATCTGTGACAAGGTTCTCTCCCGGATGGGGAAGCCGGAGAACGCCGTTTATGAGCGGTTTGTGAAAAAATATACAAAGTTAAACGACGCTCTTGGTAAAAAGCAGTTTCTGGTGCCTTATTTGATGTCTTCTCATCCGGGTTCCACCCTGAAGGAGGCCGTGGAATTGGCGGAGTATCTGCGGGATCTGGGCTATATGCCGGAGCAAGTGCAGGATTTTTATCCAACCCCCTCCACGCTATCAACAGTGATGTATTATACCGGCGTTGATCCACGGGACGGCAGTTCGGTNTATGTCTGTAAAAATCCCCACGANAAGGCCATGCAGCGGGCGCTGATCCAGTACCGCAATCCCGCCAANTANGAGCTGGTGCGGGAAGCGCTGGTTAAGGCAGGCAGAGAGGATCTGATCGGGTATGATAAAAAATGTCTGATTCGGCCNAAACGGGGAGAAAGCGGTTTTTCACATAATACCCTAACGGATGACAAGGATAAAGCAAAGAGCGGCAGGCAGAAACAGAAAACGGTGCAAAGTACAAAACAGNCTCGAAAAGCCACCGGNGCAGACAAGCCGCCGAAGAAAAAGACCATCCGCAACGTGCATCGGAAAAAACAAAAATAATAACAGAAACCTATACATCGAAAACAAACGCCTCAACCGCAGAAAAGGAGAGCANCACATGAACATTGCCATTATCACAGGGGCCTCCTCCGGCCTCGGAAAAGAATTTGCAAANCANCTGGACANAAGCNTNGGNCACACAAATGANATNTGGCTCCTTGGCCGCAANANAGCNGCTCTTAANGANCTGGCNGANAGCCTNCNNCACAANGCCNGGGCCATTGCCATCGACCTGTCCGAGGAAAAAGAACTGCGNCAGTTTGAGGAAGTGCTCATGATNCAAAANCCANGGATCACGGTGCTTGTCAANTGTGCNGGNACAGGAAGCTACAAACCCTTTCCCGAGCAGAGCCGGACGGAAATCGAGTCCATGCTGCAAGTGAATATTCTGGCGCTCACCCGTATGACTTCCATCTGCCTGCCTTATCTGAAAAAGGGGAGCAGACTGCTTCAGATTGCCTCCGGCGCCGCCTTTGTACCGCAGAAAAACTTTGCAGTCTATGCAGCTTCCAAAGCATACGTCTACTCCTTTAGCCGGGCGCTGACACAGGAGTTAAAAGAACGNGGNGTTCAGGTGACCACCGTATGTCCCGGGCCGGTGGATACGCCNTTCCTCGACCGCGCCTACGGGGATGTTTCTGAATTAAATCTTCTTAAAAAATTGACTATAGTTGAGCCTGCCCGCGTGGTGAAGAAAGCCATCGACGACTGCAGCCGTGGGAAAAAGGTTTCTGTCTGTGGTCTGCCCATGAAGCTTTTGTATATGACGACACAGGGCATAACAAATCTGAGCCTGTTATAAGATTCTATCAGAAATGAAAATATAATGACTTTCAAAAGTTAAAAATAGTTTGAGTTTTGAAAGCGAAAAGATTGATTTGTGGAGACCATTATGAAGCAAAAACTAAATGCAAACCATCTCAAAATGATCGCTATCATAGCAATGACGATCGATCACATTGCAGATTTAATTTATCCTGGATTTCCAGTAAATTCCGTTTGTATTTTTTTGCATATTATCGGTCGATTAACCGCGCCGATTATGTGGTTTTTTATTTGTGAGGGATATTATTACACACGCAATATAAAAAAATATATATTGCGGTTATTCCTATTTGCAGTCATATCTCACTTCGCATATTGTTTTGCATTCGGTATCAATATGATACCGTTTCGTAGCGGAATTTTTAATCAAACAAGCGTCATGTACCCGTTATTTATTTCTGTGTTAGTGCTGTGGTTACAAGATGCAGAACTCCATATGAATGATTTTATAAAAAATATCATTATATTTATCCTGATATGGAGCGCTTTCCCTGCTGATTGGAGCTGTATTGCTGTTTTGGCAGTTATGGGAATGTATAAAAACAGAGGAAACCTCAAAAAACAGATGTTGAGTATGATGCTATGGGTGACCTTGTATGCAGTCATATCCTTTTTCTTTGTAAACAAAGTTTATGGTATTCTACAGCTATTTGTTATATTGGTCTATCCGCTGTTAAAACAGTACAATGGAGAGAGAGGAACCGCAAAATGGGGAAAATGGCTTTTCTATATCTATTATCCTGCACATCTTGTTATAATAGGTATTTTAAGAATCGTTTTGTATGGTGATGTTCCATTGTTATTTTGATAGATGTGTGGTGTTATAAGGTTCTGTGAGACACTATTGATTCAACTATCAGGTGAATTAGTGTGTCGCATTCTCTTATTGCGTTATTGAGATACCTGTTTCCTTATACTAAGATAAGGATAATACAAGGCAGTATTCAATTTATGAGCGAAGGAGAATCATAAGCATGGATAATCTAAAAACAGGGGAAGTCATTTGTAAAAGGCGCAAAGAACTGGGATTAACACAGAATCAGCTTGCCAAGTCTCTCAACATATCATTTCAGGCAGTCTCAAAATGGGAAAACAATTCTGCATATCCCGATATAGAAATGCTCCCAAAATTAGCGGCAGCACTTCATACAACAGTGGATGCACTGCTTGGATATGAAAGTGTTGTGACGGATTATGATAAACGCTACAATACGGAAGAGTATTACTGGGGACTTACACCAAATCGTATCTGTTATGATATCATGAAAATTCTTCCGCCAGTCAAACCCTATCGCGTGCTGGATATTGGCTGCGGTGAAGGAAAGGATGCGGTCTTTTTCGCCAAATGTGGCTATGATGTGACTGCACTTGATATATCCGAACAAGGAATTGAAAAAGCAAAAAAACTTGCTGATCACAATAAAGTTGAGGTTCGGTTTTTTAAGGCGGATCTATTTGATTATCGCCCTGACACAGAGTATGACATTATATTCAGCAGCGGCGTGCTTCATTTTATACCAGAGAATACCCGTAAAGAGCTTTGTGATAGTCTGAAAGCACATACCACGGATATCGGTATCAACGCCCTGAATGTATTTGTACAAAAACCTTTTATAAACCGTGCTCCGGACAGTACAAGGGATGAAGAAAAAAGACACCCATGGAAGTCAGGAGAACTATTCGGCTATTATCATGACTGGCTGTTTCATACCTGCAGGGAGGAAATCTTTGACTGCAATAGCGGTGGCATCCCGCATAAACATTGTATGGATACGCTTATTGCACAGAAAACAGCGGGGGACATTTTGTTGTGAATAGAGNGTNCAAATNGATATATTTATATTGACATCCAACTACAGAAGTGATATATTTGTATCATTCAATACGAGACAAATATATCACTTTTATAGGGGGATAAATATNATGAAAAGGAATAAAANAAAGGAAATANTTATACCGGGGATCATNTGTATGATCCTTTTGGCTGCTTCNATTTGGTATTCCGTGANGTACAATGAATCNCGTCTTATAGTGCCNACAGATTTAGAGACATATCAGTTCAGNCCGAAAGATATTCCTATAATCTGTTCGATCNTGCTGACAATAGGGTATGGATACTATTTGTTGGCTTGTCTNGGAAAAACAAGTATTCAGCAAAAGAAGAATATTCTCAAAACAAACAGAACCCGCAGACTCAACCCTAAACTGGGATTTCTTGGATTTTTTGGTTTTCTTGGATTTATAGGTGGTGGTTGGTTCCGNTTTGTTTTTTTCGGNTTTTTTGGATTTTTNTATGAGGGTAAAATGTCTGATACNTTAATGGATGAGAGGTNTCNGGAAAATAAAAATAAAGCACAGCTTATGGCATTCAAAGTTGCATTTGCNGTNATCATATTTGCTTTATTCTTAATCCTTGTAGGNGAGAGTTTTTGGAGCATAGAATATNTGTTTACTGTNGTATACATCCTGATTNCATTATCAATTGCNCTTGCCATTTTTCTCAGCGAGTATCTGTTATATCGTTATGACCACGATGCATACAGTAGTGAGGAACATATTATCAGGAAATATGTCGATAAAAACGAATACTACAGNGAAGATGATATGAAGGAATCATAGATATGGCAGAGTTCGAATGTAGATTGAAAAANTATCGTCTGTTAAAAGAATTGACACAGGAGCAGTTGGCAGATTTAGTAGGTGTCCGCAGAGAAACGATCATGCGGCTGGAAAAGGCACAATACAATCCCTCATTGAAATTAGCAATAGATATATCCAGAGTCGTGGAAGTGCCAATTGAGGAAATATTTATCTTTTCAGAATAAGGTTCAAGAAGAATGAAACACGAAAGGAATCATATTATATGAAAAAAGAAGAATTATTTACACCGATTAGAGAAAAATATGATGAATTAAAAAGGTCTTTAAGGGAAACAGACATAGAAAAAATAAGAAGATTAACATTGGAAGTTCATGCTATGGTACATCCCGCTGAAATATCCGGAAGAACCGAAAAGACGATTGCAGATTATGTTCTGGAGTATATGCTATTGGGAAATCAGAACGCAATTGTACCAAGAGAAGACTATGATGTTGATTTGCATTATGCGGGAACGAGAAAAGTTCCTATGTGTTGGCAATTTTGGCATACATATCGTATTGAAGATTTGGTAAGCAATATATTAATGGTAAATCAAAACCAGATTTTCAATGCAGAATGGCAAAGAAAAATCGGTGCTTCCATTACAGACACTGGAAATGCGCTGGAATTTGATGAAGCAGTAGCGTTTGGAAAAGGGATAAATATCCTTGCGCTTCGTGATTATATGATTACAGTAGGAAAAAACACTCGCTGTATATTAGAAAATTTAACACTGGAACAGATACAATCTATGGTGCCAGAAGAATGGGTGATGAGAATATTGGAAGAAGGCGGAGTGACTACAGATTTCCGTTCTGTCTGGTTATTAGTGTTTTGGGGAAGATTGACGCGGGGAGGTATGATTTTAACTCCTATGACAGATCATCATATGATGCATTTACCGCCCTGTCTGAATAATTTGCCGATCTTAGATTAAAAGGAGAGTAATAGTGCTGGAATGGTTAAAATCTGCATTTTCTCAAAAAAGAAAATGCAGATTTTTGTAAAGAAAGAGAGTTTTGATCTTATTCAGAAGTCAAAACAAAGCTCCTCCTTATGCTCTATCAGTCTCATAAGCATGCGCTCATTGATTTCAGCCAGATCCTCATACTTTTCTTTCCCGGAAAAGTATGCCGTACAGATTAGCTGAATAGAAAATACTACATAAGGAATGGCCTTTCGCTCCTCCTCTGTCAGATGAACTACATCATCATATCCTTTGAGAATCTTCCTGTACAGTGGCAGCCATCTGGAAATACATTCCTTCCGGTCTGTAAAATTTTCAGACAGAATTCCCGTGGCCGCATAACAGGGGTCGAACAGGCGGATGCCATATTCCGAAAGTTCAAAATCCGTAACCCCGATCATACTCCCATTTTCCACGAAAATATAGCTCAAATTCATATTCCGATGAATCACCTGTTTCGGCAGCTGCTTATAAAGTTCTCCGAAATACTCTTTCTCAAGAGAAGTCGGTAATCGTAATCCTGCTTTTTTCCGTATCTCCTGAAATGCATGAGTGCGAACAGAATCGTACAGATGATTCTCCTGGCAGATATCCTGGTCCAGTCTGCTCAGGGCTAAATGAAGCTTTCCTATTATTTCGCCGAAACGGTATGCCGTTTCCTCATCTCCCTGGGCAAACAGCTTTCTGGAATCCAGATGGCTCCCTTTAATTCTGCGGCACAGAATACAATATACTTCCCCACCATGCACAATCAGCTCCCCATCTTTCGCTGGAACCGGCTCAGAAACATGAATATCTGACGCCTTTAACGCTTGAGAAATTTCGATATGACGTTTCAATCCTCCGGGCAGGGCAGAAGTCTTCAGTACATATTCTTCTCCAACCTGAAAATCATTTTCGCTGCTTCTGCCACTCCCTTCATAATAAATTTCACCGACAGTTTCCTGTTCCATTTCCCAATGTGCCAGAATTCCTCTGATTGCTTTCTTTGATAACATTATTTTCTCCTCCTGATTTAAATTGATTCTATAGGGTCTGACAGGATTATGGTCTTTTAGGTAAACGGCCGGACTGCATCCGTATTCCCGGCAGAAAGCCTTGTAGAAACCGGCATAAGTATCAAAGCCATATTCTAGCGCAGTTTCCAGCATCCTTCTGCCTGCTGCAATTTCACAGATGGCATGAGCTAGCTTTCTTCGTGTCAGATACTGTCCCATGGATATACCGGTTACTTTTTTGAAAAGTTCGCTGTAATAAGCTTCAGAATAACCTGCTATTCTGCTCAACTCTTTTACCTGTATTTCTGTCTTCAGATTTTGTTCCATATAGTCAAGTGTAAGCTGTACTCTGTCAAGATTATCCAAAACCATATTTCCCGCCTTTTTTATTGTAAGTTTCCTTAAATATTGTTTGAAAAGTACTTTCTGCAGAAGCTCTTTCTGGAGATATTCTATCACAAAGTATCAGAAAAACATTTCCGAAATCAGGGACATTGATATGAAGAATGCTTGTATTTTCCCCGTGAAAAAGCTATACTGTATATGGTAAAACAGAATATTAATATTAGGAAACAAGAAAACTCATGAAAAAATTATTAACGCCGAAAGGCAGCTATGGCTATTTACAAAATCGAAAACTCTACACGGCACTCAGAACAGTGCTTTTCTTTTTGCTCTCNATAGGGCTCTATGTGATCGGNNTGGTGAGAACNGGCAGCAACAAAAANCTCCTNACGATAGTNGCGATCCTNNNGTGTCTGCCNGCCTGCAAGAGCGCAGTCAACTGCATTATCTTTCTGATAGCAAAGGGCTGCAGTGAAGGGCTGTACCAGACTCTGAAGGACTATGATAACAAACTGGATACCCTCTATGATCTGTACTTTACCTCCTACCAGAAAAATTATCCCATNAGCCATATGGCCCTGAAGGGTGGTATTCTCTGCGGCATCACGGAAAATCCCGGCTGTGACTGCCGGGNGGCGGAAAAGCACCTGGAACAGCTCCTTGTGCAGGAGGGCATCAAAGGTGTGACGGTTAATATCTTTTCTCAGGAGGATAAGTATATTGACCGACTGAGTCGATTGTCGGATATGGATGTGGATGAACATAAGGACAGAGAAGNTATTCTACAGCTTCTGTATAATGTTTCCCTCTAGAGGTAAATAACATGTATCAACAGAAAATCACCGAGCGGGAGGCCGGGCAAAGGCTGGACCGTTACTTATATAAATTNCTGCCGGAGGCAGGNNCNGGCTTCCTNCACAAGATGCTTCGCAAAAAGAACATTACNTTAAACGACCGAAAGGCNCAGGGAGGAGAAATATTGGCTTCCGGAGATCAGGTAAAGCTGTTCTTTGCAGAGGAAACACTGCATAAGTTTATGGGCAAGGAGCCGTCAAAAACTCACGACGCGAAAGAGAGCCTTCTATGGCGGCNGGCCTACGAACGCTATGGGGATCTGCCAATCCTCTATGAAAATGAACATATCCTGCTGGTTGACAAACCTGCCGGGCTGTTAACGCAGAAGGCCGGTGAAACAGACCTTTCCTTGAACGAATGGCTTGCCGGTTACCTGTTTTCCAAAGGAGAACTGTCGGAGGATTCACCTGCCGCCTATAAACCGTCCGCCTGCAACAGGCTGGACCGCAACACCAGCGGTATCGTCTTATGTGCCAAATCTGTCCGGGGCGCCCAGCTTCTTGGGGATCTTTTGAAAGAGCGGACACTTCATAAGTATTATAGGCTCTATGTGAAGGGGCGTGTGGAAACGCCACAGACGATTGAGGGATATCTTACGAAGGATGAAGTTCACAATAAGGTGACGATCCGGAAAGATCCTCCCGTCAAGGAGCAGACGGCTTCTTATATTAAGACAAGATATCAACCTCTGAAGCAGGAGGCGGATAAGACGCTTCTTGAGGTGGAGTTGATCACGGGAAAGCCCCATCAGATCAGAGCCCATCTGGCATCTATCGGGCATCCTCTGCTGGGGGATTATAAATATGGTGACAAGGCATGGAATGACCGCTATAAAAAGGCATGCCGAATCGAAACCCAGCTTTTACACGCCTGCCGGGTAGAATTCCCCCAATTGGAAGCACCCTTTGCAGATATCAGTGAACGGAGCTTTTCGGCTGAAATGCCGCCTGTCTTTGCACAGGCAGCCGATATGACCATTTGAAATTGCGACAGAGTAAAACATTTAAGGAGAATGCAGAGCATTCTCTGGATCGCCGCTGCCAAGCGACGATCGAAGAGAGGCAGTGACTATGGCAACCTGGAACTCCCGCGGCCTGCGCGGTTCAACACTGGAGGACCTGATCAACAGAACCAATGAAAAATACCAGGAGCACGGACTGGCGCTGATCCAAAAGGTGCCTACCCCCATTACGCCCATCAATATCGACAAGGAGAGCCGACACATCACGCTGGCCTACTTTGACCAGAAGAGCACAGTCGATTATATCGGCGTAGTGCAGGGGATTCCTGTCTGTTTCGATGCCAAGGAATGCGCGGTGGACACTTTTTCCCTGCAAAACATCCATGCGCATCAGGTAAACTTTATGGAGCNGTTTGAAAAGCAGAAGGGTGTCGCCTTTTTTCTGATCTACTACACCCACAAGGACACTTTCTATTATCTGCCCTACGAGATGCTGCGATTTTTCTGGGATCGGGCGCAGGAGGGCGGCAGAAAGAGCTTCCGTTACGATGAGCTGAATCCGGAATATGTGCTTCCGAAAAAGCATGGTGTTCTGGTGCCTTATCTGGATATGCTGCAAAAAGATCTGGATGACAGGGTGGAATAGTGTGAGAAGTACGGGCATTCTTCCTATAGATTTGAAATTATGGAAAGCGAAATCAGGAAAGTTAGCATGAAAAATCAGGGAGTTTTTAATNGCGGAATTGTTAAAATCTCAAAGGCAGACATCGATGATGCAGAAGTAGTGGGATTTGTTCATTCNACAGCATGGAAACAGGCTTATACGGATGTGTTTCCGAAGGAATATTTAAATGCAGACACCCCGGATAAAAGGAAACAGGAGTTTTTAGAGGCATATAAAAATAAAANCGNTGCCTATTATTTAATGTATGAGGATAAGAAAGCTATTGGAATTCTTAAAGTGATAGATATAACACCTAAAGATTGTGAAATNTCAAGTTTCTACATACTGGATCATTATAGGAATAAAGGGTACGGTAAGCAGGCGGTAGCATACTTAAAGTCTGTATTTGGAACAGGAAGAATTCAA
This sequence comes from Lachnospiraceae bacterium, assembly GCA_014804385.1. Lineage (GTDB taxonomy): Bacteria > Bacillota > Clostridia > Lachnospirales > Lachnospiraceae > UBA3282. Next base: position 1,726 of record JAAUZW010000023.1, on the reverse strand, counting down.
TTATGGGTGTTAGAAAACAACTTAAAAGCAAGGCATTTTTATGAAAACAACGGTTTTAGGAACACGGGAAAGAAAAGGAGTATTTTCCGGGGGAGCAGTTATACACAGCTTCTATACGAATTTTTATAATAAATAATTGACAATCCCCATATTTTTCGATATACTACATATATTTGTTGCGCTACTATGATAACGAATTAGCACTTTAATTCACTAAAGCATTTATAATTAAAGAAACAGAATGTATTTTGCAATAGAGAAAAGGAGTACAAGAATAGAATATGAGCAGGAAACTGGTACATACCCCGGAAGGCGTCCGGGACATCTACGGAGATGAAAAGGAGAGGAAGACCATCGTGGAGGGGCTTCTCTCNGAGAAGATCAGAGGGTACGGCTATCGGGATATTCAGACCCCTACCTTTGAGTTTTTCGACGTTTTTTCCAAGGAGGTGGGCACCACACCTTCTAAAGAACTCTATAAGTTTTTTGATAAAGAGGGCAATACGCTGNTCCTNCGNCCNGACTTTACCCCCTCCATCGCCCGCTGNGCGGCGAAATATTTCATGGATGAGGACGTGCCGATCCGACTCTGGTATCAGGGCAACACCTTTTCCAACACCTCCAATCTGCAGGGAAAACTGAAAGAATCGACCCAGATGGGCGCGGAACTGATCGGCGACCCTTCCGTCTATGCGGATGCGGAGATGATTGCCATGACGATCGAGGCATTGTCCCATGCCGGCCTGTCTGAATTTCAGATCAGTATAGGTAATCTGGAATTTTTCAAGGGCATCTGTGCGCAGGCCGGACTGGACGAGGATACTGAACTGGAGCTTCGGGAATTTATCTCCGGCAAAAATTACTTCGGGGCGGAGGAGCTTTTAGACAGCATCCATGCGCCTGCTCAGGATAAGGAAGCACTTTTAAAGGTGAGCGAGCTCTTCGGTTCCGTGGATATTTTGCAGGAGGCAAAAAAAGCGGTCTCCAACGAACGTTCTCTGGCGGCCATAGAGCGGCTGGAACACCTTTACCGGGTGCTTACGGATTACGGCGTGGAAAAATACGTTTCCTTTGACCTGGGGATGCTCAGTAAGTATAATTATTACACGGGCATCATCTTCAAGGGATATACCTACGGTGTGGGCGACGCCATCGTAAAAGGCGGCCGTTATGACAATCTGCTTGCGCACTTCGGCAAGAAGGCCCCTGCCATTGGTTTTGTCATTTTGGTGGATGATCTGTTGTCTGCCATGAACAGGCAGGGTGTGGCCATCGCCGGCCCGGGATCCTGCACCAATCTGTATTATACGGATACAGACTTTGCGGAGAAACTTGCAGAAGCGCGCAAGATGCGTTCCGAGGGCAAAGCTGTGTCGTTACTGCCTGTCGGCGGAAAATAAAGGAAGCCCCACGCTTCAGAACGGAAGGAAAACATGAGCGAAGAAAGATATTTGACATTTGCCCTGGGAAAGGGTCGTCTTGCCAATAAAACCATGGAATTATTTGAGAAGATAGGCATCACCTGTGAGGAGATGAAGGATAAAAACTCCCGCAAGCTGATCTTTGTGAACGAGGAGCATAAACTGCGTTTCTTCCTTGCAAAATCACCGGATGTGCCCACCTATGTGGAGTACGGCGCAGCCGATATCGGCGTAGTGGGAAAAGACACCATCATGGAAGAAAACAGACGGGTCTACGAGGTACTGGACTTAGGCTATGGCAAATG